>CAWEGX010000001.1:0-50303 GCA_963808745.1 uncultured Bacteroidales bacterium
CGGCCAGGCAGTGGCGCCGCAGCGACTCCGATTCGACCCACTCCGTCAGGAGGGTCCAGGCCTCGTCGCGCGAAGGCTGTACGGACATGATTGGTAGGCTAGCCGAGCGCCCGATGCCCGCCGCGCAGGGGGCGCACCCTCACGCTATGGAGAAGCTCGTCATCGACGGCGGCGTGCCGCTGCGCGGCACCGTCATCCCCGCCGGAAACAAGAACGGCACCCTGCCGATCCTGGCCGCGGCGGTCTTGACGACCGACGAGGTCATCGTCGGCAATAGGTATTCAGTTCGTGTTGCTAAACTGAAAGACGGTTACGGACACGAAATATCAAAAACACATACTGGCTGGATCCACATAACAACTTCAGGCCGTTAATGGAAATGCCCCGTGCAAGTGTAGAATTGAAATCAGTTAAGAAGGATGCAGGCAGTGTTCAAACCGGATGGACAATGCAGGTTAACCAATTCAACCGATCAGGTGGCTTTCTTTGTAAGGTTGCAGCTTATGCAGGGTAAAGAGGAGATCACTCCATCCCTTTGGAGCAGCAACTATTTCACACTGGCACCGGGTGAGTCAATCCCTGTTGAGGTTAAGATCCCTGCAAGGTATAACCTGCTCAATCCTGTAATGCAGGTGAGCGGCTGGAATGTGAATGCAACCCAACTGCCTACCGGGAGATAATTGTTTCAATATGCTGATCAAGCTGGGCCTGGTCATGCGTAAAACTGGCCAGTCCTGCTAAATTCAACAAGGTATCGACAGCAATCTCCCCATTCCGGATGCGTTGTTCCCAGTGTTCATGCTTTGGGATTTTTCCGTCTATTGAAATCTGGTCAAGGTCGGCCTGGGATAAATCCGGGGACATATCACCACATCCTGCCTTCCGGGCATGGTCGATGAGTATTTCAGCGCAACAGGGAAGTTCATCCATGATGTCTCTTACCAGCAGGAGTTCTTTTACTGACATCCCAGCATTTTTCCATGAATATGCCTTTAGCCCTGCTGTTGAGATCAGGGGCATAGTTTTCCTTAAGTCTGGATGTGAAATTTCCTGCAAGGGCAGACCGTCCTTCCTTTGCCACCTTTACGGCATTGTAAAAACATCTGTTCCGGCAAGGCTTTCAAGTTGGGTAGCATTCTGCGGCTGGCAGCAATAAGTTCGTTGAGAGTCCGTACTGCAGTGACATTTTTTTGACCCATTCCTGGCGGAAATAACCGTTCGTTCCCCTACGCCATCCCCACTGCCAAGTCCGTTTTCCTTACAATAAGCTCCTATCCTGCCAAGAAACACATTTACATAATCGGGCTGTGCAATGGCCGTTGCCAAAAGATTCTGCCGTGCACTGAATTCAAGGGTAAAATTAATGCGCACCCCCAATTCATGAAGACTCGGCTCCCAATAAGCCGTGGCAGTATAGGGTACTTTTACAATGAACTGTTTTGGATTGATCTCGGCATACCTCCTGCCATAATCAATAATTGCTTCAAGGTCATGGGCGGTATCAGTGTGAAGTTCCAGACTCACAAAGGCCCCGAATTTCCGGGCCAGCCTCATTCCATGATAAGCATTCAGAATAAATGCAATTTCAATAACCTGTTTTTTAAGTGGCAGGTCCTTTAAAATATCCCTGGCGCGAAGTATAAGTTCATCATATATTCCTTTCTGAATTTCAGCGTTCAGCAAGGTATTGTTTGTTGTGAGGGCCGTCATTTCTGACGTCCAGATTTTGGACGCCTCCTCTATATCCCCGGTGTCAAGCCATAATCCAGTTCCTGTATTTTTTTAAGTTTTGCCAGAACGGATCGGGGTGAAATTCTCACCGGGATTCATTGATTCCTGAAAGGATGAAATCCCGGATGGTTGATCTTAGTTTTTTTTCCATATGCTTAATTCATGTTAATCCATGTTGTTTGAATAACTATAATGGAACAAAATTGTTATATCAGTTTTAAAATTAGTTTAATTTAAAATAATGTGGAGGAATTTAAAATGGCAAAATTTCTGATTGAAGTACCTCATGGAGCGGATAAGGCATCCTGTAATCAGGCTATACAGATATTTATGCAGACTGGCTCCCATTTTCTAACACATGCCGACTGGGGTTGTCTTGATGGTGAGCACAAGGCATGGATCGTAGCAGATGTTCCAACCAGGGATGATGCAAAAATGATCTTACCCCCGGCCTTTCGTTCCGCAGCTAAAATAGTAAGGCTGGCAACATTTACCTCAAAGGATCTTCTAATCCTGAAACATATCATATTATCTGATCAGGTCATCTTGTGCGAAAATAAAGGCTGTAATCCTGTGGCAAGTTTTGCAAGAGTTTCGTTTTCCGCAGACTGATCGGTTTAAAATTCCGGGCTACTTCCATTGCTTTCCAGAAAAAATCTGCATCACCCGGAGGAATTGCAGCTGTCAAATCTTTTGACAAAGTATAGCGTAAGGCAAGCCTGGCAATTTCATCATCCTGAACCGGACGGTACCATACATTTTTATACAATTTCTTTTCACCCTCACCAAAGTGGTAATGCCATGGCCTTGAGAGCCAGAATTCCCATTCCCTTTGATCTGGCAACTTCATAAACCTGGGGTCCGAAATCGCCGTTATTCCAGCAATTGAAGTTAATCGGGAAAAGGATCGTGTCAAAATCAAATTTCTTCATGGCCATAATGCGGCTTCCACGTTGTGAGCGGAGAATCCGAGGAATCGCACCTTTCCCTGTTCACGGGCCCGTTTAAATACTTCCATGGCACCCCCGGGTGCAAATGCCCTTTCAACCTCATCCACTGAACTAAAAGCATGCAGCTGGTAAAGATCAAAATGATCGGTATTAAACGCCTTTAATGATTCGTTTAGTTGCTTTTCTGCATCATCGGCATCCCGCTTTTGGTTTTGCAGGCCAGGAAGCACTTGTCCCGGTATGGCCTGAACGCAGGGCCCAGCTTTTCCTGTGCATTCCCGTATTCGGGCGAGATGTCAAAATAATTAATGCCGGCATCATAAGCCTTGGCAACAAATTCATTGGCAAATTCCTGCGGATTATCATTCAGCATAATACCGCCGAATCCAATGATGGATAGTTTTTCTCCTGTTTTTCCAAGGAGCCGTTTTGGTATTTCTGATGTACCCGGGTTTGAAATGACATCAAAAGGCAAACCCAGCGCCAGGCTTCCAAGCGCTGAGTTCCTCACAAATGTTCTTCTTTTCATTGCTATAGGATCAGATGTTACCAATTAAATTATATTTAAGTAACAAGTAACTTACATAACATGAAGTCATTATTCTATAAATTACAAAATATCATCTCGATATAACTTTAAATCATTTTCAAATTAAGCTTCAATTTCATATAAATTTTTTTTTTTTTTTTTTTTTTTTTTTTTTTTTTTCAATTTCAAATCACTCCCTGATCGAGCATGGCATTGGCTACTTTCAGGAAACCGGCGATATTGGCACCTTTCACATAATCGACATAGCCATCGGGTGTTTTCCATAACGAACACAGGATTCGTGGATAGCATCCATGATCTCGTGCAGCCTTTTGTCAACTTCTTCGGCGGGCCAACGGAGTTTCATTGAGTTTTGTGTCATTTCCAGTCCGGATACCCCAACTCCACCTGCATTGGCAGCTTTTCCAGGGGCAAAAAGCAATATTTTTCTGGATATTTCGATGGCCTCCGGGTGTGCAAGGCATATTGGCTCCTTCACATACACAGATACAGCCGTTTTTCACCAAGTTCTCTGCATCCTTTTCATCTCAGTTCGTTCTGTGTTGCACAGGGCATGGCTATATCGCATTTCACTTCCCAGGGATGTTTATCCTTTATAAAAACAGCGCTCTTGAATTCACTGGCATAGGGTTCTACAATATCGTCGTTACTGGCGCGGAGTTCGAGCATATAATCGATATTTTTTCCTGAAATTCCTTCCTCATCATAAATATAGCCATCGGGACCGGATAGAGTAATAACTTTCGCTCCAAGTTCATTGAGTTTCTTAACGGCACCCCAGGCCACATTGCCAAATCCTGAGACTGCAGCACGTTTTCCTTCAATCGTTTCGTTTACGTGTGGCAAGCATTTCCTGGGCAAAATATACCACCCCAAAACCGGTTGCTTCGGGACGTATCAGGCTGCCACCCCAGCTAATGCCTTTACCGGTCAGCACGCCGGTAAATGCTATTGGTAAGTTTTTTATACATTCCGTAAAGGTATCCGATTTCCCTTCCGCCTACGCCAATATCACCGGCCGGTACATCAGTTTCGGGCCCGATAACGTGCCACAACTCAAGCATAAATGCCTGGCAGAACCGCATGATTTCATCGTTCGACTTCCCTTTGGGCTGGAAATCAGAACCTCCTTTGCCACCCCCAATTGGAAGGGTGGTCAGACTATTTTTAAAGATTTGTTCAAATCCCAGGAATTTCAAAATACTCAGGTTAACACTGGGGTGAAACCGCAAGCCTCCTTTATATGGGCCAATGGCATTGTTAAATTGAACCCTGTAACCCACGGTTCACATGCACATTTCCCTCATCATCCATCCAGGGTACCTTAAAAGTCAACACCCTGTCGGGTTCAACCAATCGTTCAATAATACCCGCTTTTTCAAACTGCGGGTTCTGATTATATACCTCCTTATTGATTCCAGTACTTCATGTACGGCCTGAAGATATTCTGTTTCGCCCGGATGTCTGCGCTCAAGATCCTGCATTACTTTATTTATTTCCATGACCATAGATGATTAAGAACTAAAGTTGGCTAAAAAAAACAAGCCTTCTATGATAAAATTCAAGTAAATACCTTACTTTTTTCAGGTTTTCCATATAGCACATCATGGATTATATGCTACATTTGGTCAATTCCAAAAGGATTTGACATGACGGGCTGCCGAAAAATAATCTGTGCATTTATTTTGTTACTGTCCATAATCCCGGTTTCACAGGCGCAGACAATTCGATACAAGATCGGTTATTTTGGCTTCATGGACAACCGGGAGTATTTCAATCCCTATGTAAATGATCAGACCATTTTCGGATCAAGGATAAATGCTGAACTGGGATTTGCCTTTGATGGAAACAAAAAGGTGATGGCCGGCATCGATTATTTATATGAATTTGGAAGCAAGGGAGAACTCATACCACCTGATATTACCCTATATTACAACAGCAAATCGAAATATCTTGATTTTTACCTGGGCGCCTTTCCCCGGTTAAATCTTTTAAACATGCCAATGGCGCTCATGATCGATACATTTCAGTATTACAGGCCCAACATAGAAGGAATTCTGCTGGATTTCAGGAGGGAAAGTTTCAGGCATAATATCTGGATCGACTGGCAGGGGAGGCAATCGAATGATACACGGGAAAGATTTATGCTGGGCTTTTCAGGTCAGGCAAAAATGGGCTTGTTTACTTACCAGCATCATGCCATCATGAGCCACGTTGCCCATTCCACTGACGCACCACCTGATCAGCACCTGGAAGATAACGGGGGTTATGCCATTCTTGTCGGACTTGACCTTTCATCGGTTACCGGACTTGATACACTTGCCTTTTCCACAGGTTATCTGGATCTTATGACCGGTTGCGGGGGGTGTACGATATGCAGTTCGCTTCAGGATGGCTGACGGAACTGGAAGCAGTTTATAAGGGGTTTGGTGTACGCGGCACCATTTATTCAGGCGACAGCCAGAAGATCATTTCCGGTGACGGATTCTATAAATCCACATTTTATTCAAGGGCAGATGCCTTTTACGAGGTTTCAGGATCGCATATACAGGGAAGGTTGCAGTTTTCTTTTCATTTCCTTCCGGATATAATTGATCTTTCGATGGCACTGACGGTCCGTGCCCAGTTGGATGGATTGTTTGCCGTGCGACGGCGGCAGTGAAATGTTTCTCGCGGATCTCGCAGATCTCGCGGATAATTTATCTTAACGGGGCTTTTTGTTCTCGCAGATCTTGCAGATCTCGCAGAATAATTACTTAACGGGGCTTTTTTTCTCGCAGATTTTCGCGGATTTCGCAGATTGACTGAATCTATAATCTGTAACGATAGAATCGAATGCAATGAGATTCCCTCTGTGCCCTCTAAAATCTATAGCGTGCTTTGCGAAAAAACTTTGCGGGCTCTGCGTTAAAATTTTTGGTCATCTCATAAGTTACCGGATTGCCTTCATGCAAAATCTTTCTAGCAGAATAATTACTTAACGGGGCTTTTTTTCTCGCAGATTTTCGCGGATTTCGCAGATTGACTGAATCTATAATCTGTAACGATAGAATCGAATGCAATGAGATTCCCTCTGTGCCCTCTAAAATCTATAGCGTGCTTTGCGAAAAAACTTTGCGATCTCTGCGTTAAAATTTTTGGTCATCTCATAAGTTACCGGATTGCCTTCATGCAAAATCTTTCTAGCAGAATAATTACTTAACGGGGCTTTTTTTCTCGCAGATTTTCGCGGATTTCGCAGATTGACTGAATCTATAATCTGTAACGATAGAATCGAATGCAATGAGATTCATCTCTGTGACCTCAAAAAAGCGCGCTATGAGTGAATCTTAGCGTTCTTTGCGAAAAAACTTTGCGGGCTCTGCGTTAAAATTTTTGGTCATCTCATAAGTTACCGGATTTCCTTCGTGCAAAATCTTTCTCGCAGAATAACTATTTAACGGAGCTTTTTTTTCTCGGTAGAGTAGAGCGAAGGCAGAAAAACTGCCTCCGCCCCCTCGTCAATCCGTACGTGCGGTTTTCCCGCATACGGCTTTCCTATAAATTCATCAATAAGCATTCACAAGCGAGCTGGCTGAAATGCATATTTTGAAGGGTCAATAAGACCAAATTTCGGTCGATCAGAACCTCAAAGGCATTTTGTCCATAAAGCCTGCATTTCCGTTGACTCTTGCGATTGTAATACCGATATAATGCTGTTCAGAGAGATATACACGAAGTTTGCGTTTGCTTATGGCTGGATAACTAACTCCTTGAATATCAAAGTAGTTGAGCCATCCTCGTATTATTGAGTTTAATCCATTGGCAATATCCTGCAGCATTGCAGTGTCCATGTGTACTTTAGATAATCCTTTACCTTATCCCGGATTTTCTGTTCCGATTTCTTACTTGGCATGATATTCCAGTATTGGAAGTTTCTGCCTTTTATATCTTTGTCGTAGCGTATAGTAAATCCAAGAAAGTTAAAGCTTTCTTCTCTTGGCATCGATCTGGCGGGTTTTGCTCTCATTTAAGCGTTAGACCCATTCGATCAATAGAGTTTTGAGCTTTTCTATTACTTCTTATTGGTTAAGTTCTTACCCATTAACACAAAGTCATCTGCATAGCGTACTATCTTTATTCCGTATTTACCAAACAAACTCCTTGGATTGTTTACTATTCTGTCAAACAGATGTAAATAAATATTGGCAAGTAGTGGTGATATTACTCCTCCCTGTGGTGTGCCTATATTGTTTCCTTTACCGCTTTTGTATTGCCCATCCTCATAAACCGGTACTTTCAGCCATTTATTTATCAGCTTTAGTATCCTTGGATCGGCTATGCGTTCCTTCAATGCTATTTGAAGTTTGTCATGTGGTATCGTATCAAAGTACTTACTCAGGTCGGCATCATATACCTCTGTCTTGCCTTCTTTTAGATCTCCTTTATTGCCGTTATCGCATCTTTTGAACTGCGATCGGGGCGAAATCCATAGGAACTATCCTCAAAATCTGCTTCAAATATCGGTTCAAGTATCATTTTACATACTGTTTGTGCTATCCTATCCCTTACAGTCGGAATACCTAACGGACGTTCCCCTCCGTTGGCTTTGGGTATCATTACCCGTTTTACTGCTTGCGGTTGATACGTTTGTTTGCGTAAGTTCTTCCCCAAGTTCCTTCAGATATATCTCTACTCCGTATTTTTCTACTTCCTCTATGGTTATGCCGTCTACTCCAGGCGCTCCATCGTTGGACTTTAACACTTTTCCATGCTTCTCGTAGCATATACGGTATAAACATCTTGTCATACAGTACATAAAATTTATACTCTCGCTCTTGTTTGGCTTTTTGATATAGTTTCTCCTGTAATGTTGACTACCCTTTCTGCATCCGGTATTTCGCTTCGCCGTCTTTTGAACAACTCGCCTTGTACTTCTGCTCCAACTTTTTCCTGATCCATTACTATCAATTCTGTCTGGTTTATACTCTTTGAAACTTTATTTATAGTAATGCCCCTTCGCTCCTTCCGCTTTTACCTTTTCGGTTATCTTCACTACTACGGGCATATCCGACTCCCTCGGCTACAGTTGGACCTGCCTGTTCCGTTAGGGTCTCCCACGTTCATGCGCTACCTTCATCCTGCACGCAACATCATCTTACTCCGGGTATCTGTTGGTTTGCTATATTACCGTTTCTTCATACCGACATTCAGGTTTCATCAACTTTGGGAGATTGACCGATACCATTAGTGTAACGAAGCCTAACTGATGCAGCTTACAGAACCGAAACACCTGAGCTTCACAAAGCTCGTTTCCTAACAGTGTGTCAGGTGTACTTCAACCCGAACGGCAAATTGGGTTGTAAGGCTCTTTCATCCTTATAGGTATTTATTAATATATTTACGCACGCCTCGTGGCGCACCTGATTTCACGGATCTCGCGGATCTCGCAGCTTTTTTCTCGCAAAGCCTTAAAGCCGCAAACACTCTCCAGCTATATTGCAGAATCCATTCTATGGATCGATAGAATCGAATGCAATGAGATTCATCTCTGTGACCTCAAAAAGCGCGCTATGAGTGAATCTTAGCGTTCTTTGCGAAAAAACTCTGCGGGCTCTGCGTTAAATTTTTGGCCATCCCATTCTACCACTTCAACTCGCTGAAGTAACGTCTTTTTCTCACAAAAAAATTAAACAGGATGCTTCCCGGATAGATTTCCTTGATATGGGCCTTGCCAATGGTACCCTTAAGTGCAATCCGTTTTCTCACCAGTTGTGGTATGTTGCTGTAAAAAGCGAGGTGTGCCTTGATGACAGCCTTAAAGAATCCGGCCGATGCCTGAAAGGAGATATGCCATGGCCGACATGCCATCAAGAATCATCCGGATAAGTATGACAGGGACCAGCTTTGCCGGTGGCAGGTTTTTGAAAAGGAGGTAAAGATTGTTTCGATAATTCAGGTACAGCTTATGTGGATTGTTGTTAGGAAGAGTGCCTCCTCCAATATGATACACAATGGATTCGGGAATAGCCTGCACGGTATATCCGATTCTCCTCATCCGCCAGCACAGGTCAATTTCTTCCATATGGGCAAAGAAATCGCTGTCAAGCCCTCCTGCCCTGAAATAAGCCATTGACCTCACAAACATACATGCACCTGAAGCCCAGAAAATAAATTTATTATCGTCATACTGGCCAGTATCCTTTTCCACACTGCTTAACAAGCGTCCACGGCAAAACGGATAACCAAAGAAATCGATATAACCGCCGGCCGCTCCGGCATATTCAAAATATTCCCTGCGCTGGTAATCCCGCATCTTTGGCATACATGCGCCGACACCAGGGTCTGCATCCATGGCGGCGACTAACGGCTCAAGCCATCCGGGTGTTACTTCAACATCCGAATTCAGAAGCACGAAATATTCGGCATCAATTTGTTTCAGGGCCTTATAGTATCCCGGTGCAAACCCGAAATTTTCTGAAAAAGTAATCAATTCTACTTCAGGTAAGGTCTGTCTGATATACTCCACTGAATCATCCGTAGAACCGTTATCTACAACAATTACACTCGTTCCGGGCGCATCTGAATAATGGCATATGGAGGGAAGGAATCTTTTCAGATGATGCAATCCATTCCAATTCAAAATAACAACTGCAATCCGGATCATGGTGTTATCAGTTTTACCTGTTCAGGGCGCTTATGTTTGAACCGTTTATGCGACCATAGCCAGAATTCGGGTGTTTCTTTTATTTCTTTTTCCATTTCATGAATGCATCTGAGCAGCACCTCATTTTCGGTGGTCTGCGCAGCATTATCGAACAACTTGATAAACCTTGCCTCATAATGCCCACGACTTGTTTTTCGTATATCTAAAAATACAACCGCCAGTCCCAGTTTTCTCGATAGTTTCTCAACGCCTTCAAAAAATGAAACTTCCTGGTTCAGAAAGGTTGTCCAGAACCGGTTAGATTTTGGAGGACGCTGATCAGCCAGGAACCAGATGCAATAAAGCTTTTTTGCTGAACGGTAATTCAATGCTTCCCGGTAAACATGTTCCATAGGAACGAGAGCCGGGTTATCCCGGCCACGGATCCGCCTGGAGAGCCTGTCAACTAACTTATTCTGTAAAGGTCTGTAGATGGCAATGAATTTGTGGATCATTTGGGATGGAAAGAAGATCATCCATTCCCAGTTGTTATAATGGGCTGAAACAAGGGCATAATCCCGGTTTTCAGCTTCCAGCTGCCTGATCAGTTCTATATTTTGATATTTGAATCGCTTCGCATGCTGGTGTTTGGTAAAGCTGATGCATTTAATGGATTCAACCAGGAAATCGCTAAAATGCCTGTAAAAAGCCCTGGCAATACGGTCAATTTCTGCATCATTCTTTTCAGGAAACGAAAGATGGAGGTTTTTATACACAACCTCTTTCCGGTATCGGATCACAGTGAAAATTGATGAGGTAGAGCAGATCGGAAATCCTGTAAATCAGCCAGAATGGGATGAGAGAGATAAACCAGGTAAAACCAAATAAGAGATAGTACCCAAGAGACCGCATTGATACAAATGGATTACAGATTCATAAACTTTCCCACATCCTGCAGGAAGCCTTCAAAGATATCTTTATTTCCGGCAACAATTTCACGTCCGAAAATAAAATTATCCCCGCCACTGAAATCTGTCACCCTGCCCCCGGCCTGTTTTACAATCAGCACGCCGGCCGCCACATCCCATGGACTGAGATTATACTCGTAAAAACCATCAAAACGCCCGCATGCGACATAGGCCAGGTCGGTGGCCGCAGAACCCAATCGCCGGACACCATGGGTATGGTTAAAAAAGTAATTAATAGTGTCCATGAATCCCTTCATGCGGTCGAAATTATGATATGGAAATCCGGTGGCAATCAGGGAATCCTTTATGTCAGGCGTTTTGGAAACACTGATCTCTTTTCCGTTCAGCCAGGCCTTGCTGTCTTTCCAGGCATAAAAGGCTTCTTTCATCCATATTTCGTAAATGACTCCTACAACGGGTATGTTATTTTCTACCAATGCTATGCTGACAGCTACGGGTGGAGCACCATGTATAAAATTGGTGGTACCATCAAGGGGATCTATGACCCAGTTAAATACCTCACCCTTTGTTACAGTCGTTCCTTCTTCGGCAATGAATCCTGCCCCCGGCACCAGGTCCTTCAGCCGGTTAATGATCATTCTCTCTGCAGTCTTGTCGACTTCCGTTACAAAATTGTGCCTTCCCTTAATTTCAATCGCATCAGGCGAAATTTGATTGATCCTGCCAAAAATATAGGATCCCGCCTCAGTGGCTATCTCGATTGTGGCCTTGCAAAGTGCTTCGTAATTCATTTATTGAGTATAAAATTTTTGGCTGCTATTTTTTTGATGTCTGCCACTTGTTCTTATAATAATGATACAATTCAAACTGCGACCGGATCTTTTCCTCGCCATTGGCTGAAACATACACATTGTCCTGGGTGGAATTAATGACCCTGGCTTTTACATTATCCTTAAGCTGCATTTCAATCACATCCCTGATCTCCCGCTGCACATCCTTGTCGAATATGGGACATGCAACCTCAACCCGGCGATCAAGGTTTCGGGTCATCCAGTCGGCTGAAGTGATATAATATTGTTCATCTCCCCCGTTACAGAAGATCAAAATCCTTGAATGCTCAAGATACTTGTCCACGATGCTGATAGCCTGCACATTTTCACTCAGTCCCGGAACACCGGGGATCAGCGAACAGATCCCCCTCACGATCAGCTTTATTTTAACACCGGCATCATTCGCCTGGTAAAGCTTGTATATTATCTCATTATCCACCAGGCTGTTAAGTTTCAGTATTATGTAGGCACTCTTTCCTGCCCTGGCATTTTTGATTTCATTGTCAATCAGTTGATACATCTTACGCCTCAGGTTCAAAGGCGATTTTATGATATACTTGTATGAATAGTTCCGGTAGGAATTTTCAAAAAAGTCAAATACCCTTTTTACATCGGAGGTTATTCGTGTATCCGCTGTAAAAAGGAAGAGATCGGAATAAACCGTGGCGTTCCCTTCATGGAAATTTCCGGTGCTGATGCAGGCATAATTCACCGATTTTCTGCCTTCTTTTCTTACAATAATGAGCAGTTTTGCATGCACTTTTAGTCCGGGAATGCCAAAAATGACCTTTGCACCCACTTCTTCGAGTTTCCGTGCCCAGTAAATATTGGATTCTTCATCAAACCGGGCCTGCAGTTCAATAACAACCGTTACTTTTTTCCCATTTCGGGCAGCATTGATGAGCGCGTTGATCACTTTTGAATTGCGTGAAACGCGGTAGACAGTCAGAGATACTTCCGAAACACGAGGGTCAATGGAGGCTTCCTGCAACAGCCTGATGAAAATATTAAAATCCTGGTAGGGCACATGCAGCATGAAGTCCCTTTTAGCCATCACATCAATGATGCTCTTATGTTTTTTGATCAGCGGATGTGGTAAAGCCGGTTCCTTTGAATAAAACAGATCGTTTCCCTCTATATCCGGGAAATTCATGAAATCCTTAAAATTGTGGTACCGTCCTCCGGGGATCAGGTTATTGTCCTCATCCAGGTTTAGTTTATTTCTGATCAGATCAAGCAATTCCTTCGAAATGGAATTATCAAAGACAAACCTTACAGGCTGGCCTGTTTTCCGGCTGTTCAACCCACGGGAAATGACTTCCAGGAAACTTTTTGAAATATCGTTGTCCATGTCGAGTTCCGCATCACGGGTAAGCTTGATGATCCAGGATTCGAAATTATCGAAGTTGAAAAGGGCAAAAACATCATCAAGAGAATACCGGATCACATCCTCGAGAAGAATAATAAATTTTTTATCGGAATCAGATGGCAGTACAATGAACCGCGGAAGCACATTGGTGGGGATTTCAATCAGGGCATAGTCCGTCTTCACTCCCGGTTCGGAACCACTCAGTTTAACGGCCAGATAAATCGACTTATCCTTGAGATAGGGAAATTTGTCGATATTACTGAGGATCATCGGAGAGAGAACAGGGAATACACGCTCATCAAAATACTGCTTTACAAATTCAGCCTGCTGAATGTTTAATTC
Organism: uncultured Bacteroidales bacterium; assembly: GCA_963808745.1. Taxonomy (GTDB): domain Bacteria; phylum Bacteroidota; class Bacteroidia; order Bacteroidales; family UBA10428; genus UBA5072. The sequence continues at coordinate 13,327 of CAWEGX010000001.1, forward strand.
CAGTTCGTTAATGATATGAATGCCTCTTCGCTCCAGTTCGCCGAGGATATGATGGTAGGTATATTCAAATTTATTCTGAAGCTGAAGTACATTCTTCTGGATCATTGCCATCAGCTTCTTGGGCTTTTCCCCCTCTATCTTTTTAGTTCCTTCCTGGTAATCAATCATTCGCTTGATTGTCGCCACACGCACCTTAAAGAATTCATCCAGGTTGTTCGAAAAAATACCCAGGAATTTGAAACGTTCAATGAGGGGAACCCCCTGATCCTGGGCTTCCTGCAATACTCTCTCATTGAACGAAAGCCAGCTGATCTCGCGATGGATTAATTTTGGGATTTTCTTCATCTTCCTGGGTTTGGATATTTGTTTTATTTACCTGATTATTCTTCTTTGCTTGGAAAATAAAACAAGTGTTTGTCCATGATTTCCGGTGCAATATTCTTCCATGAGTCACATGAGAACATTAGGGTCGTTACTCCTGAAGTAGGAATTTCGATAACTGCCTTTCTGATAAAATAATTTACCAGGTCCGTAATATCCGGGTTATGGCCGAAAATCATCAGGGAATTCTTGCTGTTGTCAAAATCCTTTATAAAGTCCAGAATGTGATCTTTTGAAAACTCATAGAGAATATCATTGATCTGTAAATTTCCCAGCGGGTATTCAAAAACACGGGCAAAAATAATGGCCGTATGCAGGGCTCTGTTGGCCGGACTTGATACGATCATGTCGGGCACATGGTTGATCAGTTTGAGCTTACGGGCTGTTTCATAGGCGTTCCGGATGCCCTTCGGCTTTAAAGTCCGGTCTATATCTGCAATACCGTCATTTTCCCAACTCGATTTTGCATGCCTTACTACATGCAACACTTTATTCTTCTTCATACTATCTCAGATTAGAACGCACACAAATTTAATACAATCCATCACCTGAAAAAAGGTTTACAGTAAATGACTTGCCAATTCGGCAAGGTAACTCCGTTCTCCCTTTACCAGGTTAACATGTGCAAACAGATCCTGACCATTCATTTTTTCCGTGAGATAACTCAGTCCGTTTGATTTTTCATCGAGGTAGGGAGAGTCAATCTGTTCAATATCCCCGGTAAAAACCATCTTTGTATCTTCACCGGCACGGGTAATGATCGTTTTCACCTCATGCGGCGTAAGATTCTGGGCCTCATCAACGATGAAGAAAATCCTCGAAAGACTTCGTCCCCTTATATAGGCCAGTGGAGTAATGATCAGTTTTTCGGTTTTCAGCATTTCCTCGATTTTGAGGAATTCCTTACTGCTCTGGGTAAATTTATTTTTGATTACATCCAGGTTATCGAACAGTGGCAGCATATAGGGTCCTATCTTTTCCTTAATATCGCCCGGTAAAAACCCGATATCTCTGTTGGAAAGCGGCACAATGGGCCTTGCCAGGAAAATCTGAGTATACTTCTGCCTTTGTTGCAGAGCTGATGCCAAAGCCAGCAGGGTTTTTCCGGTGCCTGCTTTTCCGGTAAGGGTTACAAGCTGCACTTCATCGCGAAGAAGTGCATCAAAAGCAAAGGTCTGTTCTGCATTCCGGGGTTCGATGCCATAGGTTTTCTGCTTAATTACCCGGTTGATCATGCTTGTTTTCGGATCATAGTGGGCCAGTGCACTCGAATTACCTCCCTTAAAAATAAAATACTGGTTTGCGACCGGCGCCACTGGCAGCTTGAAATCGGCCAGCGGAATCCCGTCGGGGTTATCATACATTTTCATGATCAGCCTGTCATCGAGGTTTTCGATCGTACTGACACTTTTGTATATCTCATCAATATTCCGAACCTTATCGTTCTCATAGTCCTGAGCCATGATACCGATAGATTTGGCCTTCATCCGCAGGTTTATATCCTTGCTGATGAATATGACATTCTTATCCGAATTGTTCCTGAAAACATGCTCTGCAATGGCCAGAATGCGGTGATCGGGCGTATTGTCGGGAAAAGAGGCCTGTATTAGACCTGTAAATGGCTTACCAGTTTCAATGCTCAGTTTGCCCAGACCCTTTCCCAGCGAAATCCCGCCGTTAAAAAGGGTATCTCCTGAAAGTCTATCCAGCTCACGTGTAAATTCTCTTGCATGATAGTTAATGATGTCGTTCCCCTTTTTAAAATGGTCAAGTTCCTCCAGCACGGTTATGGGAATAATTACATTGTTTTCCTGAAAATTATAGATACAGCGGTAATCATGTAACAGCACGTTTGTATCGAGTACGAAGATTTTCTTTTTACTTGCCATACGCTAATCAACATTATAGTGAAATTTAGAACATAACAGCCGTTGGCTTTTGGCTATTAGCTTTTAGCCGACAGCCCCCAGCTCAAACTGTCAAATAGCTAAAAGCCTCCTTCCAAACCTCCTTTCGATATATTATACTATTTTTGCACGTCAGAGAAACAATTGACGTTTTAATTTTATCTCATTTTTCATGAATTCCTGTCAGGGTTTATGAATACTTATCAACATACCGATGGAAGTACTTGAAGCCATTTTTAATCGCAGAAGCATCAGGCAGTATACAGATCGCCCCGTGGGTGATGATGTTATTGAATCGCTTTTAAAAGCTGCCATGTATGCACCCTCTGCAGTAAACAAGCAACCATGGCATTATATTGTATTTCGTAACCGCGAAATGATGGAAAAGATAATTCTGCTTCATCAGAATGCATCCATGCTCAGGCAGGCGGACGTTGCCATACTGGTTTGCTGGGATGAAGAATCTGCAGCATGATACCGGTTACGGGCCGGTGGATTGTTCCGCAGCCACACAAAATATATTGCTGGCAGCTTATGGCCTCGGTTTAGGCTCAGTTTGGGTCGGCCTTTACCCTCGCATACAGCGAATGGAATCAATCCATGCCCTGTTCGGATTACCTCAAAATATCAGACCTTTTTCAATTGTTTCTCTTGGTTATCCGGCAGAAGATAAGAAAATGCCCCTGCGCTTTAACAGGGACAGAATTCATTATGAAAAATGGTAATGGTCTGGTTACAGGCTATAAAGAATATGGTAAGATGAACTATCAGGATACTTTGGATTATTTGGTTGAACAATTGCCGATGTATCAGAAAATCGGCACAGCGGCATACCGCACCGGACTGGACAATACCATTAAGCTGGATGAATATTTCAAAAATCCGCACCATTACTTTCCGACAATTCATGTGGCAGGGACTAACGGCAAAGGATCGGTTTCGCATATGCTGGCCTCTGTGTTACAGGAAGCCGGATATAAAGTTGGATTGTACACGTCTCCTCACCTGCTCGATTTCAGGGAAAGGATCAAGGTAAATGGCAAGCTGATCGGCCGCAAATTCATAACTGATTTTGTTGAAGAAAATATACCTTTCTTCAGCACCTTTAAACCTTCATTTTTCGAGATTTCGGTATTTATGGCATTCAACTATTTTGTACACAGCCGAATAGATATTGCAGTTATTGAAGTGGGTCTGGGCGGGCGGCTTGATGCAACCAACGTCATCAATCCCGTGCTCTCCGTCATTACCAATATTGGCAAGGACCATACTGAAATACTGGGAGATACACTGGCTAAAATTGCATTTGAAAAAGCCGGTATTATAAAAAGCCGGACACCTGTTGTGATTGGTGAAAGCCATCCTGAAACCCTGCCGGTTTTTATCCGCCGTGCCGAAGAATTAAAGGCCCCTCTGGTTGTAGCCGATAAGCAATATCAAATTGATTCCAGCTATAATTCACCGGATGATTATCAGGTATTTAAGGTTAAAAAAAATGCCACCCTTCCCTATCCCAATCTGAAATGCGGTCTGCTGGGCCATTATCAGCGGAAAAATACGGTGACATTGTTATCCGCCATTGACCAGCTCAGGCAGGTTGGATTTAACCTTGAAGAAAAAGTGATCTACACTGGCATTAAGAACGTGATCAAAAACACGGGACTGGCAGGAAGATGGCAGATCACAGGGCATGAACCTGTTACGGTAGCCGATACTGCCCACAATGCAGATGGCCTGAAACAGGTAGTGCAACAGATTACAGAAACACCGCATGAAAAACTTCATATGATCATTGGGTTTGTCAATGACAAGGATATTGAGAGCATGATGGTCCTGTTGCCTGCCAGGGCCGATTACTATTTTGCACGACTTTCCGTACCGCGTACCATGGATGAAAAATTGCTTGAATCCAGGGCTTCTGCTTTAGGAATAAGGGGAACGTCATTCCCATCGGTAAAGGAAGCCTATGCAAGCTTAAAAGACAAAACCGGCATCAATGACCTGGTGGTCATAACCGGCAGTACATTCCTGGTTGCTGATTTTCTCTCAATGAACATCCCGGTTACCTGATCAGTCAACTTATCATTATTACAGTTTGTACACTGTTTACACTATCAACCTATCTAACATCAACTATCAACTATGATCATGGAAGCCTGTGTTGAAAACCTCTCCGAGGCCCTGATTGCCCAGGCGCGCGGAGCAGATCGAATTGAACTTTGCGAAAACCTTGCAGTTGGGGGAACCACTCCATCCTATGGCACTATCGTTACGTGCAAGAAACATCTGTCCATTCCGGTCATTGTCATGATCCGGCCAAGGGGAGGCAACTTCGTATATTCACCCCTTGAAGTGGATTCCATGCTCGAGGATATCCAAATTTGTCATAAGGCCGGAGCTGATGGAATAGCCACGGGTGTTCTCACTGCCTCAGGGGATATAGACCTGCCTACCCTCAGACGGCTGGTAAGCGAGGCGGGTTCCATGCAAATCACTTTCCACAAAGCAATTGATGAAACAGGAAATATTGAAACAGAAATACAAAAACTGAAAAACACCGGCATACACCGGGTACTGACGTCTGGCGGAGCACCAACTGCAATGGAAGGCAGCCGGATGCTGAATAAACTTATTCACTTAACAGCCGGTAACCTGGTCATCCTGACAGCCGGAAAAGTCACATCCGAAAATCTGGATGTGTTGAGCAGACTTATCCCTTCCAAAGAATTTCATGGAAGAAAAATCGTCGGTGATTTGAAATAATATATTTGATTTAGTCGTTAGCCTTGTTAATTTTGTCTATTAAGTAATCCTAAAAAGGAAATCACATAAACTAAAAATGGCAAAGAAACGTCTTTTCCCTATTGCCCTGCTCCTGATTGCACTTCCCATTACAACCTATATTGTATACAGGTATTTACACCCTCCAACTTTAAAACCCGGAAACTACAGCACCTCGGTTGCCGGCTTCGGAACGGTATATTCTTCCGTACCTGCCACTGGTATAGTTAATCCCGAAAATGAGGTATTGCTCCTGAGTCCTTCATCAAGTATCGTTTCCAACATCTATCTTGCCCCTGGAAGCCGTGTATCTAAAGGGACCATAATCCTCACTCTCGATCCGAAAACCCTTACACAGGAAATTGAGAACCTGAAAGATGTATTGGGGGTTATGGAAAATGATCTCCAGAAGAACCGGCTGAATGCCAGGAGTATTCGTGTTGATCTCGATTACAATGCAGAGGTGAAAAACCTGAAAATCACCTCGCTGAAAACTGAAATACAGGACCAGGAACAACTGCTGAAGGTTGGAGGTATTTCCCCGGCCCTGGCGGAGCAAACCAAGCAGGAGCTCGTATTGGCTGAAAAGGATCTGAAAATGACCCTGGAAAAGAACTCAATACGGCTAAAACAACTGGAGGCTGAAGAAAAAGGATTACAACTTCAGATGGACATGAGAAACAAAGAGCTTGAGGCGAAGCTTGACCTGCTCAAAAGGCTCTCGGTAAGGGCACCTTCGGATGGCATCATTTTGGGCATTTATGCAAATGCAGGGGAAAAAGTTGACAGGGACAAACTCCTGGTAAAAATGTCGGATATGTCCACTTTCAAGATAGTCGCATCGGTAGATAACCAATACCTGGATGATGTCAAAACAGGCGGGGATGTATATGCGATCATTGATCGCCTTAGGCTGAAAGGGAAAATAGGCAATGTGTCTCCCGTTATAAAAGATAAAAAAATTGATTTTGATGTTTTTCTTGATTACAGCCAGTATCCGAAATTAATGCCCAACATGGAGGTGGCACTTATGCTCGTTATTCAGCAAAGAGACAGCGTGCTGCGCATAGAGAAGGGACAGGCTTTCAGCAGGGGTCAGCGGCAGGATGTGTTTGTTGTCAAATCAGGCAGGGCGGTAAGACAAAGTATAACAACAGGACTGATCGGTACCGAATATATTGAAATTCTCAGCGGATTACAGGCTGGTGACAGGGTTATTATTTCAGATGTAGCGCCATTCAGGCATAAAAAAGAAATTGTTTTTGAGGATTTATAAACTAATGGGATAATGAAGAGGGTGATATATATTTCCTTGCTTTTTCTCGGCATTTTCAGTTTTCAGTCTTTTGCCGGGGAAAATGATTCAGCGAAGGTATCCCTGAGTTTGAAAAATGTAGTTGATCTCGCAATCAGGCAGTCTGCATCCATAAAATATGTTCAAAACACCAATGTAAATTACTTCTGGCGCTGGAAGAATTTCAGGACCAGTTTCAGGCCGCAGCTGACGCTGAACGGAGATATTCCAAATTATTTCCACAACACTACACCTGTCCAGCAACCCGATGGAAGCATTGAGTTCAAGCAGGTATCTCAGATACAGGCGTCTTCACAGCTTTCGCTCAGCCAGTCTATCCCTCAAACGGGAACCTATATTTATGCAGCTACCAACCTGTATTATATACAGGATTATATTAAGAATTCTGTTGAATATTCAGGCAGTCCCTTCCAGATTGGACTGTATCAGCCTGTCTTTGCCTTTAATTACATGAAGTGGTCAAAAAAAACAGAACCGCTTGTGTATGAGGAATCGCAAAAGCAGTTTGTGGAATCGGTAGAACAAATTGCACTCCAGGCAACACAATATTTCTTCAGGTACCTGCAGATCCAGACAAGCTACAACCTGGCCGAAAATAATCTGAAAAACAGCAATAACAACCTTAAAATTGCTGAGATCAAAAGAGGATTGGGTAAAATTTCAGAAAATGACTTTTCCCGGATCCAGCTTTCGGTCTTCAACGCTCAGAAAGCACTGAACAAGGCCCGGATGGATCTGAAAAATGCCGATTTTGAATTGAAATCCTATATCAACCTTGACCAGAATCAGAAAATTGATCTGATCGTTCCCCTCGATATGATCCTGTATTCAATTAATCCCGACAAGGCACTGGAGGAGGCAAGAACAAACCGGAAAGAAACGCCTTACTTTAAAAGAAGGCTTATTGAAGCGGACAGGGACCTGGTAAGGGCTAAAAGAAATACAGGTCTTACTGCCACCGTGGTCGGAAGTTATGGCGTATCCAACAGTGCACCTACGTATGGAGACATATATAATAATCCCGAGAAACAAAGAGCCATTAAGCTTTCCATGAGTATTCCCATACTCGACTGGGGGAGGTCCTCGTCAGCGGTAAAGCTTGCCGAATCTCAACGCGAGTTGGTTTTATATGATGTTGAAAAAGACGTATCCGATTTTGAACGCGGGGTTGTTGTGCAGGTTGAACAGTTCGGACTTTTGCGCGACCAGCTTAAAACAGCCAGCGAAGCAGATAAAGTTGCGGAAAACGGTTACCAGATCTCCATAAAAAAATTCCAGAGCGGGGAAATCAGCATTACCGACCTGAATATTTCCCTTTCGGAGCGTGAAAGTGCTAAAAGAGACTATATTTCTGCCATTGAAACATACTGGGAATCCTATTACAGGCTCAGGATCCTCACCCTTTATGATTTTGAGCTCAATCAGAAAATAATGTATGATAACCCCATGCTAACAAATAAATGATGTTTGGTATCTTCATTCGTTAGGCACAGGCTGGAGCATGTGCCCCATAAATTTAAAATCCATTCACATCCCATGAGAGACTTCTGCTTCTCCCTATTTCTTTTGGCCTGTATTCAACCATTTGTTTCATGCCAGAATGAAAATAAAGTTACCACTGCAATCCCTGTCGCTATTCCATTTCAGGAAATTACGATGCAGGACGAATTGCTCAAACGATCCATGAAAAACTACGACAGGCTTGAAAGCGACCTCTATCAACCCCGGAACATTTTCAGTGACAGCCACCCCACCATTTCACTGGATTGGCCGGGTGACTTTGAGGGCAGGACCATCCTCGCCCTGGTTCTTCAGGCCCGGGCCACACACCGTGAGCCGGTTTATCTCGAAGAAATAATGCGACAGGTTCCGTTAAGACTTAACCAAAAAGGATATTTTGGAGCCTTACAGGGCGATACGATCAATGAGCAGCAATTGTCAGGGCATGGATGGTTGCTTAGGGGACTCTGTGAATATTATATATGGAAGAAAGATGAAAAGGTAAAAAAGTACATTCAGGATATTGTTCAGAATCTGGCTCTTCCAACCCGTGGGCACCACAAGGATTATCCAATATTACCCGAAGAACGGAACGCAAATGTGGGAGAAATGTCAGGTACCACCCAAAATGTAATAAACAACTGGCTTTTATCTTCGGATATCGGCTGTGATTTCATTTTTCTCGATGGTGTTGTCCAGGCGTATAGCCTGTTTCCGACTCCCGAACTGAAGGAGCTGATCGATGAAATGACAGCCCGGTTCCTGCAGGTAGACCTCGTGGGTATAAAGGCACAGACTCATTCTACCCTGACAGGCCTGAGAGCCTTGATGCGTTATGATGAAATTACAGGAGATCAGCATTTGTTGAACGAGGTGATAAAAAGATACCGGATCTACAGGGAACAGGGAATTACTGAAAATTACGAGAATTTTAACTGGTTTTGCCGGCCGGAATGGACCGAACCCTGTGCCATCATAGATTCCTATATCCTGGCTGTTCAGTTGTGGCAGAAAACAGGGGATCCTCTTTACCTCGAAGATGCCCATCATATTTATTACAACGCGATATGCCATACACAACGGGATAACGGAGGTTTTGGGTGTGACAATTGTACAGGTCCCGTTGATCTTCAGTTAAAAGTGAAGGCCTATGAGGCATACTGGTGCTGCACCATGCGGGGAGGTGAGGGCCTGGCCAGGGCGATTCAGTACAGTTATTTTACAAAAGACAATGATCTCTATATCCCGTTCTTTCATACAAGTAGCGCCAACATAACAATGGCAGGAAATCAATTAACGCTTTATGAAACTACAGGATACCCCTTTAACGGTAATACTTCCTTTAGGATTGAGCCGAAATCCGGCCGTTCGAAAATAACGATCCGTTTGTTTGCACCGGCATGGACAACCCATCATGAAATTAAAGTAAATGAGAAAACTGTCAGTTTCAGAATGGAAAATGGCTTTATCACCTTTCCGCTGAAACCAGATGCCACTCTGAATATAACCTGGACCTGTGACCTGGTCTCACAGACCCGGGAACCGGAAAATACAATGAACACCAAAAAAGGAAGCTTCGCCATCATGTATGGACCATTGGTATTGGGATATGACGGAACTGACCTGATTTCATTCTCTGAAAAACCGGTGATCAAAAAACTGGATGAATCAAATTATCAGGTTTCAGATAAAAGCCGGACATATAAATTCACTTCTGTTTACCAGTTGCTTGATCCACGCGTGAAAGAGGAAGGATATCAGAAGCAGGTATTGTTCCTTTACAAATAGTTGTGGAAAGACAGATGGGCGCAGGCTGGAGCCTGCGCCCATCTGTTCAGGCAATATAGATTATTTCTTCTTAATACTCCATCCTCCCGCCAGTCCAAAAATAAACCAGGCCAGGGATAGCGTTCCAATCGCAAAAATGGTGTCTCCTATTACCCGAAGCCATCTGAAAGTGACCATGTTCGGCTGTTGCATGAATTCAGCCGACCGGGCATACCAGAGTCCGTGCTGAACACTGGCCACCGTTTGTGCAAATCCAACCGGAAGTACACTGATCAGCACCATGGCTGCCAGGCCGATATTGATACACCAGAAGGCGACCTTTATCCACCTGTCTTTCCATTCGGCACTTTTATTCATATCGCGAAGTACGAAAAGCATCAGCCCGATTCCCAGCATCCCATAAACCCCGAACAAAGCGGTATGTCCGTGAACCTGGGTCGTATTCAGACCCTGCATGTAATAAAGTGCTATTGGAGGATTGATAAGGAATCCAAAGATACCGGCACCTACAAGGTTCCAGAAAGCAACCGAGATAAAGCAGTATACAGGCCATTTGTAAGCACTGATCCAGCCCTTATTCTGACTCAATTTCCGGTTATCATAGGCTTCAAAACCCAGTAGTACGAGAGGTACCACCTCGAGCGCACTGAATGTGGCGCCAAGTGCCAGTATAGCCGTGGGAGTTCCTGTAAAATAGAGGTGATGAAAGGTTCCCAGGATACCACCTGCCAGAAAAACAATGGTAGCAAATAACACTGCCGTCGTGGCAGATTGCGCTTTTACAAGCCCCAGCCTTACAAACAGGAAGGCGGTGACGACAGCTGCAAAAACTTCGAAGAATCCTTCCACCCAAAGATGGACCACCCACCAACGCCAGTATTCAGCAACTGCAAGGTTGGTTTGGCGTCCCCACATCAGCCCGGCTCCGTAAAACGCTGCAATGGCAATAGTCGATACCAGGAATAATGTAAGTAAACTGCGGTTTTCCGATTTTAGCTTCAGAGCCGGCCAGATAGCCCTGCCCATGAGCAATAACCAGATAATCAGTCCAACAAACAGGAATATCTGCCAGAATCGGCCCAGGTCAACGTATTCATACCCCTGGTGCCCGAACCAGAAATTCTGGATCAGCCCCAGTTTTTGCATAACGCCCATCCATTGACCCAGAAGAGATCCTACTACAATAATTAGCAGGGCTATAAATAAGAAATTCACTCCCAGGCGCTGAAATTTCGGTTCAACACCCGATATGGCCGGTGCATAGTATAACCCGGTAGCCAGCCATGATGTGGCAATCCAGAAGATGGCAATCTGAATGTGCCAGGTTCGCGAAACGGAATATGGCAGCCATTCCGATAAGGGTATGCCATAAAAGGCCTGACCTTCCACGCTGTAATGGGCCGTTATTATACCCATTAATACCTGCACCATCAACAAAGCGGATACAATCCAGAAATATTTTACTGTAGCCTTTTGTGAAGGGGTCTGTTTCTCATTCAACAAGGGAAAAGAAGCAGGAATAGCCTCAGCCGGTGCATCCCTTCTTTTGGCATAATACCATGCCATCCAGCCAATTCCGGCAAGAAGGAGGATAACGCTGAAGCCGGACCATAAAAGCAGGGACCCGGTTGGCCTGTTCGCTACCAGTTCTTCAGCAGGCCAGTTATTGGTATAGGTAATAAGCTGCCCCGGACGCTCGGTGACACATGCCCAGGAAGTCCAAAAGAAGAATGCATTCAGCATATGCACCCGTTCAGGAGTTTTAAGCGAATTTTCAGGAACACTGTAGGCCTTCCTTAAACTGCTATACTCCGGATCGTTGGTAAACAATCCTGCATAATATTTGCTGTTTTCGGCAATGGCCGCTGCCCTCAAGGGTGATATAGTAACAATCCCCGTTGCAGGGTCATAGGTGTTTGTGCGCAATTCCCGCTGCAGGGTAATTTTCAGTGAGGCTTTATTCTCCTCTGTAAGCTGTTCGAACGGAAGATCATAGGTACTCATGGAAAGTTTTTCCAATATGGACACTGATTCTTTATGAAGCCAGTCGGCACTCCAGTCGGGAGCGAGGTATGCCCCATGGCCCCAGATTGTGCCCATTTCCTGTCCACCCATGGATTGCCATACATTCTGCCCGTCCTTGATCGCCTGTTCTGTAAAAATAACAGTCCCATCAGTTGTAACAACCTTTACGGGAACCGGAGGAGCCTGCCGGTAAATTTCCCGGCCAAAATAAAGCAAAATGGCAAATGAGATTGTCATGACGGCTATAAAGCCTAACCATAGTTTTCGTGTTTTCATAGACTTTTTTTTGATGTATTTTTAGTGAGACTGTTAACTACTATGTATATGAAATTGAACTCATTGATACTATAATCTTAATGCTTTGGGATATAAAATATTATTCTCAAGATGAACATGGATATGCAAATCATTTTCAAATTGCTTCAGCATTTTGAAGGCTACCTGGTAGGAATTGCAGCCATCCTGAGGAACCGTGTAACCGGCAGTAAGCTCATTTATTTTGTCCATCGCACCTCCGGCAAATTCATGTTCACTGCTCATCCTTGTTATTTCTGAACTGATGGTTGATTTTAATTCATGAGTACTATTTTGAACAGCCAACCTGATGGCAGGAAAAAGTACCTCTTCTTCTTTTTGAAGATGCTGCTGAAGCTCCTTGCTGATTTCCTCAAAGAGTTTCTCTACCTCAATGAGTTCAGGGTGATCCTTACCATGCACAGAAGCGATTTTTTTGATGTAATAAACCAGGTCAGGCAAGGTTTTGAGCACATACTTATGATGTGTGTTAATAATGTAATCTGAAAGAAATCCGGGCTCCCAATCCTTGAAATTTACATTTGAAAGAACGGGCGCCAGCTCAATTGCGCGAATCTTTTCCTCTATCGATTTCAGATCAATGTTTTTTTCCCGGCATGCCTGTTCAAGTGTTTTCTTTCCACCGCAACAGAAATCTATTCCTGCATGCGTAAAGACTTCAGCTATCCTGAAGTCGTCTGTTACCAGCTCTCCGAGCAAGGCGTTTTCATATGAATTTTGTATCATGGCTTTTGTTGTTAAAATCATGGCACAAATATATAAATTTATTTTATTAAAAGACTAAAAGGTCTTTTTGTTACTTAAAATATTTTTATTATTTTTGCCTGACCCTTTACACAATTTCCATGTTTAATAAAGAAACAGAATATGCCCTCAGGGCCCTGGTTTATATTCAGTCACAAAACCTGCTGGACCGGTGGCCTGGCATTGCCGAAATAACCAGTGAAATAGAAGCACCGACTTTCTATACTGCCAAAATCCTGCAGCGAATGGTCAGGCGCGGCTTTTTGCAGTCTCAGAAAGGCAAAGGCGGGGGATTCTATTTTGAGAAAGACCAGGCTGCACTTCCCCTGAAAGAAATTGTAAGAGCCATTGAGGGAGATAAGACATTCAAAGGTTGCAGCTTCGGACTAAAAAAATGTAACGCCGACAATCCCTGTCCGTTGCATGAACAGTATGCTCCCATTCGGAATGCATTTCAACAGCTGCTGTCTGATGAAACCATCCGGTCCATGGCAGAAAAGTTTAAATCAAAAACATTACTATCATGAGTGAATTAATAAACAACTCACAAAAAAGAAAAGAATTACTCAAACACATGATCCTGCAGCTTCATGAAGGCGAGGCACCGGATCTGGTACGCAAACGGTTAGTGGAATTACTCAGGAATATCCCCTATGATGAGGTTGTTGAAGTGGAACAGGAATTGATTTCCGAGGGATTGCCCGAAGAAGAAGTATTGAAATTTTGCGATATACATACCATGGTGCTCGATGGCCACATTGACCAGAGCGGCGCTAAGCCTGTGCCTGGCGGACACCCGGTTGATACTTTCATGAAAGAGAACAGGGAACTCGAAAAAGTAGTAGACGCCATCGATCAGTTGCTCGGCCAGGTTCCTTATCTCAAGGACGGCCAGGTAAAGGAACTCTTTCTCAAACTGCATGCCCGTTTCAATGAACTGATGGACATTGACAAGCATTATAAACGTAAGGAATACCTGCTTTTCCCGTTCCTGGAGAAATACGAAATCACAGGCCCTCCGAAGGTCATGTGGGGCAAGCATGATGAAGTTAGGGAAAAGCTAAAAGCTTCCATCGAGATCGTTTCTGCGCCGGATGAAATCAGTGCCGATGAAGCCAGAACAGCAGCAGAACTTGTTTTGAATCCTACGGTTAGGGCTATTCCGGATATGATCATGAAAGAAGAAGAGATCCTTTTTCCCATGTGCATGGATAAGCTGACTGATGAGGATTGGTTTGCGATTGATCAGCAAACCATGGAATTCGGATATTGCCTGTATGATCCCCAGGTAACGTGGAAGCCCGAAGGATTTATTGCAGGAGATATTGTTTACAATACAAAAAATTCAATTCAGCTATCCACCGGAAGTTATGATATTAACGAACTGGAGGCACTCTTTAAATCACTCCCTCTTGATATCACCTTTGTGGACAAGGACGATAAGGTTAAATTTTTCAGCCTGGGGGCCGAACGCATATTTACCCGCAACCGGGCTATCCTGGGCCGCGATGTCCGCATGTGCCACCCGCCTTCCAGCGTGCATGTAGTGGAACAAATACTGTCGGATTTCAAAAACGGGAAAGAAAACAGTGCCGCCTTCTGGATTAACATGCAGGGACGATTCATCTATATTGAATACTTTGCCCTTCACGGGAAGGAGGGTGAATACCTCGGTACAATTGAGATAACCCAGGATCTGACCCATCTCCGTAAACTAGAAGGTGAACAGCGCCTTCTGTCGTATAACAAAAAGGATACCTGATGGCTGCCGAAAAACTCATCATATCGCCGAAAACAAAAGTGGGAGAACTTTTGGATGCTTATCCGCAACTGGAAAGCGTTTTGCTTGATCTTTCCCCCGCTTTTGCAAAACTGAAAAATCCCATCCTGAGAAAAACGGTGGCCCGGATTGCTACATTGCAGCAGGCGGCCATTGTTGGCGGCCTGAAAACGGATGAACTTGTAAACCGCTTAAGAAGGGAAGCAGGACAAAATGAAATAGTGGGTGAACCTGACGGAGAAACCTATCTTTTATCGTCACCACCCGATTGGTTTGACGCATCAAAAGTCACTATCCGCTTTGATGCTTCACCAGTTATCAACTCCGGTGGAAGTCCCTTGCAGGAAATCTTATCAAAGGCAAAAAACCTTAAGCCAGGTGAAATGCTGGAGGTAACCACACCGTTTGTCCCTGCACCTGTTATTGATATGCTCAGAGAAAGAGGATTCCGCACGTTTTCGATGCAAAATGAAAACGGCGTGGTAAACTATTTTATTAATTAAAATGGTAGAGACAAGGCAATGCAAAAAACAGAGACAAGGCAATGCCTTGTCTCTACGACATTAAACCTTATATCAATTTCTAACTATTCCTTGCTTTTGGTAGTACCAATGCCCAGGGCCCACCATATGGGACAAAAGCTGATCACAGTTGTAAGGACTAGTATACCTGCTAAAATCAGCAAGACGACCGCCAAAATTCCCGAGATTACATGAGTAATGGCCAGAATGACAATTAATGCTGCAAGGACGATCCTGATCACCTTGTCGATACTACCTACGTTTTTTTTCATTTTGTGAGTATTAATTATTATGTAATAAGAAGTTATGATTTCAAGCTGGCTATCTGAGTAAGAAGAAATTCCTTGTCCTTCAAACCCACAAATCGTTTCACCTCAATACCATTTTTCAACAGGATGAGGGTAGGTATGCTTCTGACCCTGAATTTTTGAGCCAGTGACTGATACTGTTCAATATTTACCTTACCAACATGTGAATTGCCGGTAAGTTTTTCTGCCACATCATTCAGCACAGGACCCATGACCCGGCAGGGCGCACACCAGCTGGCCCAGAAATCCACGAGTATCAGTTTGTTTTTTGTCTGGTGCTGAAAATTTGCCTCTGTCAATGTCAGTATTTTCTCATGATCCGTAACCAATGGTATGTTTTTCATCCTTGCACGGGCCTTTAGGAAAAGATATACAATGGCTGCAAGTATTATTCCGGTAATAATATAATTGGTGTACATATCAAATTGCTATGAGTTGTTGCTAGTTAAAATCCAATGAATTATGCATTTACAGTTACTGCAAATTCCTTATCCAGAATGGCAGTTATTTGGTCCCTTGTTTGAATGCCTGATGTAGCCTTAACAACCTTCCCATTCTTATAATAAATAGTGAACGGAATACCCATGAAACCACGTACCTCAGCTAAACTTCGGATTACTTGTGACTCGGGGTTGTCAAACTCCATATCGTAGATTTTTACATATTTGTATTCACTTTCAAGTTCTTCAGCGATCCTGTATACAGGAATGCACATTGGGCCCATACGTCCGCAGATTACCATTACATTTTCATTTTCTGCAATTGCCTTCTGATGATCAGCAGCTGATTCAAGATGTTTTAAATTAGTATATAACATGGCTTCAACATTAAAATTTCTATGAACCAAAATTACGCTGCAAAATCACAGGAAGTAGTATTTTAAGGTGCTGTCACCACAACTTGCCAATTGAGTTT
Source organism: uncultured Bacteroidales bacterium (assembly GCA_963808745.1). Taxonomy (GTDB): domain Bacteria; phylum Bacteroidota; class Bacteroidia; order Bacteroidales; family UBA10428; genus UBA5072. Next base: position 29,607 of record CAWEGX010000001.1, read on the forward strand.
GGACAATTTTTTTATTGAATTAAATTAACTTTATCCACAGTAAATAAAGAAAGAAGCATGAAGACCATACTCGAAACCGATCAGGAATTTATCTGTGACATTCAGACTCCATGCTTCCAGATGCTTTCAGCTGATGAGATTGTACTTGTAAAGGCCAGCAAAACCCAGGTGCTTTTTCGCAAAGGTGATCACCTTACCAAACAGGGAGCCTTCGCCTCCTATATATTGTTTCTGATTAATGGCTTGGCCATTCAATACCTTGAGGATGACGGCCCCAAAAACTACAATCTCAGGATCATCAGGCCTGGTGAATTCATTGGACTTTCAGCCGTTTTTACAAAAAATTCCTTTAATTATTCTTCCGTTGCCCTCACCGATTGCCAGGTTTACCTGATCGAAAATGAAACAATTTCACAAGTTGTGAAACAAAATGGCATGTTCGGCTTCCATATCATCAAACGCTATTGTGAACAAAATGCAGATCTTTTCAAAACTGTCCGAAACCTGATGTATAAGCAGATGAACGGACGAATGGCAGATACGCTTTTATATATTGAAAACCTCAAGAGTGAAAATGCTGAAATCTTCCAGCTCCTTTCGCGAAAAGATATCGCGGATTTTGCCGGAATTTCAACCGAAAGTGCCGTGAAGCTGCTTAAATCATTTGAAAAGGATGGATTGATTAAGCTTAATGAAAAGGATATCATGCTTATTAACCACAAAGCTTTGGAGGAAATAAGCAGGAAAGGTTGACCAAATCAACCCTCAAAAAATGGACTATTATCTAAAAATATCTGCCCTGTTTTAATAATCTAAAGTAACAATCCTGCCGGAAGTGAAATTGAAAAATTTGTCCTTTTGAGCCACCTGTATCCCATCCATTAGGTCTTCAGGCTTGAATCCGGCTATTTTCAAGCAAGTCGGACAGGCATAAACCCCTATTTTTTTATCAACAAGTTGTTTTATATAGGACTGCGCTGATTCAAAATCTGCGAAATTCAGATCTTTTGCACCTTTAACCAATAGTTCCACAGCATGTATGTCCATATATACCAGCACATCTTTATCACCGGACATCATTAAGGCCATTTTTAACGGCATTAATACCCGGTGAGGGTCGTTATAACTTTCTGTAATGTGAATGAAAACTCCATCTCTGACCGTATCCGCAGATGCAACTGTATGCGCTGAGTGGTTCATTCCGGTTGTTTTCTTTTCAGGTTGATTGCATGCAGCAATAAGCAGGAATGCGACAATAAATAAGCCCAGGTTTTTCATAGTTCAGGATTTTGGTTGTATTTGTCTTTAAGATGTTAATTACTAGCAAGGCTAATTTAACACTTCATCCTGTTAATTTCAATGCCTTTTGTGTTTATTTTATTGAATTTTAAAGCATTGGATTGTGAAATGCAACGATCGGTGCCGGATGGAACCGGAATTAATGGGTGAAAGTATGCCCGCTCAGCGGTACTGTAAACGTAAAGGTCGTACCCTGGCCTTCCTCGCTGGTAACAAAAATTTCTCCGCCATTTTTTAATACAAATTCCTTGCAGATCAACAATCCCAGTCCGCTTCCATTCTCGCCCCGGGTGCCCTTCGTGGATTTTTTATGGTCAATTTCAAATATCCCTGCCAGTGTCTTCGCCGGAATTCCAATACCTGAATCTGAAATACTTACTTCCAGATGGGTATTCAGTGGCCTGATTGAAGCCTTTATTTCACCTTTCTCGGTAAATTTCACTGCATTCCCCAGTAAATTGCGTATGACTGTGCTGATCATGTTGTAATCTGCAATGACTTGTGAATTATCAGGTATATCTTCAATAAACCGGATTCCCTTTTCTTCAAATTTATTCCTGATCAAATTATAATTCGTGTCAAATACTTCTTTCATGTCAAAAACCTCCGGATTAAACCTGATATTTCCGGTTTGTGTACTGGCCCATTCCAAAAGATTTTCGAGCAAAACGTATATTCTTCGCGAAGAATCATGAATGGCCCCAATAAATTCCAGTTTCTTCTCTTCTGTTAATTCCTTAAATTCCTCTGTCAGCAATTCAGAGAAGCCCAGGATTGAATTGAAAGGATTCTTCAAATCGTGTGCAATAATTGAGAAAAATTTATCCTTTGTAGCGTTCAGAATGGTTAGTTTTCTATTGCTGTTTTTCAGATTTTCGTCTTGCGCCAGGATCATCTCCTGTTTTTGAGTCAGCTCCGAGGTCTTTTTAGCCACGAGTTCTTCGAGCAGTACCTTCTGATTTTTCAGACGGTTCATCCTGGAGTAATAGAAATAGGCAAGAATGAAGACCGCAAAGGAAAATGTAAATAACTTAAACCAGATAGTAGCCCACCAGGGTGGTAAAATGATAATCCGCAACGAGGTTTCATTCTCATTCCATATTCCATCATTGTTTGATGCCTTCACCCTGAAGTAATAAGTTCCGGGGTCGAGATTTGTGTAGGTCACATAACGCCGCGAAGCATCCGTATTATTCCATTCCGTTTCAAAACCTTCCATTATGTATTTATATTGGTTCTTATTCGGATGGTTATAATTGATCGCTGCAAATGAAAATGAAAAAACAGATTGTTTCCAATTCAGCTTTATTTCTTTTTCCTCACTGATATGTTTCGGGAACTGGGCTCCCGGAACCGCATAGATTACCGGTTTGTTGAATATCATGAAATCCGTAATATATACAGGAGGAATAAACCGGTTATCCTCCATACTGTCGGGATTGAACGAATTGAATCCATTGTAACCACCAAAATAAATCTCCCCCTTGCGGGTTTTGAGAAACGATTGCTGATAGAACTGGTCGCCCTGCAATCCATCCTCTTTCGAATAATTGCGGAATTTGCCGGCCGACCGTTCAAAGCGGCTGATCCCCTTGTTGGTTGAAATCCACAGATTACCCTGGTTATCTTCTGTTATGGCATGTATCCTGTTGTTGGGCAAGCCGGTGGCTATATCATATCGATTAATGATATTTCCCTGCTCATCACAACGGAACATCCCTTTTGTATTGGTCCCAACCCATAAATTTCCGGTCCTGTCTTTATAGAAGGCACCAATATCATTGTCGGGAAAGTAATACACTCTAAATGTGCCGGTAAGGCTATCATACAAATCGAGACCATTTTGTGTGCAGATCCACATCTTGTTTTCATGGTCTTCAAAAAAGAACCAGCTATTGTCTCCGCTGATTGATTTATTCTGATTTGCACCTGTTCTGAATCGTCTGAAAACTCCCTTTTTCAGATCAAATAAATCAATTCCGGTGTTGTATATACTTAACCACAGGATGTTATTATGATCGATAAGGAGATTATAAATGTTTTTTCCTGAAATACTGGATGAATCATTTCTTTCAGGCATATAATGAATAAACCGTCCTGTTTTCCGGTTGTACTTGTTCAAACCGGCATCCCACGTTCCAATCCAGATATTATGATCCCTATCCTCGGCAATTCCCCTGATCACATTTCCGCTTATGCTGTATGGGTTCACAGGATCATGTTTAAAAATTTTAAAATTTCCGGTTACCGGATCATATACATTCACACCGCCACCGTCCGTGCCAATCCAGATTAATCCCTTATGATCTTCAAAAAAGCAACCGGTAAAATTGTAGGAAAGTGACCTGGGATTGTTTCCATTATGCACGAACAGGTTAAATCTTTCTTTTTTGGGATTATAATAATTGATCCCCCCGCCTGAAGTACCTATCCAGATGATCCCTTCCCTGTCTTTGTATAAACTCCATATTCCATTATTATTCAGTCCATTATCATTTTTTTCGTCATATACTATGTATTCGAATGTATTGGTTACCTTATCGAAACGGTTTATCCCGCCCTGATCTACGGCAAGAAGCAAATAACGGTCATCTTCAGGGAGGATGTCAAGCACCATATTCTGATTGGTCCCCTTGCCATCGGCCAGTGAGCTGAAATGTCTGAATTTTTTGCTTACCGGATCAAAGGAGAAAAATCCGTTCCCGTCCGTTGATATCCAGATTTTATCCTGTTTATCAATGAAAATACTTTTATAATAATTGTTGCCGAAATCAACGGAAGGATCGTCAAATAAGGTGAATTGCCCCGACCAGGGATCAAAACGCCTGATTCCCCTGGTGAGTGAAACAATCCAGATATACCCTTTTGAATCCACTCCGATCATTTTGGACGGGCGGGGATTCAGATAATTTTTTCCCTTTTCAAACTGGTAACGGATAAATGTCTGTGTACCGGGAACAAATTTATTAAGGCAATTTCCATCGGAAATGGTCCAGAGGTTCTTTTCCTTGTCCTCTACTATTCCCGTAATACAATTGCTGCTGAGGCTGCTATCATCCGACGGAATATTTTTAAAAACCCTGAAATTGTCCTTTTCCCGGTCATATAAATTCAAACCGTCATGGGTACCGAACCACAGGTTTTTCTTGCTGTCCTCATAAATGCAAATCAAAATATCGCTGCTGATCGCCCCGAACTGGCCATCTCCATGACGATAGTTTTTAACCTGGTAGCTGTCATATTTATCCAGCCCGATATCTGTTCCCATCCAGAGATAATCCTTGCTGTCCCTGTATATACAGCGTATACGGTTACTCGACAGGCCATCGTTGATGGTAAGATGTTCAAACCTTGTATACTTTGTTTGCGCCTGTAAACCTGATGTTTCAGAAAAATATGTGAGTGCAGTCAAAATACACAGGGCGATCAGGTGCCTTACTCTCTTATAATGATTGCTTTTAACCACAAATTGTCTTAAATCATTCAATATAATCCCGAATTTTATCTTCAGAATCCATTTTACGCCAAAAACGGCACAAAGATTCATCGGAATGGATGAAATGATTAATTTTATCTGAATTTCCGTAAATATGAAAAGAACATGCCTTTTATTGGGCTGCATGCTGATTGCCGCCAACCTCCCTGCCCAGCGAAACCTGTTTACATCCGACTGGAACGAAGCCACCCTTGACAAGGCAATTGTGCAGCATTGGCAGCCGTTTCCGGTATATACATCCAGGGCGGGCTGGGACGCCCTTCCCATCGATATCCGTGAAAATGTTATTCACGAAGCAGAAAGCTTAGTTGGAAAACCGTATGAGTTCCTTCCGCTTACCGAATATCTGGGTTTTGTGCGTGACGGCAACCGTAACCGTTATGAAAAGATATACTTTGGCCGGCGATCCCAGTTGTTGCAGGTTTTAACCGCCGAATGTATGGAAGGCAAAGGCAGGTTCACGGATGACATTCTGAATGGTGTATGGGCAATTTGTGAAGAATCATCATGGTGCCTTCCCGCGCATATCGGTCAGCCAAAAGGAGTTCCCGATCCCCTGCAGCCGGTGGTAGATCTGTTCGCTGCTGAAACAGCGGCATTGCTCGCCTTTACAGATTACCTTTTCGGAAGTGAGCTTGCGAGATCCTCCCCTTTACTGGAAAAGCGCCTGCGCGATGAAGTCCATTCCCGGGTTTTAAATCCTTTTCTTGAAAAAGATGACATATTCTGGATGGGACTGCAGGGCCAGGTTGTCAATAACTGGAATCCATGGATCCTGTCGAATATATTTGCCTCGACTTTACTTTTAGAGGATAACAGGGAAAAGCAGATCAAAACGATCGCAAAAGCCATGCGCTGCCTCGACAGTTTCACAAACGGATATCCGGCGGATGGCGGCTGTGATGAGGGACCGGCCTACTGGGGCAGGGCCGGCGGATCACTTTTCGATTGCCTTGAAACCCTGTATTCTGCCAGCGACGGAAAAATCAATTATTATGATGAGCCGCTTATCAGAAACATAGGTCAGTTTATCTACAAGGCATATATAAATGCTCCATGGTATATCAATTTTGCAGATGCCTCCGCACAGATCCAGCCTGAGGCTTATCTCATTTTTAACTACGGTCAGCGAATAAACGATCCGGTATTGAGTGCTTTCGGTGCCCAACTCAACTCCGCACAGGGCTTCACCGTCTCAAACCGCATACAAAGTCCAGGGCGCAGTCTGCCTCAGTTGTTCGGACTTCAGAAAATAAATGCTGCCGCGAAATCCTGGCCCTTCCTCAGGGATGCCTGGCTGCCTGATTTGCAGGTGATGGCTGCCCGCACCGTGAACGGATCACCGTCCGGATTATTCCTGGCCGCCAAGGGAGGACATAATGCAGAAAGCCATAATCACAATGATGTTGGAAATTTTATTGTGTATTATAACGGACAACCCGTAATCATTGATGCCGGCGTCGGGGCCTATACAGCCAAAACCTTCAGCGCTGAACGGTATACCATCTGGTCCATGCAGTCGCAATTTCACAATCTACCCACTGTCAACGGATTTATGCAGGAAGCCGGACGGAATTTTGCCGCAGATAATCCGGATTATTTTTCAGATGATAAGATGGTCCGTTTTTCGATTGGCTTATCTTCCTGTTATCCGAAAGATGCGGCTATCGAAAAATGGAGACGTACATTTGAATTTGAGCGGGGCAACAAAATTTCCGTAACAGATTCTTTCAAATTACAGGAGGTAAAGGGAGCCACAAGCTGGAACTTTCTCACCTGTCTGAAACCGAAGATCAACAGTGACGGTACGGTTACCCTGTCTGCAAACGGTATATACAAAACCGATCGTGATATCACCCTCCAATATTCTGCAAAGGATCTTGATGCTCAGATCCAACAGGTGATCATCAGGCCGGAGGACGGATACGTTTGGAAAACAAATCTTTACCGCATCATTATCACCCCTAAATCAATGAAATCCCGGGGCGCATATCAATTTATATTCAGATAATCAAACGATCAATGACACCAAAAATATCTGCACAGTCAGGAACTTTTGAATCGAGCGATGTGATATTCCTCATCGAACCATTGCCGGAAAATGCCGGCCGGAAAATCGAGCTGTCCTCAACAGTATTTCACCAGTATGGCGAAAGCTTCAATAAAATAGTCATTGAAATGCTCGATGAGTTTGAAATGACAGATATCCATCTCATCGCAAAGGACAAGGGTGCACTTGAACCCACCATCAAAGCCCGGTTGGAATCAGCCATACGGCGCTCATTGGATGAGCCGGCAGGTACAATTCTCTCTGCAAAATGAAGCAATACAAGAAACGCAGGACGATGCTGTACATTCCCGGGAATAATCCGGCAATGATCCAGCAGGGCGGAATTTACGGGGCCGACAGCATATTGCTCGACCTGGAGGATGCTGTTGCCATGGGACAGAAAGATTCAGCCCGCATTCTGGTGAGAAACATGATAAAGACTATCGATTTTTACGATACCGAAGTATGCGTGCGGGTGAATCATCTGAGTGGTCCTTTTGGAATCAGGGACCTGGAAGAGATTGTCCCGTTGCAGCCTTCCGCAATCCGGTATCCTAAAACCGAATCTGCACAGGAAGTGATTAATCTTCTGCGGATTGTGGAAGAAATAGAAGACCGGCACGGGCTTCCGCATAACATAATGACCATTCATGCCATGATTGAAACCGCCATGGGTGTGCAGAATGTATTTGAAATCGCCAGCAAATTCAGTCGAATAGATGCCATCACGGTGGGTGGACAGGATCTGACTGCCGACATGAACATTATCTATACGCCGGATGGTGCAGGAATTGATTTTGCCCGTAAACGTATTGTCATGGCTGCCAAAGCCAGTCATATAGATGTGCTGGATACCATTTTCCCGGATGTGAATGATGAAATAGGATTGCGCAAGGAAACAGAGTATGCCAAAAAAATCGGTTTTACGGGAAAGGCAGTGATCAATCCCCGGCAGATTGACATTGTGCATGATGTGTATACCCCCACCGAGGAGGAGATAAGGAAAGCTTTCAGGATTGTGAAGGAATTCAGGGCAAATGCTGCGGCGGGAGTCGGGGTTTTTGCCATCGACGGAAAAATGATCGATGCCCCAATTGTCAGCCGGGCTGAATATATCCTGAAACTGGCCAAAATTGAAATAAAAAATGCAAATGATCCACAAGATTAACTTGAAACTTATGTTAAACAGTCTGGGTAGAGATATCCCCGAATATATTGAAGGCATAGGCGAACTGGAACCATTCCAGGGCGCATTGACAAAACTCCGGAAAGGATGGATGGACGAACCCACCATTCCGGCCCCGAATAAAGCCTATCTGCCGCATCAGAACAAGCTATGCAGCTCACTTGAAGAGGCGATTGTAAGAAGTAATCCCCGCAGCGGGATGACGGTTACCTTTCATCATCATTTGCGGAACGGGGATAACCTGCTGGTGAAAACCCTCACAATCCTTCATGAAATGGGGATACGGCAGATTACGCTGGCCTCCTCTTCCTTAAATGAATGCCATGATCCCATCCTGCCCTTCTTCAAGGATGGAACAATTACCCGCATTTATTCTTCCGGTATACGAAGCCAGCTTGGACAGGCCATTGCACAAGGAGTACTTGATATTCCAGTTGTTATCCAATCGCATGGCGGACGGGTGCGTGGTATTCATACAGGTAAGACCAGGATTGACCTGGCCGTTATTGCCGCTTCAGCGGCGGATATCGAAGGCAATGCAACCGGCACGCATGGCCATTCGGCCTTCGGTTCAATCGGCTATGCCATGATCGATGCACGGTATGCGAAACAGGTTGTGGTGGTGACGGATAACCTGGTGGAATATCCCTGTATCCCGCTATCCATTTCCCAGAATTTTATCGATCATGTGGTGGTGGTTGATTCCATTGGCGATCCATCTAAAATAGCCACGGGAACCACCCGTATTACCAATTCCCCTATGGATCTCCGCATTGCCAAACTGGCAGCGGAAGTGATTGAAAATTCAGGTTTTTTTGTACCCGGGTTCTCGTTCCAGGTTGGTGCAGGCGGCGCCTCACTGGCCGTGGCAAAATTCATCCGCGAAAAGATGAAGACCAGGGCCATCAAGGGAAGCTTTATGCTTGGAGGCATCACTTCGTATTGTGTGGATATGCTCAACGAGGGACTTTTTGAAACAATCTTTGATGTTCAGTCATTTGATGCCGTGGTAAGTAATTCACTGCTGAATAACCGCAGGCACATTGAAATTCCGGCGGCCCTGTATGCAAACCCGTTTAATTGCGGATGCATTACCAATAAGCTCGATGTGGTTGTGCTGGGGGCACTGGAAATTGATGTTGACTTCAACGTGAATGTGATCACAGGTTCTGAAGGATACCTGAGGGGTGCTTCAGGCGGACATTCGGATACAGCTTCGGGCGCAAAACTCACTGTCATTGTATGTCCTTCCTTCCGCGGCAGGATACCGATCATCAAGAAAAGGGTGCACACTGTGGTAACACCCGGTGAAACAGTTCATGTGCTGGTCACTGAACGCGGTATTTGTGTAAATCCGCTGTATAAAGATCTTGAAACCAATCTTCGAAAGGCAGGACTGAATATTAAAGACATTCATGACCTGGAAATCGAAGTGGACAAGATCACCGGCATACCGGGACCATTGATTTATACCGATAAAATTGTCGGAATAGTTGAATACAGGGACGGAACGATCATCGATGTGATCCGCCAGGTTGTCGACAAGTAATATCACATGCAGGAGATCTTTAATTCAATTGTTATCGGACCACTTCAGGAAATATTGGCTGCCAGGGATGCAAGGTCTTTGCTGCGAAAGGGATTTTCACTGCGCGATCTCCCGTCAATAAGCCTGAATTTCAATGTTCCGGGGTATCCCAAAAGCAATGAAATTATCAGCCGTTTTTTCCTTTACTGCCTTGATGATTTGAAAGTTTACATTGCTTCCCGGCTGATACACCTGGAATTTGAAAAAGCAATCTTCAAAAAGGATGAAGCCGGCGATTTTTATATTGTCCCGCTTTCCAGTAGATCACCCATACTCTCATTGAAATAAAACAAATCTGCGAGGATTTTGAAGAAAAGCATGCCTGGGGCCGGTTTATTGATGTGGATATAACCGACAATGCAGGGATGCCTGTTTCCTCGGGTAAATCCAAATCCTGTTTTTATTGCAATGAATATCCTGCCGATGAATGCAGGCGTGATAAAAGGCATGAACCGGAGGAAGTACGGGCATTTATGTTTACAAAAATGAAGGCATATTGCAGGCAGCAGAGGGAAATAACAATCACCAGAAACCTTTCATCACTGGCACTTCAATCCATCCTCCATGAAATTTCCCTGACACCCAAGCCCGGACTGGTGGATAAAATCAGCAATGGCTTGCACAATGATATGAATTACAGCACATTCATAAACTCCACTGCATCGATTTCGGCTATTTTAATGATCTGGCACAGGCAGGTTTTGATTTTGCCGAAAAGGACATGACAAAAGCCCTCCCGGTTATCCGGAATATCGGATTGCGAATGGAAAAATCCATGTTTGATAGCACAAACAATGTCAATACGCAGAAAGGCATAATTTTCCTGATGGGAATATCCCTTTTCAGTTCCGGCTATTTATTTGCCCATGATGATGAATTTCAGGATTGAGAAATTCAGGATCAATCATAAAAAGCATTTGCAGAAATCTGACAACCGGGGAACTGAGAAGACCCGGCGGCCGCCGGAAACCCATGGTGAACATATTTATAAAAATATGAAATCGCAGGTGCACGCGGTGAGGCAGAAAATGGATTTCCGATGGCCTTTGATTCTGGACTGCCTGAACTTATGAACATTCCTGGGCTTAATGAAAAAGTGCTGCTTCGTGCCTTCCTTGCCATCGCAGCCAACAACAACGACACCAATATCCTGTTCCGAAGCAACCCGGATGTTTTGAATCAATTTCAGGAAACTGTCGCAAACTGCACTGGACACGGATAATATTGATCCACTTAGCGGATTTTTGCATAAAAGCATAAAATTTCACCGGGAGGATCTGCAGATTTACTGGCAGTAAGTATTTACCTATATTTACTGATTAATGAAAGCGGGAACAATGGGTTACTAAATTTTCCAACCATGATACCATGACTTTCGAGGATACAGATTTCAGGCAGGAAACGATTGATCTTGAAAATCCATTCGACGTAAAACTGGTAAAGGATTTTCTGACGCCCCTGGGTTTTGATTTCGACAGTTCAGGAAGTGGAAAGCACACTGATTGTGCGCAATCTGAAAGGGGAGATGGTAGGAACCGGTTCGCACAAGGGCCGGATTCTTAAGTATGTGGCCGTGGCTCCCAAATTCAGGGACACGACTGCTTTTGCGCTGATTGTTACCGGACTTACAGAAAAGCTACTGAAGATCTATAAGCATACTTTTGTTTTTACCCGGCCGGAGAATTCCGTACGCTTCAGGGGATTGGGCTATAATGAAATAGCCACCGCCCCACCCCTGTTCTCAGTACTTGAATTCGGTTTTGAATCCATTTATACCTACCAGAATTACCTCAAAACAGTTGCAGTTCCTTCCAAATCATCCGAGATTGCCGGCATAGTCGTCAATTGTAATCCTTTTACAAACGGCCACCTGTTTCTCATTGATAAGGCCGCTGCTGAAAATGAAATCGTTTACCTGTTTGTGGTGGAGGAAGAAAGATCGGCCTTTTCATTTGATATCCGATGGGAACTGATCCGCAAGGGAATCAAACACCTGAAAAATGTGGTGATGGTGCGTGGCGGCATGTATGTGGTTTCAGGTGCCATTTTTCCATCCTATTTTCTGAAATGCGAAGAGCTCAATGAGGTGATGCAAAAGCAGGCCGAACTGGATGTCACCATATTTGCAAGGTATATTGTCCCCGTACTGAAGATCAAAAAACGGTATGTCGGAACAGAAGTTTATTGCAAAACAACGGAAGCCTATAACAATGCCATGAAGTCGATCTTGCCCGGATACGGTGTGACAGTGGTGGAAATTGAACGAAAAGCGACGGGCGATCCGGGATCGGATTCGCCCAATTATATCAGCGCTTCGAAGGTCCGGCAGGCCATTAAGGAAGACCGGCTTAATGAAGTGCTTGATTTTTTGCCGGACTCAACCCGCGAGTTCCTTTTATCAGAAGCGTCCACCGCGGTGCGTGCAAAAATCAAAGCAGGAAAAAGCCGGCACTAATTAGGGGCTTAGGGGCTTAGGGGCTTGAAATTGCGGAGCGCATAGGTAGTAGAAAGATCTGCTACCTGATATTTATCTTCACATGATTTTCAGAAATTCGGGTGATTGTATCGCCTGCCGGGAGAATTACCGATCCGGCTGAAAGGTCATCCGGTTTCCAGGAATGCAAGGAAGCAAATGCTTCCAATTTCTCTTTGTCATTAAACCGGATTGACAGATGGGTTTTTCCTTCGTCCTGTAAAATGACAGCAGTATATCCGGATAACTCGCCGAAATATTCGGATAGTTCCTGAACACCGTTCATTATTCCAAGTTGCCCTTTTACCAGGATGGCATGCCGGTTAATTATCTCAGGTGAAACACCGGGAAGATAATAATCAATCTGCGCGGACTTCTCCTTTATCTTTCCGACAACGGCTTCTCCAATCTTTAGCGAAACAATGCTGTCGTTTCCGCTTCCTGAATTATTGATAATGTTTACATAGAAAGAACCGGAACATAATTGCAACTGGTAGGCAGTATGGCATGCGAACAATGCAATTGAAGGGATACTTTTACACTGGAAACGCGATACGGAAAATATGCCGAATGCCTCTTCAGGGCCATTCATCCTGTATATTTCCAGGATGTAAGTCCCTCCCATATATGCTATTTCATTCACCCAGGCACCTGAAAATCCATACTCAAGATATAATTCTGCCCCTCCGTTTATATATCCGAAAAGGGAAGTGTTGCTGTAGGTGCGCGGTGTCTTAAAGGCAGCCCCGGGAAGATCATTCTCACTGATTGAGGGAAAATAACCCGGTGCTTGTGCGGTACAACCGATATATAAAAAAATCAGAAAATACCATGTCAGACAGACTCTTTTAATCATTCGGCCATTGTTGGGATTACTATATTAATTCTATGCCAGATCAAAGGTTTTCAGTTCGATCTTTGTTTTGTCGGATATACCCAATCCAAGATCGGATGACATGGTGAGAAATTTTAATGTTTCCGGTACAGATGTTTTCTGAAGGCCTTCTGCGATCCGTTTTTCGGCAACGAGGTCATAACCGATCCGGTCAAGCGCCACAGGATCCGAGGCGATCAAAATGGAGTTATAATTGCAGATGAACTGCGGATTGGCACCGGGTCCGCCGTTAAAGCATCCTTTCAGGGCATCACAAATATTCAGCACCACTTTATCGCGCACGGGGGCGAAGGCACAGACTTCGGCACAGGTTTCATTCCAGAGTTGCGCATGGAGCCTTCCCGTATTGGATACAACACCGTAGGCCATGTTCTTCATGGCATTGGTAATGGATCCGCCTGCATTCTTCAATATAGGAATGTTAATGATCTTATCCAGATCCCGGGTAATTATTTTTGTGAAATAGGAATACTTTCCGCCATTGATCATATAGGGAATGGTTTCACTGTCATATACGCCTTCAACATCAGCCCAGTAATACCAGTTCTTATCAATGTTTCTTTCACCATAAAGCTTCCCTTCCGTGTCATAAAAGGATCCTTTGTCGTCCTGTAATTCTGTCCCGGCTATTTTAATACCAGGATAATTTTCTTGTGTAAAGCCCGCCTCTTTCAGGTCCATTTCCCTTCTGTCCCAGATAACTATATTTTCCCTTTTGACCCCGCTTTCGAGCAGTTGCTTAACTACGGATTTGGTAACAGCGTGACTGGTCGAAAGGAGTTTGCCTGCAACCGGATTTACCTTTAATCCTATTCTTTCACCTGTGCTGACAAATGTTTTCCATGCCTTATCAAGTTCTGTCTGCCCGGTTAGCTCAAGCATTGCCTTTTTGATCATCAAGTAGGCTTCCTGTTCAACCGGTTCATTATTGACTACTGCCCCGGCATTCCTCACATGGATCACTTTTCCGGGAAACTTACCCGGCATTGACCAGGCATTCCTTGCAATTTTAGCAGCATCCGCAATGTTCGTAGAGGGTTTTTCAACACCGGCTCCGCTTTTAGAAGCAAAGAGTGATAACGGTTTTGTAACCAGTGCGGCACTTCCGGCTCCCAGGATGGTAAAGAATTTCCTGCGGTTTAGTGAATTTCTTTTCATTGTTTTTTACATTGCAATTCAATAATAAAGTTAGCAAAGTTTTGCAGTTCTGCAGTCGCAGGCTACTTATGATAAAAAATTCAAGGTGAGTTTTTACGTTTTTATTTGTATTTTTGTGTTTATTGTAAAAATCGAATAAAAACATAATTATTATATAAAGAAAAAGACATGTTAGCAAATCAACGAAGAGAAGTCATTCTCGATATGATAAAGGAAGACGGGCACATTAAAGTGGCCAAACTAAGCACCTTACTAAAAGTTACTGAAGTGACAATCAGACAGGATCTGGAAAAGCTTGAAAATGAAGGTTTTTTGATCCGGGAACATGGCGGCGCCTACTTAAAAAATGTAGATAAACAGGTAAAAAGCATCCAGCTCCAAAACCAGAATAACCTGAACGAGAAAAAAGCAATAGCCCGAATTGCGCTTGATATGATTGAAGATGGTGACACCATCATACTTGATTCCGGCTCAACCACTACAGAAATTGCCAATCTTATTCACAACTTCAAGAACCTTACCGTAATTACCAATGCACTGAATATCGCCTTTATCCTGGGTGGTGAACCTGGAATAAACCTGATTGTAACCGGTGGAGAATTCAAAGCTCCAACACTTTCATTGACGGGACAAAAGGCTGCCGATTTTTTTCAGAACCTTCATGTTGATAAGTTATTTCTGGCCACGGCAGGATTTACATTGAAATCAGGATTAACTTATCCCAGTATAAGCGATATATGTGTGAAACGCGCAATGATTGAATCGGCGGATGCAGTTTATCTTGTAGCCGATTCAACAAAAATTGGAAAAAATTCCTTTGCAAGCCTGGGTGCCCTGTCACTAATTGATTACCTCATTACCGATTCGAAAGTAAACGAAAACGACCTCGCCATATTCAAACAACACGATATCAAATTCCATATTGCTGAAATTGTATAGGCTGCTATTCATTTAAACAGTAAAAAAAATTTAGCATACCGAAAAAATTTTCTTTTTTTATTTTCTTTTATTTACGATTTTTTTGCTTTATTCTTTTGATTGGTTATATTTGACTTCAATTATTTCAAAAGAATAAACAATGCATAGCAACATGCGAATTTAAAACAACGATTAAAGGTTTTAAAAAATGAGCATCAATTGCAGTAAATTATTATTGTTCATAACAGTATTAATATTTGGGGTCGAAATAACATTTGCCCAGCCCAGGGTGGTGATTATGACCGACTTTCCTCCTGTTGATACGTATCCTGGCGGAGCCGGATACGGTCCACCTGAAAAACGGAGCGATACGGACGACATACAATCAATGATCCGTTTTTTACTATATTCCAACGAATTTGAAGTGGAGGGACTTGTTGCATCTTCTGCAACCTTTGCAAATATAGCCAGCAAGCAGAATATTTTGGATATATTGTACCTCTATGACTATGTTGATGAGCAACTGCAAAAACACGACAGCCGTTTTCCTTCATCTGATTATCTTCGGTCGGTAACCTGGCAAGGATTATCAGGAACTTATGGTAAACCTGCGTCAGAGATAATAGGCGCAGGAAAAGACAGTGAAGCTTCAGAAAAAATAATTGCATTGCTTGATAAACCGGATACAAGACCTATATGGTTTTGTATTTGGGGAGGATCTTGCGATTTGGCGCAGGCTTTATGGAAAATAAAAGAAACACGAACTCCATCAGAGGCCGAACAATTAATTGGTAAGGTTCGCATTTATATGATAGATTTTCAGGATGGTACTGGTCAGTGGCTCCTCGATACATTCCCTCAACTATTTGTAATCGTTTCAAGGAATAATTTTAAAGGAATGTTTAATAATGCGCCGGGTGCTGAAATTCAGTTATCAAATCTTGAATGGATAAACCGGAATATTCGTAAAGGGCATGGTTTACTTGGCGCTATTTATCCTGAGAGTGGTTTTTTTCCTGAAACTCCTGGTGTTTGGGAGGGTGATTCGCCATCATTTCTGCATCTGGTAAGCGGATTACGGGGATTAAATGATCCGGAAAAGCCTGATCAGGAAGGATGGGGAGGTCAGTTTGTTCGTGTTGACCCGGGTAAAAACCACTGGGTAGATGATCCAAAGGGTGCGATAACTGTATGGAAATGGAGGAGTGATGTTCAAAAGGAGTTTGCAGAACGCGCCGATTGGATGCTGGAACAATAATACGGGTCAAAATAAAAGGAGCCTTTTATGAAGAAAAATCGCAATGGTTTTATTTTTTTTAGCAAAAGAAATGACTTTAGCAGCCCCCCGGCAATAATCGTATTTTTTTTGCTTTCATTAGCAATAAGCGTTCTTACTTCATGTGACAAGTCTCCTCAAGATGAAAAATACAGGGTAATCATATTAACCGACATGACCCACGACGATGGGAATTCACTTATCCGGTTTTTACATTATTTGCCTTGTTTCGATCTGGAAGCCCTGATAGTTACCAACCAACTGCCCGACTTTACTTATAATGACGCAATTCCATGGAATAAAGCGATGGGAATATTGAATGCGTATAAGGAGGATTTACCTCAACTTAGAAAGCACGACGACAGATTTCCCAATTACGAAGAGCTTTTGGATAAGACAAAAAAAGGGCGTGGCGCCCTTCCTATTATCTGGCTGACAAACAACCTGAAATTCTCAGGCCAAATTGGCAGCAGGTTTGTTGAAACAACATGGGATTCAATAAATTATCACGAATGGATTGGCGAAGGACTGAATCCCAACGGGGAATCAAAAGACTCCGAAGGAAGTGAGTTTCTGCAAAAGGTATTCGACAAAGAAGATGAGCGTCCGATTTATATTCAGGCATGGGGCGGATCAATTACACTTGTGCAGGCATTATATCGATACAGGCAAAGGAATGGAGATGAAAAATTCAGGAAAGTACTACAAAAATTGAATGTCTATGCGATTCTCTTTCAGGATATAACCTTTGAGTATTTTATCGATTTCGATAAGGTGACAGAGAAATCGTGCGGAGGTTTTGGTTCTGCAATTCCCAGCTTCAAAGGCGAACGGGCAGAATTGGGCCGGTTGCTTTATGATGCGGGACATTTTTGGCAATACTGCTGTAGCTCGGACACCAATTGGGTGCGTCCAATTTATTCAAAAGAGGTTAATGGCCATGGTGCAATGTCAGCGCTTTTTGATGATTGTGGCGAGGGCGATACGCCTTCATTCCTCTATCTCTTAAGCGCTAAATATGGACTTAACGATCCGCTCGACCCTGCCCAGGGAAGCTGGGGTAACCGGTTCACAAAAATGAGCGATGGATTTCCGGATGGCTATTATCATACCTGCACCCACGATGCAAGTGAATTAACCCGATGGAATAATGAAGTTAAAAACAGCTTTCAAAACAGGCTTCAATGGTCGGTAAAAAACCCTGAAGAAGTAAACCATGAACCGGTTGCAGTTGTAAACGGGGATAAAAGCAATAAAATCATCTCACTGTACACAAAACCTGGTAAACCGATCACCCTCGATGCAGCCAAATCATCAGACCCTGACCGTAATAACCTCACTTTTAAATGGTTTAGATACGATAAAGCTGACACGTATGATGGATCACTCGAACTAACCGATCCGACGAATCCTTTTCAAAAACTAAAAGTCCCGTCAGATTTGAAAGACAAAAACATACACCTTGTTTTGGAAGTACGCGACAATGGAACTCCGGAACTGGTTACTTACCGCAGGGTAATCATCAAAGGAAAACAACTGAATAACAACCAAATAAACAAAAAAACATTATGGTACTTGTTGAACACTATTTTCTGGCAGTGACTTTTTTCATCCTCACCATGATATGCTGGGGATCGTGGGCCAACACACAAAAACTGGCAGCCAAAACCTGGCGTTTCGAACTTTTTTACTGGGATATGGTAATCGGGTTACTCCTGGTTGCAACAGTTGCAGCCTTTACATTAGGATCATTGGGAACAGAAGGGCGGACATTCACCGAAGATTTACAACAGGCAAGCCCGGGCAGTATGGGTTCTGCAATTCTTGGAGGAGTAGTCTGGAACCTGGGGAACCTGCTTTTGGTTGCAGCAATAGCCGTTGCAGGAATGTCGGTTGGTTTTCCCATTGGTGGCGGTATCGCCTGGTTACTTGGAATCCTTGTTAATTTCCTTTTGGTATATTTCAGAAAAGGCAGTTCACCCGATAATACTGTATTACTATTTGCAGGAGTTGCTGTCATTGGCATTGCAATTTACCTTAGTATGGTATCATACAAAAAACTGACTGCCGGAACTCATAAAACAACGATTAAAGGTATACTGCTTTCCATTGCAGCCGGATTATTGATCGCATTCTTTTATGGTTTGGTAATCAATTCGCTCGACCCTGCGTATGTTGAAGGCGGTGGAGGTAATTTAACCCCTTATTCCGGAGCCTTCTTTTTTGCCGTAGGAGCATTCCTGAGCACCTTCCTTTTTAATCCAATTTTCATGGCCTTCCCGGTTGAAGGAAAACAGGTTAAAATAAGTGAATATTTCAAAGGATCGCTTTCTACCCATTTTATAGGAATTTTAGGCGGATCTATCTGGATGCTTGGAATGGTAGTCAGTTTTATGTCGGTTGGAGCAGCCGGACCGGCAATTTCTTATGCCCTTAGCAATGCAGCCCCGGTTATCGCTATTCTTTGGGGCGTTTTGGTATGGAAAGAGTTCAGGGGCGCTCCAAAGGGAACCAATAGCATACTGCTCAGCATGTTTATTTTATACCTGATAGGATTAGTATTAATTACAATGGCAAAAGCCTAATTCATTATCGATGTTACAACAGGCAAATCTTTGCGGGAATCTTCTTGATAAAAAGGCAACACACATCAGGAAACGTATTCTTGAGATTATTTATGGTGCGAAAGGCGGTCATATAGGCGGATCACTTTCATCGGTCGATATTCTGACCAGCCTCTATTTTTCCGTTTTAAAGGTGGATCCCAAAGACGCAAAACTTAAACATCGCGACCGGTTTATTTTAAGTAAGGGCCATTCCGTTGAAGGTTTGTATTGTGTGCTTGCCGAGGCGGGTTTTATACCCGATGAATTGCTGAATAGTTACGGAAAGTTTCAGTCAATTCTTACCGGTCACCCTACCGTAAAAGTACCCGGCATTGAGGTATGCAGTGGGGCTCTGGGGCATGGCCTGTCTGTAGGAGTTGGAATGGCTCTCGCAGCCAGAATGGAAGATGAAGGAAGCCGGGTTTTTGTTTTAATGGGCGATGGGGAACAGGGGGAAGGATCGATTTATGAAGCAGCTATGTCGGCCAGCCATTATAAACTCGACAACCTGGTTGCCATCATCGATCGAAACAATCTTCAAATTAGCGGGAATACCGAGGATGTTATGGCCATTGACCCTTTAAAAGAACGTTGGGAAAGTCTGGGCTGGAAAACCCTGGCCTGCGATGGACACAATATTGGTCAATTGAACAGCATTTTTCAATCAATACCGGTGCAGAAAGGGAAACCCCATTTGGTAATTGCCCATACCATAAAAGGCAAAGGTGTTTCCTTCATGGAAAACCAGTCCAAATGGCATCACTGTGTACCCAATGCAGAACAATTTGCCCTGGCCATAAAAGAATTAGAATAGATAACCATACAATTTTCAGAAATATTAGCATTACAATATGAGTCAACCGGACAAAAAATTAAAATCCTGCAGAAAAGCATTTACAACTACTTTGCTGGAGCTGGCAAAGAACGACTGCAATATAATAGCAGTCACCTCTGATGCACGGGGTTCGGTTACACTCGATCAGTTTGCAAATGAATTGCCCAAACAATTCATTGAAGTTGGCATTGCAGAACAAAATGCGATTGGAGTAGCAGCAGGCCTGGCGTCCTTCGGAAAGAAAACTTTTGTTTGCGGCCCGGCATGTTTCTATTCGACCCGTAGCCTGGAACAGATTAAAGTAGATGTCGCTTACTCTAACAACCCTGTTAAAATAATCGGGGTGAGCGGAGGTGTGAGTTATGGCGCATTGGGAAGTACTCACCATAGCTTGCACGATATTGCAGTTATGCGGACTTTTCCGGGCCTGCACATTGTTTTTCCCTGTGATGCGTTACAAACCATTGAACTCACGCGCAAATTGGCCGATTATCCTCACCCGGTTTACGTTCGGATGGGACATGGGGCTGTTCCCGATGTTTATATAAACAGGCCCGTTCCATTCGAAATTGGAAAATCAATAACCCTTTTTAAAAGGGAAAGTTCCGACGATTATCGGAACCGGAGAACTGTTTTTCACTGCTACGAAGCCGGAAAATTATTAAAGAAAAAGGTATTGATGCCCGGGTTATCGATATGCATACCTTAAAACCGCTTGACGTTGAAGCGATTGAAAAAGCGGCATGGAAACAGGCAAAATCATAGCGGTTGAAGAACATAGCATTTACGGTGGACTGGGTGCATCGGTGGCCGAAGTTGTTTCTCAAAGCAATCCTGTTCCAGTTAAAATAATTGGGATCCCCGATGAGAATGATACGCGGGAATTCTCATGAACTTTTTAAATATTATGGCATAAG
>CAWEGX010000002.1:0-41872 GCA_963808745.1 uncultured Bacteroidales bacterium
TGTATATGGTTAGCTTCAACAATTATGGTGTTTGCTGTAATGAATTTACCGGTGTTCTTACCGGGAAAGGAATAGAATGGGGAGGAAGTCTGATCAGGCCAGAGGCTACCGGTTATGGTGCTGTATACTTTGCGCAGGAAATGCTGAAAACGAGAAAAGAAGGCCTAAAGGACAAGAAAGCGGTTGTATCCGGGTCCGGCAATGTGGCCCAGTTTGCAGTTGAAAAATTGAATTCTCTGGGATGTAAGGTGTTAACCCTGTCCGATTCCTCAGGTTATGTTTATGATCCGGATGGAATTGACAATGAAAAACTCGCTTATGTAATGGAACTGAAGAATATCCAGCGGGGAAGGATCCAGGAATATGCCAAAAAATATGGAGCGAAATTTTTCAAAGATGAGCGGCCGTGGAAAGTAAAATGTGATATCGCCTTCCCATGTGCAACCCAGAATGAAATTAACGAAGACGACGCTAAAGCTCTTTGCAAAAATGGTTGCATCGCTGTTTCAGAGGGTGCCAACATGCCATCAACACCAGAGGCAGTAGAAGTTTTTCTTAATGGAAAGGTCCTTTATGGTCCCGGAAAGGCTGCAAACGCAGGAGGGGTTGCTGTATCGGGACTCGAGATGACACAAAATTCGATGAGGCTGCCATGGACACGCCAGGAGGTGGATGAAAAACTGCAGCGCATCATGGTAAATATTCATGAAACCTGCATGAAATATGGCAAAGAACCCTCCGGCTTTATCAATTATGTAAACGGGGCAAATATCGGAGGCTTCATTAAAGTCGGAAATGCCATGCTGGCCCAGGGAATTGTTTAGTTCCTTCTTGTCATGTCTGGATTTCCATTATAAAAGAAGTCATTCTTTCCGGGCCGGACACCATCATCAGTGAACCTTGATGCAGTTTCATAATCTCCTGGCAGATACTGAGTCCGATTCCAGAGCCTTCCTTTTTCGTAGTGAAAAACGGAACAAATATCTTATCCTGTACTTCAGGAGGAATTACCGGACCGTTGTTCGAAATACTGATCCAGATGCGATTGTGTGGTGCATTTTCAATATTCATCTTAATCATTCGGTCATATTCTTTTTCAAGAACTGCATCTATGGCATTATTCATAAGATTGATCACCACCTGGTTTATAAGTTTCTTGTCGGCCAGGATCTGTTTTATTCCCTTTTCAGCCACTATTTCAAAATCTATTTTATTTTCCTTCATTTTTTCGGAATACACGATCCGCAGCTGATCCATCCATTCATCCGCTTCGAAAGACATTATTTCCGGAGTTGGTATCCGGGAAAGTCTCCTGTAGTTATTCACGAAATTCATGAGTCCGTTGCTTTGTGAATGGATGACTTCGATGGAGTTGAGGGTGGTCTTAAGGATTTCTTCGTTCAGTGCGGATAGCCGGATCGGCTGATTGTCAGGATGATAAACCGTATTCAGAGAACCGGCAACGGAACTGAGCGGTGACAATAAATTCATGATTTCATGGGTTAAAACACGGATCAGCTTCCTATAGGATTCCAATTCGCGGGATTCCAATTCCTGCCTTATATCTTGTATGGATATGAGTTTTACATACAAATCGCTTTTCTGAAACAGTATGGCTTTAAAAAGCAACATCTGAACAGAATTTCCGCTGATTTGCCTGAAAGTTCGGTTTTCACCAGGCTGTAAACTGCATATTGCCTCATAAAATTCAGCATTCTTAACCTTAAGTATTTTCAGGTTTGTAGAATCGGGAGAAATCCCGGCATAACGACAGGCAACTTCATTCATTAGTTCCACTTCGTTCATGCTGTTCAGAACCAATAAACCTGTAGCTGAATTCCGGATCAGCGTTTTATAATACCTTTCATTATATTCATTCTGCAGTCTGATCTCCTGAAAATGCCTGTTCAGGCGATTCATCCCTTCATAAAGCCTGGACAGCGATGAATTTTTAATTTTATTCGGGAACTGAAGAGTGGTGTCATCATTCCTAAGCGAGTTGAAAAAATAGGTAATGGCATCGTTTGTAAACCTGTAAATGCGCATTTCAATCCACAAAGCCAGCAAACCAGCCACAAAAAACAGAGCAGCGTTGGTATAATGTGACATGGCAAGCTGATACCCTGCAGCCATATGAAAGATCATGAGCAGCATTAATACGATCACCCTGGAACGGGTATGTAAAAGTCTTTCAGAGATCATACTTTTTCATTTTATTGTAAAGGGTTTGTCTTGTAATACCCAGCTGAGCAGCAGCAGCAGTCAGATTCCGGTCATTTTTTTTTAAAACACTGACTATCATCTTCTTCTCCATATCTTCAAGCGTCTCTGCCTCCTCTATTTCCCCCAGGTCTTCAGTACCGAAATAAAAGTCATGTCTGCCCAACTCATTTTTTTCAGATAGGATCACAGCCTTTTCCATTGTATGCTGAAACTCACGGATATTGCCCTGCCAGGAATTTTTCCGCAACAGGTTCATGGCATCTTCACGAATATGCAAATCGGGTTTGCTGTATTTTTTACTATACATATTTATGAAATAAGGCGCCAGTTCATCGATGTCCTCAGGTCTTTCGCGCAAAGGCGGCAAATGGATCTGTATAGTATTCATCCGGTAAAGAAGATCCTGCCTGAATTCATTCATCGCGATCATTTCTGACAGGTTCTTATTGGTAGCACTGATCAGTCGTATATCAACAGGTATTTCAACATTGGATCCTACCGGGGTAATAATCCGGGTTTGGAGCACGGTAAGCAGTTTCGACTGTAGGCTCAGGGGTATATTGCCAATCTCATCAAGAAAAAGGGTTCCCTTATGAGCCAGGACAAACCTGCCCGTCTTGTCTTCATATGCATTGGTAAACGAACCTTTTTTATGACCGAACAACTCACTTTCAAATAGGGTTTCCGTAATGGAGGACAGATCTACCAATACAAAAAGTTCCGATGACCGGGTCGAGAGTCTGTGAATTTCCCTTGCAATCAGCTCCTTACCTGTTCCGTTTTCACCTGTTATCAATACATTGGCATCGGTATGGGCCACCTTTGCTACCATTTTCATAACCTCCTGCATGGCCTTCGACTTGCCAATGATAATTGGCTTGCTGCGGTTGGATTCATTTTTGAGCATATTTCCCGGGCTTTCAATTCCGAGATTTCAAGGTTTGATTTGCGCAGCTTGAGAGCGGCCTTCAGTGTGGCAATCAGCTTTTCATTGTCCCATGGTTTCAGGATAAAATCAGCAGCCCCTTCCTTCAAGGCCTTGACGGCAATTTCCACATCACCATATGCTGTGATCATAATGACTTCGATATCAGGGTATTTCTTTTTTATTTCCCTGAGCCAGAATATTCCTTCATTTCCGGTATTGACCCCCGCCTTAAAATTCATATCCAGCAAAACAAGGTCATAATTTGCCTGGCTCAGCTCGGACATCAGCTGATTGGGACCCGGCAGCCCCTTCACCTGGTTGAACTCCCTTTGAAGCAAAATCTGCAAGGCATTTAGAATTCCCCTGTTATCATCCGCAATCAGCAGCTTACCTTCTTTCATAGATTATGGGTTAACATATCACCATAAATGTAAAAAAAATATACCATACAGTGTAAAAAAATTTAACACTCGTTCATCTTTGAAAATGATAATTAATTGTATATATGCATATTACAATATATGGCATATTATTCGTGTAATCAGTATGAAAAAATAGGCAACATGATACGTACTGTAAATCTTACCAAGGTTTTTCAAACCGAGCTGATTGAAACCACAGCTCTTTCAAATGTGAATTTTGAAGTAAAAAAGGGCGAATTCGTTGCCATTATGGGACCTTCAGGCTGCGGTAAATCCACATTGCTGAATATCCTGGGACTGCTGGATGATGCCAATTCGGCCAGTATTTTTTTGATGGCATTGAGGTATCCGGATTTAGTGAAAGTCAGCGCACCAATTTGCGAAAAGGCAATATCGGCTTTGTATTTCAGAGTTTTAATCTCATCGATGAACTGAACGTTTTTGAAAATGTCGAATTGCCCCTGATCGCATTAAAGGTGTCAGCGTTCCGCCCGCACGGAAAACAGTGGATGATATGCTGGAGCGAATGCGGATCGGACACCGCAGGGAACATTTCCCACGCCAGCTTTCAGGCGGACAGCAACAGCGTGTGGCAGTGGCAAGGGCGCTTATCACCAATCCAAAGCTGATCCTGGCGGATGAACCAACGGGAAATCTCGATTCGACTAATGGTGAACAGGTGATGCAACTGCTTGAACAACTAAATGCTGAAGGAACCACCATCGTAATGGTAACCCATTCCGTAAATCATGCCGACAGGGCGCACAGGGTGGTAAACCTGTTTGATGGCCATATTGTAACTGAAAGAGTTGAAAAAGTCTTTCAGGCAATTCTTTAGTATTTATCCATCGGACTTAATCCTTAAAAATCAAACACATGATTTCGCAATCGCTGGTTCTTTTTCTGAGAAACCTCTTAAAAGACAAAATATTTACCCTGATCAACATCACCAACCTGGTTATTGGTTTTGCCACATTTATCCTCATCAGCCAGTTTATCGAGATGGAGTTAAATTGGGACATCCATAATATAAACTATAACCGGATATACAGGGTTCAGCTTTTTATGGACCAGCAGGACAATGTAGATAAAACATTCATCGAGTATCACGGCAGCATTTAGCCGGCATGACCTGGCGAACCTCCCGGAAATCGAAAAAATCGTGCTCATCCATGATGTGGGGGACAACAACAAGGACGGTGTATTTCTGTCACGTGATAAAAAAACTGAATTACTGACACGCTATGGTTATTATGCCGATCAGTCCGTTTTTGATATTTTCACTTTTGACTTTCTAGAAGGCGACTCAAAGACAGCACTGACCCAACCTTTTTCAATCGTACTTTCGAAAAAAACGGCTAACAGGATTTTTGCTGGTGAAAGTGCGCTCGGTAAACAGGTATATGGTGAAAATAAAGTATTATTTACAGTTACCGGAGTATATGAAGATTTGCCTGAAAATTCAGAGTGGCGGCCCGAATACTTGCTTCCCATGATGTCATTTTACTGCGGTAACAGGCTGGAAGGATTATCAGGACAATTACTGGGCTTATTCCTTTGATACCTATGTTTTGTTAAAGGAGAATGCAAGACCAGAGACTGTTGATGCCAAAATACATGATGCATTAAAGAACTACAGGAAGGAACATTCACCCTATCTCCGGCCTTTGTCCAAACTTCATACAAATCCCTATTTTGAGAATTCCATGCTAAACGGGTATACTTTGCTTTCGTTTATTGCCCTGCTGATCCTGATTCTGTCTTCGATCAATTATATTAACCTTCAGAGTGCCAATGCCGGAACCCGTCTGCGTGAAATCGGCATAAAAAAAACCGTTGGTTTTTCGAAAAAACAACTTTGGTTTCAGTTTATTTTTGAATCAGTACTGCTATCATTGCTTGCCGGAATTACCGGATTACTGCTGGCCCATTTATGTATACCTGCTTTTAACCACCTGATTGGAAAAAATGTAATGACAAGCGTGTTTTATCATGGAAACCTTTTGATGATCATTATCTCAGTAACCCTGCTTACCGGATTTTTGTCGGGCCTTTATCCATCCTTTGTAATTTCATCTTTTAATCCGGTAGTAGCATTAAAGCAAAAGTATACAGCGGATGAAAAAAACGGGATCAGCCTGAAGAAAATTCTTGTCACCTCGCAATTTGGTATCTCGGTGTTTCTGCTTATTGTAAGCTTTATTGTTTACAGGCAAACCTTGTATATGGCGAACCGCGATATGGGATTTGATTCGAAAAACCTGCTGTTTGCAAATATCGTCAGCAACAGCAAGGGGTCATTTGAGCAGCTCAGGCAAAACCTGCTGCGGCATCCTGAAATTGCCGATGCCAGCCTTTCGGATTATATTCCTTTCATTCTGCCGGGTGGAAATGAACTGACATGGGAAGATGCGGAAAATGATGAAAAAGTATTTGTACGCATCAGTAATATAACCTATGACTTTGTGCCTACTTTCAGCATGAAAATAATTGCCGGAAGAAATTTTTCACGGGATTTCCAGTCAGATGGCAAATAAATGCCTGATCAATGAAACTGCTGCCGGGTTTTCAGATGGGAACAGCCACTCGGAAAGCACATACCCCTGAGATCAGGACAGGAATTCGAAGTAATTGGTGTAATAAAGGATTATATACCCTTTTCGGTTCATAATGCCATTGAACCGCACATTTATAAGCTCATAGCCTGATTCGGCCGGTTTAAGTGGTGTTTTTACAGTAAGATTCGTTCCGGGAAATGAAAGAGCCGCCAGGGAACTGGTCACAGAAGAATTCCAAAAAACCTTGCCCGATGATGCTTTTGAATTCAAGAATATTCAATATCTGATATTACATGAAAACGCACTGAAAGTATGGCTCGTTTTTCGCAAAATGTGCGTATTCTTTGCGGTCGTTTCAATTCTGATTTCATCTATTGGCCTGTTCGGACTTGTATTGTTCTTTGCCCGGCAGAAAGATGAAGGAAATCGGCATTCGCAAGGTGCTTGGCTTTTCTACAGCCAGCTTGTATTACAATCTGTCATCGGGTTTTTTAAAGCTGCTGTTTATCTCCCTTGTGGTTGCCTGGCCGGGTGCATATGGGGTATACAGGTATCTCCCGGGCGCACATAAGTATCCAATTCAGATATGGGAATTCCTTTTGGCAACCGGTATATTACTTATCGTTGCGCTTATGACAATCAGCTACCAGATTCTGAAAGCGGCAAAAACACGGCCGGTGGAAGTGCTGAAGGATGAATAGGGACAAGGGACAAGGATCCCGCAGATTTAGTGACAGATGAATGCACCGCTTTGCTCGCATATTCCACTTCAGTTATATAATTCTGGGACAAAATTGTTTAATACTGAAAGACTCCTTACTAATTCCAAAGGTTTGTACCAGTCGCTCGACTCCCGTCACTGGTTTATTCAATCCGCCTCTTTAATCCCCGGGATATTTGCACATTCAAAAAAAACAGATAGGTTTGTCTGAGGAAATTATTACCTTAAACTCGAATTTAGCAAGGAACCTAAACTATATAAATTATGGAAAAATCCGTCAAAGCAGCGCCACTGACTGCAGCTGAAGCAAATAAAAATTACTGGACCTCCATTACGATCATTGGAATTCTCTTTTTTATTTTTGGCTTTGTGACATGGCTGAACGGGATATTGATCCCTTATCTGAAAATAGCCTGTGAACTCACCACCTTTGAATCACTGCTGGTAGCATTTGCCTTTTATATTTCATACTTTGTTATGGCATTACCCTCCTCCTGGGTACTCAGCAAGACCGGTTTCAAGAACGGGATGATGGTGGGCCTGCTTATCATGTCGGTGGGCGCCCTGATTTTTATTCCAGCTGCTATGACCCGAACCTATTCGATTTTCCTGGGTGGATTATTTGTCATGGGAACAGGATTGGCCATTCTTCAAACTGCATCGAATCCATATATCACCATAATTGGTCCCAGGGAAACTGCCGCCAAAAGAATAAGCATCATGGGTATCTGTAACAAGGTGGCAGGTGCAATTGCACCCCTTATCCTGGCATATTTCATACTGAGTGACGGAGATGCCTTTGTTGAAAAACTTCAAACCATGTCATTAGCTGAAAAAGCTGTAGCTCTTGACGGACTGGCCTCACGGGTAATCTCCCCTTATATTGTAATAGCAGTTATTTTAGCCATTCTTGGTATAATGATCCGCTTTTCTCCCCTTCCTGAAATTGAAACAGAACCTGAAGAAGAGGTCGATAAAGATGTTACGACTTCAAGGACAAGCATCTTTCATTTTCCCCATTTATGGCTTGGCGCACTCGCATTGTTCCTGTATGTAGGAGTGGAAGTAATTGCGGGTGATACTATAATCCGGTATGGAATAGCATTGGGCATACCGATTGCCGAGGCAAAGGTATATACCACATTTACCCTCATTGCCATGATCGTAGGATATGTATTCATCGGCATCATTCTGATACCCCGGATAATTTCACAAAGGACAGCGCTTACATGGTCAGCCATCATGGGTGTGGTTTTCACACTCCTGCGCAGTATCTACGACAGGAAAAACTTCCGTGTTTTTGTAGCCTTGCTTGGCCTTGCCAACGCTTTGGTATGGCCTGCCATGTGGCCATTGGCAATTCATGATCTTGGTAAGTTTATAAAAACCGGTTCTTCAATCCTCGTAATGATGATTGCCGGCGGAGCACTACTGCCGCTGTTATGGGGAAGGCTGAGCGATTTATTTCCCACACACCCGCAGTATGCTTACTGGGTATGTGTTCCCTGCTATCTGTATATCCTGTTTCTATTCATTGCGGGGATACAGGGTGGGATTGAAAGGATACAGGTAAAATTGGATACATTCAATATAATCATAAAAAAACCCGGCTATTCAGCCGGGTTTTTTCATTATTCTTCCGAAGGCATTCCCTTTTTTCAACCTATAGACAATCCGTAAGGGAATTACATAACGTTTTCAAAATTATCCCCATAGTAATCCTTTTAGAGATTTAATATCAGGGATTCAAAATTGGTAAAAAATTTTCTCAACGAGGGTTACCAAATAGCCATATCCGGTATTAATACATAAACCCAGATTTTATGGCAAATACCTATACCCAAATCCACATTCAGGCGGTATTTCGCGGTCCAGAACCGTGATGCCGTCATAAATTTCAAATGGAAAGAAGAATTACACAAATACATTACCGGAATAATTCAAGCCCATGAACATAAATTGCTGGCAATCGGCGGGATGCCGGATCATGTGCATATTTTATTTGGATTACAGGCCAAAACAATCTTTATCCGAATTGATGCACGAAATAAAAGGAGGTTCATCAAAATGGATAAACGAAAACGGATTTATGAGTGTAGGTTTTCCTGGCAGGAAGGATATAGTGCATTTTCATATGCACGATAAGATTTAAAAAATGTAATCAGGTACATTGAAAACCAAAAAGAACATCACAGGAAAATAACGTTTATGGAAGAATATATGGCTCTTTTAAAAGAATTCGAAATCGAATATGATTTGCGATATATTTTCAAACCGGTGGAGGATTGGATTTTCTAGACAGAAATCTAGATTCCTACCTGTACAATTTCTACCGACAGACAATCCCTGCGGGATTGGTGAGTCTATACATAATTTTCTTCTACCGACAGACAATCCCTGCGGGATTATTATTCCTCGTCTTTTCTACCACAGTAATCCCTACGGGATTATCTATTGTCTTGTCAAAATTCTTCATTCTTCACCGAAAGAAAATCCCTAAAGGGATTACCTCACCACATTCACCCTGATCAGCCAATAATCCTTCACCTTTGATGAGACCTGGATGGATTGGACATGGTTGTTCAGTTTTTCAAGGGTGGTAGCGCCATCAGCAGTATTAACAGAGACATTGAAATCGGGAACGCCATTCAGATCATAGTCAATGGCTTCGTTAATTGTTGCAGGCATAGTATTTGTACCTGCAAATTTCACCTGTACAAATCCGTCTGAACCCTTCCCCTTGATACCGCTGTAAACCGGCTCAAAAACGGATACATGCAGGCCATTTTTAATATAGGCCATCCGTTCATCCCCCCCGCTGTATTTGGGATGTATTTTCATAAAAGGAAGCCGGGCCAGTTTTTCAGCCAGTGCATCGTTTTTAATGAAAGTGATGGGAATCAGAATAAAACAGGCTGCAGCCCAAATATATGCCGGTATTATGCGTAGCTTTTTCATAATTTATAGGTTTTAGATCAGACTACCCGTTTTGACAAGATTGATGAGCAGTTCAATCCCTGACTGCATTGTTCCGCCAAGGAATATCACCAGGAGCGTAAATGAAGGGAAAAGAAAAAGGTTTCGTGCCCAGCTATAATTCTTATTTGCCGGGGTACCCTTAATGTGATAATGAATGGCCCGTTGGGAGCAGGAATCAATGCACTTTCCACATTTCATGCATGTAACAGAAGGTGTTCCCAGCTTCACATCTTCGGCACTTAGCGATAAGGTAGGACAATCTTTTGAACATTTCTCACATGAACTGCACTGATCCTTATTAATCCGTATATCAAACACGTTGACCTTATTTGCCAATGAAAGCAGCGCGCCCATCGGACAAAAGGTGGCGCATTGAATCCTCTTTTTTGAAATAACAGGTAAAATAATGACCAACCCGGCAAACAGGGATAGAAACACTATCGTCTTCATAAGAATTGTAAAGGAGGTTACTTTCTCAAATTCAGTCACTGTTTTGAATGGACAGAGCCAGTCGCAATACACCGGGTTAAGTGCCATTGCTGAGGTAATAGCTACGATCAGCAACACTGCAAATGACATCCATCGGAATACCGGATTGATCTTCTTTAGTTTTGGCCTGCGCAAAATTCTTGATGCACCGTCGTCCCAACCACCATAAAAGCATCCCCAGCTGCAAAATCCCCTTCCAAGCGCCAGGCTGACACCAATAACAATAACAAGCATGGATGCAATGGATGCAAAACCATGAATAATACTGCCGGGAAAAATGATAGAATTTGTCAGGGCAATGGGAATGATAATCATTGTAGTCACTATGTGACAAAAAGGTATTTCACACGACAACAGGTTCTCGTTGTTAAACGTCATCGCCCCCCGGGCTTTGACGAGATTAACGATGAAGGTAAGGGCAAAAAACAGCGCAAGGGTCACAAATCCCATGGCCCTGTACCTGTCCGTTCTGCCTGTATACAAAATCCTGAAAAAAAGATAAATAAGAAACAAGAAAGTGACAAGAAAGGCAACTGATTTTTCAGGCGTCGAAAGATCAGGTTTTCCTCCTGTTATAAACACCAGGATCAGGATAATCATTGGAAAGGTCAGAAGCAATGACTTCCATATACTTCCCTCTGTGGAATAAACAGCATTTTTCTTCATATGATAAGTTTATCTGATCATACTAAATACACCTTTATACAAATATAGTAGTCCGGCCAATATTGCCGCAAATTTTCCGATCACCTGCAAAACCTGTTTTCTTTTGAAAAAACCCAAAAAAGGCATGGGTATGAAATATAAGGAAGTTCCGAGAAAAAACATAATAAAAAAAAGAAGACTTTCATACAAACGGTGCGTTTCTGCTGCAGCTGTTATGGCCAGAAGGAAGGGAGGACAAAAATTCAGACCCGTGACAAATCCACCGGCCAGGGGGATTGTAACAGGCCAACTGCTTAGCTTCTGTTGCAGCTTTTG
The DNA here is from genome assembly GCA_963808745.1 of uncultured Bacteroidales bacterium. GTDB lineage: Bacteria > Bacteroidota > Bacteroidia > Bacteroidales > UBA10428 > UBA5072. Next base: position 11,302 of record CAWEGX010000002.1, read on the forward strand.
CTGTTTTTGTCCAAGACATATTTCCCTGAACCTATGGAAACCATAGGAGATCATTAATAAAGCCAGAAGGGTATATATGATTCCAAATACAAATCTGTTCTGAAGGGAATGTTGAAGCAGTGTCAGACCCAGCAATCCGGAAAAAAAACCTGCCAGGATATAAGCGAGCAGACGGCCACCGAGGAATAGTCCCACAGACTTTGCATTCTGTATTACAGTAGTTCCTTCACCCAGTATAAATGGCAACAGCACGGGACCGCAATATGCCAGGCACACTGCGCCCGTGCTGAGACCTAAAATAAAACCCTCCGGGAACATGAGAGTCAAAAACTACTTAGCGCTCCAGCCAGAAAGGCCAATGGTGTATTCCAGTTTATGGCAATTTCATTGGTTGAGTAACTGCATTCCTCATCTACATAGGATAAAGCCGGAAGTTTACTTCTCACGGCATCCGGACAATCCACAAAAACCACAGTGTTGGGCCCCCCGGCCAGAAATCCCGGCACCGGATCAGCAATTCCATCGCTTCCGGATGGCCTGTGATGTATATTCATCGGCGATTTTTCACCCAGGCCGGTGATATAACAATATCCTGTTGGATTTGTACCAGTAATATAGTTCATATCCTGAAGGGCGGATTTAACATACTTATCATTATTTGTGAGGACATATGCCACAATTTTCAGCATTCCCTCATTTACCACATCACTGTTGCTTCCCCAGGCGAAATGATCAAGACTTATCGGGTAACCGGCCGATTCTGAAGTGGCAACCAGTTTATCAACATACTGAAAAAATATTTCACCGCATTTGGATTGCAGTTCTGAAGATATATGCCCGTTTTTCAGGGTGGTAAGCAGCCCAAGAGTTGCCACATTGTCCCATGTAGGTGTAGCAAACTTAAGTTTTCCCAAAAGGCTGTCGGGATAGGCATAACCTGACAGGAAAGACATTTCCGTTCCGGCCCAGAACCATTCATCGCGAATATTCATATCGCCATATTGGCCTGTAGATATATCTTCGGGTTGCCTGTAAATCACCTGTGGATTCTTCAAACACCATTTCCATGCCTTGTCTGCAGCAATCCTGCAACTGTCACTTAGTCCCGGCAATTCTTTGGTAAAATCGGAAAACAATATGGATGCATGTGCCATGGTTGCAGCAAAATCAAGTCCAGCAGCTGTGGATTTCTGAACCACATACCTGGGTTCGTTGGTTTTATCCGGCATTACAAAAGGCTCAAACGATTTGGTAGTCAGTTTATGATAAACACCACCATCGGCATCCTGCATAGTCATCATCCAGCGAAGATTAAACAAGGCCTCATCGAGAATATCGGGGATCTGATTTGAAGATTCCGGAATATTCAGATTAGCCTGTTTCCAATAGACAGGAAAGAATTCATAAGCCAGAAGCAAGGTATAGGTTGAAATACCCGAATTTACAATGTATTTGTTATAATCCCCCGCATCGTACCATCCACCGGGACTTGACAAAACAAATCCCTCGGGTCTTCCTTCCGATACAGCCGATTGATGAACAAAAACCTTAGTATCCGGATGTCCGGCTTCCCGATGCCATTTTCCACCCAATTTTTCTGAAATCGGGTAACTGCAGCGGTTATAATAAAGTGCTTTGATCCCGGCATGTGCAATGCTTTCAAAAGGATCTGCATTTATTGATATTTCCCGGGAATAAGTTGTTCCAGGGATCAGGATCCTGAATTTTCCGGCTGTATTGAATTTTGAAAAGTCAGCCCATTGCACCCATTCATCCGAAAAAGACCAGAATTTCTTTTCGGATAGCTTTCCCCTGAATTGAACAGCCCCGGCTGATGAAACAATTCTGAAAGAATCAGCCTGTACACGAATGATGGCGATTTTCTGCATGCCGGTTTCGTAGCCGGTTTGGGGAATCAGTATCTTCTCATCCGTTCCGGCTGCTCCTGCCTGAAATGAAAGCCAGGACAGGATTGCAGAAAACAGAATGCTTTTTACTGATGTTTTCATGATAATATAACCTCCACGTTATGTTCTTTATTGTCATTAAAAATTGGTAAAAGGTTACCGTGAATGACCGTGCCGTCAAGTTTAATTTCCCTGGGGCCCTTGCTGGAAGAAGCAGGATTGGTGATATGAATATGATAGGTTGAATTCCTGAATTTCCTGGAAACTTTCAATTCTTTCCATGAGGAAGGAATACAGGGATCAATTCTCAGACCGTCCAATTCCGGCCGGATGCCGAGGATATACTGACTGGCAGCATAAAAAGTCCAGGCAGCGGTACCTGAAAGCCATGAATTTTTTGCCTCTCCCGGTTTGAAAGCCTCCTTACCGGCAATCATCTGTGCAAAAACATAGGGCTCAGTTTTGCGCAGCTCGCCCGATTCTTCCGAATGAACTGGAGATATGCGGCTGAAATAATCGAATGCCCTGTCGCCGTTACCCGTCATGGTCTCCGCAATAATTACCCATGGATTGTTATGGCAGAACACACCGGCATTTTCTTTGTACCCTTCAGGATAACTCGAAATCTCACCCAATTCTATATGATAGGATGAATAAGCCGGATATAGCAGCACAATACCATGTTCGCACGCCAGGTATTTATTTACCGAATCAAGTGTTGCTTTTGCCCTTCCGTCTTCCAGGCCGATGCCCGCCATGACGCAGAAGCCCTGGGGCTCTATGAAGATCTTACCTTCTTCGCTTTCATGTGTTCCCACCTTATTTCCAAAGAAGTCATATGCACGCAGGAACCATTTTCCATCCCAGCCGTGTTTATCCACGGCAGTTCTCATATTATCGACATATTTACCGGCCTTTTCTGCTTCATCACGCTTGCTGATCAGGTTGCAGATCTCGGCAAATTCCATTCCATACTTAACAAACATACCCGCAATGAATACCGATTCAGCCACTCCTCCGCTTTTGTTTTCAGTGGTCTGAAAGGATTCATCGGGATTATTGGAAAAGCAATTCAGGTTGAGGCAGTCATTCCAGTCTGCCCGGCCAATCAGTGGCAGACCGTGGGGACCCAGATTATTCACCACATGATAAAAGGATCTTTTCAAATGTTCGAAAAGCGTGGCCGTGTTCTTTTCATCATTATTGAAGGGCACAATCTCATTCAGGATGGTCATGTCGCCTGTTTCTTTCAGGTAGGCCATTACTGAAGCAATCAGCCAAAGCGGATCATCATTAAAGTTGCCACCTACGTCGCTGTTGCCTCTTTTGGTAAGCGGCTGATACTGGTGATAGGCACCCCCATCTTCGAACTGCGTGGATGCGATATCAATGATCCGCTGTTTGGCAAGAGCCGGTATCATATGTACAAAACCAAGCAGATCCTGGTTTGAATCCCTGAATCCCATTCCCCTGCCAATTCCTGATTCAAAATAGGAGGCACTGCGTGAAAAATAATAAGTAATGATGCACTGATATTGGTTCCAGATATTGACCAGACGGTCGAATTTGTTATCGGGACTATTCACCTGGAAGGATCCAAGCAGGTTTTGCCACTTGTTTTTCACCTTCTCAAGAGAGGCCATGGCCTTTTCAACAGTGTCATACCTTGAAATGATCCCCTTGGCCGGTTCCTTGTTGATCACCTGTTTTCCGGTGAATTTCATGTCCTGAGGCAATTCAACATAACCAAGCACAAAAACAAATTGTTTTTGTTCGCCGGGAGCCAGGGTGATCTCAAGGTGATGGGAAGCGATGGGACTCCAGCCATGGGCCACGGAATTGTAGGCAGTCTGTTTCATCACCGCATCAGGATTCTGAAGACTATTGTAAATGCCCATGAAGGTTTCCCGGTCTGTATCAAAACCTTTGATACCTGCATTTACATGATAAAATGCATAATGATTGCGGCGCTCCCTGAATTCGGTTTTATGGTAGATCGTGCTGTTTTCTATCTCCACCTGGCCGGTAGAAAAATTCCGCTGAAAATTGGTTGTATCATCGAGAGCATTCCATAAACACCATTCCACAAAAGAATGGATCCTGAGTGTTTTTGTCCTTGACCGATTGGTTGCTAACCGAAAGCACCTGAATTTCAGCGTTGGCATCATCCGGTACAAAGCAGGTCACTTCAGCCCGGCATTGGTTTTTTTCACCCGTAAACTTCGTATAACCAAGCCCATGCCTGCATTCATATTTATCAAGTGGAGTCTGGGCGGGTTTCCATGATGGTGACCATAGAATGCCATCATCCATAATATAGAAATACTTCCCGTTTGAATCAAGCGGAATATTATTGTACCTGTAACGGGTTATACGTCTCAGCCGGGCATCGCGATAAAAACTGTATCCGCCGGATGTATTCGAAATAATTGAGAAAAAATCGCCATTGCCCAGGTAATTGATCCATGGGTATGGTGTTTGTGGTGTATTAATCACATACTCCCTGTTGGAGTCATCAAAATGTCCAAATTTCATAGTATTCCAGTTATGTCGTTAGTCTTTAAGTTTATTCCACCAGTTGAATTTAAGGATCGCTGAAGTAACCGCTACGATGGCAAGGGTAATGAAAAAGGGAGTCCAGTATCGAAGAACCAGGAAAATAGGGAATGCAACAAGGGCTGACTGCCAGCATATACCAATGACAACATTGAACATATCCCTCGGAAAATCCTTATTTGCTTCGAAATTGGGATCATCTTTAAGAACCATTTTATAAACCGGCTTCCAGAATCCCCATGGCCTTACATTTTTATAAAAATGTTTGAGTGTTTCATCGTCTTCCGGCTTGGTCAATAAGGTACCCAGAATACAACCAATGATTGAAACAAACAGGATGATCGGGAAGGCATTCATACTGAAATTATTGGTCAGCGGATACTGCCCGATGAATGTATGACTGAAGAAAGGCAGAATAAGTGCAGCTGCAATACCGGCCACCATGCCCCAGAAATATCCATATCCATTGAATCTCCACCAGTACCATTTCAGCACATTGGAAGCAGTATATCCACCCCATAATGCAGCAGTGATCCAAAGCACCACGTCATTGATTGATGTGACAATGAAACCAACAGAAATACCAACAATAACAACCAGAATAGATGCCCAGTAACTGAGTTTCACATATTTTCTTTCGCTGGCGTGGGGATTTACGAATTTTTTATAGATGTCGTTTACAATATAGGCTGGTGCAGCATTTACAGTAGCAGCAAAGTTACTCATAAAGGCAGCCAGCAGGCCTGCCATCAGGAAGCCCAGCAAGCCAATCGGTACATACCTTGCCAATACCTGGGGCAGGATACTTTCAAAGTCGGGTTTCGTGAGTGAGGCAGTATACAGCGTGTCAAAATTTACCAGTGCAAGTACAGTCAAACCTGCTATCATAAAGTAACGGGTAGGATTCAGAACAATGCTGACCAGCGAACTCATTTTGGCGGCTTCCTTGGGACTGCGTGTGGACAATATCCTCTGCATGTCATAATTGGGAGCAGGACCAGCCGCAGCCAGGAAAATGCCCTTGAATAACATCATGATAAAAAACAAGCCGAACATTTCATAACCGTCATTGCGGATCCAATCGCTGAAGGCTGTAAGCTTTCCGGACGCCCCCGGGCCCAGGTGGGTCCAGTCGAGTCCCACATGCCAGCCGAACCATACACTTCTCCATCCATCAGGAATAACCGCAGCGATAGCATCAGGCGATACCTGGTGTATCGCAATGATACCGATGGCAATGGCTGCAATGGTTAGGATACCATATTGAATAACTTCGGTAATAACAACGCTGAACATCCCGCCTTTAACTACATAAAATGTGGTAATGGCCATCAGGATCAGCGCGTACAAATTTTCATTCATCTGGGGAAACCTGGCCAGAGTATCCAGGTTAGTGATCAACGGCGGGAGGAAAGAAGTGGCAAATTTTCCAATTCCTTTAAAACCATAGGATAAAAATCCGATTACGCTAACCAGGGCAAAAACAACCACGATGATATGTGACAGCTTGGCGCCGGTTCCATTTCCAAATCTTGTTTTGATCCATTCTGCACCTGTCATTACATTCGATCGCCGAAGCCAGGGTGAAATATATACCATCAGGAAAATCTGGTTAAATACAGGCCACAGCCAGGGTATCCAGATACTCTTCAACCCATAGAGTGAAAGCCAGTAGACTAACAACATTGTTCCGGCAATGTCAAACATACCTGATGCATTGGATATGCCAAGCAAATACCAGGGAAGACTATTCCCTCCCAGAAAATAGGATTTAATATTTTGGGAAGCCCTCTTGGATACCCAGTTGCCGATGAAAATGGTGGCTGTGAGATAAAGCAGAATTATGCCCAGATCAATGTAGTGTAGCTTCATAATAAATCAGGTTATAAGCGATTATTAGTTTCAAATAATAAAACCGTACTTTTCTTTTCGGGTCCGTTCATATACATCCTTGCTGAATATGTAGAACTGCGCAGGTTTATGCCTTACCCGGGTCTGTTTTTCATCCAGAGGGATCAGATATTTCATCTGTGCAATTTTTTTCCTGAAATTGCGTGCGTCAAACCGGGTACCCAGGATTGCTTCATACAGTCGCTGAACCTGGGTAAGTGTAAATTTTTCGGCTAAAAGCTCAAAGCCGATCGGCTCCTGTCTGAGTTTGAGCCTGAGCTTTTCAAGGGCTTTTTCAAATATAGCTGCATGATCAAAAGCAAGCTCCGGCAGGTTGTTAACCGGAAACCATTTTACATTGCGAGACAGGTGGGTTTTAATCTCAACGGTTGTACAATCAATTAATGAAAAATATCCTACTGAAATTACATGATCTGGTATATCCAAACCCAGGCTGTGAATCCATAACTGGTCCTTTAAATTCGACAGCCTGTTTATATTTCCAAAAGTGTAAAACTGTTCAAGGTAAATATCATGAAGGCCTGTAAGATCTTTCAGAATACGAACTGCTGCCTCGTCAGGATTTTCATTGATAAGAACATGATTACCGGTAAGCGTGTAATCGGAAAAAATGACTGAACCATCGTTCTTATTAATTAATGTTCTTTCTACAAGAAGTACATTTAAATCAATTGAATCGAATCCAAAGATTACGCAATCGACTGATAAATTGGGAATGATCTTTTTGACCATAGGTATTGTAATAAATACAATAAGTTAACTTTACGCTAAATTAAATAAAAAACTTACAAATGCAAATTTTGATTGAAAATCCAGACTTTGGATGGAAGATTAAAGACGGAAGATAAGAATTTAGATGGATGAATGAAAAATTGAAGATGATAATTTAAGGATGGAGATATTTATAAACGAAAGACCAAAGTAAATTTTTAGAATTGTTAATCTTCGAAATTCGATGTTCGGTGTTCCTTGTTCAGTGTTTTTTAACAATATCGAACATTAGGAACACCGAATTGCCGAATTTCGAAATACTGACTCCCCTTTAATCAGGTCTCCAACTCCCCCTCCCACCTGGCAATTACCGCTGTGGCCAGGCAGTTTCCGATCACATTCACTGAAGTACGGGCCATATCCATTAGTTCGTCGATTCCCAAAATAATATAAACAGGCCAGGCCGGAAGGCCAAAACTTGCAGCAGTGGCAAGCAAAATGACCATTGAAGCACGTGGCACACCGGCGACACCCTTGCTGGTCAGCATCAGTGTGAAAACGATCAGTAACTGGCGTTCAATGGGCAGATGAATGCCACAAACCTGTGCAATAAAAATCGTAGCCAGGGAAAGATACAGTGTGGTTCCGTCAAGGTTGAAGCTATATCCGGTGGGCATCACAAAGGCAACAATTTTCCTTGGTACACCGAACTCCTCCATCCGCTCCATGGCAATTGGAAGAGCAGATTCCGAACTGGTTGTGGCAAAAGCAATGGAAACAGGTTCAGAAATGGCCAGAATGAATTTTTTTATCGGAATTCTGAACAGAAGTGCCACAGGATAAAGGATTAACAGAAGGAATATGATCAGTGAAACATACAGGGTCGCCAGCAGTTTAAAAAGATTCACAAGAATACCAGGTCCCATGTGTGCAATGCTGAATGCTATGGCGGCAAAGACGGCAAATGGGGCAAAAAGCATTACCAGTCCGGTAAATTTGAACATTGTTTCTGCAAGCGCCTCTGTAAAGCTTATCATGGGCTTTCTGAATTTTTCCTGCAGCAAGGCAACCGCAATACCGAACAGAAGGCTGAATACAACGATTTGCAGCACCTGTCCCTCATAAATTGATTTAGCAATATTTTCGGGAAACACATGTAATAAAATGTCAGTTCCCGTCACAGGTTCAATTTGTTGCATGCTTTCAGCCGCAACTGCCTCAGGGATAGTTACTCCCATACCCGCACGGCTGATATTGATCGCAAAGAGGCCTATGAAAAGGGCAAATGTGGAAACTATTTCAAAATACAGCAGGGACTTCCATCCCATTCTGCCCACCTGCTTCAGATTGGAATGGCCCGCAATGCCCACGACAATAGTGGCAAAAAGCAGGGGAGCAATGACTGTTTTGATCAGCCGGAGAAATATCTTGCTGATTACCTGCAAGTGTATTCCTACCTGGGGCACATCATATCCAAAGATCGCTCCGGCCACCATACTGATCAGTATCCATGAAGTCAGTGATCTGCGAACCCAGGCATAACCAATAAGCAGGGCAAGCACTGTCCATCTTAATATCATAAGCAACAACCCAGGTACACTGATCAGGCGATAGTGATTGGAAAGTGCTAAGGCAGCCGCCAAAAAAATGACAACAGCAAGCAGAATGTAATACCATGCAGGCAATGCCCTGCCCCTGGGTTTCTTTTCTTTATCCGAACGGGGGGTTGAATTCATGAAGGCAGCGGCTAGGTTGTATTGCAAACATAGTGAAATCAATGATTAATTGGAAAAATAATGGTAATTTTCACCCGCTAAACTCATTGTTATTGCCACAGCTTAAAGTCATTCGCGCTTCCGCCGGATCGGGTAAAACCTACACCCTTGCCGGTGAATATCTTCGTTTATTATTTACTGAAAGCGATTATTTCAGGCACATTCTGGCTGTCACCTTTACAAACAAGGCAACCAATGAGATGAAAAGCCGCATTATCGGTGAACTTGACCTGCTTGCCCGTAACAAGGAATCAAAACAAATGCAGGCCCTCATGGCATCAACGGGCTTGCCGGAAAATCAACTCCGGTTGAAAGCTTCTGTAATATTGAAAAAGCTTTTGCACCGGTATTCTGAATTTTCAGTTAGTACGATCGATTCATTTTTTCAGCGGATTATCCGCTCATTTACGAGGGAACTTGGATTGCAGGGTACCTATTCCATAGAACTGGATACCGAAGCCTTACTCACAGCCGTTATTGACCAGTTATTGATTGAGGCCGGAAAAGACAGGTCTCTTTTAAGCTGGCTCGGTGATTATGCCGAATCACTCATTGAAAGAGGTGAAAACTGGAATCTCAGAAAAAGTATGCGGTCGCTTGGTAAGGAGATCTTCAGGGAGGAATTCAAATCCCTTACAAATCAGGCGTCTTCGCAATACGGAAACCGTGATTTTCTTCAGAGTTTCAGGCAGGAACTTTATAATGCCTGTCAATTCATTGAAAAGGAATACAGGGCCTTCGGATATCAGGCCATGTCGATTCTGGATGCCTCAGGTTTTACGGTGGATGATTTTTCGAGGAAAGGGGGCGGCCCGGCGGGATTCCTTGTGAAACTGGCCACCGGAGAATTCAAAGCACCCACCGATACTGCAAAACAGGCCGCACTGAATGCCGAAAAGTGGTTCACCAGGGCATCACCTGATGCGGCGGCAATCAGGGCAATTGCAGAAAGCGAACTGATGCCTCTGATGCAGCGGGCAGTGGATTATTATGAAACCCACAGCCGGCAGTATTACACGCTGGAAGTGGTTTTGAAAAATATGTTCACCCTTGGGATATTGTCTGATTTATCCCGGCTGGCTTATCAATGGTGCAACGAAAACAACGCTTTTTTACTTCCCGAGGCACCACTCTTCCTGCAAAAAATAATTGACGGGAATGATACGCCTTTTATCTATGAGAAGGCAGGCTACTGGTACCATCATTTTATGATAGATGAATTCCAGGACACATCCCAGCTTCAATGGCTGAATTTTAAACCGCTGATCAGCAACAGTCTATCTCAGGATTATGACAACCTTGTTGTAGGAGATGTGAAACAATCCATTTACCGATGGAGAAACAGCAACTGGACAATTCTTTCAAGTGGTGTGGAACGCGAATTTCCGGGAGGAATTATACATAACATGGCCCTGGAGTATAATTGGAGATCATCAGAAAATATAATTGAATTTAATAACCGCTTTTTTAGTGAAGCTGCAGCACTTCTCGAACAGGAATTCCTGAATTCCCTTGAAAATGAGAATTTTCCTGTTGAACAATTTGGGGAATCACCTATCCGGCAGATTTATGCCGATATATTTCAGAAACAGGGAAACAATAAATATCCTGATGGAAAGATCCAGATCAGCTTTGTGGAGGGCGACTCAGAAAGTAGTTTTTACGATAAGGTAAATGAACAGCTTGTAGAGTTACTGGGCAATTTGCTGGACGAGAGGATATCACCCGGCGGATATTGCAATTATTACCCGTAAAAATAAGGAAGCCAAACAGCTGGCAGATCTTCTGCTGAATTATGAATATGAAAACCCTGGTTCCGGCCGCAGTTTTAAAGTGATTTCGGATGAGGCATTGCGACTTGGAAGTTCGTCTGTTGTTGTTTTTCTGGCCTCATTATTACAACATATTCTCGATCCAAACGACAGGATCTGTACCTATTACATTCTTTCTTTCTACCTGAATCATGCCAATGGAGATGACAAATCAGAGAAATGGATCATGCCGTCAAATGACCCGGAAGCCAGGAGCAAGGATATCGCCCTTCTGTTGCCGCCGCTGTTCATTGATCTCATTGAATCGGCAGGTGCATTATCCCTTGCAGAAATTGTGGAGAGGCTTATTTCTATTTTTAACTTATCGCGATTTACAGGTGAACAGGTTTATTTGGATGCTTTCCGTGATCTGGTGCAGGAATATGGTCAGAAAAATGCTGCAGATCCGGGTAAGTTCCAGGAATTCTGGAATGAAACAGGAAAAGAAAGATCCATTTCTGCACCAGCCGGCCAGGATGCCATCCGTATACTTACTGTGCACAAGGCAAAGGGCCTTGAATTTAATCTGGTTATTATTCCTTATTGCGACTGGGATCTGAATCCGACGCACAATACAATTTTGTGGTGCCAATCCAATGAGGCCCCATTTGACAAGTTAGACAGGCTGCCAGTTTATTATTCTGCCAGACTGAAGAAGACGCTCTTTGCAGGTGACTATTTTACTGAATACCTGAATCAATACATTGACAATCTCAATTTGCTGTACGTGTCATTTACCCGTGCATGCAGCGGATTGTATGTCTTTTGTAAAACCGGAAAGGAGAACCAGGTAAAAAATGTCTCTGACCTGGCATCAAATGTCCTGAAAAAAGGACTTTTGGAACAAAAAGACATGGTATTCAGCTATGGACAGCTTGCCAATGTGAAGTCTGAATCCGAATCTGTTCAGGCCGAAAAATTTAGCCCGGCGAATGTTTCTGTGGCAATGGCCTCCAAACGCATTCAGGTTGCCTATCAGGGCAAATTATATATCGATCCGGCAGTAAACCAGCCTAAAAGGCCCTTGAATGAAGGAAAGATACTGCATGAAGTTTTCATGGGTATCAGAACGACGGCCGATATTATCCCGGCTGTTACCTCCATGTTCATGCATGGAAGGATAAATGAGGATGAAAAAGAAAATTATTCAGGGAACATAGCTGCCTTGCTGAAGGATACGCAGGTACTTTCCTGGTTCAGCAAGGAATGGAACGTACTTACCGAAGCAGAGATCATCCTTCCCGAAGGGGTTTCAAAACGCCCCGACCGGATCATGACAAAGGCAGATCAAACAGTAATCATTGATTATAAATTCGGTGAAAAGGAAGACAAGGGGCACAAAACACAGGTTATGGAATATATTGATTTATTGCAAAAAATGGGATATCCCAATGTTCAGGGTTATCTTTGGTATGCGCTGCTGGGGAGGATTGTAGAGGTGAGAGTGAGAGATGAGAGGTGAGAGGAGATGAGAAAGAGGGGAATTAGAAACAAAGAAAGAGAAAATATCCCTTTTGGGATTTTATATGGGTGGAAATGAGCAAAGAATATCCCTGGGGTGGAAGCAGGCGCTTTAATGCGTACCCTGATTATATGCGGAAAAAGTTTGGAGGACGGGTGCAGAAACTAACCATTGATGCCGGTTTTTCGTGTCCGAACCGGGATGGCACTAAAGGTTACGGAGGTTGTACCTTCTGCCTGAATGATGCTTTTAACCCGTCGTATTGCACGCCTTCAAAATCAATATCCCAACAAATTAAGGAGGGTATTGAATTCCATGAAAAACGTTACAGGAGGGCTGAGAAATACCTTGCTTATTTCCAGGCTTTTTCGAATACCCATGCGCCAGTTGATCTTCTTTCAGTATTATATCAGGAAGCGTTGAACTGTGAAGGAGTTATGGGCCTTGTCATCGGAACGCGTCCTGATTGCATGGATATGGAGAAACTGGATCTTTTAACCGGCTTGTCGAAAAAGTATCACATTGCTGTGGAATATGGTATTGAAACCGTCCATAACAGGACTCTGGAAAGAATAAACCGGTGCCATACTTTTGAAGAAACTCAGGCAGCAATAGAGATGACTGCCGGAAAGGGCATTCATGTAGGAGGTCACTTAATATTTGGTCTGCCAGGCGAGAGCCGGCAAGAAATGCTGGAAAGCGCGTCTCTTATATCAGCCATGCCTGTTGACAGTATCAAATTCCACCAGTTGCAGATCTTCAAGGGTACTGAAATGGAAGAGGAATTCAAAGAACACCCCGAAGATTTTTTTTCACCCGGTGAAGAGGAGTACCTTGATTTTATGTTGGAATACCTTGAATTGCTAAATCCTGCAATGGTGGTAGAAAGGATTGCAGGAGAAACTCCTCCCAGGTATGCGGTTCGAAAGCCGTGGGGTCCGAGATATGATCAGATATTGGTGAGATTTGAAAGACTGCTTGAAAAAAGAGATACGTGGCAGGGGAAGAGGTTTACGGTAATCGGTAATCGAGTAATCGGTATAGAATTGGTAATCAGTAATCGATAATCAGTAATCGGTAAAGACAGTTTTGCAGTCAAACCTCAAACTTCAAACCTCAAATTCATAATTCATAATTCATAATTCCTCTAAACCTTCATGCAAAAAAATCGTATAAAAATCATTACCATTTAATGTCAGGTAATTATAAAACTACTCACATGAAGACCAGAAGAATTACTTGGTTTGGCCTGATTTTTATTCTGTTTTTCGCATTTACTTTTGGTTGCGGATCCCAGAAGGATGTAACGGAAAGAAGGAATTTCATGATGCCAAAAAAATCGGAAATGTCAAGAAACAGCCACTATAAGGAACCAGGCAAACGAAAAACCAACAAGATATATGCAAATAAAAGTAAAAAGAAAAGTCTATTCTGATTTTTCAACGTGCAGGACTCCTGATGTATCTGCCGGAGATACCTGTGTTTGAATGGTTGAATCAGCCTTAACATTTTGATGATCTTTCTGGTTTAATATATTCTGGCGTAAAACGTAAAAAATAAGTACAAGAATAAGCAGGAAAACAGCCAGAGTGAACGCTATCAACACCGGCATTCTCCGTGCCGGTGATATGGACCTTGAATTATATGCCCTTCTCACTTTTCGTGAAAGATACTCCACATCACTGCTCAAATAGCTTTTTGACGACCGGCTCTTATATCCATCCAGGGCCTCGGTACATAATTTACATTTTTTAAGATGTTCTTCTACCTGCATCCGGCCGCTTAAACGAAGGGTCCCATCGAGGTAGCCACGGATAGCCAGCGGTGTCAGGCAACCACCAGGTGAAAATAACCGGTTATTTGCGGAAGAGATCATACCGGCTAAGTAAGTAATTTTTCAGGTTTCTTTTGCCATTTTGAATATGGCTTTTCACTTCGTTGAGTGTATATCCGGTTTGGTCAGCGATATCCTTATAGCTTTTATCTTCAAGATACATCATACTGACACAAACGCGCTGATCGGGATTCAGACTTTCAACAGCCGTGCCGACAATTCCCTCCTTTAATTCGTTTGATATTTCCGGATTGGCTTCATCCGGCTCGACAGAAGTAACTGAAACAGGTAGACTTTTTTCAAAGGATCTGTTTTGAGTAGCCTTTTTACGCAGGATCATCAGGCAATGATTGCGTGACACGGTATAAAGCCAGTTTTTAAAAATAGCAACATGGTGAACGGAAAGTTTTTCAAACAGGCTTTCAAAAATTTCCATGACCGCATCCTTTCCTTGTTCTTTATCCTGCAGGTATCCAAGGCAAATACCGTAAACCAGGTGGGTGTAACGTTCAAAAAGAATAGCGATTAGTTCTTTATTTCCGGTATCAAGAAATTGTGCCACAAGCACTTCATCCGGAATATTATTATCCGGATTGCCCTTTTTGCTTTGTCGTTTCAGTTGCAGAAACATGGCTGAGAGTATTTGTAATATGACCTGCAAAAAATGTTCCAAAAAGACATAATAATTATGGAATTTGACATACCCGCGCATCCATTATATGAAAGGTGTTTATAATAACCCGTAAAACCTGCAGCATGAAAACTAAAACAAACTTACCGGAACCGCGAACGCTCGATGACTTAGTTTTTGAGAATCGCAACAAGGCCTATGGTGCATATGCCTTGAACAGGAAACACAGAAAATACCTGCTGATCGCATTTCTTATTTCACTTACAGGAGTGGGCACCGCCATTGCAGTTCCTTTTTTAAAGGCCCTGAATGGAAAGGATGTTTTTAACAGGCTTGAAAAAAACGTTGTCATAACAATTGATCGTTATAAAACTGAAACGGTTATTCCTCCTCCCCCTCCGCCGCCACTTCCCACCGGTGAACTGGATGAACAGGTTTCATATAAGCCCCCCATTGTTGTTGAAGATGCTCCTGAGGAAAATGTCGCACCGATGTCGGATCTGGTTGATCACATATCCAATCGACCGGTAGTTGAAGACATACCTGATCCGGTACCCCCCGGGCCCGAAATTACTGAACCACCTGAACCGCCCTTGATATCTCCGCAGGAATTTGCTTCGTTTATGAATGGCGGACTGGATGATTTCAGAATCTGGGTACAGAAAAATGTCACCTATCCTCAAATAGCGATTGATAACCGCATATCCGGAAAAGTATTTATCGCCTTTTGCGTAAGCAAAAATGGAGAAGTTGTAGATATCGAATTACTGAGAGGCGTTGACAAGTCAATCGACCAGGAAACCATTCGGGTAATTTCCTCGTCACCGTTATGGAAGGCTGCCAGACAGGGTGGAAGACCCGTTAAGCAAAAATTTGTGATGCCGGTAATCTTCATTTTAAACTAACATAAAATCAGCCTGAGTATCGGGTTTGCTGAAAAATTCCTAACTTCCCGATTGAAACAAAAGTAGCCCGTAGTACTATTCCGGTATTACGGGCCTTTTTCGAAATCAATCTTTAGCAACTCCGGTAATGGATAAGCAACCACACACGTTTTCCTGGAAATTAATTTCTGCGGCACTGGCTCCACTATTTTTAGTATTGACAGGGGGTGCATTACTTTTCTTCAGATACCAGGTGAATCTGACCAGGGAAAATAAGTATACTGAAATCAGAGCAATTGCACGCTTAAAATCTGATGAAATTGTCCGCTGGCTTGGTGAAAGGTATTCTGATGCAGATTATTTTTCAAGAAGTTCTGAGCTTAAATCGATTATTCAGCAGGCTGGTAAAGGGACAGAAGATTCAATCCTTCAGAAGGAGTTCAATGGAGTATTTCAGCGGATGCGAAAAAATCATAATTATGCTGACGTTATAGTCGCTGATCTGGAAGGTCACATTCTCTATTCTTTCGACAGTACCCATCATCGCGCAGACATTGATATGAAGTCCATCATATCTTCTGTTCAGAAAAGTCAAAAGATTTTGCTGCATGATTTTTCAAAAAGCCCGGACGGTAAGTTTATCCATCTCGATATTGCAGCCCCGGTTCATTTAGATAATTCCCGTAAGCGCTGTTCTTATTTTTACCGTTGATCCGTATACATTTCTTTATCCCCTGATTCAATCCTGGCCTGCACCTGTAAAAACAGCAGAGACTTTGTTACTTCGAAAAGAAGGAGATTCAATTCTGTACCTGAATCAACTTAGATATGCGCCAAAGGCAGCACTTGAATTAAGGCAGCAAATTACGGATAGAAGTCTGCCTCCACTCGATGCGGTGAATGGAAAGCTTGAAAGTTTTGAAGGAATTGATTATGCCGGAAGAAATGTCATTGCTGATATTCGTCCGATAAGAGGTACAACCTGGCTGATGGTTGCCAAAATTAACAAAAGTGAGGTCTTTTATGAACTCAAATTCCGCATCATTTTACAGTCAGTGATGCTTGTGATGTTCCTGCTGTTAATTTCATCCATGGCTGCATTTTTATATAGCCGGAGACAAAAGAGTATTTATGAACAGCTGTTTCTCAGGGAACAGGAATTTCGACTTGCCCAGGAAGAATTCCGGATCACCTTGTATAGTATTGGAGATGCTGTAATTACAACCGATCCGGGGGGCAATATCCGGCATATGAATATGGCAGCCGAAAAACTTACTGGCTGGAGAGAATCTGAAGCCGCAGGCAGGCGTTTTGAAGATGTCTTCAAAATATTACATGAAAAAAGTCGTGGAATAATTGACAATCCCGTCAACAGGGTATTACAGGAAGGATTAGTCACTGATCATTTCAATTCTTCGGTATTGCTGGCTAAAGACGGAAGGGAGATTGCTGTAAGTGAAAGCGGGGCCATCGTTTATGATCAGCATAACAGGATATCCGGTGTAGTTCTTGTTTTTCATGATATAACGAGCCGTATAGAGACTGAAGAGAAAATCAGGAATTTGAACATTGAGTTGGAAAAACGTGTTGAAGAGAGAACAGAACAACTAAAAAAAACAAACAAAGAACTTGAATCCTTTACTTACTCAGTTTCACATGACCTCCGGACACCCCTTCGGGCCATTGATGGATTCAGTGCAATGCTTGAGTTCGATTATAAAGATTCCCTTGATGAGGAAGGCCTCCGCTTAATTCAGATTGTACGGCAGAATGCGCAAAAAATGGGTATTCTGATCGATGAATTATTGACCTTTTCAAGACTGGGACGAGCCAGCATGAATAAGACAACTATTGACATGAAGGAAATGGTTGGTTCAGTTATAGAAGAACTAATCCAGGCGGGTAAGGAAAAGAATATCAAGATAATTGTGGATGATCTGCTATCAGTTAAAGGAGATCCGGGAATGATGAGACAGGTATGGATCAATCTGATATCCAATGCACTGAAGTTTTCACGGGGAAAAGTCGAAATAATGATTTCCATTTCTTCAAGTAAGGAAACAGGCCTGATCAGGTATTGCATACAGGACAATGGTGCCGGTTTTGATATGAAATATTACGATAAGCTTTTTGGAGTATTTCAGCGTTTGCATAGCGAAAAGGAATTTGAGGGCACCGGGGTGGGACTTGCCATTGTACAACAAGTTATTACAAGACATGGTGGCACAATTTGGGCAGAGGGTAAAATCAATCAGGGAGCTACCTTCTGTTTTTCGCTGCCTGATTAGCAATCTAATGAGCAATTGACATACATTTGTATTATTAAGATGCCCTAGATATTCCCGTTAGATGAATACAGTCGATTATAATCCGGTTGAAATACTCATTGTGGAAGATAATCCGCAGGATGCCGAACTTACCATGCGGGCACTTAAAAAATTGAATATTGCGAACCATATCATGGTGGCGGAGGACGGAGAAGAAGCACTCGATATTATTTTTTCAAGGGGAGTTTATGAAGCAAGACAAACTCTGAAACCACCCAAGGTAATTTTTCTTGATCTTAAACTTCCAAAGGTGAGCGGACTTGAAATTCTGAAAGAAATAAAAACAAATCCTGCCACAAAAAAGATACCTGTTGTTGTTGTGACATCCTCATTTGAAGATCTTGATATTAAAGCCGCGTATGAATCAGGAGCCAATGGCTACGTTGTAAAACCGGTGGAATTTGAAGCCTTTTCAAATTCCATAATTCAGACCGGCATTTTCTGGCTTACCCTAAATGAAACGCCGAGGTAGGGACGAGGGACAAGGGATGAGAGATGAGAAGATTGAAGTAGATTTGAGATTAAATAAACAAAATAATATTTCACACATAATGAAAACCGTTTTCAAGGACATTATTATTTTGTTGTTTTTATTAGTTCCAGCAAGCCTGTTTGCCCAACAGCAAAAAAATACAGCTGAATTGCTTGGTTACCCTGCTGATTCTAAATTACTGATAATCCATGCCGATGACCTGGGTCTCTCCCACTCTACGAATATGGCAGTGATCAAGGCTTTTGAAAATAATGCCATCACTTCGGGAAGTATAATGGTCCCCTGTCCATGGTATCCGGAAATAGCTGCCTATGTAAAGGATCATCCAGGTTTGGATGTGGGCATCCATTTCACCCTTAATGCAGAATGGAAGTTTTATAAATGGAACGGAGTATCCCCATCCAGCGATATTCCAAGCCTGATCGCCAAAGACGGTTATTTCAATTCATCACTTCAGCCCCTTATATTTGGAGCTAAGCCGGAGCAGGTTGAAAAGGAACTGAGGGCCCAGATTGATAAGGCAATAGCCAGTGGAATCAAACCTACACATATCGACAGCCACATGGGCAGCATGTTTGTCACTCCTTCCCTGGTCCGTATAGCCCTTAAAGTGGCCAGGGAATATAAGATTCCCTTGTTTATCCCCATGAATGAAGCCAAAAAGAGCGCTCCATTTCTGATCAAGGAAATCCCAGCGGACCTGATTACAGTAGATAATTTTCAAATGCTGCCCGGAGAAGCTGTCAAAGGAGACTGGAAGGCAATGTACACTGACTTTGTTAAAGCGATGATTCCCGGACTCAACGAAATAGTGGTGCACCTTTCATATGATAATGAAGAAATGCAGGGTATTGCCCTGGATCATGAGGATTATGGATCAGCATGGCGGCAAAAGGATCTTGACCTGGTAATGAGCGAGAGTTTCAAAAAGCTCCTCAGGGATTATCACATCCAGCTTGTTACCTGGAGGCAGGTGCAGAAGGCAATGTATCCTGAAAACGGTAATCAGTGATCGGTAATCGGTAATCGGTAAAAGCGGTTCCCTCAAACCTCAAATTCATCATTCATAATTCATAATTCATAATTATTTCCCATGTGCTTCAGCTTCCATCGCTGAAAGATAATAAGTGAGGTCAGCCGTTCCATCCATCGTTGGCTCATTGGTTGAATAATCGGCATAATCATCATGATAAACCGCCGCATTGGACTGAAAGGCTTCATATTCATCTCCACCGGCCAGGAAAATCCCTTTCAGATTTTTATAAATGGAATTGTATACGGGACCGTCAACAAGTCCTCCATCGAGTTTGTAATGATACAGAACAGAAAGAGAAGAATGGGGATCCGAGGGATAATCCCCGTTCTGTGGCATGCCAACTATCATTGTGGTTCCCCATGGATTGCATCCGAACAGCCAGTCCCTCAGGGAACTTTCCATTTCATCATAGGTGTGATCGCCGGTGTTTCCGGCATACAGATGGCATTGCGTAATGAACGCCACCGTAAGGTTATTGGAACACCAGATAAAGGGTATGCCATTCATAAAAGGATTATGTAAACTCCGCTGATAAACAAGATCAATACCCTTCTTCCAGTAATTTAAAAATTCCGCGGAAATTAGTTTATCAGCAGACCGGGAAATTTCCCAGTGACCCATGTTCAGAAACGGGTACCATTGATAATGCGTTGCTGTGTCTGCTCCCATCCAGGGTGTAGAAAGTTCCTGCCTTCCAAATTCAATGGCCTTATCGAGGTATTTTCTCTCTCCGGTAATTTGAAACAGAACAGCTGCGGCCAGTTCCATATCATCAGTCCAGTTATCCTCCTCATAAAAATAGGGCGCAGTGCAGGGAGCTGTCTGGCATGCCCCTGGATGTGCCAATCCTAAGTCAAACGCCGCCACTGATTTTTTTGCCAGAAGCCGGCTGAATTCAGGATCCCATTTATCGAATATTTGTGATCCCAATGCAAATGATGATGCGAATTTGCCGGCTGTGGAAGATATTCCCGTAGCCCTGTTTTTATATTTAAAAACACCCTGTGGTTCTCCGGTACAAAAATAAACAGGTCTCTCACGTCCTTTTCCATAGTCTGCGCTATCCTTATTGGGCAAACGAAATCCGATATGGTCGCGGTCATCGGCAATCTGGTTATACATCTGTCCGCTGTCGGGATTCATTTTCACCAGCCAATCCAATCCCCACCTGGCCTCATCAAGTATATCCGGTATACCGTTGTTACCCGGTTCTCCATTCGCCTGGTATGCATCCCCAAAAGCAGAAGGATTTAACTGGTAGGCTATCAGCATCTGATAAACTGCATTGGCAGATGTGGCCGTATATTGCAGATAGTCGGTCGCATCATGCCATCCGCCAGTCACATCAATATGTGCGGAATCGGCAGCAGGATTGTAAATCACATAACCATCGCGGGTATGGCATGAATCATGCAAAAAGGGATTGTAACCGCATCTTTGCTGACGCATGTATTTCAACAAGAAATCAGCTGTGCCATCGTATACATATTTTGATATTTGAAAGGCCGGGGATTTTATTCCTCCTGCCCGAATATAGTAGGCCCCCGGTGACATGAATGAAGTAAAATCAAGCCTGCAGGAAGATAGAAACGGGCCCCAGCTTTCAAAGGATTTAACCAGTTTTGAATTAAATACAATGGAATCGGTGAGTGCATTGCATAAGGTAAAATCTTCAATATGCAGTTGATCTTTACTGACTATCACCGCAACTTTCTTTGAATCTGGTGTATAACCAAGCTGGTTAATCCTTATCCATGATTGAGAGAACAAACATTCTCCTCCTGTCAAAAGCAGGATGACCATGAATGCAAACAATATCTGAAACCTAAGCATGGTTGGAAGTTCTTTTCCGGTTATGAAAAATTAAAAGGATGATGCCCGAAAAGATTGATATTTCTCCCGCAAATAAAACAAACCAGTTGAATGAACCTGGCAGGTAAATTTGGAGCATTTTTGAAGCGGAATCAGCTTTTAGCAGGGCAGAAAACGAAGAATGCCTGATTACAAAAGAGGAGAAGTCCTGGATAAAAGAAACAAAAATCAGCACAGACCCAAGAACAATTAATAATACGACTGGCCAGCTGATTAAACATAGTTCAGATCGTCGGTCAATTGACAAGATGGTAAATGCAAGAATGATCATTGTAAGGGAAACAAGCACCGGGGCCAGCACCGGTCCTGTCCAGACAACCGGTACCAGAAACAGGATGTCCCAGGTAAACCAGGATGAAGGCCAGTCAAGAACAAGTTTCAAAAAAACGTAATAGAACAGGTCCCATATTCCAAAACTATAAATAAACCAGGCGAACCGCTGTCCCGCATTTCTTCCCGCCAGGAATCCCATGGCCAGAAGCATGATGAGGGTGGCAATTTCCCTGAGGATCTCAGTCATTGCAATATTTCCCGGCATGGAAACCATGGGAAAATCAAATCCTGCAGGATAATACAGTTCTCTGAGATATATAACCACGGCACTTTCGACAAAAGCCATCGAAACAGCAAGGAAAGTGATCCAGATCAGGTTGGAATGGGCCTTGTAAAAAGCCATGCGTGCATTTGTTTACCCAAAAATACGAAAGAAATCACCTTTTATCAACTCCTTCCGTTATCTTTGAATCGCAATATTAAATGAAATAACTCGTTAATCCTGAAAAATAAGAGGGGAATGAAATATACATGGATTTTACTCTTTTTGTTGCTTATTTTTGTTGAGGATTATGCATACTCGCAGCTTGCTAAACCCACGATATATCTGGTTAGTGTTGATATCGAATCGCAGATCGATAGCATAGTATGGTATAGTATCCCGTTGGATCCGACGCGTGATTATTATATGGTTGGTGAACGACAGGAACCTTATCCCGGAAGGCCCGATTCCTATTTGCCGGTCAGTCCGGGTGTTACAGACACCTTTTACGTCAACAATAATTTAACCACATCATCGTTGGGGAAACCGATCGGTTATACTGTTTGGGGAATGCATCCCAATGGAACTGATATAGATCAGGGTAATTTCAATGAACCCGACAGTACCATGTTCCTGAAATCCGTTTTTGATTCCTGCGCAGGTACCATCACCCTCACCTGGAATGATTACAATACCTGGCGGGGATCAACCACCGGTTTTACCATTTACCGAAGAACAGCGCCGGGAGTTTATGTACCGCTTACAAATGTAAATCCGGATATCACAATTACCCGGTATACCCATGTACTTGGCAATATATTGCCTAACCAGACATATGACCTTTTCATACAGGCAGCCAATACAGATGGCATCAGGCTTTCCAATTCAAACCGGGCATCGGTCTTTACAAAATGGACAGTCCAGACCGGAACCATAAATGCCGATTATGCCACCATCAGCGCGGATAATACAATTGATCTTTCATTTACTGTAAGGGGTGCATTGGGACAGGACAAATACCGATTGCTCCGCAGCGATCTACAGGCCGGCCCTTTTGTTGCCATTGACTCCATCATTACCTCTGATACCATTCTCCATTTCAATGATGACACCCCCTTTGTTTCAGGAATATTTTATTACAAGCTGGAAATGCTCAATAATTGCGGAACGATGTTTTCAGAGTCGAACCTGGCAAACAACATCATCCTTGCCGGAACACAATCAGGCAGCGTTGTATCGCTTTCCTGGAACAGTTATGAAGATTGGCTTGGCGGTGTTGATAGATACCGGGTCGTAAGAACACTTGGACAAACCAATCCATTAGTGGATACACTGGATGGCGGCACATTAACGGCTTATACCGATGATGTGACAGCTCTGATTGATTATTCCAATCCCTCCAGCAGCTTTATCTGCTATCATATCGATGCACTGGAAGGATCCAATATCCTTGGAATTCAGGAAAACAGCATTTCAAACCAGGTATGTTTTACGGTGATCCCTGATATCCGTATGCCCAACGCATTTATTCCCAATGACGGAGAAGCTGTTAACCGCGTATTTGAACCCGTATTTTCATTCACTCCCGAGCACTATGAAATGATCATTTATAACCGGCTTGGGACAAAACTCTGGGAAGGAACCGGCCCCTGGGATGGTATTGTAGCCGGTAAGCCTGTCCCTGAAGGTGTATATCTTTACCTGTTAAGGATTTACAATTATTCTTCCGATGTGAAGGAAATAAATGGCAAGGTCGTTGTTGTTTACCGCTAGGCGTAATGCGGATATTTTTTAAAAACAGTCCGCTGAAATACGGCAATTTCAATAACTTTGTAAGTTTTCAAATAAATACTTTTTGATTTCCCGATGAGTTCCACCTTAACGGCTGAGGAAATACAAGTCAGGCGCGAATTTAATGATTTGCTCGATACGTGCACCCGTTGTAATAAACGGGGGGATAAGGCGCTGATCCGGAAGGCATTTAAAATTGCTTACAATGCCCATAAGGGAGCTATGCGCATGTCGGGTGAACCTTATATTCTGCATCCCATTGCCGTTGCCAAGATCGTAACCCAGGAAATGGGTCTTGGTGTAAACTCCATTGTTTCCGCTCTGTTGCACGATGTAGTCGAAGACACTGAATTCACGCTGGAAGATATTGAAAATCATTTTGGTCCGAAGATAGCCACGATCATTGACGGCCTGACTAAGATTTCAGGTGTTTTCGACAAAAATTCATCTCTCCAGGCAGAAAACTTCCGGAAAATGTTACTCACCCTGTCGGAAGATGTAAGGGTGATCCTGATAAAGCTGGCCGACCGTTTGCACAATATGCGGACCCTGGGATCGCTGCCGGTTGCCAAACAAATGAAAATTTCTGCGGAAACGCTGTACCTGTATGCTCCCCTTGCCCACCGGATGGGATTTTATTCAATTAAGAACGAGCTTGAAGATCTCAGCCTGAAACACCGTTATCCAAAAATATTTCAGGAACTATCTGAAAAAATAAAAAGCCAGGAGAAAAGCCACCAGGAATTTATTAAGGAATTTTCCAGGCCTATCAAGGAACAGCTCGAACACAACGGGATAACATATGACATCAGCGGAAGATATAAATCCATCTATTCTATCTGGCATAAGATGCAGAGCAAGAACATCCCGTTTGAGGAGGTGTATGACCTGATGGCAATCCGGATTGTATTTGATCCGCTGGCCGGTATTCCGGAAAAAACGCAATGCTGGAATATTTATTCCATGATTACAGATATTTACATGCCCAAACCTGAAAGAATCCGTGACTGGGTAAGCACGCCCAAGGCAAACGGATATGAAGCCCTCCATGCTACTGTAATGGGTCCGAAAGGCAACTGGGTGGAAGTACAGATCCGGTCGCGCCGGATGGATGATATTGCTGAGCGGGGTTTTGCCGCGCACTGGAAATACAAGACAGACAATTCACATGAAAGTGAGCTTGATAAATGGCTGAAACGGATCCGGGAATTATTATCCAATACAAATTCTGATGCCCTGGAATTCCTCGATGATTTCAAGCTGAATCTATTTGCCTCCGAAATTTTTATATTCACACCCAAGGGAGATACTAAGACGCTTCCTGTAAACAGCACAGTACTTGACTTTGCCTATGAAATACACACCGAGATCGGTCATAAGGCCATTGGGGCAAAAGTAAATCACAAGCTGGTGTCTTTAAATCATGTGCTGAAGAGTGGCGACCAGGTTGAGATAATCACGTCAGATACATACCGTTCACGTCTTGAATGGCTCGATGATGTAAAAACAATCAAGGCGAAGACTGCTATTAAGGATGCACTAAAAGCTGAAAACAAAAACAGGATTGAAAAAGGGAAAAAACAACTGGAAGAAAAATTGTCTGATCTGAAACTCAGACCAAATGCCAGGATCATTCAAAAGCTTCTTCCTGCATACGATGTATCAAACAAAGACGAGTTTTACAGCAAGATAGGAACTGGCATTATCCAGCTGGAAAACCTTGAACAGGTGCTGAAAAGGAATACAAAAAGCAAATGGGTCAATTACTGGAGCCTTCAGCTTGGAAGAGCATCATTAATGGGTAAAAAGGCGGCAACCGTAAATCATTCAACTCCAAAAACCGGTTTTAAAACCCCCATTCTTCTCCGTGAAAACATCCATGATGCTACCACAGATTATGCCACCGCCCAATGCTGTAATCCCATTCCCGGTGACAATGTGATAGGCTTTTGTGAACCTGAAAACCAGGAAAATATTACAATTCATCAGGCCAAGTGCCCTACGGCCATCAAGCTTCTTTCGAGCCACAGTGAATTGCTTGTTCCTGTAAAATGGACCACCCATAAATTGCTTTCCTTCCTTGTAAAAGTTGCCATCAACGGGTATGACCGCTTTGGCATGTATAACGACATCACCACAGTGATCTCCAAAGAACTGAACGTGAACATCCGTAGCATCAATTTATCGAGTCATGATGGCATCTGGGAAGGAACCATCGATTTGTACGTTCATGATGCAAAGGACCTGAACAACCTGCTCATGAGCCTTACCAAAATTAAGGGCGTTGATGCGGTGAAACGTGTAGACGCTGCTGTTTAAACTTTCCCTTCATTTTAATTTAAAATAATTCTAAATAGAAAGCAGACTATTTTGAAAAATCATTAATTTCGCGTAACTCATTAAACAAATCAGTTTATGGTTTCTTCCGAAACAAAAGAGACAGTAAAGAAAATTTTCATCGATTATCTTGAAAAGAAAGGTCATCGAAAAACGCCCGAACGTTATGCCATACTTGATGAAATCTATTCAAGGGATGGACATTTTGATATTGAGACCTTGTATCTTTTCATGAAAAACAAGAATTACAGGGTAAGCAGGGCAACTTTATACAATACAATTGAACTTTTGCTCGACTGCAATCTGGTAGTTAAACATCAGTTTGGTAAGAACATCGCCCAGTTTGAAAAGGCATACCAATGCATGCAGCATGATCACCTGATTGATATAGACACAGGTCGTGTAATTGAATTCTGTGATCCGCGCATGCAGGAGATTATTAATACCGCCTGCGAGTTAAACGGATTTGATCCTTCGCATCATTCCCTCTATATTTATGGCCGAAAAAAGGACATACCGGACAAGCGTAAGAAATTTTTTTAACAACCTGAATTTCTGCATTTTAATCAACCATTAAATTCAGCACCAGGTATTTGAAGAATAAAAAAAATGAGTACCTTCGGATGCATTTTTTAATTCCCTTTGACAAATGAAAGTAGATGTAGTATTAGGCCTTCAGTGGGGTGATGAAGGAAAAGGAAAAATTGTGGATGTTCTCACCCCGGGATATGATGTAATTGCCCGGTTCCAGGGTGGACCCAATGCAGGTCATTCTCTTGAATTTAATGAGATCAAGCATGTTTTGCATTCCATTCCTTCAGGTATTTTTCACGAAAACCAGATTAATGTAATTGGAAACGGGGTTGTAATTGATCCGGTAATCTTCAAAAAGGAAGCAGATTCGATTTACAAACTAGGGGTAGATCTGAAGAAAAAACTCCTTATCTCAAGGAAGGCCCACCTTATTCTGCCTTCTCATAGAATACTGGATGCTGCATCGGAAGTAGCAAAAGGAATTACAAAAATAGGTTCAACCTTAAAGGGAATTGGTCCGACTTACATGGATAAGACGGGCCGAAATGGATTGCGCATTGGAGATATTTTGCTTCCTGATTTCAGGGAAAGATATGACAGGCTGAAGCAAAAGCACAAAGATCTTCTGAAGATCTATGATTATGCTTACAACATTGAGGAGCAGGAAGAACAATGGTTTGCAGGGATTGAGGAAATCCGGGGATATTCATATAGTAGACAGTGAATATGAACTCAACCGTTTTTTAAAAGAAGGAAAGAAAATACTGGCTGAAGGCGCTCAGGGCACCATGCTGGATATTGATTTTGGTTCATATCCGTATGTTACTTCTTCGAATACAATAAGTGCCGGGGCCTGCACCGGATTGGGGTAGCACCTGGAACGCTGGGTGAGATATTTGGCGTTTTCAAAGCCTATTGTACCCGGGTTGGCAGTGGCCCTTTCCCTACCGAACTGCTTGATGAGACGGGAGAATTCCTCCGTGAAAAAGGGCATGAATACGGTGCCACAACAGGCCGTCCCCGCAGATGCGGATGGCTCGACCTGGTTGCATTGAAATATTCGATCATGATCAATGGGGTGACCCAGTTATTGATGACCAAGGCAGATGTATTATCAGATATTGATACGATCAGTATCTGCACCGGGTATAAAACAAAGAATGAGATAATTGAGTATTCTTCCGTATGAAATGGAGGAAATCGAAGGGCCGGAATATGTAAGCATGAAGGGTTGGAAAAATGTAGCGGACATTACCACAAAAGAGCAGATCCCGGTTGAATTAAGAGATTATATCCGCTTTATTGAAAAGGAAACCGGAGTTCCTGTGACAATGGTATCCCTCGGACCCGACAGAAGGCAGATAATAACATTTTCAGGCAGTAACGGATTTGGATGATTCTGATGATTTAGATTCTGAACGCTACAGATCCTACAGCTATAGCCTATAACCTCAAGGATTATATTCACCGAGTACCATTACCGATTGCCAATCTGAATTACAGTTTACGTAATTACCGATTACTGCTTACTCCACTTTATTCGGCAGCTCCAGCCCGAAACCCGAGGTTTTATCATCTCGTTTCAGCAAGAAGGGCAAAAACAATGCCCACCACTCCGATGCATCGCCAGCATAAGGATAGAATAAGTATAATCATATTTTGCCGTTCCGGCTTCCACCATGGCTGCAGTCACATTCGGATTGGTCTTATCCAGGATAAAACCGATCAGTATGGGGAAAAGCCACAAACCGAAATTCTGTACAGAGAACATAATACCATAGGCTGTACCCAGCTTATTCTGATCAATGATCTTTGATACGCCGGGCCACATGGCGGCAGGGATCAGGGAAAAGGCAATTCCCAGCAATGCCATGGGAACAATGGGATGGATCATGGTAAAGGTCAGTGTAAGATGGGCAAGGATCAGCAAAATTGAACTATAGATCATCATGGAAGCGCTTTTTCCCTTTTTATCAGCAATCCATCCAAAAAGCGGCGTGAAAAGTACCGTGAAAAAGATAGGAACAGAAGTCAGTCTGCCTGCAGATCGCAGTGGTCAGACTGAATTTATTGTGCAGAAGATCAGTGGCATATTTAAGGAACGGGAAAAAGGCGGAATAGAAAGTAACACAAAGCAGGGTAATATATATAAAAGAGGGATTCTAATAATTTTCAGAATATCAGATACTTTGAATTTCTCTGCTTCATCTGCTTTCATGTTTAAACTGATTTGTTTATCGAGTTTATAGATCAATAAAACTATAAACCAAAAAGAACAGGAACCCAATGCTAAGCATGCAGGCGGCAAGAAAGATCGGCCTGTGCCAGAAATCGGCTGTGCTCAGTGTTCTATAAAAGAAAAACGACATGGCCTGTCCCAGACGTGCAACCGCCAGATTGATACCCAGTGCAAGTGCAAGTTCTTTGCCCTTGAACCATTTTACGACAATGGTTGTAATCACAACAATGCTGGTTTCTGCGCCCAGTCCGAAAAGGAAATATCCAAAAACCATCAGTTTAAAGGCAGGAGTATACTTTGTGAGAAAAGAACTAAAAAAATGATATCCCGGCCCGCCATGGCTAAAAACGTCGGATGCGCCATAGAAGGTGAGAATAGAACCGGCAGCCATAAAAAATGTAAATCCGATACCGGTAAACCGAATTCCCCATTTATCAAGCAAAACCCCACCGATCACCGCCATAAAAAGAAAAACATTGGAAATGGAATAGGTGGATTGCAGAAATCCATATTGTTGATTTGAAAAACCCAGGTGGGTTTGCATGGCATCTTTCAAGGGGGATAAGGCATCATAGAAATAATAATTGGCAGCCATGATCAAACTGACAATCAGCAAAACGATCCATCTCATTTTGGTACTTTCCTTTAATGACCTTATCTGTTCTTTCATGAAATATTTTAAGGGATCAAATATATTGTTTTTATTTTGTATGGATATGACAATTGTCAAGGGTGTTGCTGAGGCCAGATCAAAAGGCGCTTATGGATCAATGCGAAAGAGGAACTACTGAAGTAAACATTGCGTTATTTATCTTATGTAAAAATTCACCATTTAAAAATATATTTACATCTTTGCACCACCAGAACTATTAAAGGTATACTTCATCTAAATCTTTAAGAATTAATACAATATGAAAGAATCAATTGCTATTTTATGCGCCGGTGGTCCGGCACCCGGAATTAATACCGTAATCGGATCAGTTACAAAAGTTTTCTTAAATGCGGGATATGATGTATTGGGAATTCATGAAGGCTATAAAACGATTTTCACTGACAATCCGAATTTTGAACTGTTAGATTTCAATTTTGCAGATACCATTTACAGCCGTGGTGGCTCTGCCCTTAAAATGAGCCGTCATAAACCCAAGGATGATGAATTCAAGGTAGATTTTTTCGTCAACAATAACATCAAATTACTCGTCACCATCGGAGGGGATGATACCGCATCCACTGCAAACCGGCTTAGCAAATTTCTGGAAAAGAATAAGGTTAAAGTATCAAATATTCATGTTCCGAAAACCATTGATAATGATCTTCCCTTACCCGAAGGTACACCCACTTTCGGATATCATTCTGCCAAGGAAGAAGGAGTGCGCATAGGCACTACCATTTACGAAGATGCCCGTACAAGCGGAAACTGGTTCGTGGTTTCAGCCATGGGTCGTGAAGCAGGTCACCTTGCTTTTGGTATTGGCTATCCTGCCATTACCCAATGATCATTATTCCTGAAATGTTCAATAAAACCAAGATCACTTTTGATGCAATTACCAGGATGATCATTTCATCCATGGTAAAACGCAAAATGCTGGGTATTGAGTATGGTGTTGCCATCATCAGTGAAGGTGTATTTCATTTTATGAGCGATGAGGAGATTGAAGGAACCGGCGTTAATTTCACCTATGACGATCATGGTCATCCTGAACTGGGAAATGTTAGCAAGGCCCATATCTTCAATATGCTTGTTCAGCGCAAACTGAAAAAACTGAATATTTCAGTAAAAAGCCGCCCGAATGAGATTGGCTATGAATTGCGCTGCGTTCGTCCGATCGCATATGATCTTTCATATGCAACGCAACTAGGCACCGGTGTAATGAAACTTTTCCAGGATGGCAGAAGCGGTTGCATGGTGACGGTCACTCCCATTG
>CAWEGX010000003.1:0-535272 GCA_963808745.1 uncultured Bacteroidales bacterium
AGTAAAAAGTAGTAATACCTTCAATTACGTTCCGCATCGGACAGGTATCCTGGCTTTTCAGCCAACTAAAAATGAAGTAAGGGTTAGCTTAAAAACCAGCGGGGTGTCTCGACTTTTGAGACACCCTCGGTGATTAATAAAAGCTATGGCTCCTCATTCCTTGCAAAATTGATAATTTCCGAAATTGCGGTTCAGAGCTATAGCCGCAAAGGATGCCAAATCCACTTTCGTGACTTTTAAATAAGCTATATATCCTTTATTTATATCCCAAAGAGATAATTCCTGTCACTTCTTCATCTATATGATTGTTGTAACTTAAAAATTGCTATAGCGTATAACTGAATGTGCTTGAATGGTATATCAGGCAATTAATATAAATGATGATATAGCAAGGGATTCAAAAATACTTTCGGAAAACAATTCACCTATACTATGCTTAAACGCTTTACCTTTTTTCTGTCTTCCAAATAATCCTTATCAGCTGCACACATTTATTTGGTCAAACCGTTATGCGCTCTTCAATGGGATGCATTGGTGCTACCTATACTGAAAATGGATTAATCCTTCGGCAAACAGTTGGCCAATCTTCAAATACAACAGTTATTCGTAATGAAGAATTTGTGGTCAGACAAGGATTTCAACAACCCATTTCCATAGTATATTCACCCGAAGCCAATATCCCTATTGATTTTACATTGTATCCAAATCCAGCCCATCATAGTACATTAATTGTATTTAAGGAAAAGATTAATCAGTACTCAATAATCATCCGTAACATAAATGGGGCTGTCTTGGAAAAATTTGATAATCAAACGCTTCAATCCAAACAGCTGATATTGGAAGACTATATGTCAGGTGTATATATTGTGACCATAGTCTCGAATGAAAGAATTGGCATCAGGAAATTCGTTGTCAGGCATTAGGAATAGAAAGACAATAGTGAAAACCAATACCATTATTTAATCATTGCTGCGATGAAAACGCATTTTACATTAGTTGTATTTTTATTCTGCTTTATATCCGTTAACGCTCAGAATAAAGTCGGGATTTCTTTCAGTCAGAATTTATCGACATTCAGATTTGTAGACTCTGAAGGGAATAAAGATGACCTGGACTATGCCATGAGATTCGGCTATGGCCTTTCTTTTCATTCAGTTTTCGATAACCAGATTTTTGTTGAAGGTCAGTTGCTCTACAATGTGAAAGGCGCTAATTCAGAACTCAACCAGGAAAAACTGGACTGGTCATTTCATTATGTGAATATAGGAGTTAACGCCGGTTATAAATTTACTATTGATCGCCTTTATCCTCACGTTGGTGCCGGTTTATATTATGGAAGACTCTTAAAAGCCGATCAATTCATTGGTTCGGTTTATTATGATCTGATGGCTCTGGATAATACACAAAAGAATGATTTTGGTGTTAACGTGTTTGGCGGATTGGAATATGCATATTCAAAATATGGAAGTGTCTTCCTCAGGATAAATGAATCAATTGGTCTTTTGCAGCTCGAAGAGAATACTGATGAAGGCCAAAAGATGTATAACCGGACTATTTCGGTTCAGTTAGGCCTTTTCTTCAATATCGAATGAAATAATCAAATCCTATTATGAAAAAATATGTAGTTCTTTTGCTCGCGACTTTATGCTTTTCATGGGTATCGATTTATGGGCAGGTTGCAGATGGAATTTCATACCAGGCAGTGGCTCTGGATGACAAAGGAAAAGAGATTGCCGGACATGACATTAATGGACTGATCATTCACAGCAAACAGATTGCTGTAAGATTCTCCATTATAAACATGAGTGAGGATGGAGAAACTTTATACAGTGAAGTACATTCCACATACACCGATCAATACGGGCAATTTTCATTAGTTATTGGTCATGGAGAGGTCTCTTCCGAAGGTACCTATCAGAGTCTTATGGATATCAACTGGGGAGCTGAAAAGCTCTTTCTGAAGGTGGAGATTGATATTCGTAGTACCGGCGAATTCAAGTTAATGGGGATACAACAGATGATGGCTGTTCCATTTGCTTTTCATTCATTTAGCACTTCCAAAGCCATTGTAAATTATGCTGAAATTATTGATAAACCATTGCTTTCAATAGTTTCATCCACAGGAGATTACAATGATCTATTAAATAAGCCGGTTTTATTTAGCGGTATCTATGATGATCTGTTGGACAAACCCACTCTTTTTGATGGCAATTATAACTCGCTTACCAATAAACCTGTAATTCCAACAAAAGCGACCGACCTGATAAATAATGCAGGTTATCTGACAAGTTTCACGGAAAATGATCCCATATGGTCAATAGCTGCAGCAAATTATTATACGAAATCCAACATGCAAACCAGCGGTGCTTCACAGGTACATTTCGGCAATCTGACAAACAAGCCAACAACATTGGCCGGATATGGGATAACGGATGCATTCAATGGCAATTGGTCAGGTTTGTCAGGAAAACCCACAACACTTGCCGGATATGGTATCACAGATGCGATGAGTACTTCAAGTCCTGCAAACGGAATAACAAATGCAAATATTGCTAATTGGAACACCGCCTTCAGCTGGGGAAACCATGTCGGTTTGTATCGGCCAATAACTTATGTTCCGTCCTGGACTGAAATAACCTCAAAGCCATTTTTGTTCACCTCGGTTGCCAATAACCAATTGATAAAATATAACTCCACTTCAGGCAGATGGGAAAACTGGACTCCCAATTTCCTGACAGGCTATACCGAAACCGACCCTGCTTGGACAATAGCTTCAGCAAATTATTACACGAAATTCAACCTGCAAACCAGTGGTGCTTCACAGGTACATTTCAGTAACCTGACAAACAAACCAACAACGCTGGCCGGATATGGCATTACGGATGCAATGAATACCGATCATGCAGCAAATGCAATCACAAGCTTAAATATCTCAAAGTGGGATACAGCATATATTTGGGGGAATCATGCAAAAGCAGGTTATCAGCCCTTCATTGCGGTTGGAACTGATGCCCAGTATTGGAGAGGAGACAAGACATGGCAACCACTCAACAGTGCATCGGTTGGGCTTGGCAACGTCGAAAACATACAATTATCCACCTGGTTTGGTTCACCCAGCCTGACTATCCTGGGAAATGTAACCTCCGGCATATGGAATGCCGGCCCTGTTTTCGCAAACGGTGAGGTAACTGCTATTGCCTTTGTTAAACCAGGAGGTACGGCATCCCAGTTTTTAAAAGCTGATGGCAGCGTGGATGCAAACACCTATATAACAGCAATCAGGGAAGTTGCGGATGAGTTCACATCTACGGCAGCACAGACCAGCTTTACCTTAACCCAGGTTCCATCAGTAAACAGCAAGGTAAAAATGTATGTCAATGGGGTGAGAATAAGTAATACGGCCTACAACGTCTCAGGCTCTGTCCTTACCTATGTTCCTGTAAATAATGGCTCATACATGCTGGAGGCAGGTGATAGAATACAACTCGACTATTATTATTAAACCGACCCCTACCATCAATGAAACTATTCTTCTGCATCTTACTCTCTGTTATTTTTACCATTGATATTTCAGCACAAGGCGTAACCAAACACGGCCGGAATGCTGATTCGGGTTCGGATTTTGTGAATAAAAGGTGGAAAAATTACAAATGTACCAGCCTTAAGCAGGTACGGGCAGGAGCTTGATCTTGCCACTCTCTCTACTACTCCGGTTTCCTCAATAACAACTAATACCGCAATTTGTGGCGGTGATATAACAAATGATGGCGGAACATCGGTTATCTCCCGTGGGGTTTGCTGGAGTACAATGACAAATCCGACCATTGCAGATAGCAGATCTTCGGACGGTACAGGAGGAGGGGCATTTATTAGTTATATAACGGGATTAACAGCAAATACAACCTATTTTGTAAGAACCTATGCGACTAATGGGGCAGGAACGAGTTATGGAGAAGAATTATCATTTCATACGGCTGATTCAGTCCTGCCTGATGAATGTATGATTGCATGGTATCCTTTTAACGGAAATGCCAACGATGAAAGCGGAGTTGGCAGCAATGGCACAGTCAATGGAGCAACACTAACCAGTGACAGGTTTGGTAATCCCAATGCTGCCTATTTCTTCAATGGAATTAATAACTTCATAACCATACCCGGATACTTACCCATAACAGATTCATTTACGATATCGTTCTGGGCTTATTTGGAAAATGAAAGCGGATACAGTAACATTTTAACGGATGGGGGTATTAATTATGGAGGCAATGACTTCCTTATCAATTTCAGAAATAATGATATAGGAATTCGCGCTGATAAAGCAGGTAAAGATCTCAACTATGAGTACAATAGTCCGACACAACTGACGGAATTAAATCTGGCAAACAGATGGGTTCATATAGTGTGGGTTATGAACCCTTCCAGGTCAATAATCTACTTAAATGGGGTTCAGATTGCTGAAATAAATGTCCCTGGAACCAATGAAGGATATCATGACGATCATGTAACGATTGGTGCAAGACATGTATGGACTAACATGGATAACTTCTTCAAAGGAAAACTTGATGATATACGTATATACAATTGCCCTTTAACTCCGCAGGAAATTATTTCGCTTCACAGCGAGTTCAGCGATACTGCAGTTACTTATAATCTGGCAATGGCCGTTAATCCTCCGGATGCAGGCACAGTTACCGGTGCCGGTAATTATGCGGAAGGTGAAAAGGTATCCATAGTTGCTATACCAGCACATAACTATCAATTTAGAAATTGGACTTTAAATGGAACTATTATAAGCACAGATTCAGCCTTTTTGTATTCCATGCCTGCAGATAATGACACGTTGCTGGCAAATTTTGAAGCGGTTGGACCCACCTGGACAGCCTGCCCTGATATGCCTGTTGTTACTGATATTGATGGCAATGTTTACCATACATTACATATCGGGGACCAATGCTGGCTGCAGGAAAATTTGAAAACGACCCGATATCGGGATGGAACTGCTATCGATTATCCGGGAACCGATACTACGGAATGGCAAAATAATACCACAGGAGCGTATGCCTGGTATAATAATGATGAAACAACGTATAAGAATACTTATGGGGCATTATACAACTGGTATACCGTAAATACAGGCAAGCTTTGCCCAACCGGCTGGCACGTGCCAACATATGCTGAGTGGACAATTTTTACCAGTTATCTCGAAGATAACGGTTATGGTTACGAGGGCAGCGGAAGCGACATTGCTAAATCCCTGGCATCCACAACGGGTTGGAATGCAAGTTCAACACCAGGCACCCCTGGCAACGATCAGGCGGGCAATAACAGGAGTGGTTTTTCAGGTGTTCCCTCTGGCGGCCGTCGTGGTGATGGCAATTTTGTCTATATCGGTGAAACCTGCCAATGGTGGACCGCAAAGGATAATCCTGGGACCTACTGGACACGTTATATTAAAAACGATAACGATATGCTGATGGGGAACGGCAGTGTTGATAAAGCAATTGCTACTCCTGTCCGTTGTGTGTATGGAGATGAACCTTCATTGCCTTCACTCACAACCACACCGATATCATCAATATCACAAATCACCGCTGTAAGCGGGGGAGACATTGTAAACGATGGCGGCGCAGCAATTACTTCCCGCGGTGTATGCTGGAGCACAACAATTCATCCGACAGTTGCGGATAGTATAACTGCAGATATGTCAGGAACGGGATCTTTTATTAGCTATATAGCCGGATTAAAACCAAATTCAACTTATTGTGTCAGGGCATATGCCATCAATAGCGCTGGAACAGGCTATGGAGAAGAATTAACATTTCAAACTGCTGATTCAACCGTACCTGATGCATGTTTAATTGCCTGGTATCCATTTAATGGGAATGCCAACGATGAAAGCGGGGTTGGGGTTGATGGTATAGTCAATGGAGCTACGCTGACCAGCGACAGGTATGGACATTCCAATGCAGCTTATTATTTTAACGGTACCAATAGCTCCATAACCATACCCGGATACTTATCCATAACCGATTCATTTACAATATCATTCTGGGCTTATCTGGAAAATGAAAGTGGCTATAGCAATATATTAACGGATGGAGGTATCAATTATAGTGGCAATGATTTCCTGATAAACTTCAGAAATAATGACATAGGTATTCGTGCAGATAAAGGCGGGAATCCTCTTAACTTCGAATACAACAGTCCTGCAGGACTGACAAATTTAAACCTGGTAAACAGATGGGTACATATAGTGTGGACTATGAAACCTGCCGGATCAACAATTTATTTAAACGGGTCTCAGATTGCTACAATAGATGTTAAAGGCACCAATGAGGGATATCATGATGATCATGTAACCATTGGGGCAAGACATGTGTGGACTAACATGGATAACTATTTCAAAGGTAAACTTGATGATATTCGAATATATAGCTGCCCACTTAATGCGGAGGAAGTTAATACTGTTTATGGAGGTGTGAGCTATACACAACCTGTTGTTGAAACAAATACCATAACAAGTATCACAGACACTTCAGCCACGATTGGAGGGAATATAACCAGCAGTGGCAGGTTACCGGTTATAGCCCGTGGCATATGCTGGAATACATCGCCAAATCCGACAACAGCAGACAACAAAACAATCAATGGAACGGAAACAGGTACGTTTTCAAGTTCGATATCGGGATTAACGGGATGTACTGTCTATTATGCCAGGGCATATGCAACAAACAGTATAGGAACATCTTATGGGAATCAAGTTAGTTTTACTACCGCATCATCGGGTAAGGAGGGAACTATACCTTCTGTTCCAGATATAACATGGTCTCAGGTTACAGCTGGCCCGGGCACCGATTTTACAGGCTCGGTATATGTTGCTTTTGGCAACAATACTTTTGTGACAGGTACTGATAATGGATGTGTTTCAACCAATAACAGTGCATATATAAGCAATGATTTTGGACTAAGTTGGATTCAAAAAGCCACTCCTGGTTCTACAGATATTTCTGGTGTAGCATTTTCTCCTGTCAATAGTCATTTTGTTATTTCCCATCGTTGCTATGAGTTTTCAAGGAATTATTCGTATTCCAATGATAATGGTAATACCTGGACACCCATGCTTCATGTTCCTGATTTATATGCAGATTACCGCTATGATTTATTCAGGGTTAAGGATTACTTCTTTAGTTCAATTTATGGCCATACTTGCGACAGAAGTCCGGATGGTGTTAACTGGACTAATTTGACTTTTGCTGGTTCTAATACAGCATCTGTCACTACCTATTCAGAAAAGTTCGGTCTTTATTATGCCAATGATGGTTATAATTTCTGGACAAGTCCGGATGCAACAACCTGGACAAAAAGAGATACCCTGGGCAAGTTCAGATACATCGCTGGTAATGATGTTGTGCTGGCATATAAAAACAATACCAGTTCCCCTTCCTTATTACAATCAGTTGACGGATTAACGTTTCAGCCAATATGTTCACCTCCAAATGTATCCTATATATACAGAATAAAGTTTCTTAATGGGTTGTATTGGGCAGTTATTTCAGTAAATGGCGATGATTCTAAAAAAGTAATGGTTTCCTATGACGGAACCATATGGGAAATATTAAATACACCTTCAGCTGGCCAGGCATATGATATTGATATTGGATATGATTCCATACTGAAGAAGAACATTATTATTTTACCATGTAATGGTGGCCTGTTTTTAAGGGGTGTTTATGACTCCGGGGACGTATTGCCATCTTTAACAACCGCTGAAATTACCTCAATAACTGATACCTCTTTTACAAGCGGGGGAAATATAACAAGTGATGGTGGTTCAGCAGTTACTTCCCGCGGAATTTGCTGGAGCATATCAGCAAATCCGACTATAGCAAATAATGTAACCACTGATGGCACAGGTACGGGTGTATTTACCAGCTCAATTACCGGTTTATCAGCAAATACGACATATTATGTAAGGGCTTATGCCACAAATAGTGCAGGTACTGCCTATGGGAATGAATTAAGCTTTTCAACCCAGGCATTTACCAATAAATATCTTTTCCGTGATACTATTTCTACAGGCAACCTATATACCGGATATGCAGCAAATTTGATCAAAAACACATTTAGTTATGATTTTTGGGTTAAGCCTACCCGACCTATTAATATGGCAGGTGAGAGTAATGTTTGCATGGGAGGCGTAAGTGTCCCCCTTGCCAATTCGAATCAAAACTGGGCGATTCTTCCTATAAACGGAGGTTTAGGGGTTGGAATAGGAGTTGGTATGTCAGTGGGTACAAATGGAATAATGGTTGCCGAACATACCGGAAATATTCTTGTATCAAGGCTCAGCTATACCATTTCAATAACAGATTGGGTTCATATTGCAGTAACATATCGTCCGGATAGTATATTTATGTATCTCAATGGCGATTTGGTCAGAAGCAGAAAAGCACCCTGTACATCCACCACATTTGCCTCAAATTGCCTCACAGGCAGCGTTTATTCGCCTGAATTTAAAGGTAACCTGGATGAATTCAGGTTATGGGATATTGCTCTTACACCCCAGGAAGTTATGATAATAAAAGACAAAAAGTTGATAAACCAGGTAGCTGGTTTAAGGTATTATGCAAGTTTCGACAATGGAAAATTTGAAAGAACCCTGGGTGATATTGGAAATCTGGGATGACAGTAACCGGATTAATCCCTGAAAAGCATATAAAGACAAGTCCATGGGATTTAGACAGGTATACAGGTTCCACTATCAGTACATTAATTCCGTATTAGGATTAAAAAGCGGGCCTGTGACTCAATCCCCCAGATAACCGGACATAATTTGCGGGTGCAGGAAAGGCGGACGATGGCAGCAATGTTTATGGTTCTACATGAACATTAGTACTGTTTTTAATGTTTTTAATGAACACAATGTTCATTTTAAAAACACTTAAACCCAATAGATATGTCAGAGAATAGTGTGACATTACACAGAGTAATTAAAGCTGCTCCCGAAAAGGTTTATCGTGCCTTTACCGACCCTAATGCATTTTCATGGTGGATTCCTCCCTATGGATTTTTATGTGTGATACATCATATGGAATTTAAGGTTGGTGGAAGTTATAAAATGTCATTTATAAACTTCACATCCGGAAATGGCCACTCCTTTGGCGGTAACTTCCTTGAAATTAAACCCAACGAGTTCCTTAAATACAGTGATAAATTTGACGACCCAAATTTGCCGGGTGAATTGATGACTTCCGTGTGGCTCAAAAAAGTATCGTGCGGGACTGAATTGAAAGTTTTGCAGGAAAACATCCCGTCCGTTATACCGTTAGAAATGTGTTATTTAGGTTGGCAGGAATCTTTGGATAAACTGATGAAACTGGTTGAGCCTGAAATTCCGGATAATTAGCCGTAATAAACAGAAACTGATGTAAAACAGATTCTGGTTTATTTCAATTAAAACCCCTGGCCTTGACCTGTCAAGCATTCCGGAGTAATGTACATGAACCAGGCGCTCAATTATTCGTGCAATCCTTAGTTGAATCTATCGGATTTGATAATGAATACAAAAGATCTCGCCCGATAATTTTCGATTAAGTGGGAATCTGCGTAAATAACATTGACATGCTATTTATTCAACTGAAGTGCTTCAAAAGGTTTCCGCCTTTGACCATAAGGGAGCATATCAATTTGTATTTTGAACTTAATATCAATTCTTCTGTTTACTTTCTTTTTAAGTATGGATCAGC
The DNA here is from genome assembly GCA_963808745.1 of uncultured Bacteroidales bacterium. Taxonomy (GTDB): domain Bacteria; phylum Bacteroidota; class Bacteroidia; order Bacteroidales; family UBA10428; genus UBA5072. The sequence goes on from CAWEGX010000003.1 coordinate 9,747, forward strand.
TGATTACTGTTGATTTTTATGACTGAAAAAGATGTAAGATCAAGTTATTCCTGGTAGACATGAATTTCATGCACTATATAATCGTGGAGACCGGAAACCACAAATAAACGGGGCGAAAATGAAAAGCCAGATGAGTAATAAAATTTAAAATCCAACAAAATGAAAATGATTAAGTTGATTTCGGCTTCTCTGTTCTTTGTATTGTTACTGACGCTGAGCGCAAGCGTTTACGCACAGGACCCTATGAAGGTAGCACCGAATGCAGCTAAAAAGGTTCTTCTTGAAAATGACCAGGTAAGAATGATCCAGGTTGAAATCGCTGCAGGTGAAACAGCAACATGGCATTCACATCCTAACCATGTTACATATGCTTTAAATGACGGAAAACTTGAGATTACTGACAAAGGCAAGCCGGCAAGAGTTGTTGAATTCAAGGCCGGGGAAGCAATGTATTTCCCTGCTGTGACACACATGGTAAAAAATATTGGAACTACTACGCAAAAAATGGTTGTTGTCGAATTGAAACCTGCTAAATAAAAAGGACAGGCGTTATTGGAAAATAAGGGTATACTGACCATGTATTCACGACACGTATTTCTTTCTTAGTCTTTTAAAATTTTAAGGGTGTCTCAAGCTCGCTTGATGACACCCTTAAAATTTAAAATCATAGGGATTCACGCAGGGATTTCCAACCAGATGCTGCGAGAAGAAGGACTTTGATCTCCCTTCCAAATCGCTGTATATCATTAAATTAGCCTGATCAACAAATGCAAACCCATCTATTCGCCACCTCACTATTTTGCATCCATTTTCTCTCTGCAGAGATAGAGATTAAATCAATAGAGAGGATGGATTAAGTAGCAATTAGCAATTTGAAAATACAAAACTTGGACCTATCTTTCGATTTCACATAAATCATGACCTCCGGATTACAGGAACCAACTATATAAATAGGTTGGCTGTAAGGCGAGAATAGCAAAACTAATAGGAATATAAACAAATTGATAATTTTGAAAAGTATGCAAAATAAGAAAGTATTAGTGTTTCTGGCAAAAGCATTTGAAACTATGGAATTTAGTGTTTTTATAGATGTTCTTGGTTGGGCCAGAGATGATTATGGACATAATTTGTTCGTTGATACATGTGGTTTTACTGATAAAGTGATAAGCACTTTTAATGTACCTGTAATAGTAGATAAAACCATTGGAGAAATAAACGTTGACGAATATGACGCCTTAGCAATACCTGGTGGATTCGGGGAATTTGGTTTTTATGAAGAAGCATATGACGAAAGGTTTTTAAAATTAATTAGGGAATTTAATGCAAAAGGTAAAATCATTGCGACAATTTGTTCTGGGGCATTCCCCTTAGGAAAAAGTGGAGTTCTTAAGAATCGGAAAGCAACTACATACCACTTAAAAGACGGATATTGGCAAAAAAAACTGAAAGAATTTGGAGTGAATGTTGTGAATGAGCCAATTGTAGTTGATGGTAATATTATTACGTCTTATTGTCCTGAGACAGCTCCAAATGTTGCATTTGAATTATTAAAAATGCTGACTTCAGAAGAAGAAATGGCAGTAATAAAAAAAGCTATGGGATTTTAAGAAAAAATACTAATAAAACGTTGTCATCCTCTGAAATAACCTTAGTATATAATTGGAAAAGATTATGTCAGGCGTGTGCAAAAGAAAAGCATACCAGGGCGCTACGTAATCCATATCTCATATTTTAGTTGGAAGAAGCAACAATATAAATATGTTGGCTACAAGCAAAGGACAAAAACGAAATTACAATGAATATCGAACGAATTAAGAAATTATCATCCAAACCAGGTCTTTATGAGAAAGGTTCATCTGTCATGTGGACAGACCCGCATATTTCGAAAAAATTGCTTGAATTACATATAAATCCTGACCATGATATTGCAAGCAGAGACAAAACCAAGATTGAAAATATTTCAAATTGGATTTTGGCCCAAACAGATAAGTCTAAAATGAAAATTCTTGATCTGGGATGTGGGCCCGGGCTCTATGCAGAATTATTGACTCAAAAAGGAAATTCAGTAACAGGGATAGACTTTTCGGAAACTTCCATTCAATATGCAACCAAACAGGCAAAAGAAAAACACCTTGACATTGAATACTTGAATCAGAATTACTTAGATATAGACTTTGTTGATCAGGTTTGATTTAGTAATCCTGATTTATCTCGATTTTTGCGTTTTGCTCCCCGAAGAACGGGATAAAGTATTAAGAAATATACACAGAGCATTAAAAAAAGGTGGAATATTTATCTGTGATGTCGTAAACGAAATGAATATCGACAAGAAGATTATTGCACAATCCTGGGAAGTTCAGAAAACAGGATTTTGGAAAGATGCACCTTATATTGCTTTAACTAATGGATACCATTACCCTGAAGCAAAGGTCTTAGCGAATCATCATATAATAATTGGAGAAAATGATACAATTGATACATACATTTTCTGGACTCATTATTACGAAACAAAAGATTTGTTTGAGGTTTTCGAAATGAATGGGTTTGGTGAAATAAAATGCTACAACAATGTGTTGCCAAATAATAACGATTATTGGAATGGCGAAAATGTATCATTTTATACAGCACGAAAAGTGTAAATGCCAATCGTTGGGCAACATTTTTGCCAACTGAAGCCCGGGTTGATTCGAAATGAAAAATCCCGCGGCTTAGCCGCGGGATTTGCAAACTTTTGGCGTACCGGATCCGCCGAAGAGGTACATAGGATGAAAATTGTCAAATACTCTTAAGCTGAATTTCATAAATCGTGTACATAATTATTTTTCTGCAATATAAACTTCTCTATCCTAAGAATTTAATAAATGCATTTTTGAGTTTCCAACAAAATTATATGAGGATTATTATAAAAACCTTCGTATAACATTTAAAATTAAAAGAGATATAAAAATGGCCAGTATTGGATGGATTGATTTTTCACCTTCACATAGGGATCGAGTTGCAACTATTCTTGAACTATTGAAACCAGAAGGTATGGTGGATGAACTAGGTATCGGCATTATAAGGGATGCTTTAGCAGATAGGCTATTTCCGGGAATAAGTACAATCCAAACACGGGCCAAATACTTCTTTATAATTCCTTATATTCTATATGACTATCTAAAACTAAGCCCGAAACAGCGTCAGATGGAAAGCGCTTATAAATACCTTGAAAAAAGGGAATATGAAATAATGTGGGAGCTGGCCGAGAAATTTAATCATGAAGAAGGTCAAGGGATAATTGGAATAACAAAGAGAAAACCTGAAAAGATAATCCGAAGGCCTTCTACAATTTATTGGAATGGACTTCGGATCTTCAATTTTATGGATACAAATGGGCTTGGAATACCTACCTTTCTGAAACAAACTTCAAATCTTTCACTTGAGTCGCTTCTTTCAGTAAAACTTGGGGATGACTCGCCAGGAGATGATGTGGATGCAGATTTTGAGAATCTGTTTAAGTTAAGGATTGCCTATAATCCTGATTGGAAAACTGATCTTGACCTTGAACTTACAGAGCAGGAAGCCAGTATTTTTTATGATAAGATCATTGATACCTCCAAAGAAAAACTTATTGGAAAACTCCTGGAAAACCACCATCTATATAAGGAATTCAAGATATGCAATGGATTCATGGATTTTACCAAAACTGCTGTTACATGCGATATTTCAGATTCTTTGAGAAATTTACTTATCTTTCTCATGATTTTTCCGAGTTGCTCTATGGGGCCCATATTACATACAATTGTATTCTTCAAAAGACCGCTTTTAATAACGACTTATATGAATCCGATTGGCAAATATGGTTAATGGAAATAAAGGAGAGAATGATCAACTTTCAACAATTTAATCCTGACGAACTTTTCTCTTGTGCGATGACAACCCCCGGTTTCACAAGGCAATTCATTTATGAATGGTGGAATCTTATAAAAACCGGAGGAACAAATATATCCTTAAGAAATCAACTTGTTGAAAAGCAGGAATGTATTAATAAAAAGTATAAAGCAAGGATCACTATGAAGAAATATGATGATGTTAAGGAGAAAGGTTGGCTTGGACTTCGTTTCCTTGATTACCGCTACCAAAATGCTAAGACAATCTTGAATGATATTCAATCCAAATTGAATTAGTTAACACATGCTTCATCCTACAAAAAATCGGCTAGACTATGGTGCTCAGTTAGTCCCTCCGCAGGGATATCAACTGCATTATGCAATAGGAACAACCTATTCACTTGATCTGGAAGCTCTCATGTTAATTCCAGTCGCGATGTTCTATTCGCAGGATCTGGATATCAAGGCTGATAGTATCCGTTATGATATGCTTGATGCTCTTACAAAAGCAGCTGATCGAATTACTATTTTTTGCCAAAAGGGCAAGATTAAGGTTCCCTCCAGTTACCATCACCTGATTGCTTATTGGGAAAAGGGCATTTGTGAAATTGCGATGAAAAATCACATTAGCTCATTCCATCCAAAGGTTTGGATCATTCGTTTTGAGGCTTCAAATAAACCTGCATGCTATAGACTGGTTGTATTGAGCAGGAACCTGACCTTTACCCGAGATTGGGATATTGCCTTTTCATCTGAAGGATTTGTCGGAAATCAAACAGTTGAAAGAACCAGTCCTCTGATCCATTTCATTCAATCAATGGCCACTATGGGTAAGCGGAGGCTTCCTAAAAAGTTTCTTTCAGATCTTGAAAAAGTAGATTTCGATGTCCCTGAAAGCTTCAAACTGATCAATTTCTTTCCTATTGGTGTACCTAATACTTCATCCAATATTATTTACCCAAATCCATTGCAAAGTAAAAAATGGGATGAACTTCTTATTATTTCACCCTTTATCGACAACTCAACGATCACCTCACTAATAGCACTTACACGAAAAAAGCCTACACTCTTATCACGAAAGGATGAACTTGATGGTATTGATTCAGAAATAATTAAAAAAGTAAATTGCTTTGAATTCTCTCAATTCATTATTGATGCTGAAAATAATGAATTCCTCAGTGAGGACAATCAACTCCAAACACAGCAACAAAACCTTCATGCAAAACTATTTATTGGATTGAAAGATGGATTTTCACATTGGTTTTTAGGATCAGCCAATTGTTCATCTCCGGCATTTGAGCCGCGAAATATTGAATTTTTGATTGGAATACAAGGGAATGGGCCTGGTCAGAAGCCTCGTGATATAATTAAAATGCTAACAGAATCACAAAAAGGAGAAATCCCTGTTTTCAATCCTTATCACCCAGAGAACAGAACCAGTCAGGAAGAGAGAAAAGAATTCGATCTAAACCTGAGGAAACTCATCTATGATCTTTCAATGGTTGGAATTACAGGAACTGCCAATCCTCGCGAAGAAGCAGCAACCTATGACCTTGTAATCAACATTGATGCTAAAAAACTTAAAATAGCATCAGATTTTTCAGTGCGTTTAAAACCCTTACCTGAAAAAAACAAGTTACCTGTATTACTTGCTCCTGGTTTGGTGAACTGTATAGAAGAATTTGGTGGATATACCGAAACAGCCTTAAGTCCCTTTATTCAGTGGGAAATATGGCATAATAATCAGATCATTAAGCAGTTTCTTGTATTAATGCAGATTGATCTGCCCTGCAATAGGTTAAATCGGATATTTACATCGATTATCAATAGCAGTGATAAATTCCTCAAATACCTCACCTTTCTTCTGACTGGAGAAGAAACTGAATTTGTTCAAAACAGCAATGGCATAATTGAAAAGACTGGAACTGGTTTCCCTGAAAATTGGAATGAAATATTTAGAGGTGTTCCGTTTTTTGAAAAGTTATTGGTAGCTGCCAGCCGATATCCCGATCGGTTGATTTCAATCGAGCATTTGATAGAGCGGATTAGAAAAGAACAAGAAGTAAATATAGAGCACATAATTACTAAGGAATTTGAAAATTTGTGGGCAGTATTCAAAGGCTATATGGAGGTGAACAAAAATGAGAGATAAAATTGAAAAAGCAATAGCCGGATTAAAGGATTTTCAGCTAAAAACAGTAGAATATGTATTTGACCAACTTTATAATAATAATCGGCACAAAATGCTGGTTGCGGATGAAGTTGGGCTGGGGAAGACCATTGTGGCGAAGGGTATCCTTGCAAAAGCATATGAGAGATATTTGAACCAGGGTGGTCCACATCGCAATAATCAAACCTTCAATGTGGTATATATATGCTCTAATCTTGCATTAGCAGCGCAAAACATTCGCAAACTAAATTTCACTGAGGACAAGAATAATGTAGATCCAAATATTGACAGGCTCATTTATCTTTCTTTTAAGCCTCCTGCCAATCCTCCAGCTTTCCTTATCAATTCACTTACACCTGGAACTTCTTTTGCCGAAAAAAGTCACCAGGGTGCGGCTCAGGAGCGCGCAATCATATTCTGTCTTTTAGCCGAATACCAGGTATTCAAAGATCGTGAAAACGATCTAAGATGGATCCTTCAGGGGAAGGTAGAAACTGCCAGGTGGAGGCAAATTGTGAAGAATCAATATGAAGATCGAAAGAAACTGATTCGGAACGATCTGTTTGGCAAATACCGACAGGCTTTGAGAGAAGAGATAGTTACTACTGAAAGATTCCCAAAGGTTTACATCTTTCTTTCACTTTCAAAAGAGATTTCTCTATGGGAAGCACTAATGCGCGTTTGTAGGCAAGTAAATGGTAAACACAATATAAAGATTAACATACAAAGCGAAATAATCCGTAATCTGCGACGTATCCTATCCAGGCTCTGTCTTGAGTATCTTGGTGCCGATATATTCATTCTTGATGAATTTCAGCGATACAGTAATCTAATCAAGTTGGACGAAGATGCAGAAAATCCTGCTATGGAGCTGGCCCGAGCTGTTTTTGGCATTAAGGATGCCAAGATACTAATGCTTTCAGCGACACCGTTTAAACCATTCACAAACGACTTTGATGAATTAAACGGAGAAATACATTATAAGGAGTTTGAATCAGTACTTAAGTTTCTTCTGCATGATAAATCTGATGAATTTTGGCAAAAGTTTAAGACTGACAGAAAAGACTTTTTCAGTTTGCTGAGACATCCTAAAATGCTTGAAACCAATTTTACCGGTGCCTTTTCGGTTAAGGAATGTCTGGAAGAGAGATACCGCGATTGCATGGTCAGAACGGAAAGATTAATGGCTTCCGAAGAACGTGATGCAATGATCTTGTCAAAGTTACAGGGAGAAACTTTGACCCTTAATCCCGCCGACATTGAGGACTTTGTTAGCATTGATAAGATTACCCAATACCTTAACACAAATCACCAAAGTCGGCTCCCAGTTCCACTTGAATATGTCAAGTCTAGCCCATTTTCACTTTCATTTCTTGATAATTACCAGCATAGAAAAAAGCTTGAAGAATGGTTATCATCAGATAAAGAACTAGAGAAACTGTTAAGAAAAACTAAAAGTGCCTGGTTGAATCTAGAAGACATCAATAACTACAAACCTCTAATCCCGCGGCGAAGTAAGAAATTACCCAATGCAAAACTCAGATTATTGCTGGATTCCACACTTGAAAAAACAGGTTGGAAATTGCTTTGGATACCTCCCACAGCAAAGTATTACGATTTTCAGGGAGCGTATAAGGATAGTGAAAGTTTTTCAAAAACGTTAATTTTTTCTTCATGGTTACTTGTTCCCCGTATGGTTTCTTCACTGGTATCCTATGAAGCGGAAAGACTAAGTATTGGTGATCCACAATCAATATCTGACCGCGAAAAACTAGAGGGTGCCAGAACCTACTTCGTGAAAAAGGGCAAAAAAAGAAGTCCACTACCCCAGTTTAATTTTTCAGTAGAACGAGACGATAATGAACCCAAACAGTTAACGGCCTTCAGCCTTCTTTATCCTTCACCGACTTTATCTGCTATTTACGATCCAGCAATGAATATCTCACAGCATAAATCGTTAAATGAAATCCGATTTTCGCTGAAAGCTACCCTTCTCGATCTTATGAATGATTCAGAAATTCAAAAATTCTGCGTGGATAATGGTGATTGGCGTAAGTGGTTTTGGGTAGCTCCATTGCTCATTGATAAGGCCTCAGAGAATAACACTTTAATTGACAATTGGCTCAAGAAAGGACTGCCAAATGATGCACTCTCGACAGATGCAGATGATGATAGCAATAGAAAAGCAGAAACATCAGGTAAGAGCCTGCACTTCCAGGCCATAAACAAGGCGTTTCATGATCCTTTGAGCCTGCAACTTCCCAGACTTAACGATATTCAGACGGATGAGGTTGTTGAGTATCTCATTAGCTTATGCCTTGGATCACCGGCTATATGTTACCTTCGATCACAGCTAAGGCATTTTACAATCGAGGAAAAACTTTTGGATTGTTCCTATGATGTAGCTTCCGGTTTTATTTCGCTTTTTAATAAGCCTGAAAGTATCGCAGTGGTGAGGCTTACAACCAATTTAAAAGAATATGTCGATAAAGTATTGGAATATTCCATTAATGGAAATATCCAATCCATGCTGGATGAATATATCTACATGATAATTAATTGCGAAACCATATCAATACCGGAAGAAATAAGCAATCTCATTTCGGATATACTATCAGTGAGGACATCAAGTATTGATGTAGACGACCTTAATTCCTTCACTAAGAATTCATTAAATAAAAAAGAAAAGAAGATAAAACACAGCCTCCGTAGCCATTATGCTATGGATTTCAACAGCCAGAAACTGCAATCATCAAAGTATACCCAAACAAGTGGCAACCAGGTAACAACAAATGGAAGCATGGGAAGACAGATAAATGTCCGTCAAGCTTTCAATTCCCCCTTTAAGCCCTTTGTTTTAGCAACTACTTCTATCGGCCAGGAGGGTCTAGATTTTCACTTTTACTGTCGTAAAATTTTCCATTGGAATCTTCCTTCAAATCCGATCGATTTTGAACAGCGTGAAGGCCGTATCCATCGGTATATGGGAATGGTAATACGGCAGAATATTGCACGGAAATATATGAATGAACTTATAATGGACAGTTCCAACAAAGATATATGGAAGAACTTGTTTATACTTGCTTCTCGTGAAAAGTTAAATTCCAGGGGAGGCTGTGACCTGGTCCCATTCTGGCACACCGAACCCATAGACAACTTGAAAATTGAACGGTATGTGCCTTTGTATCCGTTCAGCAGAGATATTGAACGGTATAGACAATTATTGAAAGTACTTGCATATTACAGGCTAACTTTTGGCCAACCAAGACAGGAGGAATTGATCGATGCCTTACAAGCGGGCAAATTGGACAAGGAATACAACGAAAAACTTGAACAGTTAATGATCAATCTTAGTCCAATTAGATTTATGTGATGGGATAAGGTTAATGCTTTTCATTGCCTGTGTTAAAAACAAAAAGCCCCGTAAAGTCAGGGCTTTACGGGGTAATTCACTTTGTTGCTTTAGTATCTTGCGGAGGAAGAGGGATTCGAACCCCCGGTTCCGTGTAAACAGAACAACGGTTTTCAAGACCGCCGCATTCGACCGCTCTGCCATTCCTCCTCAGCGCCGCAAAAGTATAATTTTTTTTCCGGTTTACAAAAGGCATAAAGAGTTCCCGGTTGGGGTGGGCGGAAGCGAATTTTTTTCAACCAACAGGGAATCCCTGCCGGGATTGAGTTATTCAATTGCATTGAAATTATTTGAAATTCATATCAATCAGCATAATTTCTGATTTTCCAGCTGTTTTGACCGGAGGACCCCATAAACGCAGGCCACTTGTAACAAAGAAATGGGTATTCCTTATTTTCTTATATCCCCAGCTGAGTTCATACACAGTATTGGTGATCATATTGATAGGAAACATCTGCCCGTTATGGGTATGCCCCGAAACCTGAACATCTGCTATGGTTTGACTTACCTCCTGCAGTTGCGTGGGGCGATGATCCATAAGAATAACCGGCATATCGTGTGAGATGCCCTCTAACAGCCGGATGGCGGTTTTACGCTGACCAAAATGCTGATCATTTCTTCCTGCCAGGTAAAATGAACTGTCAATCCTTATCACCGTATCACTAAGCATTGTAATGCCCAACTCCCGGAAAAAGGCACTCTGTCCGTTCCCCCCATAGAACTCATGATTACCGGTAACCCCGAATGTTCCATATTTGGTTACTATCTTCCTCATGGCAGATTCGATAGCCTTCGTAGTCTCATTCTCATTGTCACCTTCCACAATATCACCTGCATAAAGCATCAGATCGGGTTTAAGGGCATTGATCTTTTTAACAAACTGATCAATAAATTGTATGCGGGTGTTTTGTTGTATATGAATATCAGCTACAAATGCAATCCGTAAATGATCAATTTTAGAATATTTACGGGGCATGTCAATGGTATATTTTGAAACCCGGATGGTATTCAGATTAATAATACCCGCCACAACAACAGCAATTGATAATAAGATCAATGCAGTCAGCATAGTTAACCTGAACGAAAAACTTTTCCTTCTTTCAGGAGAAATGAACTGTACTAATTTATTGATTAGCAGAAACAGGTCAAACAGCAGAACGGACAGGAAAAGATATAAAAAGAAGGGTAGGATATAGCCAGAGATGAATGATAAAGCCTGCATAAAAGAATTCATATTTTCTTCAGAAAACCTTTCAGTTATTGGATAAATGGAAACTATAAGCAGGTAGATGAGGGTATACAGAAGTCTGTAATCCTTACCAATAAACAGATTCTTAATGCGGAAATAAACATAAATATTTGGGATTATATATGCCAGCGTTATATACAGATGAAACATTTTATGAAATTTTGAGATTTATACCCCTATGAAGATATGAAAATCCTGCAAATTATCTCCCGGCAAAACGTGTATGCAAGAGTTGCATTAATAATATAAAAAAATTATACATTCATAAGAGCAACTCCAATTGTCAGGTAACTTATTCTTTATACTGCAGAAGGTCGTTTTTGTGACCCGGCACTACCTGCATCTGACAAACCATGGAATTGTCGCTCCTGAAAATTCCAAATCCATAGGTCAGGTCATCGGAATGCACATTAAACAATACCTTATCGTGGCAATTAATGATCATCTTTTCCGAGGGCAGATGAAATTGATGCTCCGCAACAGGTTTTGATCAAACAATTAAAAAATATTCAGTCGTTCCTTCCATAAAATTCTTTTTTATTCTGAAATTTGATAAAGAAGTATTTCCTAACCTGTCCCTGTTATGAATCAGTCAATTCCTCCGGTGATTTGTCTGATCACTGGTTTCCTTGCCTGCCATTTTATCCCTCTGAATAGTTCCGTTAAGCAATATTTCAGGTCTGATCCGGCCGATCCCTCTGATAATACCCGTTATATTCTGTTTCAGCGGTCGTTGAGTGTTTTCGTTTTCGGGTTCATTCCCCTGGTGGTAATTGTTCTTACTGGCACTGAACCAGCAACCATCGGTTTAAACTTTAAGAATCCTGTTTTTTCCTTTGGTACAGGAGCCGCCACCGGAGTTGTTCTGGTTTTGATGAATTTTCTGAACCGCAAAAATCCCGAAAACCTGGCAGCCTATCCCCAGATCAGGAAAAAGGAATGGTCAGCAGAAATGATTACTGCAAGTGCAATCAGCTGGCTGGCTTATCTTTTGACCTATGAATTTATTCTGCGTGGTTATCTGTTGTTTAGCATGGTTCAGTCGTTTGGCACATGGAATGCAGTGACCCTGAATCTTGCGTTCTATTCACTCATGCATGTTCCGAAAGGCTGGAAAGAAGCCATTGGTTCCCTTCCTCTTGGATTTCTTGTGTGTATACTTTGCCTCCATGCCGGAAACATATGGCCGGCATTCATTGCTCATAGTTTTTTGGCCTTGTCGAATGAATGGTTTGCCCTGGCCAACCATCCGGAGATTTTCATTAAAAAATCAGGAAGTGTAAGGATATGAAAATATTTGTAACCGGTTCGACGGGCTTTATCGGTTCGAGGCTTGTTGCAAAGCTTGCTTCCGAAGGGCATACAATTCATGCCCTCTACAGATCCGAGAAGAAGGTTGCCAGTGAGCTGCCGCCCAATATCATTCTTTTCAAAGGAGATCTTACCCGGGCCGAAAGCCTGGAAACCGCCATGCAGGGATGTGATGCCGTTATACATACGGCTGCATTTGCAGGTGTATGGCACAGGGATGAAAAGGTTATTTATGATCTGAATGTTGCATCAACAGTATTAATACTGAAAATTGCTGCTGATAAGGGCATCAGGCGCTGTGTGGTGACCTCTTCGGCTGCCGTTTTCGGTCCTTCCGGTGACCATGTCCTCAGCGAAACAGCTCCGGAACCCCTGCATTTCTTTACCCCGTATGAACGATCGAAAGCGTTGATGGAAAAGGAAGTGGCCGGGCTCGTTGATGCCGGTCAGGATATAGTCATAGTGAATCCAACCCGCCTGTATGGTCCGGGTCCGTTGAATGATGCAAACAGTGTCACCCGGCTGGTAAAGATGTATTGTGAAGGCAAATGGCACTTTTTGCCTGGCGATGGCAATAGTATTGGCAATTATGTTTTTGTGGATGATGTGGTAAACGGACTGGAACTGGCGCTGCTCAAGGGTCGTTCCGGCCACCGCTATATTCTGGGCGGGGAAAATGTCTCCTACAGGGAATTCTTTCTCCTGTTGGAAAAGCTCTCAGGAGTGCACTACCGGTTATTCAGGTTTCCGCTTCCGTTCATGCTGGGAGCCGCAGGAGCTATGACTTTATTTGCCAGGATAACCGGCATCCCGCCAATGATAACTCCCGGATTGGTGCGAAAGTACGATCACCATTGGAGATTGTCGAGCGATAAAGCCAAATCTGAACTTGGATACAGTCCGGTTTCACTTGAAAAAGGATTATCAGCTACGCTACACTGGTTGAAGCATGAACCGGTTGAGACCCATAACCACTGACTTCGCCATTGCTTTCCGGAAGTTTTATAATCTCATGTCCGAATTCACGCCTTACCATCCTGGATAATAAGGACATTTGTATGGAAAGGGGCACCAGTTTTAAAAGGATCCGGTTTATCTTATTCAGAAATCCCGGAATGATTACCTTTTTGCCTTTCAGCATTTCGCCAATGCTGAAATCGGCAATGCTTTCAGTCGATAGAAGGCATAACCTTCCTGAAAAACCGTGTTTCCTGATCCTCGAACATACTTCATCATTGGTCATCATCGGTCCGGGATGAACCACGCTTACACTAATCCTGGTGTCCTTCAGTTCTTCGGCCAGTCCCCTTGAAAAATAATATACAAATGCCTTGCTTGCCGGATACAGGGTTTTGAAAGGCATGGGACTGAAAGCTGCCATGCTCGAAATATTCATGATCCATGCCCTGGGCTGGCGTTTAAGATTTTCGATCATCAGCCTGGTAAGCAGGGATAATGCCCGGATGTTTAGCTGGATCATATTGTCGAGATATTCGAGCGGAGAACACTCAAACAGCCTGCTACCTCCGAAACCTGCATTGTTTATGATCATGTTGACCGGATATTTGTGGCTGATGAGGTTGTGCAACCTGAGCAGCGACTCTTTTTTCGTAAGGTCAAGTTCAAAATATACAACCTTTACCTTATACCGGAAGGCAATGTACTCTGCAAGCACCGGCAATTTTTCATCAGGTAAAGAGATGAGGATCAGGTTCATGTTCCTTTTTGCACAGGCTATGGCAAACTCCCTGCCCAGGCCCAGACTGGCGCCTGTGATCAATGTATATTCAGGATTTGTTTTCATTGGATTTGTATTTTATTGGCCTGATCCCTGAGTTCTTCCAGGGTTGAGATGAGCAACCGGGCTACAACCGGATCGGTGATCCAGGTCGGGACCACCGGCTTCATATCGGACTGAATGGTAAATTCAATCCGGGTCATTTTGGGCGAAAGGTCTGTTAAATTCCAGGTGGTATAGAGACCGGTTATCCTGTGTACCCCTGTCTTTACGGGTAAATATCCGGGCATCCCGTTCATGGTGATCACGGTCTGATTTGTTGCCGTATCGGTATTGACGTGGTTATTGGTTACCACATCAAAGCTTACCATTTTGCCCATTACATTGATCCGGCCATAAGCATACCATTCTTCGGGATTGCCGTTGCCTTTATAGTAGTTAAGCTCATCGAGGAAAACCATCCATTCCCTGGCCTGGTTTTCATTGATGATCAGCCTGGCAATTTGCTCTTTTGCTGTCCGAAGGGTGAGGATGCCTTTCACCTGCCTCGTTTTTTCGTGGGGTGAGGTACGAATCCATCTGGTATAAATCTGAATTCCATTTTTTTCCCTGGTCATACTCCAGCTTTCCGGCACTGTTCCTTCATAATGGGGGGAACCGGATAGAAACCATACAGTTGACAAAAAGATAAATTTCGTTTTCATGGCATGGCGATTTATTAAGTTTTGAATTTATCCGGGTTGTAAAAGACGGATGATTTGAAATCATGATCAAAGGTATATCGCGCTGAAAGCCAATAAAAACGGATTAAACCGGGTGTTTTGTCCAGGGTGGTGATTAACCGTAAATACCAGGATTAAATGCCTTCAGATGGAGTATGAGAAATGGAATTATACAAATCAGCGGGATTTCATTTGCAATTTATCCCAAAAAGGACTCCGGAAGGGATGGAATTTTAGTAAAAATCCCGGATTTTTCTGTTTGGTTAACCCGGTTTGGGTGCCATCAGATGGGGAAGTGAGTGGTTTTAATTTGAGCCGATCTTATGCCTTATCTGGGTGATTTTTTCCAGGGCATTCCGGAAAAACATGCTTCGCTGTTTTTCACCAATACCGCTGATCAGGGTTGATTTAGCCAGCAGGCTGTCCATCCAGCGCTGTGTTTCCTCCGTGAAAACCATATTTGAGGTCACCATCTTATTAAAGGTATGGGTGCTCAGGTAGGCTGTTTTATTCGGGCCATCCTGTATCAGGATGCAGTTATTCGATATTTCGATATCACATAAATAAACCTGGAAGTTTTGCGGCTTCCCGGATGGAGTCTTTACATCGGGATTTTTTGAACAGGTTTCGGCTGCAACCTGCATATAATCAAACTCCTTTTCAACTTCTTCAAGGAGTTCCAGGGCATCCTCCCGGGAATTGAATTCACCTGATTCCCAGTAATAATCTATTTGCTTAAGAAGTGCATTAAGAATCAGGTCAGTCCATATCTCTGTGGAAGGTATTTTACAGTATAATTCATTAATTTCTTTCCCCAGTTCAACAAGCTCGGTTTTCAGAATTTTACGTGAGAATTTTACTTCCCGAAAACCCGGAAAATTAGAAATGGATTTAAGCCAGTAGAAAGACTTGAAAAAAGAGACCAGCGGAAACCTGAAATTATGAAGGATTGGAATATCAATGGCTGCATATATGATATGGGCATTTCCCTTCCGTTCAAGGCTTTTTAGCACGTCCCTCATGCTGGTAAGGTAATTCATGAAGGTTTCGGCCCCCTTTACCGGTTCATACTGAAACAGGACCAGTCCGGTATTCTCCAGGCCGCAGACCGAATCAAAGGATATGTTATAATGCAGGCACAAATCCTGGATTTCAGTGATACTCAGCAAGGTTTCTCCGCGGAGCCTTCTGTAAACACTGTCACTACTAATATGAAGCAGTTCAGAAAGTTCATCAACATAAGAAAATTTATCAGGGATCTGATCATGGATAAGCCCTAAAAGTCTCTGCTGGATTGGCACAATCTTGCTGTTCATGGTCCTTTATTAAAAGGATGCAGAAAACGTCCAAAAATGAGAGGGTAATAATCAAATATAGGATATTTCCGGAACTTAAACAATACTGGAATTAACGGGTGATATACTATTTGAGGGATTTGGGGAATGACTAGCTATGATTATTGTTTTCTACCGATATACAACCCTGGCGGGGTTTTCTTGCTTGTCCCTGGTCCCTCGTCCCTGGTCCCTCATTAAAACCGGATGGTATAATTTACTTTCAGCCGGGCTTCGTAATCAGGCTGGTTAAACCGATCATAGGGATCCATATGGGGGGAGTTCCACACGAAAAATATCTCTTTACCCGGCCGGATTATCCACTGGAACCTTGATTGCCATGCGATCGTTTCTGTCTGGTTGTCGTATTGGACAAAACTGTAAAGTGACAGGTTGGGACTGAATAACAGGTTCAGGTTAAACCTGAAAATCTGGGTTACAATCTGCTCGCCTTCCAGATGAATATATTTCCGGTCTGATTCAAGACCAATATACACCGGAACAAACACTTTATAACCCACCTGCATGAGCCAGTCGGTTCGCGTACCGGAATAAAAACCTCCTGTTCCGATCTGCATGGCCGCCCAGAAATTTCTTCTTTTGGCGGACATAAGCTGCAAAGAATGGTTCCAGAAGGTATAATCGCCTGCCGCAATGGTGTACTTCTGAAATAGAATAAAATCCGTTAAAAGCGATTCAAACTGAACCTGGGATGACAGGGCAATAATATCGCCGCTCAGGAAATCGATTTCTCCGTAATTTAGTTTTACTATTGCGCTTTGCAGGTCACCCAGGCTAAGGTTTTCAAAAAATGCATAGGAAAATCCGGTCTTGATCTGAAGGATACCCCTGATTTTCGGACGGGGACCCAGCCGGAAACTGCCATAAAAATTCCGGATATCCCTGCGGGGGACAAAGCCCAATCCGGCAATAAAATTCTCACCCACCTGCAAATACCCGATCCTGAAATTCACCAGGTCATTCGGGTAGTTCAATTCGGTTCCAAATGAAGCATCGTCCTGGTTGAGTCCGGTTGTAAATGACTTCATGCCATAGAAATTCAGGACTATATTTTTATTTGCATTGAAAGTTGAACTGGCAAGCCTCAGATCAAGACCGGCCAATCCGTTATCATCTGCCGATAAGTGCGTTTCCATGTGTTCCGATTACACCAATCGATGATTGTTTACCGAAATTCCGGGTCACTCTTCCAATTGTATAGCCGGGATTGTCCCATTCATTGTCATCCCTGATATGAATGAAACCAAGGTTCCATTTTCCGGCCTGTCCGGTAAACTTGCCTCCATATTTCACTGCAATGGGATTTCCTTCCGGATCGAGTCCGATTCGTCTTGAAAAGAACGGAATGACCTGTGTGTTCTGAGGGTTTTCCGCATCCCCGTTAATACCGAAATTGAAATAGTTGGACCCATCCAGGAAGAAATCTCTTTTCTCGGGAAAAAACAGGCTGAAGCGGGTGAGGTTGATTTGTTTCTGATCCACTTCCGTTTGAGCAAAATCCGTATTGATCGTAATGGCAGCCTTTAACGAAGGTGTGATCTGATAAAATGCATCCAGTCCCGCATCAATCAACGCTTCCGGATCTTCACCGGGTAATTTTCTTACACCGGCAGTGAGATAAGGGATCAGGTCAAGCCCTATTCCCTGGGTTATGTTATTCAAACCTGTAATTCTTCCGGCATCCGAAACCTGAAATCTGTCTGCATTCAAGGTGGTTGCAGGCCAATACGATACCTCTGATTTCTTTTTTATATTCCGGATCAGTTTTAAACCCCACGTATCCTGGCCTTTCCTGAAGGCCAGCGTTTTAAATGGAATGATCAGTTCGGCTTCCCAGCCTTTTTCCGTCATGCGGGCCTTTCCATCCCAAAGACCGTCCCATGATTTGTTGAATCCTTTCCCGTTTTCACTAAGAAGGGCATCACCAATGCTTCCCCTTGGGCCGATCTGGAACCAGTATCCGTTTCTTCCATCCAGGTAGGTATCCAGAATGATCTGCACCCTGTCATCGTCTCCCAGGCTGACATCCCGGGCCATTTCTTTCGCTGTGATGCCTCCCGGAGGCGCTTCGCAGCGGATTCCCACATACAGGTTATTCTGATCGAACAGGAAAAGAAACTCCGTTTTTTCGGTGACCGGTTCACCGGTTTTCGGTTCCCGCTGATACATCTCATTGATCAGCGCTGCTTTATTCCATATGTCTTCGCGAACGTAGCCATCCGGGTCAGGAACGGTATCTGTAAATACAGCCTTGATTTGGGGCTGGGAGTAAGATGCCGCAAGGGTATAGAAACTAAAAACAAAGCAAAAGAAGAAGATACGGATCATCATGAAAATTTGGTGCCTGAAGATAATTAAAAAGGGACAAGGGACAAGGAGTGAGTAAGAGTATATGGGATAGTGATAAGGGAAGAAAAATCCCTTAGGGATTGACTGTCGGTAGAAAAAAGGGACGAGGGACTGGGGACTGGCAGGAGAAATCTTGACCCAAAATTAATAACGGAAAGAAAAATGCGGGCTAGGCGAGCGTTCATCTGCGAGAGAAGTTTTGGAATTTCTGGCTCCTTTATCTATCATAAGACTGGTTATGTAGAATTTGTTAAAATATATAAGAAGTTTTGATGAAATTTGATCTGATTTTTAATAATCAATCCAATGAAAAAAATCTCGTTTTTGCTGAATTGTATTTTACTGATTGTATGCAGCTTATCCTTAAGCGCCCAATCGAAATATAAAATCGATAGAAAAATCAGCCTGCCGGGTGATGGATTCTGGGACTATATCACTGTGGATGAAGTCAATGGGAGAATATTTCAATCCCATAATGCCCTGGTCCAGGTGGTGGACATTAAAACCGGACAAATGGTCGGTACCATCCCCGACACAAAAGGCATACATGGAATTGCCCTGGCACAAGACCTGAATAAGGGATTCACAAGCAATGGCCGTGATTCATCCGTCACCATTTTTGATCTCAAAACGCTGGCAAGTAATTACGAAGATCAAGGTCACAGGCGAGAATCCGGATGCCATTTTATATGATGCCTTTTCCAAAAGCGTGTTTTTACGGGCAACGGGAGGAGCAGGAGTTTTACCGTAATCGATGCTGTGAATAATACCATAGCAGGTACGATTATGCTTGACGGGAAACCGGAGGCCATTGTCACCGATGGAAAGGGGAAGATCTATCGTAAATATTGAAGATGGCAAATGTGATCGAAATGATCAATGCAAGTCACTTTGAAAGTTGAAGCCCATTGGCCGATCGGTCCGGGAGAGGAACCAACCGGACTTGCCCTGGACAATGAAAACCATCGGTTATACAGTGTATGCGGAAATAAACTGATGATGGTAGTAGATGCGGTTTCCGGTAAGGTGATCACAAGTCTTCCGATCGGCGAGGGTTGTGACGGAGCTGCTTTTGATCCCAACTTATAAACGGGTTTATGCTTCAAATGGCGAGGGCACATTGACAGTTGTTCAAGTAGAAAATGCGAATAGTTTCAAGGTGCTTGAAACGGTTCCCACTCAGCGGGGTGCAAGAACCATTGCACTGGATTATACATCGCATCATATTTACTTACCGACGGCGGAATTTGAAGCAGCTCCGGCAGGATCAAATCAACGCCCTGCCATCAAGCCAGATACTTTTACGATCCTTGATATAGCAACTATTAAGTAGGGACTGAAGAAAGGGACTGGGGACTAGGGACTGGGGACAAGCGACAAGTCGCCAGAGTAATATCACTCGAAAAAGAGACGAGTGACGAAAAAAATGTTTTCATATACTATATCTATATAAAAAATTGACAATGAGGAAAATACAGATATTTCTGTTGGGTTTTTTATTCATGCAGTTGTTGAATGCCCAGCAACAAGATCTGGATTATTTTCTGACAAAGGGGCTGCAAAACAGTCCTCTTTTAAAAGATTACCAGAATCGGCTTAAATCAGGCCGAATTGACAGTCTGCGATTAAGGGCCATGCTGGGAGTTCAGGTAAATGCATCCAGCCTGGATTCCTACGCTCCTGTTATAAACGGCTGGGGATATGATGAGGTGAAAACCGACATCGCGAATGTGAGTGCCCTTGCAGGAATTACAAAGGAAATCATCGGAAATGATAATCTCAGGAACAAATACCAGGCATTAAATCTTCAAAATCAATCCACCTCCATCCAGGGAAGCCTGTCAGAAAAAGATCTTAAAAAATCAATTATTTCACAGTACGTTCTTGCATATGGTGAACAGCAGCAACAGCTGCTGAATTCAAATATTCTGGCTGTGCTCAGACAGGAAGAACAGATTGTAAGGAAACTCACGGAAAACGGCGTTTATAAACAAACCGAATACCTGTCTCTCCTGGTGAATCTCCGGCAACTTGAGATCCGTAATATGCAGGCCGCGTATTCAAAGCAAAACCGATCTTGAGCTTCTCTATGCTCTTTGCGGGATCGATGATACATCACATGTAAGCCTTGTGGAACCTGCACTTGCTGTTATCAACCCGGAAGGGCCACGCAGCACGCTTTTGTACAGACAGTTTGAATTGGACAGTCTGAAACTGACCAATGAGGACCGTCAGATTAACTTTGATTACCGGCCCAAACTATCTGTTTATGCCGATGGAGGCTATCTTTCCTCCCTTAGTTACATGCCCTGGAAAAATTTTGGTCTGAGTGCGGGAATCAGCCTGGTGGTGCCCATATATAACGGAGGACAGAAAAAAATGGAACATGATCAGGTTGCCATTGCGGAGGAGACGCGGGCGGACTACCGGAATTTCTTTACCAGCCAGTACCGGCATCAAATCCATATGCTTACCGGCCAGCTTGCTTCGTATGATCCCCTCATCCGGCAATGCAGCGAACAAATGACCTATGCAAAGACACTCATTGATGCAAACCAGGATCTTCTCCGAACGGGGGATATATCGGTGACAGATTACCTTTTATCAGTCAGCAATTACCTCAATGCCAAAAATCTGCTGATTGAATCGATGCTTTCGCGATACCGGATCATCAACGAAATCAATTACTGGAGTCAAAAATAATTTTAATATCCTTATGAAGAAAACCTATACCCTCTATATAGTATTTGTGTTTTTGCTGGTTTCATGTCACCAGGCCCAGGATAGCATCCCCGGAAATATAATTGAGGACAGGACTCCTGTAACAGTCACCCATGCCACCGTTGGAAGTCTGACCGATGTGGTTTTGCTGAATGCGACATCCAGGTTTCTGCTTAAAACCTCCGTTAAATCCGATGTGAACGGTTATCTGCAGAAAGTGAACATACAGCTGGGACAGAAAGTGAACCAGGGACAGGAACTGTTTGTGGTGCGTTCAAAGGAATCGGAGCATCTGGGAAATACGATCAGCAGACTGGATTCTTCCTTTCATTTTAGCGGCCTGGTTAATATTAAATCCCCGGCCCCCGGATATATAACCGAATTATCTTACCAGACCGGCGATTATGTTCAGGATAATGAGGTGCTGGCTACCATCAGCGAATCGAGCAGCCTGGTTTTTCTGTTGGAATTGCCCTTTGAACTTACAAATGGCTTGCTGAAAACAAAACCGTTGAGCTTACCTTTCCGGATGGTAGAAATATACAAAGGTACATTTCAGTCTTCGATGCCTTCTGTTGATCCGTGCCTCACAAACCCAGTCGTATGTGATCCGTGTTCCAGGGATTGCATCAATTCCCGAAAATCTGGTGGCTACAGTTGAAATTCAGCAGAATTCAAAATCAAAGGCGTTGATCTTGCCAAAAGCAGCTATTCTTACAGATGAAACGCAGTCGGATTTCTGGATCATGAAAATGACAGATTCTATCAACAGCGGTTAAAGTTCCGGTGACAATCGGACTGGAAACATCTGATAAGGTTGAAATAATTTCACCGTGCTGAAGCCTTCCGATGAGATCCTTCTTACCGGAAACTATGGACTACCGGATACAGCAAGGGTAATTATTGAGAATAAGAAGTAAAATGAACAGGTTTTTTGTTACTTATAAGAATCCCTGATCCTGGCTATTATCCTGGTTATTCTTGGAGGGGTTCTGGCATACAATAAATTGCAGACTGCTCTTTTTCCTGAAATTACATTTCCGAAAATCAAGATAATTGCTGAAGCAGGTGAACAGCCTGTTGATCAGATGATGCTGACAGTTACAAGTCCACTTGAACTGGCCATAAAAAAAGTACCGGAACTGAAGACAATCCGAAGTGCTACAAGCCGGGGAAGTTGTGAAATATCGGCTTTTATGGACTGGAATGCAGATATCGATCTGAGCCAGCAGCGCATTGAATCAAAAATCAATGAAATACAGGAATAGTACTGCCGGCTGATATGGAGATAACAGTTGAAAGGATGAACCCATCCATTCTGCCTGTTATCGGATATACACTGGAAGGAAAGGGCCGTTCACCCATTGATCTGAAATACCTGGCTACATATACCATCAAGCCCTTTCTGTCGCAGGTAGATGGCGTTTCGGAAATACGGGTGATCGGTGGAAAGGAAAAGGAATTCTGGGTCGAACTGGACCAGGCGAAAATGAGTGCCCTGGGCCTGACTACCTGGAAAGATCAGCCAGGCACTTTCTGAAACAGATTTCATAAAATCGAATGGATTTTTGTCAGATTACAGGATGCTTTATCTTACAGTAACGGATATGATGTTGAAAGATAAGGATCAGCTGGAAAAACTGGTTATTCAGAATGACGGGAAAAGGATCATTACCTTGAAGGATATCTCAAGGATTGGAATACAGGGAAGCAAAAGAATATGTGAAGAATAAATGCCAATGGAAAGCAGAGTATCCTTATAGCGGTAATAAAACAGCCTAACACAAACCTGGTCGGATTTGTCTGACAGGATGAGCGATAAAATTACCGATCTGAGGAAGATATTACCCGCTGGAGTGGACATACGGCCTTATTATATCCAGGCTGATTTTGTGAATGATACGGTGCAGAAGTGTTGAGTGAAGCTATGTGGATCGGTCTGTTGCTGGCAATTATCGTGGTGATCCTGTTTCTCCGTTCACTAAAAGCTTCTGCAACAATACTGCTAACAATACCGGTGACCTTGTTACTGACGCTGATGGTAATTTATGCTACAGGTCAGAACACTGAATATCATGACACTGGGAGCAATTGCTGCTGCCATCGGACTGGTAATTGATGATGCCATTGTGGTGGTGGAACAAATCCACCGGACCCATGAGGAAAATCCGGAAGAGACCTCTCCGCATCTGGTTCAAAAAGCTATCCATTACCTGTTCCCGGCTATGGTGGGATCTTCTCTCAGCACCATCGTGATCTTTCTGCCTTTTATTTTGATGACAGGTGTGGCAGGTGCCTATTTCAAGATCATGACCAATGCCATGATCATTACATTGGTTTGTTCCTTTATTGTTTCATGGATCGCCCTGCCTGTGATATACCTTCTTTTAAGCCAGGAAAGGGAAGAAATCATATTCAGGTTACAGGCCATAAGGTAAAAAGCGCAAAGGTGGGTTAGATTTTTTATTACCAGACCCTGGCTAAGCTTTCGTATTTGTCATGTTTCCTTGGTATTTCATATTTGTAATGATCCTGCCAAGAATTGAGACCGGTTTTTTACCGGAAATGGATGAGGGATCAATTGTGCTTGATTATATATCGCCTTCAGGAACATCACTGGAAGAAACAGATCGGATTCTCCAGGGAGGTGGAAAAAATCATTATCCGTATCCCTGAAGTGGAAACATATTCACGGCGGACAGGGACAGAAATGGGTTTTTTCATTACAGAACCCAATAAGCGGTGATTACCTGATCCAGCTTGAAAAAGAAAAGAAAACGGTCAACAGAAGAAGTAATAGAGGATATCCGTTCCCGGGTTGAAGCTACACAGCCTGCACTTGGAGATAGATTTCGGGCAGGTTTTTGGTGATATGCTTGGCGATCTGATGGCATCTGTTCAGCCTGTGGAGGTGAAGATATTTGGTAACGATCGGAGAAAGCTGGAAGAATATTCCAGGCAGGTGGCAGAAATTGTGAATAAGGTGAAAGGAACAGCAGATGTTTTTGATGGTATTATCATTACCGGCCCCTACGTGAATGTAGAGCCGGATGCTGCAAATGTGGCACGTTTCGGCCTTTCACCTGCAAATCTGCAATACCAGGTAAAAACCTCGCTGGAAGGGAATATCATCGGATCGGTTAATGAAAAAGAACAGTTTACCAATGTGCGGATGATCTATCCGGGACCAGCATAAAGCTGGTATGGAGACATTGAAAAACCTGCAGATCTTTCTTCCGGGGGGAAAATTAAAATCTATCACGTGAACTGGCCAGAATTCCGGATCATCGCCGGTGATCCGGAGATTCAGCGCGAAAACCTGCAGAATATGGGAGTGGTAACTGCACGGCTGAATGACCGTGATCTCGGAAGTGTCATGAACGATATTCAAAAGATGGTTTCTCAGAAAATCACTCTTCCTCGAAGGTTATTCTGTGGTTTACGGAGGGGCATATGCCGAACAGCAGAAATCATTCAATGAATTGTTGATCATTTTGATTTCAGCCTGCCTGCTGGTTTTTTGCGTGATTCTTACCCTTTATAAAGATTTCCGGGTGGCATGTTATCGATACTTTTAATTGCCATTCTGGGTATTTCAGGGTGTATCCTTTCACTTGTTCATTACAGGTACACCCCTGAATGTGGGAAGCTATACCGGGCTGATCATGATTGTAGGGATCATCGGGGAAAATGCAATTTTCACCATTCTTCAATACAGGGAAGCCCGGATCAGCATGAATGTGGATGAATCTATCGTTTATGCCATTTCAACACGGCTCCGTCCAAAACTGATGACCGCCATTGGCGCAATTATTTCACTCATGCCCCTGGCCATCGGCATTGGAACCGGGGCTCAGCTTCACCGTCCGCTTGCCATTGCCATCATTGGAGGCTTTATCATCGCCATTCCCTTGCTGTTGGTGGTTTTGCCGAGTTTTATCAGGGTGTTGTACAGGAGGGACGAGGGACTAGGGACAAGGGACAAGGAAGAAAAATCCCTTAGGGATTGACTGTCGGTAGAAAAAGGGACTGAGGGACTAGGGACTAGGGACAGGAAGAAAAATCCCTTAGGGATTGACTGTCGGTAGAAAAAAGGGACGAGGGACTGGGGACTAGGGACTAGGAAGAAAATCCCTTTAGGGATTGACTGTCGGTAGAAAGAGAGATGAGTCAATTTTAATTGATAAATTTGCACGAATAATCGGATTACATGACTGACAGATTATATAGAAAAGCATTTTACCTGAGCCTGTTCACCATATTTTACAATATTGTAGAGGGACTGGTGTCAATTGCTTTCGGTTATTCAGATGAAACCCTTGCCCTGTTTGGTTTTGGAGCCGATAGTTTTATTGAAGTAATTTCCGGTATTGGAATTGCCGTGATGATCATCCGAATCCGCAATCATCCGGAAAGTGCAGTCAGTGAGTTTGAAATAAAAGCGCTTAAGGTTACCGGAACTGCTTTTTACCTTTTGAGCGTAACCCTGGCAGCAGGAACTATCATTAATATTATAAAGCACCATAAACCAGAGACAACCTTCTGGGGCATCGTGATATCCCTGGTTTCCATCATCGTGATGACATGGCTGATGATTTCCAAAAGAAGGACCGGCAAAGCATTGAATTCGGAACCTGTTCTTGCAGATGCCAACTGCACCAAAGTCTGTATTTATATGTCAGTTGTGCTCCTTGTTTCAAGCCTGGTTTATGAACTCACAGGATTTGCCTATGCCGATGCACTGGGCGCAGCGGGATTGATGTATTTTTCCATTTCTGAAGGAAAAGAGGCATTTGAAAAAGCAAGGGGAAAACTATGTTCATGTGAAAATTGTGACATTAATGCATAGAGGGTTTCAAACCGTCTCTACTGGCTCTATGATACAACTGTTACACCCAATTCTTCCAATTCCGCAATTTGTTTCGCAGGAACCTTTGTGCCTGAAAGATCCACATATTCGAGCCTTCCAAGCTCCATTAACGGGGAAATGTCTCTTATTGCATTGTAGGACAGGTCCACAATCCGCAGGTTTGATAAATGTGAAAGGGTATCAATATCCTCAATCCGGTTATCTGACAGATTCACTTCTTCCAGTAAGGTAAGAGTCCAGAGCGGACAAATATCCTGGATTAAATTACCAGACAGATCCATGATTCTTACATGGATGCAATACTGGATCCCTTCCAGATCGCTGATATCCGAGCCCGAAAGTTCAAATTCCTCCTGATTTTCGAGATACCAGGTTGGAAATTCAATCCTCGTTTTACCATACATCCTTATTTTGACCGCATCATAAAAATTCAGGTGGGAATGCGCATTACTTTTTGTGGTTGTTTTTTCCTGCACATAAGCCGACTGGTCATTGACAATGGTAAAGCCATCGGCATTAATATCCCATTCATATACCGGGGAATAATCAATATCCTCATAGCTGGTGAGCGTAACGGCAATTTCATCAATGCGGTTAAGCAAAAGGATATGCGAAAAGGTTAGCAGCCCGTCATAATCATTTGCAGCGGCCAGCCTGTTGATCTCATTTCGGTGGAAGTCGCCACGATCGGGATGATACAGCATCATCAGTTTTGGAAAATATCGTGCTTCCGGATCTATTGTAAAATCCATTGTTTCACTGATCATCGATGCAATTTGCTTCAGTGTGCCAAATTGCTGGTTCTTATAAAGATTGATCAGGGTGACTGTAATTTTATTCAAATTCTGATTCGACCAGGCCTCTAAAAGTTTATTATATAATTCACGAACCTTCATGCTATTGAATTTATTCTATCTCTTCTTGAATTTATAGGCAAAGATATCCTCTTTCCTAGAGAATATCATTTAGGCAGGGGTATAAATTAAATTTGCGTCTCTGCTAGAAAAAAAGGATCGATAATGCCACAAAGGCCCTTAATGATTTACTGATTTTACTGATCTTTGTATAATTGATAATCATTAAAACTTAATTTATGAAAACACCCGGAATCTTAATTGCAATTTTGGTCTTTTTGAGCTTTTCTGTTGCAGGTTTTGGCCAGCAGAAATCCTATTTTAACCCGGATCAGATTGATATTCAATACACAAAATATGTCCTCGATAACGGACTGACACTGATTGTGCATGAAGATCATAAGGCGCCTATTGTTGCCGTAAATATCTGGTATCATGTAGGATCAAAAAATGAAAAGTCCGGACGCACCGGTTTTGCACATCTTTTTGAGCACCTGATGTTCAATGGAAGTGAGAATTTTAACACCGATTATTTCCAGGCCCTTGAAGGTATCGGGGCCACCGATCTGAATGGAACAACCAACAATGACCGGACAAATTATTTCCAGAATATACCTACTTCGGCCCTGGATCAGGTTCTTTTTCTCGAAAGCGACCGGATGGGTCACCTTGTAGGAGCCATCGACCAGGCAAAGCTCGATGAGCAAAGAGGTGTCGTTCAGAATGAAAAAAGGCAGGGTGAGAATCAGCCTTATGGTCGTGAAGAGGAAATTATTACACAGGCCACCTATCCCAAGGGACATCCTTATTCATGGACTGTCATCGGATCGATGGAAGACCTGAGTGCTGCCAGCCTTGAAGATGTAAAAGAATGGTTCAAAACATATTATGGACCTTCAAATGCAGTACTGAGTGTTGCAGGCGATGTGAAACCTGAAGATGTTCTGGCCAGGGTGAAGAAATATTTTGGTGATATTCCTCCCGGACCGTCTCTTGTAAGGCCTGAACTGAATGTGGCCAAAAGGACTGAGAATACCCGTGGTTATTACGAAGACCGCGTACCCGAAGCGAAAATCACCATGGTATGGAATATTCCACAATGGGGTTCCAAAGATTTAACCCTCCTGGATCTGGCCACTGACGTATTGTCTGTTGGAAAGACATCCAGGCTGTATAAAAAACTGGTTTATGAAGATCAATCGGTGAGCAGTGCTTATGCATATATTGACCCGCGTGAGATTGCTTCTTACCTGGTTGTGGAAGCCACTGTTAAGCAGGGAAAATCAGCTGAAGAAGTGGAGAAAACAATGAACGACATTATGAGTGAGTTTCTTGAAAAAGGACCCACCCAGGATGAACTCGACCGGGTTCGCTCAAATTATTTTTCCAATTTTCTGAAGGGTATTGAGCGGATTGGCGGATTTGGCGGTAAATCGGATATCCTGGCCTCGAACCAGGTTTATGGAGGCACCCCCGATTATTATAAGACTACACTGAAGTATGTATCGGATGCAACGGTTGAGGATATGCAAAAAGCCTGCAGGGAATGGCTCAGCACCGGTAAGTATGTGCTTGTCTGCAAACCATTTCCCTCGTTGAAATCAGATGAGAAAGGCGTAGACCGCAGCAAACTTCCCGAATTAACTGCCACTGTACCCTCCTCATTTCCGGCCCTGCAGAAAGCAACCCTCAAAAACGGGCTCAATGTGATCCTGGCCCAGCGGAAAGGCATTCCTACAGTAGTAGGTAAACTGGTGGTTAATGCAGGTTATTCAACAGATGCACTGTCCAAAGCCGGCATGGCCAGTCTTGCCATGGATATGCTCGATGAAGGAACAAAAACCATGAATACGCTGCAGATCAGCGAAAGGCTCCAGTTATTGGGTGCTTCCATCAATGCCGGATCTGACCTCGATGCTTCCTATGTCAATTTTACCACATTGCAGCAAACATTCGATCCGACGCTTGACCTGTTTGCTGATATCCTGTTGAATCCTTCCTTTCCGAAGAATGAATTCGACAGGCTTAAGAAGGAGCATCTCGACCGCATTGACCAGGAGAAATCACAACCATTTGGAATGGCATTGCGGGTATTCCCCAAATTGCTGTACGGCCAGGGACATGCCTATGGTAATCCGATTTCGGGATCAGGATATGAAAGCACAGTAAATTCAATTACTCCGGAAGAAATCCAGAAATTTTACAATACCTGGATCAAACCGAATAATGCAACCCTTATTGTTGTAGGTGATGTGGTGATGGCTGATCTGGTTGCAAAACTGGAAAGCAAACTTGCCGGATGGAAAAAAGCAGATGTTCCGAAAAACGACCCGGCTACTGTAAAAATGGTGCCCGGTAAAAGAATATATCTGATTGACAGGCCGGAGTCACAGCAATCGGTGATCCTTGCCGGTTATGTGACTACCCCTTATGGCCAGGTTTCACAGCCTGCTTTGAATGCCATGAACAATATTCTTGGTGGTGACTTTGTTTCGCGGCTCAACATGAATCTCCGGGAAGATAAGCACTGGTCCTACGGAGCTGGCAGCTTTGTATGGGATGCCAGGGGACAAAGACCTTTCCTGGCCTATGTTCAGGTTCAATCCGATAAAACAAAGGAATCAATTGAGGAAATGGGCAAGGAGCTGACTTTAATTATTGGTGATAAACCGGTCACAAAAGAGGAATTTGACCGTGTTCAGCAGAATATGATACTTCAGTTGCCGGGCATGTGGGAAACCAATAATTCAGTGGCCGGCTCTGTTGTTGAACAGGTAAAATTCAACCTGGGAGATGACTATTACAAGACCTACGATGCGAAAGTCAGGAAACTTACACAGGATGAATTGCAGCAGATAAGCAAGACCGTTGTAAAACCTGAGCTGGTCAACTGGTTTGTTGTTGGCGACAAATCGAAGATCATGGATAGCTTAAAGCAATTGAATTACGAGATTATCGAAGTGGATGCCGATGGTAATCCGGTAAAGTAGAGAATTACAGTTCGGATTCTTAACGGATGAATTTAATTGCCGTGGTAGGCGGAGTTAAGCCAACTCCGCCTTTTTTTTATGTAAGTATAATAACTGTTTTTTCCGTTAAATAACTGTAAAAATAGTTGCATAACTGTAAAATTAGTTATATATTTGTTCCAGTAAATTAACAGAAATATGAAAAAGCTTACCAATGCAGAGGAAGAAGTAATGCAGATCTTGTGGGAATTAGGCCAGGGATTTGTTAAAGATGTTATTGAAAAAATGCCGGATCCAAAGCCGCCATACAATACAGTTTCAACCGTGATAAGGGTTTTGGAAAAAAAGGAATTTATTTCCCACCGGCAATATGGGAATACCTATGAATATTTCCCCATCGTGGCCCGGGAGGAATATGCCAAACAACACTTCAACGGATTTCTTGCGGATTATTTCAATAATTCCTTTCCCAAAATGGCAGCCTTTTTTGCGCGGGAAAATAATCTAACCATGAAAGAGCTGGAAGAAATCATGAAACTTACTGAAGAAGAACTGAAAAAACCTAAAACTGATGACAATGAATAGCTATATCGAATATACTGTAAAAGCAGGAATTGCTCTTACGGTGCTTTACCTGTTCTATTGGCTTCTGATGAGAAAGGATACCCATTTTTACCTGAACAGGTTTGTCCTGGTATTTTCAGTAATCATTTCCCTGGTGATTCCTTCCATCCGCATTGGCCAGACTAATATTCCCGCAGTTTTTGAATATCTGCCTGCCCTTGTAATTGATTTCAGCAATGTAGAAACTTCTTCACTGGCTGTTCAGTCTGCACCTGCCGCTTCAATTGCTTCCGGGGTAAATTACTGGAAAATCATTTTCGTCATCTATATTATTGGTGCTTCCATTGTATTCTGCAGGCTGATTTACCAGGCTATCTTTCTGCATGCTGTCGCCCGGTTGTCAAAAAAAGTCGAATACCATGGATACACCATTGTGTATATGAACAATGATATGACACCCTTTTCCTATTTCAACCGGATTTTTATTCCGGCCGGGCACGCGGATGAGACTTCATTTGACAGCATTATTGCACACGAAAAATCACATTTAACCCAGGGCCATTATATTGACCTGTTTATCGTTGAGATTATGACTGTATTGCAATGGTTTAATCCGGTAATGTGGTTCTACGAAAAATCGATTAAAGGAAGTACACGAATATCTGGCTGATGACGCCGTTCTTCATACAGGCAGCAGCCAGGGAAAATATCAGGCCCTCCTGGTTAACCAGGCCATAGGGGGACCTGTGTTCATTTTAACCAACCAGTTTAATCAATCACTCATTAAAAAAAGAATCATGATGATGAAAAAAATGAAAACATCGCAATTGGCAAAATTCAAAGCCTTGTTGATTTTGCCTTTAATTGCCGGTTTAATGCTGGCATTTGTAAGTCCTCCTGTAAAGTTGACAGGTGCAACACAGGGAAATGAAAAAATAGTATCAGGGAGTCTTTCTGACAAGCTTACAGGAAGTGTTTTACCCGGTACTGCTGTTATTATTCAGGGTACAAATGTAGGTACGATAGCCGACAAGCAAGGCAACTATTCCATCAGGGTGGCCGATGACAAGGCTGTACTTGTATTCTCTCATGTGGGATACAAAACACAGGAGATTCCCATTGCCAACAACGCAATAATCAATGTGCAGCTTGAAGTTGACGCCATGGTGGTTGATTTCAATAAAGAGAAGAGTGTTAATGTGAACGTCAATGCATCAAATGCGCAAAACAAGGCCGGTGACAACAAGGATACATATCAGATAGTTGAAGAACTGCCCTCCTATAACGGGGGAACCCAGGCACTTCAAAAATTTCTGGAAGACAATCTCCGTTACCCCGAAGAAGCTAAAAAGGCAGGTATTGAAGGAAAGGTGTATGTTAATTTTGTTGTTAATGCGGAAGGACGCGTTATCGAAACCAAAATTATGCGGAGTGTTTCTCCTCTTTTGAATGAGGAGGCCTTGAGACTGACCAATTCAATGAAAGAATGGAAACCGGGATCCCAGCATGGTGAAAAGCTGAGCATGGCAGTTACCATGCCAATAGAGTTTAAAATTAAGTAACAGTTAGTTAGCTACCCACCCCGACGGGGTGGGGGGGACCCCGTCGGGGTGGTACCCCCCACACTTATTCAACTGTAATACAAAATCTGATTTCAATTTCGCATCAATTACCTGGTACTCCTTTAGTGCAGGTTGCCACAAAGAGGGTACAATAATAGAAATATACTTTAGTAAATAATTCAGTTTTTTGATTGTACAATGATCTTCTTATTTGTTAGAGAATTACGATTACTTTCTATAACTTTCAACAAATAAGGAAAAGCTATGAGGGCATCCTTTGATATCATCATTGAGACTCCCATTTACACTTCCGGTCAGTCAATCAAAACTCTTGGTGAAATCCTTTTTAAACCCCTTGCAGGCCGGGATGAAGATTGCCATATTATCCTGAGTCATTTTGAAAATGAATATATTGAAATAAGTCTTGTCAGGCTCCGTTTCATCGTAAGGAATTTATTACAGTACTTTAAGAAAAATGAAATCCTGAAAGGACAGACTGTTGCAGTAATATGTTTTCAAGGTTGCAATGAAATGATCACAGCTCTATATTTCATTGCGTTGGCTTCTATGGGTTGTCGCGTATTCCTGCCTATGTATTTCGAAACGGCTGAATTCTCTGAATGGATTGATCAGACACATTTAGCCCATATCATCCTACCCGGAGATGAAATCATGAGTCTGGATAGCCATGAAAGGGAAAAATCAGCTTGTCAGGCGGTGCAAAAAGCGGCATTTGGCAGGGGATTGAAAATCTGGGACAGCTTAAAGGATTTTAATCTGTTGGAATTATTGAGGCGGCCCGAACAAGGATTGATCAATTCCGAAATAGTTGGTATTGAAGATCAATATATTGTAATGCCTGACGATGAAGTGCTGATCGTATCCACATCAGGTACTTCGGGCCACTCACGTCTCCTGGTATATACGCACAGGTCCTATTTTTTAAATTGCCTTTCATGGGAACAAGCCGGTTTTTTCAATCCAGACTTACTGGGGGGTAAGGGTTTTACTCCGCTCTTTACCCATACCATGGGCATAAGGGCCTTTATCAATGCACTATGGACAGGTGTACCGGTTTGTCTCATTACAACCGAATGGTTCATTGAAAAGCCTGAGATTGTCAGGTATCTTTTGTTGAAAATGAAGCCGGATCATATTACCGGTGGGCCTGCCGTTTATAATGCCCTGATAGAAATGTTCAGGATTTATCCGGAGCTTAAATGGGAGATAGGTGCTCATTTTAAAACGCTGGTTTCAAGTGGCGCCCGGTATAACCCTGCTATTTCAAATGAAATAATGGCTGCAACCAGACTGCGGCTGCATAATGCCTTTGGTACAACTGAAACACAACAGGTGACCTCAACCCTGCTAAGTTCCAGGTCCGTTTTTGACGAGGGCAGAACACCGCTGGGTAAGCCCTTACCTGGCGTGAGCATAGGATTAATAAAAACCGACACTGGCATAAATCATTACAGGTTATTTGTGAAATCAGTCTTTGGCTGCAAATATTGTCTGCAGGAAAAGGATGCTGGCAGGGATAATTACTATGAAACTGGTGATATCGTAATTTTTGATAATAACAAAGAATTGCATTTTTTCGGGAAGAGCGAATCAGGATTATTTCAAAGACAGTTTCGGAGTAAAAATTCCGATTCCTTCGCTTCGGAGTTACTATGCAGATCTGTATCGGGAAATAAAACATGCGGAATTTTATCCGATTATTAATTTCCCGGGAATTTCGGCATTACTTTTTGTTTCCGAAACAACATTGCCCCAGGGTGAGGTTACTGACAGCAGGACGCTAAAGAGATACGCCGGAATCATCGAAGGCATCAATAACAAATTGATGAGTAATCTTGAGTCTTTTGAGTTTCAACACCGCCATGTATGCAGGATTGCCATTCTCAACCAATGCCTTCCGTTAACCAACAAAGGAAGCATTTCAGGTAAGGAAATTGGCGCAACCTGGCATGATTTGATTACCCGGCTGACCGATTCGCGAAAGGATGCATCCGGAATAGAGATAACTGATAGGTTATACAAAATAACCGATAAATATACACGGTTTGTAAGTCCTCAGATTGGATCCATGATGTCTGCCCTCAGGATAAATTTAAATTATTACCGGGGCCAAAAAGATTCTCTGTTTTCATATCGCCATGGAAAAGAAATTGAGGTACTTGACCTTGTTGGAGGATTTGGTACGAACCTAACAGGCCATAATCATCCTCGCATTTGCACCGCCATAACTGAATTTGTTGCTGCAGGAAAACCCGCGATCTGCAATCAGGTAAGTATTCAGGAAAACACAGGATTGCTGGCTGAAAAACTTAACCTGATAATAGGGTCAGCCACGGGTCGTAGCTTCCAGGTTATATTTGCCAATTCGGGAACCGAAGCTGTTGAAATATCACTTCATCATGCCTGTTTTGAATGGAAAAAACGGTTAGAGAAATTACGTGACCAGCAGATACAGCTATATTCAAATGAAATAGAACTGGATGCTTCAGCTATCTGGAAAAATAATATGGAAATCATCGAAAATGCCGTCATCAGTGTTATTGGTTTATCCCGGGCATTTCATGGTCATTCCACGGGGGCCCGCAGTTTACTGGGCAATGAAAAAAAAAGAAGTCTTTTCCGTCAGTTATCACATATTGAACCTTTGTTTATTGACGATACAAATGAAAACTGGAGGGACAAACTAAATTTACTTATTAAGGAATCGGTAATAACAATTTACAGAATAATAAGGAATAATGGAGTTTTAGAACAGGTTCCATTGCAGGTTGGCACTATTATCGCAGCAATAGCTGAACCAGTAACAGGCGAAGGCGGGGTTCATTTAGTGAACAGGGATTTGCTGAAGCAATTGGCGTCACAGGAATTTCCCTTAATTTCAGATGAAATTCAATGTGGCCTTGGACGCTCGGGCAAAATTCCGGAATTTGAATCCGCGCAGTATTATTTATTTGGGAAAGCGTTAGGGGGTGGTATGGAGAAAATCTCGGCGGTTATGATTGACAGCACCCGCTACCAATACAATTTTAGTGAATATTATGTTTCTACATTTGGGAACGGCGAACTGGCAGCTCATGTGGCTTTAACAACCCTGGAGCTGATAGACGAAGAAAAGTTAGAAAGGCGTGCATTAAAAGCCGGAATTTATCTGCAAAGGAAGTTATCGGCAATTCAGATTCGGTATCCTTTTATTATTGAAAATATTCAGGGAAAGGGACTGATACAGGCAATCCAGTTTAATTCATCCTGTGCCAAAAACAGTATATTATTACGTCTTCTTTTCCAAACTGAAAAGGCAGGATATCTTTTCTCTTCCTGGTTTTTAAACCGGCATCGCATCAGGATATTGCCCACGCTTTCGGCTCCCCATACACTAAGAGTAGAGCCCTCGGCTTTCTTTAACAGGTCAGAAACGGACATGTTTTGTGATGCACTGGAGGAACTCTGCCAGATCATTACCGAAGGACGGACTTACGATTTATTTTCATTTCTGATGGAGGATGATCCTTTCATTGAGAGGCAGGAATCCCCTTCTTTTTTGAATCATTATAGTCCTGATCTCGAACCAGCAACTGAGAAGGCCGTAAAAGTTGCCTTTATTGCTCATTTCGTATTTCCGCTTCAGGAACTGAGGATGCTGGAACGAGACCTTGAAAGAGCTACTGATACAGGCCTTCGCATTTTTTTCAATAAGATTCAGATTCTTATGGAATTAAAACCTGTTCAGATCATGGCGGCGCATTTATTCCATAAAAAGGTACATTTCTCGTTTTATGCTTTACCTGTGGATTCTGCAGAGCTTGAATACCTTCATAAATCCGGCAAAAGACGGTTTGTAGTATCAAAAATTCAGGAAGCTGTTGATATCGCAGCTGCAAACGGAGCAAAAGTAATCAGCCTGGGAGGATATACTTCAATTCTTACCAACAATGGACTTTCATTGGCAGAACCTCCTGGATCGCGCATTATTACAGGGAATACCCTCACGGCTGCTTCCGGCTTGATTCATTTAGGGAAGATAATCAGGCAAAAACCTGAATTTAATAAGCCCAATACAATTGCAATTATCGGGTCTACAGGCAATATTGGGAGGATAATAGCACAAATGATTTATGAACAGGCTGATATTTGTGCCGATATGATATTGATCTCCCGTTCTGAAAAAAGGGAAATGCAAATAATTAATGAGCTGATCAGTAAGAAGAATTCAGGGGTAAGGGTTAGAATTTCAGCCAATTTATCCGAAATGAAAATTGCCGATGTTATAGTCATTTGCACCAATACCAATGATCCGATTGTTTTTCCCCATCATATAGCTTCTGACAAACCTGTACTTATATCTGACCTGTCGGTTCCATCAGCGTTAGCAGACGCTGTAAAATTACTCACAAATGTTACCATTTTGCCATTTAGTGCCTACGTGAGCTTACCAGAGGACAAGGAGGTAGTGATCAGTTCCTATTCACCACCGGGTACTGTGTTCTGTTGTGCAGGTGAAGCCATTCTTCTTGCACTTGAGCGGTGTAATGAACCATTGAAAGGCCGGATCACACCGGCAGCTGTAAAAACTATTACAAGACTTGCCGCTAAACAGGGTTTTTTTAAATATGTTGAAAGCATGAAAAGTTATAAAACTGCCAAATCATGAACGATGGAAATACCCTATAATTATGGAATATCACAGGAAGATGTTCTCAGTGAATACAGGGCCCTTAAAATTATCCGGAACGATTCATTCCTTTGTATTGCCAGTGCAGGAGAAATTCCGCTAAATATGGCGGCCCTTCAGGACTTGAGAATTGTAGCTGTGGATAATTCCATTAACCAGTTAAGACTCTGCCGGATCAAACAGGTAGCGGCGACCGTGTTGGATTCTCTGAAAGCTGCTTGTTTTCTTGGATATATGAATTCCACGTATGCTGAGCGCCAGGGGATTTATACACATGATATCCGGCCTTTCCTGTGTGACGAGGACGGACATTTCTGGGAACAGCAATCAGGTATCATTCAGCATGGCGTGATTAATTCAGCCCGGTTTGAACAGTTATATCCGGAAAATTTCAATCCTGGCCCGGTTACTCATTGGCAGGAAAAATATTATATAGATTATTTGACTGTGAATCAGTAGAAGGGCAGCAGATTATTTTTGATCAGTGGATAGCTCGTCCCTTGTTAAGAAGCATTTTTAGCATTGCTTTTCATCGAAAAATCTATAAAAATCGTGGAATTGATCCGGCAGGTCTTACCCATAGCGGTACCCGCAATATTGCTGAATTCTTTTTTCAACGCTTTCGGAATTTTTGCTGTAGTACGCTAGCACGTAAAAATTATTACCTGCAGTATACTTTTTTTAACCGGGTGATCTTTCCCGAGGCCTTGCCGGAATTTCTACAACCTTCCAATCATGAATGTTTTGCTAAAAACAGCCATCAGATAGAATTTAAATTTTCCCCTTTTGATACGGTTCTGCAAAACTCACCGGACGGTATGTTTAATAAGATACATCTATCAAATGTCGGGGATTGGATGTCAAAGGAATCAATGGCTGAATTATTTCGTTTGATCAGGGATAAGACATCTCCGGGGGCCAGGATAGTTATGCGATATATTCATATGCGCCATGAAATACCGGCTTCACTTACCGGGCTAACTGCCGACTACTGCCTGGGTGAAGATCTGGTATTGCATGATCGTTATCCGTTCTATTCCATTGTACCTATAATACGGACATAGTATGAGCCTATATAATATCAGACCTATCGACAGGAATTATAATAATGAGATGCTTGAAATACTCCGGTCAGCGCCAATCACTACTAAAAACCTTACGATATACTTCGACAGGCAACCTGATTTTTTCAGGCTGGCTGAAACCAAATATCAACCGTACTTTTATTATGGATTTTTCCGGCTCGAACAGTTGAAGGGATTTGGTATGATTGGTTATCACCAGGCCATGGTAAACGGGATGCCGGAAACCGTATTTCATTTGAAGGATTTTTATGTTTTACCCGATGCCAGGGGTAAGGGATTTGGGTATAGAACCACAGAGCAGCTTTTCAGAGATACCCACAACAGGTCAGTCGTTGGGTATGCAGTAGTTATGTCAGGAAACAGAGACCCTCACAGCTACATCGGTCATAGAAATCCATCGTTTCCTTATCATTCCCTATTCCCGCCTTATTAACAGGCTAGATGTAAGGAATATGTTATTAACCTGGCCTGTAAGGCAAGACCGTGATTATACCATTCGTACTGCTACAATTCAGGATATTCCTGCCATTGTTGCTCTCCTGAACAATGAACATAGAGGGCGCTTGTTCGGCAATATATACAGCGTGGGCACTTTTCTGAGTTACCTGGACACACTGTCCGGGATTGACGCTGGGTGATTATTATCTTGCCCATCGATAAAGCGGGTGTACTTTGCGGAGTATGTGCCGCCTGGGATTGTTCCTCATTTAAGCAGACGAGGGTGTTACGTTATGGCAGCGGGTTTCTCACGGCCAGGATTGCCTATAAAACATTGGCTTTGTTTTTTAACCTGCCTCCTCTGCCATCCCGCGGTAATAGTTTTAAAGATTTCATAATTACCGATTATGCTGTCCGTGAGAGGGAACCGAAGATCATGAAGGCATTGCTAAAGGTAATATATAATGTTTACCGTAAGCGAGGGTTTCAGAATATGATCTGGGGAAGCTCGGCTGATGACCCATTGCTCAGCGCCTCGAAAGGCTTTTTCTACCAGCGTTTGGTTTCCAGTATAGTACTTATTTCAACCAATCCGGATATGCTTGAAAGCATTGCAATACATAACCATCTTCCATATATTGATTTGCCTTGTTTGTGAAACTGTCAGCTCATTATTCCATCACAGAGATGATGTACATGGTCTGCATATCTTGATATCCTTTCATCGTGACTGGCAATTACAACGCTAAGCTGTTCTTTTTCAACTAAATTACGAAGAAATTCAACGATTATCATTCCCTGTTGAGTAACCAGACTGCCGGTAGGTTCATCTGCAATAATTAGCTGTGCACCGTTGGCAATTGCACGGGCCACTGCAACACGCTGCTTCTCTCCCTGGCTGAGTGTATTGGGGAAGGCATGAAACAGGTGACCCACCCCAAACCTGTCCAGACATTCAAGCGCATGTTTCCGGGCAGAAATTCTATGAGCACCAGCAAATTGCATAACAAGCATAACATTATCCAGAACGGTCAGAGAATCGAGAAGGCAGAAGGTCTGAAAAATAAATCCCATATGTCTGGCTCTTAGTTTTTGCAGAGAAGATGCAGGATAATCCTGTACCCGTTTACCGAATATATAGGCTTCTCCTTTACTTGGTTTCTGAAATCCGGCTAACAATGTCAGCAGAGTGGTTTTACCACTGCCGCTGGGTCCCAAAAGCAAAACAAGTTCACCGGAGCATACTTTGAAAGAAACGTTGTTCAAGGCTGTTGTTACCGTTCCTGAGCGGGTATACAACTTAGTTACCTCAACCAGTTCAGCATTGCAATGTTTATTATTCATGGTCATTTAAATACATCAAGTGGATAAATATTCCGTTGTCTGAACAAGGGCAAAACAGAACTCAACAGGCTGATAATAAATAATCCGGAAGCAACGATAAGTATCTGATTAAATGATGATTCAGCTGAAATAGTAGGTGAGAATGTTTCCACTGCTTTTAACATGGGTGCAAATATCAACAGTGCAATGATCAATCCGCTGCCTGCCAAAATAATTGATTGCTTTATTATGATCCCGGGAATGAATCCGGCAGGAGCTCCAATCGCCTTCATGATCGCATAGTCTTTTTGTTGTTCGAGCACATACACTGACAGTATAAGGCTGAGAATTGCAGTCAACACAATAGCGCCAATAACGGCAATCACATAAAGCAAGGGTAAAACGCCTGTTTCTGCTTCATGAATATTGTTGTTCAAAAACGTCACCCTGTCAAAGACAGCAAGATCGCTGGAAACAGAGCGAATATCATTTGCCACCAAAACCGGATTGGCTCCCGGATCGATCTTGATCTGGTAGCAGGATAAAATCCCGGGAAATCCCAGAAGTTCCTGGGCTTTCTTTAAGGTAATAAAAGCGAACTGGATTACGAACAGATTTGTACCATCACTTAATCCTGTTACGACGAGAGTGTCATCTCTTATGGGTAGTTTATCTCCGATCTTTATTTTGTATTTGGCAGCAAAGGAATAATCCAGAACGATTTGGTTATCCTCTGCCAGGGGTTTCCCCTTAATGATTACAGGAGGGCCTCCTTTTCCTGTTTTAGGATCATAGCCTGCCAGATGTACAGAGGCGGTATTGTCAGGTACATTCACTGTTGCGGTAAAAAAAAGTATTGGAGCAATGGATTTTACACCTTTCACCGTTTTAATCAGATCTCCCTGCCGATATGATAAAAGAGACGTGCCCCGAAGCAGGTTGGCTGCATGTCGCTGTAAAACCCAAATATCGGCGTCACTTTCACGCACATATCTGACTGAAGAATCCGATACGCCGTGATAAATGGCCAAAAGAAAAAGCATCAATATTAAACATAATGAAATGCCAAAAGCAGTGATGATGAACCTCACATATTGATTTAAAAGAGTTTTGAGAGTATACATGTGATCTGGCGTATTCGGATTATTTGTGGTTCAGCAACATATAATTTAAATCTTCGGGTCATTCATTCAACCTCGAAGACAAACCTGATGGCCACCTGGGTTTCAATGGGAGTATCATCCCTGAATGCAGGCTTCCAGGGCGACTTTGTGAAATGATCTTTTTCAGATTGTCTGCTATTATTTCAGGACACCCTCATTTATACGAATATCACTGATTGTGCCATCTTCATGAACAGTCAATTCAACGGTTATTCTGTTTTCCCGGAAATCTTTAAAAGCCGGGTAATCAAGCCGGTCGTTACCCATTTTTTAAAGGCTTTCAATGATCCGCCCGGAGGGATGGGTTTAGACAGTACAGGAAATGGGAATCTCCTCATTTGATTCGACTAGACTCATATTCGGATTTTTGACTAACCTGAACGCCGGCAGCTTTTCCCTGCAAGGCTTGTTCTACTTTTACCGAAGCATCCGGGGCAGGCTCATTGGTTAATGGTCTGTCAATGCTTTTCGCCTTCTTTTCTGCATAACTGACAACCACTACTTCTTCCTGCGCAAACAAATTATCGTTAACGATGATGGTATCCATTTTGAAGTCTGCAAATTCTTTTTCTTTTTCAGGAACAGCTGTAGGCTCTGCTACCTGCTTTTTGCTTTTCAATTCCGCAGGCATTTCTTTTTGAATGGATTCAACAGGTACAGATTGGATTTCCATTAAAGGTGCTGACGGTGCTGCAGATTCTGGTGCTTCTTTTTTCTTTACATTCTCGTTTGATATCAGATTTGCCGACGGTGTTCTCAACACCACATAAAGAAGTCCTGTTAATCCAGCCAGCAGCAGGATACCAGCAGCAAGGCGAAAATATATCCTGAAATTTCGCTTTTTATGTTGTGTAATCCTGCTTTGCAGGCTATTCCCGAGTTTATCCATATCTGCCTGTAGTTCCGCAGCGGATAACCGGCTCAAACCTTCAAAGGCTTCCTCTTCAAAAACATCGCGCATCATTTCCTTTTCAAGGTCATGACGTTGCCTGTCTGAAAGCAGTCCTTTCAGGTAGGCCAGAATGCGATCATATGTTTTTTCAGTCGGCATTTTTCAATTCGGCTTTTGATTCAAGGCAGATCTTTAAATTCCGTTTACCATTCTGAATATAGCTTTTCACCTTTTCTTCCCCGATATTCAGTCCTGTTGCTATTTCTTTGTAACACTGCTGCTGGTAATAAAACATTTCCACGCACCGGCGTTGTTCCTCCTTCAATTGTTCCAGGCACAACTTCAATCGTTCCTGCATATCTTCATCCGGTTCTTCCTCAATAGGGTGCATCACGGTGGTTGATTCCATAAAAACCGCCGCTGAAATTTCAGGATGGCGGTTGTTTTCCTTTGAGGTTTTTCTTAATTGCATCAGGCAATGGTTACGGCTTACAGTATAAAGCCAGCCCTTAAAATTCTGTATTTCAAACCGTGGAATATCCTTAACCAAGTACCTCAAAAATCTGCATAACTGCATCCTGGCTATCCTCCCGGTTTTTAAAATATTTCATGCAAACCCCATATACAAGGTACATATAGCGTTTATACAGGACACCCAATACCTCCAGGTCCTGCTTTTCCCTGAATAGCCGGACCAGTTCTTCATCAGAATGGTTTTCAATTATATTTAGGGAACCGGATTTCAATCATTTATGTTTAGACCTGATAGAGTCTGTGGGACCAGAAAGAGTCTGACAAATTCCGTTCCAGTCCGGAAGACGTTTAAAATTAGGTAAAATTCCGGAGATAATTCCAAACTCATCTCAACCTCTCTTAGCGGTCCGATCGGGACTGTCACCAGGGCGTAGTGGGCAATGCCAACACAAAAAAACCGGTGAAGAAATTCACCGGTTTGGCACTGCGTATATATGGATTGAACTGTTTCCCTTATTCTGCTATGGAAGCAGCGGTATATTTAACTGATTGTTCAATTTGTTCATTCAGGCTGTCGAGGCTTTCAACTGCAGTGGCTACTTCAAAGTCTTCATTTACGGAAGGTGAAACATAGGCTGCATCCTGGTCAACTGAGCTGAACATATCCTCAAGCATGGATTCGGCAACGAATACTTCAAAAGCTTCGGATTTCTCGGACAAAGCAGGAGCATTAAATGCAACTGCTTTTTCAATTTCGTTGTTGAACATGGCAAGCTCGTTTGAAGCGGCTTGAATTTCGTTCATTCCTGAAGCGGTGTTTTTACCGGAAGCTGCCTGCATCGGCATCAGGGAAGCGAAGAGGAAGGTCACGGAAGCAAAAGTTACTTTTGCGATCTGGTTTAAGTTTTTTGAAGTTTTCATGGCTGGTTATTTTTTTGTTTTGGTTTTTCTTGTCTTATAGCCACTATATTAACATTTATCGTGCCAAAGTTTATAAATAATTAATATACAAATATTTATAGAAAATTGAGTGAATTTATTTCACACCTGCGATTCGTTTCGATGTGTACACTGTTGTGCGAAAATGGACACCCTGATTATATCATTTCAACTTTTTTTGAGATTATTTTATGGAATTTATCCCTGAACAGCACCTTATCATAAAAAGTATTTCACTAAAAAATTACGATTATGAAAAAGGTATGTTTAATCATTGGTCTTGCCATGGTGATGATTTTCGGATCATATGCCAGAACCGTCACTGGAATAGTCAGGGATAAAAGTGGAAATCCATTAAAGGGAGTTACCATTATATTGAAAGGAACTTCTACCGGTGTTAATTCGGATGCCAAAGGCACCTTTGCCATACAGGTACCGGAAGCGAATATCACGCTGGTTTTTACGCTAAAAGGATATACACGGCAGGAGGTAAAGGTCACCAGTTCTGAAAAGGTAGTTGTTGTCATGTACAAGGAAGTTGCCCTGAAGGAAATAACGGAGCCTGAAAAAAACGAGGTCATTATTGCGAGCCAGGCTCCGGAACTCAAATCGGTCGAAATAGCCGATTGTTTGCAGGGCAAGGCTTCAGGGGTAAGTATCACCCATAAATCAGGGCGTGCCCGATGTGAACTGCAATACAATGCCCCGGCCTCTTATTACCAGCCCGCACCTGATTATAATACCGAAGGATATTCAGCCATCCATGAAAACGGTTATAAAAATCCGTTGAACGAGCCGCTTTCCACTTTTTCAATTGATGTGGATGCAGCATCTTACAGCAATGTCAGGAGGTTTATCACCGAGGGGCAGAAGCCGGTACCTGATGCCGTTCGCATTGAGGAAATGATCAATTATTTCGATTATGATTATCCGCAGCCCCACGATGGCAATCCCTTTGCCATTGTCCATGAACTGGGAGTTTGTCCGTGGAATAAAGAGAATCTGCTATTACATATAGGTCTTCAGGGCGAAAAAATGGCGAACAATGAAATTCCTCCCTCCAACCTTGTATTCCTGCTGGATGTTTCCGGATCAATGGATCAGCCAAATAAACTGCCCCTTCTTGTGAAGGCCATGAAAATGCTGGTTGGCCAGCTGCGTGCGAAGGACCGGGTAGCGATAGTGGTGTATGCCGGCAGCAGCGGACTTGGTTTTGCCTTCAACGCCGGGCAATCAAAAAGATAAAATCATATCTGCCCTTGAACGTCTTCAGGCAGGCGGATCGACAGCCGGATCGGCAGGATTGAAACTTGCCTACGAGGTAGCTGAGGAGAACTTCATGGAAGAT
Organism: uncultured Bacteroidales bacterium; assembly: GCA_963808745.1. GTDB lineage: Bacteria > Bacteroidota > Bacteroidia > Bacteroidales > UBA10428 > UBA5072. The sequence goes on from CAWEGX010000003.1 coordinate 53,814, forward strand.
GGTAATAACCGGATCATCCTGGCCACCGACGGCGATTTTAATGTCGGTCCATCCAGCAATGCCGAGATGGAAAGAATGATTGAAAAATACAGGGACCGTGGAATCTTTATATCGGTTTGCGGCTTCGGAATGGGCAATTATAAGGATGACAAGATGGAGATCATCGCCGACAAGGGCAACGGCAACTATTCCTACATTGACAACCTGATGGAGGCAAAGAAAGTATTCATCAATGAGTTCAGCAGCACCTTATATACAATTGCCAAGGATGTGAAGATTCAGATCGAATTCAATCCCGCTTTTGTAAAGGAATACCGGTTGGTTGGCTATGAAAACCGGTTATTGAATGAAGAGGATTTTGAAAACGATAAAAAGGATGCCGGTGAAATGGGTGCCGGGCACACGGTGACTGCATTATACGAACTTGTCACGACCAACAGGCATACAGATTATGTGAGAAAGCTGAAATATCAGCCAACGAACGTTATTCCGGAAGTTCCTCAATCCGGTGAACTGGCAACGATAAAATTCAGGTATAAAAAACCGGATGGAGATAAAAGCATCCTGATGACAGAGGTGATACCGCAATTGGTACAGCCTGTTTCCGAAACCTCCGATAATTTCAGATTTTCTGCTGCCGTGGCAGGTTTCGGAATGCTTCTCCGCAATTCGGAATACAAAGGAACCATCAATTATGACCAGGTCCTCAGCCTCGCCCGCGGTTCAAAAGGGAGATGACAAGGACGGTTACCGGGCGGAATTCATCAGGTTGGTGGAACTGAGCGATAGCGGTTTAACGAGCGACAGCGAGTAACTGAATTCTGGAAATAGCGTTGTCTCACGAGCGAAGCGTATTGCCTTGACATACTGAGCGATAGCGGTCTCACGAGCGATAATGAACAATGAACAATGAGCTATGAATAGTGAATAGCTAAATAGTTTGAATAGTGAATAGTGAATAGGTGATATGAAAGACCTGTTTGCAGGAAGGTAATCTTCAATACAAACAGGTCTTCCTCTGTGGCTATGCGCTCTGCGCAATCGTAAATCGTAAATCGTAAATCGTAAATTCTCAATTTGGCTTTCTCAGCAAATGCCCTTTTCATTACCTTTATACAATAATTTTCAACCCCTTCAAAAATTGGTTCATGCTAAAGCTCAATCAGGTCCATCATATTGCCGCAATTTGCCTCGATTATGAAAGATCGAAGGAGTTTTATACGCGGGTCCTGGGACTTACAATTATCCGGGAAACATTCCGTGCAGAAAGGAATTCCTACAAACTTGACCTGGCATTGAACGGACAATTTGTGATTGAATTGTTTTCATTTCCGGGTAGCCCGGCGCGTCCCTCATATCCCGAGGCTGCCGGATTACGGCACCTGGCATTTGAAGTGGACAGGATTGATGAGGTTTGCCTGTATCTGAAAGATCAGGGCATACTGTTCGATCCGGTAAGGATTGATACGCTCACCGGTAAACAATTTACTTTTATTGCCGATCCGGATGGATTGCCCATCGAATTTTATGAGAAATGATCGATCTGAGCCTTTTTATTCAACCGTTTCCCATACCCCGGGAGATATTGCATGATCTTCAGCCCTGGCAGATTACTGCCAGCCTGGAGGAAATCCTCACGAAATATTTGCCATACCTTAACAAGGATTACAGGGTCAGCAATAACCAGGCGATTCACCACTCAGCCCGGATTGAACCGGGAGTGATCATGAAGGGTACGGTTATCATAGGAGCTGACTGCTTCCTGGCAACAGGCGCTTATCTGCGGGGTGGTGTATTTTTAGATAATCAGGTTAGTATAGGACCGGGATGCGAGATAAAATCCAGTGTCATTGCACAGGGAACTGCCATCGCACATTTCAACTTTATTGGAGACAGCCTGATCGGCAACCGGGTGAATTTTGAAGCGGGCTCGGTTATTGCCAATCATTACAACGAAAGGGAGAATAAACGGATCTTTATTACCATAAATAATGAAATACAGGATACCGGGCTGGATAAATTCGGTGCACTGGTTGGCGACAATTCAAGGATCGGGGCCAATGCGGTGCTTTCACCGGGAACCATTCTCACGCCAGGGTCAATTGTTAAGCGCCTGGAATTAATCGAACAGTTAAAAGACCGCAATAAAAAACACTAAAAAAATGAATTGTGCAGTAATCCTCGACATGGACGGTGTGATCATCGACAGTAATCCCTTTCACCGGATGGCCTGGCAGGAGTTTCTTGAAAGGCACGGCGTGGAAGTTAATGAGCACATGTTTAAGAATGTTATTTTTGGAACTCCGGGCGATCAGGCAATTCGAAATTTGTTCCAGCCACCGGACCTTACAGAAGAACAATTATCCGGTTATACAGAAGAAATCGATACATCTTACCGGAGTATCATTTCCGGCAGTGAACAGATTTTTCCTGTCAGTGGATTGAATAATTTCCTGGACTTTACAAAAGAGATCGGATTTAAAATAGCACTGGCTACATCAGCACCCCCTGAAAACATCAGCCTCATCCTTGAACGCCTGGGCATCACTGAATATTTTGATGTGATTGTTGACAAAACCCACGTAACCAATGGGAAGCCCGATCCGGAAGTATATCTGAAAACCCTGGAGAACCTTAAAACCGACAGCGAATACTGCCTGGTATTTGAAGATTCATTATCGGGTGTTCGTTCTGCCATCCAGGCCGGTATCCGTGTTATAGGCGTAACTACCAGTCACACTGCAGAGGAACTTTCGCAGGCCGGCACCTTTTACAATATAGATGATTTTAATGATCCCACTCTTCCGGAAATGTTAGCTACAATATCAGCGTATTAAAGGAACCGGCAGGTAGCGGAATGGCATAATCCATTGAATGAATGCGGATTTTTATCACATTTTCCTTTTCAAGAGGATTGAACAGCAATAATATGGTTTGTTCTTTATCTCTGAATGCCAAACAGTTGGGATTGTCAACGGGAAGATAATAAGCACCCGGGCTTACATAGGCAGCAAGATGTTTCATCAGGTAAAACTCAGGATTGTAAACTACCTGTCCGGTTTTACGGTTAATGCTGATCATTGAATTTTGTTTCCATCCCCATTGGCTTTTTCCCGTTTCGTCGAGTACCATATTCCAGTACATATAGGCATTTGCACCATTACTGAAATAATGCCGCATAAGTTCCCAGGTATGGCGGGCGGCTTTCCAGTCGTTTGAACCATCGCCGCATTCCGTTTCCGTTTGCATAAGCAGAAGTTCAGGGTATTTCTTATGGACCAGCGGAATGGCATCCTTGCCAGCCCATTGAAAACCCACTCCCCTGATGTATTTTTTCGCGGCAGCATTCTGAAGGATTGTATCCACCCTTTCAATTTGTGGACGTTCAACTGTTCCCATGAAAATAGACGTGTTTAGTCCGGCGCTTTCAAATTGGGGACCGAGGTATCCGCCAATAAACCGGGCTATATCTTCCGGCCTCCAGATGCATGAGGGGAATACCTGGCATGAATTAAGCTCATTTTGCGGATGAACGGCATAAATGGGAATACCCAGGGCAGCGTAAGCTTCTATAAATTTTTGAAAATAAAGCGCATATGCCTTTAATACCTTGTCTTCCATCCGGAATTGGGTTTTCATTTCAGCCCCCTGCCTGTTTTCGGGCAAGTCATTGAAATCTTTGCTTGCAGAACAGGCATAATGATTGTTTGTCTTCATCCATGAGGGCGGGCACCAGGGAGATGCCCAGATCTGCAAATGCGGATTGATTGCCCGGGCCATTTTAATGTATGGGATCAGCCGATTTTCATCCCGGCTGATGGAAAAGTTTTTCATATCATAGTCACCCGGGTGTCTCATCATAACTGTACCAATCCATTGCATAGTCGTTGGCACCAATTGGCATTCTGCACAAGGTGAACCGGCAGCCACTGACTGTATCAAAAAGAGCAGACAGGATGATTATCCTGTTCCGTCTTTGGTAATGCCTGCAAGCGCTTCCCAGCCAAGTTCATTAAAGCATCCTCCGAAACCGGTTATAACCTGTTCCACTTTTTGACTGCCGATCAGAATATCCGGATTTTCCGGAGTCGGTCGCGTTACAGTCACCCGGATGGAATTTTTCTGCCAGTTCCCGGAAGGAGAGGTACTGGTCATCTCAATGATTTCCTTCTGAGTACAGGAAAATAAAGTGATCAGAAAGACGGGCAGGATTATTCTGAAGACGGAAAATGCTGTTGGATTTTGACATGGCAATTTTGATTGAATGGACCATAAATATAGAAAGATATTTACGATTTTGGATTTACGATTTACGATTGATTTGCAATGTTACAATTTGATTTACCATAGATTTTGAATCGTAAATCGTAAATCGTAAATCGTAAATAAATTTTACTAATTTAGATTGCGCAAAAATGCGCCGCATTTATGAACATGACTTCCAAAGAAAGACTAAAGACAACACTTGCACACAAGGCTCCCGATCGGATAGCCATCGATTTTGGGGCAACTCCGGTAACCGGCATACACGTACTCATCATTCAGAAGTTAAGAGAGTATTATGGGTTGAAAAAAATTCCCGTTAAGGTCACTGAACCCTACCAGATGTTGGGGGAAATTGATCCTGAACTGATGGATATCCTGGGAGTGGATGTCATCGGATTAAATCCCCGGACGAACATTATCGGTTTTGAAAGCAACAACTGGAAGGAATTCAGGATGTGGTGGGGCCAGGAAGTATTGGTTCCGGGAAATTTCAACACAAAAACACTGGCCGGTGGCGATCTTTTGTTATTTCCTGAAGGAGATATGACGGTACCCCCCTCTGCCCGGATGCCATCAACCGGTTATTTTTTTGATACCCTCATCAGGCAGGAGCCCTTTGATGAAGCCAAATTGAACGTGGATGACAACCTCGAAGAATTTACACCCCTCTCAGCCGTTGATATTGATTACTGGACCCGGCAGATTGAAATGGCGAAAAAAAGTGATCGTGGCATAGTGGCCAATTTCGGAGGTACCGCACTTGGAGACATTGCGCTTGTTCCTGCGCCTTTCATGAAACATCCCCGGGGTATCCGCGATATTCAGGAATGGTATATGAGCACACTGGTCCGCCCTGATTTTATCAAGGAAGTTTTTGAGCGACAGACAGATATCGCAGTTGAGAATTTAAAGAAATTATTCAGTATAGCGGGCAATGTGGTTGACGTGGTTTACCTGTGTGGAAATGATTTTGGTACACAACAGTCAACATTCTGTGATCTGGAGGGCTTCAGGGAATTTTATGTTCCGTATTACCGGAAAATGACGGATTGGATTCATGCCAATACGGAATGGAAGGTATTCAAGCATTCATGCGGAGCTGTGGAATCCTTGTTGGACGGTTTTATTGAGGCGGGGTTTGATATACTCAACCCTGTTCAGATAAGCGCGGCCGGAATGAATCCTGAAAAGCTCAAGGAAAAATATGGAAAGCAGCTTGTATTCTGGGGCGGTGGTGTGGATACGCAAAAGGTGCTGGCATTCGGCACTCCCGATGATGTTAAAAAGCAAGTAAGGGAATTATGTTCTGTTTTTTCCCGGAGGGTGGTTTTGTCTTTAATACAGTCCATAATATTCAGGCCAATGTTCCAGTGGAAAATGTGGCCGCCATGATGGAAACGCTCAGAACAATGCATTAAGTAATCAATTTTTGTCATTGTCAGGTTTGAAAATCATTAAAATGAATCATTATGACAGATATTCAAATGCAGCAGGTCAGTGGAATACTGAAATCCTATAGTTTCGAATTTCAGCGAGCTCGCACTCGAATCTGGCTTTATTGATGATTATATTGGTTTTATACCCGGTGAAGCCCCCGAACCGTTCCCATTGATCATCAGGGAAATTATTAAAGAATCGGAAAAACTGGTGAGGCCGGAGGGTGGTTATGCTTTGTTTAAAAACATAAACATTGACCGGGAAAATAAAAAAACGATCATTGGAGATGTTGAGTTAGGTACAAAAAGTATTGTAACCAGGCACATGGACAAATCCGGATTTCATTGCTGTATTTGCCTGTACTGCCGGGGCCGAGATCTCAAGGCTTGCTTCTGAATATAACAAAAAAGGACATACTGTCCATGCCTATATTGCTGATTCATTGGGATCTATCGTCGTGGAACGTGCAATGGATATGATCCAGGAACACCTGAAATCACATGATGGATAAACAGGGATTGAAGATCACCAACCGTTACAGTCCCGGATACTGCGGTTGGGAGATTGAAGGAACAGTCGAAAGCTTTTCGGACTGTTACCGGAACATTTTTGCGGTATAAGTTTGATCCGAATCAATGCTGATGAAGCCCATCAAATCGGTCAGCGGGATCATTGGCATCGGCAAGGATGTAACTTATGATCATTACACATGCAACTATTGCAAGGATGTTAATTGCCTTTACCGGGGAAAACGATAATCAGGTACACAACTTTCAGAATTCCCAATTGTTTTTATTCATACTAAACCCTCAGGCTATGAGTAACAAAGAAAGGAAAAACAGTAGCTCAGGGCTGCTGATTATTAACCCAAGGCGTGAATTCCTGCGCAAGGGTGCTTTATTTGGAGCACTGGCAGGCATAACCGGGGTAAGCCTGATCTCCTCCTGCAAGAAAGAAGCGGAAGAAGATGAAATTTCACCTGTGGAGGATCTGATGCGGGAACATGGATTGTTGAACCGCATCATGATGATCTATGATAACTGCAGGGAAAGACTTGTTAATAAAGAAGAATTCCAGGTTGATGCACTCACGAATTCTGCCCATATTATTCGCTCATTTGTAGAAGATTACCATGAAAAACTGGAGGAAAAATATCTTTTTCCCCGTTTTGTAAATGCGAATAAACTGGTCGACCTGGTACAAACACTTTATGTTCAACATCATGCCGGAAGAATTTTGACTGATCAGATCCTGAACCTGTCGAATGCAAATTCATTGAAGAATCCGGAGGATACCCTTAAACTGATCAATTTGCTGGATACTTTCAACAGGATGTATCGTCCGCATGAAGCAACAGAAGATACTGTTCTTTTCCCGAATCTGCGAAAAATTGTCAGCCGGAATGAATATGATTCCATGGGCGGGGATTTTGAGGAACAGGAGCACAAATTATTTGGTGCTGAAGGGTTTGAAGGCATGGTGGATAAAGTTGCAGGTATTGAAAAACAATTGGGAATCTATGACATATCAGCATTTACACCCGCCGTTTAAGCCAGGCACCCTTTGTGTACATGAAGGCCAGATGGCAGATGAATACAGGGGAATTAACACCCCCATTTTCGCATCAACATCATACGGCTATCTTGATACGGAGGACCGGCTATATCCCAGGTATTTCAACATACCCAACCAGACGGTCATTATTCAGAAACTGGCAGCGCTCGAAAAAGCCGAAAATGGTTTGATTTTTTCATCAGGCATGGCGGCTGTAAGTACAACCTTGCTAAGCCTCATGAACAAAGGTGATCATTGTATTTTTCAGAATGGTCTGTATGGCGGAACGTTGCATTTTGCGAACGAGGAATTCAATCGGTTTGGCCTGGAATATACCGTTCTTAAAAATAATGAAATCAAATCTTTTGAGGCTGCTCTGCGGCCCAATACAAGGGTCGTTTTTATAGAATCGCCCTCTAATCCCCTGTTATCAATCGTTGATCTGGGGGCAGTCAGCAAATTATGCCGTCAGAAAAATTGTATTTCTGTAATCGATAATACTTTTGCCTCGCCGGTGAATCAAAATCCCCTGGAATTTGGCATCGACATTGTTCTTCACAGTGCGACGAAATACCTGGGTGGACACAGTGATATTACGGCAGGAGCAGTTTTATCAAATAACGAGTATATAAAAAGGATCACCCAATCGGCCCTGAGTTTTGGTGGCAGCCTGAATGCACTGATGTGTTACCTGCTGGAAAGAAGCATTAAAACTTTGACTGTGCGGGTAGAAAAACAAAATCAGAATGCCGGGATCATTGCAGATTTTTTATTTGGACGTCCTGAAATTGAGACAGTTTACTACCCGGGATTAAAAAGCCATAAGGGACATGAAATTGCCAAAAGACAGATGACAGGCTTTGGGGGTATGCTCTCATTTGAATTAAAGGATCAGGACATTACTGCATTCCAGAAGCGGCTTCATCTAATAAAACCAGCGATGAGCCTGGGTGGCATTGAATCCACCATTTGTGCGCCTGTTACCACTTCTCACCGGCTTGTGTCCAAAAAGGAAAGGGAAGAAGAAGGGATCAAGGATAATTTATTGAGATTGTCGGTTGGAATTGAGGATTCAAATGATTTAATCAGGGATATTGAGCAGGCTTTGCATAATTAGCCGGCCCAATTTTCGTTTTATTCACCGTATTTATTCCAGTAGAACATGAAGATCAGTTTTTCGCTTCTAAAATCATGTACGTTATTGTTTATTTTGATTTTAGCCGCCTGCATAAAGACGATAACGGAGGAACACTGGCGGTGATCGTTACCTCAGTTGTGGATGTGGTTACTCCCATTTCAGCAACCTGCAGCGGCAATATTACGGCTGACCAGGGCTCGGCTCCCACTGAAAGAGGAGTATGCTGGAGTACTTCGCCAACGCCGGATGTTACTGACAATAAAACCGCGGGAGGAACAGGTGCAGGTGAATTCTCTTTTATGATGACAGGACTTACTCCGCAAACAGCATATTATGCCAGGGCCTATGCTGTTAATAAGGCAGGAACTGCTTATGGCGAAGAATTAACATTTACCACCCCTGAGGATCATACCGGTGAAACCGGAACAGTTACAGACATCGACGGAAACGTATATCAAACCATTGGAATAGGATCTCAATACTGGACAGCAGAGAATCTGAAAACCACCCGGTTTAATGATGGAACTCCAATCCCGCTGGTAACCGATAATTCAACCTGGGAATTTTTGGTTGCCCCGGGTTACTGCTGGTATAATAATGATGAAGCAGCCAGCAAGGAAGTATACGGTGCCTTATATAACTGGTATGTAGTGGTATCTTCCAAATTACCGCCGGAGGGATGGCATGTTTCTACCGATGCTGAATGGACCATACTGGAAACCTTTCTTGGCGGAATAACCGGGGCAGGCGGAAAGCTCAAGGAAACCGGCACTGATCACTGGCTGACTCCAAATACAGGAGCTACAGATGAAACGGGATTTACAGCTCTTCCCGGCGGAATACGGGCTAAAGACGGGAGTTATTAGTGCCCTGGGTGAGGCAGCGAACTTCTGGACGACCACTACGGCATCAAACCAGGCTGCCTGGTACAGGGCTTTGGATTACCTGGACGCCGGGAATACGAGGGGTAACAATTCAGTGAACTGGGGTCTTTCGGTGAGGCTGGTGAAGGATTGATTATAGTTGATAGTTGATGGAAGTTGATAGATTTACGATTTACGATTTACGATTGCGCGAAGCGCATGCGGTATGCTAGGAATGTGCTGATTTAAGATTCAGTGTGCTAATGTGCTAATGTGCTGACGCAGCTGCAAGACTGCATGACTGCAAGACTGCATGACGCATTTTCTACCGACAGACAATCCCTACGGGATTTTTTCCAGCTGCAAAACTGCAGAACCGAAGAACCGCAGAACTGCAGAACTGCAGAACCGCAGAACTTATTTCTAATTGGATATAAAAGGAGCCTTACAAATAAACATCTCATTTTTAAGCTGATCAATAAGGAACCGGGCCAGGTCGGTTGCACTGATGTGGTTGCCAGGGCTATCCTCCAGACTTGTTTTTATCTTCCGGTTTAAATCTGTAAGTTTTATCATGGGACAACGGACAATGGTCCATTGGATATTGCTGTTTTTCAGCAATTCATAATCTTTCTGGCGGTCGTTAATAACAGAGGAAGCAAACCACCGCATGATGGCGACAGTATCCGTGTAAATATTCCTTTTTTATCCTCCGGGGTATCAATGGCTAAACCTGCCACTTCTATGAATCTGCTGATATTCAGAGCCTGCATGGCCTTTATAATATGACCTGTAGCCATGCTGCATGTATCCGGCTCATTCCCTGAAGGACCCAGCGTACTGATCACCGCATCGCATTCCGATAACAGGTTTAGAATGGATTGGTATTCACGGGCATTTCCGGGAATAACTTCCAATGATGGATCGGATTGTTTAAATTTCCCTGGATTGCGGGCCAGGGCTTTTATATGGTAACCCTGCCTGATCAGTTCTTTAATCAGATATTTTCCTGCCTTCCCTGTACCCCCTAAAACGGCTATTTTTTTATATTCTGTTGGCATAATTTGAATATAATTGTTTCTTTATATAGTTTATAATTCAAATATATACCATCATAATAATCTTTAAAAGGAATATGGAAAGTGATATTCAATACGCCCGTGAGACTGTTCTTGATCCGGACGAATTTATAGAGGTACTGAATGATTCAACTTTAGGTGAAAGAAGGCCTGTCGACAATCGCGAACGGATAATCAGGATGTGCAATAATGCCAATTTGATCCTTACGGCAAGGCATAATGGAAAACTGGTCGGGATAGCCAGAAGCCTTACCGATTTTGCATTTTGCACCTATCTTTCCGACCTTGCGGTAAGCGAGGCCTATCAGAAAAAAGGAATTGGAAAAGAACTGGTAAGGAGGGTGAGGGAGGCAGTTCCTGAAGCCGTCCTCATCCTCCTGGCTGCGCCAAAGGCGGTTGATTATTATCCGAAGATCGGGATGATCCGTCATGAAGCAGCGTACATCCTGAGGGGCGGTTGATCGCCTCTATTCAGGATTACTGCTTTGGCATCATTGGATTTTTATCCGTATTCCAGGTTTCCACCTTTATCTTCAATGATCCGTCCGGCTGTTTTTCCCAGAGGGTAAGATACTTTCCGGTATCGTCCATGGGGCTTGCCATTCCCGGCATTGTGGCATTCATTTTATAGGTTCCTATCTCGGAGACCATATTTCCATAAGTGGTGACCATTACGATATTAAATTCCATGGAATTGACTTTCATACCGGAGGACACCATTTCTTCGTTTGACTTTTTAATGGCATCGATGCCCTTGACCATTTCGCCATAGTTGGGAAGGGAAACGGCATCCTTGGCGTAGAAACCCAAGGTGGCCTGGGCGTTGCCCTCCATCATGGCCTTGGCCATCTGCTTGTTTATTTTGGCGATCTTATCCCGAATCTCGTCATTGCTTTGAGAATTTGCCGATAAGGCAAAGAGGGTCACCATCATTAAGACAAACCCTGATCTGATAAATAGTGTTTTCATATGATTACATTTAAAGGTTAAGGATTTAAATAACAGTGAGAATTTCAAGCAATCTTAAGTAAACAAACCAATGCATATTTTGATCAAATATTCGGCAGATTTTGAAATTTTAATTATTTTGCATTATCTATAAACCAAACCTAATTTCACCATTCATGGCATTAGATATTAACGACTGCATTGAATTTGCGAATGAAAACAAGGTATGTTTTCTGGCAACCCTGGAAGGTGATCAACCCAGGGTTAGGGCACTGGGCTTTTGGTTTGCTGATGAAACCGGATTTTATTTCCAGACTGGTGATATGAAATCAATGTATCTCCAGTTAAAGGAACATCCCAAAACAGAGGTATGTTTTTATAAACACGAGGGATCTATAGGTACCATGATGCGGATCTGCGGGGAAGTTGAATTCCTGCAGGATCTTGCACTCAAGGAAAAAGTGCTTCATGAGAGACCTTTCCTGAAATCATTCGGATTGACCGTAAACAATCCCGGGCTGATCATCTTTCGGATTACGCATGGCAAGGCGCATTTCTGGACGATGGAAAACAATTTAAAGCCGAAGCATATTATTTGTTTTTAAAGACGGTGACTGGTGACTAGGTGACTGCGCGATAGCGCAATACAGTATTGTGATAAGCTTCCCTGGGGAAAATAACTTGCAGTTTTGCAACGTCATGCAGGGCTTACATCCTTACTGCAAGACGTTTGTCTTTTAGCAAGATACCTACGTCAGTCCCAGTCCCTTAGTCTTCAATCTTAAATCTTCTTATCTCCGGAGGCGGAGACTGTTGGAAACCACCGAAACGGAGCTCATGGCCATGGCAGCGGCGGCGATCATGGGATTCAGCATAAATCCCCAGATGGGATAAAGTATTCCGGCTGCAATAGGTATACCGATCAAATTATAGATAAAAGCCCAGAAGAGATTCTGGTTAATTGTTTTTACCGTTAACCTGGAAAGCCTGATGGCTTTGGCAATTTGCCGTAAATCGGATGAGATCAGTGTCATTCCGGCCACATCCATGGCGATATCCGAGCCTCTTCCCATGGCAATGCTTACATCGGCCTGCACCAGGGCCTGGGAATCATTGATGCCGTCTCCTGCCATGGCCACAATCTTTTTTTCCTTCTGCAGTTTTTGTACAAATTCAGATTTACCGGCGGGCAGCAAATTGGCTTTAAATGAAGTAATTCCGGTTGCTTCCGCCACTTCGCGGGCGGTTTGAATATTATCACCCGTAAGCATATGCACTTCAATGCCCATTTTTTGTAGTTCGCTGATGGCTTCGGCAGCGGTTTCCTTAATTTGATCTGCCAGGTCAATCACAGCCAAAAGGGAAGAACCAACTGCAAAATAGATCCGGGATTGTGCCAACCGACTTTCCTTGTTTATTTCCCCATCTTTCACTTCCGGCAAAACAACTCCCTGCTCCTCCATGAGTTTTTTATTTCCTGCCAGGTATGTTTTATCACCGAATGTTCCCCTGACTCCCAGTCCGGGAAGATTTTCAAACTCACTTCCTGAATCAGAACCTGATGAAACTGAACTTAGATGCAGGGTTACCGCTTCAGCCAGTGGATGGGATGAATGTTTTTCAAGTCCCTTCAGTATCATTGCTGCCTCCTGTTGCTCCTTCTGCGGAATGTACCATTGAATATCCTTAACTACCGGCCTGCCTTCCGTAATTGTTCCTGTTTTGTCAAGCACAATGGCATTGATCCGGTGAATGGTCTCCAGGCTTTCGGCATCTCTTATAAGTATACCATTCTGTGCACCCTTGCCCATTCCCACCATAATGGCAGTAGGGGTAGCCAGTCCAAGTGCACAGGGGCAGGCAATGACAAGGACAGTAACCATCGCCAGCAAGGCATGAGAAAGGATATTCTCCCCTCCGAAAATCATCCAGACTGCAAAACTTAGCAAAGAGATACCGATCACTACCGGTACAAAGATCCCTGCAATGTGGTCCACTGTTTTTTGCACCGGGGCCTTGCTTCCCTGGGCCTGGCGTACGGTATCTATAATTCTGGAAAGCATTGTTTCAGATCCTACCTGAAGCGCTGTGAGGAGAAAGCTTCCGTTCAGGTTGATTGTACCTGCATAGACCTTGTCCCCCGGGCCCCTTTCTGCCGGAATTGATTCTCCTGTCATCGAACTTTCATCTATTGAAGAATTACCGGAAATAATTTCACCATCCACCGGGATCCTGTCCCCGGGCCTAACCCTGATTGTATCCCCATGTTTTAACAGGCTTATACTGATTTCCTCTTCCTTTCCCTTTTCATCCACACGGACTACCGTTGATGCCTGCATGCCCATGAGCTTTTTAATTGCGGATGAGGTACCTGCTTTGGCACGTTCTTCGAGCAGCTTGCCGACCAGTATAAAGGCAATGACAGCAGCGGCAGCCTCATAATAAACATGGGGATGAAGTCCCCGCGTATGCCAGAAATGAGGAAAGAATGTATTAAACACGCTGAACAGGAATGCGATTCCGGTGCTCATGGCTACCAGGGTATCCATATTTGCACTGCCATGACGGGCATGTTTAAATGCGCTGACAAAAAATCCCAACCCTGACCACAACAGCACCGGAAGCGTAAGAACGAGCATGATGAGGTTTGCATAGGGCATGTTCATGAGGAACATGGAAATGATTATGACAGGAACTGCCAGGATAATTGAAAAGACTGTTTTTGCTTTCAGCCTTTTATAGTGTGCCTGTTCATCTTCAGCCACTTTAGCAGCCGGGTCTTCTTCAACGATCAGATCATATCCGATAGACCGCACTGCGGATTGCAATGACAGGGCATCGGCAGCTTCTTTCGAATCATATTCAATACGGGCAGTAGAATCCGCGAAATTTACCGAAGCATTGGCAATGCCCGGCTGCTTTTTCAGCGTCTTTTCAACGTTGAGGGCACAATTGGCACAATGCAAACCGGTTACTGGATATATTTTTATCATGATGTCCATTTATTATGAAGCAAAAATATAACCGACAGCATTCATAAATGTTATATAATTTCTATTTTAGTTTATAATATTTCTTTCTGTGGCAAGGTAAGATAAATGAAGAATCAAATCTTATATTTGAATACAAATCACCAGTTATGAAAATCAGGATACTTGTCGCCCTTTTATTTGCAACTCTTTTATTATCCGGATGTTTTAAAATTCCTCAGGATGAATACGATCTCAATACCGAACATAAAAGGAAGGTGATATCACAGGAAAAGAAAACCTACAGTTTTGAAAAGGATCAGTTGTTTGTTTCCAATGAATTTGAAGGGGCCCGGTTAATTGATTTTTATTCAAACAAGGATAATACCTATACGGCAGTATTTGAACCTGAGAATCTCACTGCATATACTCCCTGGTTTGCATTTAAAATATGGTCACCAAAAGATCAGAATGTCACGATCAATGTGATTTCCAGAACTGTTGACTTTCACCTGCTGAGAATGATCAGTCCGAAAGTGCGGGATCTTCTTGAACAGTTCCGCCCAATGATCAGCAATGACAGGTTAACATGGGATTATATGAGTCCCGTAGATCTAAACAAGAAAAATCCAAAATATATATTTACCCTGCATATGCAGGTAAACCAGAACCCGCGGTGGATTTCTGCGCAGGAATTAATTACCTCCTCTGATTACCAGCAATGGACGGATAAATTAAAGGAACACCCGTTTATTACCGACAGCATAATCGGCAGGTCTGTTGAAGGAAGGCCTATCCGGGAGCTGGACATTACGGAGTCTGCAGGGGATCCTGAATTGGTAATTATTACAGGCCGGCAGCATCCTTCCGAGGTCGCAGGATATTTTTCGCTTAAGGCATTTGTTGAAAAAATCTCCGGAAATTCAGCCCTGGCAGTTGCCTTCCGAAAAAGATTCAAACTGGTCATATTTCCACTGGTCAATCCGGATGGAGTTGACAATGGTTTTGGCCGCTGCAATGCAAATGGCATTAATCTGAATCGCGACTGGAAACGGTTTATGCAACCTGAAACCCATGCCGTTAAGGATCGGGTGGAGGATTTGTTGCATCGCCATTCAGGTAAGGTCAGGTTTTTCATTGACTTTCATTCTGCTGAAAAGGACCTGTTTTATGTCATCCCGGCGGATAAACTGCTGAAAAAAGATTTCTCGGCTGAAAAACGCAGAAAAAGAGAAAAGGGAAACGCGTTGATCCATACCTGGATATCAAAAATACAATCAAAATTTCCGGACAAGGAATTTGAAATTTCTTACCAGAGTTCGCGTGAAAAGGCGGGCGCCACGGATGACTGGATGTTTCTTGACAATGATGTACCTGGCCTGACATGGGAGACCGGTTTCCTTACCGACAGGAATATGATAAAGGGAATTGCGGATACGGCGTCGGTGGAACTTACCAGGTTATTGCTCGAGGAGGAAGAATAGTATTTCGGTATTCGGTAATCAGTAATCGGTAGTCGGAAGAATGTTGTAGAGACAAGGCATTGCCTTGTCTGTACGATTTCCAACAAATTATAGAAAACATAATTATGCAGTTCTGCAGTTATGCAGTTTGCAGTCTGCAGTCGTGCAGCAAGAAAAAATCCCGTAGGGATTGTCTGTCAGTAGAAAATGCGTCATGCAGTCATGCAGCTGTGTCAGCACATTAGCACATCAGCACATTAGCACATTAGCACATTGGCATACGTAAATCGTAAATTCCTATCAACTATCAACCGTCAACCATCAACTATTTCAGTTTTTCAGAACAAGTGGTTTACCGGTTATTTCTATCTCTGCTGCAACCTGCTGTCCCTTGGGAACTTTATTTCCGGGTTGTTGTCCGCCTGCATAAATTATATACTTTCCAGGCTCTATAACCCGGTTATAGGCAGCATCAATGGCTGCGAATCCATCAGACTTCAGTACTACCTCAACTTTTTTTGTTTCACCGGCTTTAAGAAATACCCGCTTAAATCCGGACAGGGCAACGATTGGAACAGGCGTGGTGGCAGCTTTGTTCGTTATGTATACTTCAACTACCTCTTCGCCGTCCGCTTTGCCGGAATTAGTTACATCAACAGAAATTTTTACTTCGTTACCGGCAGCAACTGTCGCCGGAACCCGGAGATTTGCATAGGAGAATGTCGTATAACTAAGGCCATATCCAAAGCCCCATAATGGATCACCCTTAAAATAGCGATAGGTACGTCCTTCCATTTTGTAATCCTTGAAATCGGGAAGGTCATTCACTGACCTGTAAAAAGTAACCGGGAGTCGGCCGGATGGATTAACCTGACCGAATAGCATGCGGGTAAGTGCCTCACCTGTAGTTTCACCCGGATAAAATGCCTGAACAATGGCGGGTAGGTTTTCAGCTTCCCAGTTAAGGGCAATGGCGCTTCCGCTGAAATTGACATAAACAACCGGCTTACCGGTTTTATGCAATTCCTTCAGCAAGTCTTCCTGCACTTTCGGCAGGTTCAGATTCGTGCGGTCTCCGTGTGAGAAACCCTCGATAACCAGCGGCATTTCCTCTCCCTCCAGGTCGGCAGATATCCCGCCGCAGAAAATGACAACATCAGCTTTCATGGCTGCGTCCAGGGCTTCCTTCTGATAGTCTTTTGTGATCTCAACCCATAATAGCCTGGCCGATTGTTCAATCATATTAGTACTCCAGTTAGGGATAGTAGCAAATTCAGCGATGATGTCGTAAGTCTTGCCTTTTTCCAGCACCATGCCTGTATTGGTGACAGGCTGACCATTTATCTTAAGATTAACATTCCCGCCAAACATATACTTTCCAGAGGCAGTTGGTTTTAAAACCCCGGTCCATCTTACCGAGAATTCGGCCTCCACCTGTTTGGTAACCGGAGAACGAAGCCAGTAGAAATTGATCAGGCTGTCGACCTTCACAATTTTAGGAGTTCCTTTGAATTGGTAATTGTCGAAATATTCAGCATGCAATCCTTTTATAAATTTTCCATTTTCAGAATGAAAAAAGTTTTTAAACCCTATAATATCCATATTGGTATATACACCGGGAACAATGGGACAGCCTGCAGAATACAGCACATTGGATGCTCCCATTTTTGCGCGCAGGGCGGCAAGCGGGGTTATCGGTCGGATCGGAATCCCGTTATAGTTTCCAATAAGAATAGCATAATTGTCCGCATTAGGTCCAATCAGCGCTATCTTTTTCACATTGCGAAGCGGCAATATGCCGGTGTTCTTTAACAGGACCAGGGATTTTTCGGCTGTTTCCCTTGACAGGGCCAGATGGTCCTTTGAACCTACAACAGAGAAGGGAATTTTTGTGTAGGGGACCATATCATCAGGATCAAACATGCCCAGTTTGAATCGTGCATTGGAACAGTCTCCCGAGGGAAGTATTCAGGTCTTTTTCATTTAAAACACCTGCATTGATGGCTGAATCAAGATTTTTTACGAGAAATCCACGGCTCATCTCACAATTGAGATCTGTTCCCGAGGCAACTGACCAACCCCATGCCCGGGTTGAATTTTCCACCATCTCATGGGTACCCTTTGTATAAAAATCAGAAATAGCACCACAATCGGAAACGATATACCCGTTGAAGCCAAAATCCTGGCGGAGGATTGTGGCCAGCAGCAGATCTGAACCGCAGCATGGCTTATCGCGAAAGCGATTATAGGCGCACATCACCGATTGTACATTGGCTTCTTCCACTGATGCCCTGAAAGCAGGCAGGTATGTTTCATACAGGTCACGGTCATTCACATAAATATTATCAGTATGACGTGAAAATTCAGGACCGCTGTGAACTGCATAATGTTTAGCCGTTGCCACAGTTTTCAGGTATTTGGGATCATTTCCCTGCAGGCCCTTTATAAAGTTGACTGCAATTCGTCCGGTGAGAAAAGGATCTTCCCCATAAGTTTCCTGGCCTCTTCCCCAGCGTGGATCGCGGAAGATGTTAATATTGGGTGTCCAGAAAGTAAGTCCTGTATAAATGCTTCTTACGTTATTCTTCAGGAAATATTGATTCTTGGCCCTGGCCTCATCTGAAATGGCAGTGGCAACACGGAAAATCAGATCCTCGTCAAATGTGGCAGCCATACCAATCGCCTGTGGAAAAACTGTTGCCTTACCTGCCCTGGCAACACCATGAAGGCACTCATTCCAGTAATCATAAGCCGGCACACCCAACCGGGGAATAGCGTCGGCATGACTGAAAAACTGTGTTACTTTTTCATCCAGCGTCATTCGGGAAACCAGGTCATGAACACGTTCATCCACAGTAAGACCCGGATTCTGAAATGGATATTGATAGGTTGTCTGGGAAAATGTACCTGAAGATATGGCCATCATACAAAGTACAAGGGCGTAAAGCAGTTTTCTTCTCATGAGGATTTTTGAATTATGGTTTACATTTCAATAATAGCAAAAAATTATGAGATTTGACCTATAAATCGAAGTTGCCGATTCTTTGGATTGATCTTATTTTCATAACTTAGGGACGGTGAGCATTTTGATTGAAATATGAGGAAACTTGTCTACCTGTGGAATAGGATTTCAATTATTGGAACACGGAATATTTCTGAAGGCGAAAGGCGATCAGTTATTTTTCTGAACAGGATCAATTTCTTTATCATCGTTGTTTCCCTGCTGGCTTTCACCACAACAATCCTGGTTTACAATTTGATTCAGGATGGCAAATTTGGCATTGGTGCTTTAAGGTTGTTGCTGATGTTGGTTACCGGGGTGATTTCATTAATAATCACTGCATTCCACCGTCATTTTTTAGCAAAAATTATTACCTCTGTCCTTCCTCCTCTTCTACT
The DNA here is from genome assembly GCA_963808745.1 of uncultured Bacteroidales bacterium. Taxonomy (GTDB): domain Bacteria; phylum Bacteroidota; class Bacteroidia; order Bacteroidales; family UBA10428; genus UBA5072. Next base: position 72,930 of record CAWEGX010000003.1, read on the forward strand.
GATAGTCTTGCCTACACTTTTCCGGGATATCGGCATGGAATATTATTTTTATTATCCTGCAGCAGGAGTTGCAGCTACCATGATCCCCCTGCTGCTTTTTCCAAACCGGAATGAAAGAAAGGTTCTTGTCATTCTGCTAATTTATTGTTTCTTACTGACAGTGACTTCTGACAATCTTCTGTCTTTTTTTTCTGAAACCGGAAGAACCCCTGAGATCTTCAAAGACCGTTATATTTTCTATAAATTATCACAGATCCTGCTATTCCTGTTTATTGTGTCAACTGTTTACACCCTTAAGGATATCAATTCAAAATATGAATGGATTTTAAAGGAACAAAACAGCATATTGTCATCTCAGAAAGAGGAAGTGGAGAACTACAAAAACCGGCTTGAGGAATTGGTGGAAATAAGAACATCCGCTTTAAGGGACAGTGAAAGCAGGTTCAGGAGCATATTTGAAAATGCCAATGATGCTATATTTATTATAAAGGAGGGTGTTTTCATTGACTGTAATCTGAAAACACTTGAGATTTTCGGATGCGGAAAGGAACAAATAGTCGGGAAAGCACCGGATGAACTATCTCCGCCTTACCAGGCAGATGGTATTACCTCAAAAGACCATGCAAGGGAAAAAATCAATGCTGTTTTGCAGAACAAACCTCAGCGATTTGAATGGATCCATCAAAAAATGGATGGAACACTTTTTGATGCGGAGGTATCGCTGAACTCAATTGAATTCAAGGATCAGGCCGTTCTTCTGGCCATTGTGAGGGATGTCACCCAGAGAAAGAAAACAGAATATGAACTCAGGCAGGCTGAGCATAAGATCATGGAGGCGATCATCAATACAGAGGAATCAGAAAGAAGCAGGATTGCGCAGGATCTTCACGACGGACTGGGTCCTGTTTTATCTACCATCAAGCTTTATTTCCAGGTATATAAAGACACAAACGATCAGGTAAAGAGGAATATGCTTTCAGAGAAACTTTCAAATACAATTCAGGAAGCCATCAGGGGTGTTTCTGAAATCTCTCACAATATCAGTCCCCATGTTCTTAAAAATTATGGATTTTATGCTGCATTGAAACAGTTTATTCACAGGATTGCTCTTACCAATGTGGTCAATATTCAACTCGATTGCAAGGAGGACACCGAGCTTAACGCAAATACAGGTATTACTTTGTACAGGGCTATTTCTGAGTTGATCAACAATTCTATAAAGCATGCTTCATGCAATAATATCTCGATTGTCATTCAACAGAAAGGAGTTTTCCTGATTGTTGATTATGCGGATGATGGCAGGGGGTTCGATTTTATTGCCGTTAATTCATCACCTGCGGGGGGGTCGGGATTGAACAATATTGTAAATCGTGTGAATGCGCTGAAGGGAAAGATTGATATTGAAAGTAAGGTGGATCATGGAATGAAAGCCTGTTTGAAAATACCTGTTTAATTACCTGTTTATGGCCGGACATATTTATGTTGCTATTGTGGATGACCATGAGCTGTTCAGAGATGGTCTGAAACTTGTTCTTTCCCAGATTAATCCTGGTTTCATCATTACAGAGGCTTCCAACGGGCAGGAATTTCTAAAAAATCTTGTTTCGCAGGTTCCTGATGTGGTTCTGATGGACATCAATATGCCTGTCCTGAATGGTCGCGATACTGTGGTGAAGGCTTTGGAAGCCCATCCTGGTCTTAAGATCATTGCTGTAACAATGTATGGTGAAGAGATTTACTTCCTGCAGATGATCGAAGCCGGGGTGAAGGGAATTATTCTCAAGAAGTCGGGAAAATATGAATTGGAACAAGCTATCCAGGAGGTGTTGGGAGGTGGTAATTATTTCTCACAGGAGATTCTGAGAAAAATGGCGATCCGCCTGAACCGCAAAAATTCAGACAGATACAATGAATTAACCGAACGGGAATTTGAAATCCTTGTTAATGTTTGTAATGGAATGACTAACAATGAAATAGCTAATAAATTATTTATCAGTCCAAAAACGGTTGAAGTCCATAAATCCAATATTTTCAGAAAGACCGACGTGAAGAACTCAGCACAGCTGGTGATTTATGCTATTAAAAAGGGGTTAATTGAAATATAAGGGTTTTCCCTTAGGTGCAATACAGGAATATCCTATTAACAATATATTAATGCCCCGTTCGACCGTTTAATGGATTCAGTAATTTTATTCCCTCAATGATAATTCTCAGAATGGGAAACTATGTGTGAAATTGAAACCGCTGTAAACCATGAAGTAAGAACTGCTTTGAATGCAATCATGGGATTTGCCCAAATCCTCAATCAGGAGGAAAATACAAAGGAGGAAGTACATTCATATGCAGGCATCATTTGCCAGCAATCCGAAAACCTGCTGGAAATCTTTAATAATATGATAAACAGGTTCAGTTCAAATGTCAGAAGGTAAAGATTTATCAGAAATAAAATCAGAAACTTACACATGAAAAAGGGAGAAAAGGTTCAGCTCATCATTGTAGACGATAATCCATTACTTTCTGGAAGGAATTACCGCATACATTTCAAAACATGAGCAGTATGAAATTTTGGCTGTATTCTCATCCGGACCTGCCCTTCTCGAGGCAATTGATAATTATGATCCGGACCTTATCCTCCTTGATATTGAAATGCCATGGGTGAATGGCATTGAAACCGCAAAACGACTGAGTTCACATGGCATGAAACTAAAGTTGATCGCCATCACCATGTACTATGATGGAATTTACATCAAGAAATTGAGAGAAGCTGGATTCATGGGTTTTGTCAATAAAAACAATGTATCCGAAAATTTAGTCCAGGTTATAGATACGGTTCTAAAGGGCGAACTTGCTTTTCCTGAAACTGAAAAATTTTAAATCATTACAGGAATCATTATTTAAATAGTTCCTGAATCTTTTCCACTCCGACATTTGCAGTCGGATTAAAATCTTTTCCAGTCATATAACTTTTCAGGCTATGCATCAATTGCCTTGCTTCCGGGCGTTTATCGGCACCGGTCAGGAGGTCAACACCGCAAACGATGATCTTGCCTTTGCCGGTATTTGCCTCGAAGATCAGGGCCAGGGGACGGTTGGTGAACCAGTCGTCGATGATCCGGACAATGGGTTTAAGTTCTGCCGGAAAATCAGAAAGAACGATTGCATTGGAATGGCTCATTGCATCCCACCATTGCCAGTTGCTGTGAAATTCGGTTGGAAAAGCAGCCAGGGCAGGATGTCTGAGGATTGCAGAGAATGCCCAGGGTATGCGGCGCCTGTTTCCCCGTCCATGCTGTATTCCAGAATATGCTTGAAAACCCGACTGCAATGTCACCTCCTTTATCAGCCTTCAACGATCCCTTGACAGGAGTCAGAAGTACTTTTCCACCATTTCTTAAAATTTCCATGGCGCGGGCGTCCAGTTTTTGAGTGACCAGCACGCCCTGGTTTATTTCCGGTAATTCGGCAGGATAGACCCATATATCCCAATGATTATGGAATTCACCCACCTCAAGGGTCAATGTTAGCTTTTCAGGATCTTTTATGTTACTCAGCTGCTGACTGATCTCTCCCATTTTCAATAGCTGACCGGTTGGAATGTTCATTTCAGGCAATGTTCCGCTGAATATAACCTGGCCTCTGGCATTCGTGATCTTCCAGGAAGGTGTTACCCCTGTCAGTTCGCGTGGTCCAAAATGGGCTATTTCAGCAGTAGCCTTCAAGGTCTCACCGGAATTGAAGATCATGTGGGATAATCGGATCAGAGGCACTGTAGAATTACAGAATTCACTGTATTCAGCCGGACTGATATAGCCCTTTTCATTCCAGAACGGGTTCAAAACACCCACCAGGGCAGTACCCTGGCCGGGAAAGTCATGCAGATCGAGCAGTTGAAATCCGCCAAACCCGTTTGTTCGTAATGCCGCTTCTATATCAGCCTTATAACAAAGGGCCTGCAGCTTACCCGAGGCCAGTAAAAAGCTGTCGGCATACTGTTCCATATGATGTTGCTGCAGCGACTCCTGAAATATTTCAAAATTCCTGGCTTTCAGCACACCTGTGTATTGTTTGATTTCCGTGAAATCAGGGTATACGCACCATTGCCCGATTTCATGGCTGACAGTGGGCTTTGTGTGGTCGGTAATCCTGTCCGTCCAGTCAAAATCCGTTCGCGGGGGCTGTGCATTGATAATGCTTTTGAGTCCTTCTCCCCATCCCTGGATCCTCGGATTGGGGGTGCTGTTGAAATCCGTTATGGCCAGTTGTGGCCATCCGGCGCCGCTTGAATATAACCGGCGGGGGTCTTTGTTTTTCCAGTATGTGACGAATTCAGTCAGCCATTTTTCCTGGTTTGCACCTGCCGGTTCATTTCCATAAAGCATCATGCAGAAAGAAGGATGATTGCCATAGGCCCTGATCATCCGTTCACTTTCATCATAAAGAAATTTGTCAAGCGGTTTTCCATCACCAATTGATGCACCCGAATTTGCCCAGGAGGAACATTCAACATGCAGGTAAAACCCGGTATGATCAGCCGCCTCAAACGCAGCTTCAGGAGGGCACCATGAATGGAACCGCATGTGATTCAGTCCATGAGCCCGGGCAATTCTGAAAATGCGCATCCATGAAGCCGTATCCGTTGGCGGATATCCTGTTTTGGGAAAGATGGCACATTCAAGGGTTCCCCTGAGAAATACAGGTCTGCCGTTAATGGTAAATTGTGTTCCATTGGTCATGAATTCCCGCATGCCAAATGTTACTTCGCTGATTTTGTCTGTACGCCGTCCCCATCCGACATTTCAACTTTCAACCTGTACAGGTTTGGCTCAAATTCATCCCACAGATCTGGATGATCGCCCATGGGGCAGGTCACTTCAATTTCATTGGTTCCCGGTTTAATAATTTGATCAAACATCATACCTCCTATTTTCTCGCTTTCATTTCCCAAAGCGTTCCCTATTACAGATATTTTTGACTGTACCTCATTTTCAGTTGTATTCTGAACCGTAATTATCACTTTCGCCTGATTATCCTTCAGTTCAGGATATACTGAAATATGGCTTATGAAAACAGGTAACCGGGCTTCCAGTTCCATTTTTCCCACAATCCCATTCCAGTTGCTCTGTGTATGATCGCTGACATGCTGTGGGAATTTTTTCCCACATCAATATCTTTTGATCCGGTTATCCACACAAATTGTCAGACATGTGTTCCCGGCGAAAGCATGGTGTGAGATCGTACACATGTGGCGTTCCCAGCGAATTATTCGTGCCGGCATCCCTTTCATCCACCCACACATGGGTTTCCCAATGACAGCGTTCCAGGAAAAGCTGTATGTTTTTACCTTTCCATGTATCAGGAATCATTATTTTTCTCTGGTACCAGGCCATTCCAGTGTAGTATTTCTCAGGTTGAAGCCAGAAAGGCACTTTGATGTTGCCTGCCTGGCGGTATTTTTCCATGTCCGGATTTTTAAACCAGGAACTGTCGACAATTTCCCCGGTCCATTTTGTATTCACCGTTATATCCTCACCCTTTCCATTTTCGGCCATGGAACCCGGGAGTCGGATCTTTTCGGAAAATTCGGTATTGTACCATTTTTCGGTTATGCCCCTGCTTTGGGGATCCACTTTGAAATTCCAGTCCCCGGCGAGGTTGATGGTGTCTTTGTTGACGGGACTCTGGCAGGAAGTAACAAGTGCCAAAACCAGGATGAAAAGGAGGAGGCTTTTCATAATGAATGATGAATTAGGAATGATGAATTATGAATGTAGGAAAAAAACAAGAATTAACCATGGGATCTGTGTAAGCTTCGTAAAAATTTTAACGCAGAGATCGCAAAGGTTTTTTCGCAAAGAGCGCTAAGATTTTGCTCGAAATTTCGTTAAAGGGCAAAGGCGAAAAGAGTTATTTTCTTTGCGTTCTTTGCGCAAACCTTTGCGTCCTTTGCGTTAAAATATTAAGTGCGCTGAAAGCGCACAAGGCGAAGCTCGCACCTCACGCCTCCAACCCCATATACTCATTCTCTATCGTCTCCAGTGATTTTCCCTTTGTCTCCGGAAGCTTAAGCCATATGAACAGAAAGCCTGCAGCACATATCACGGCATACACCCAAAAGGCTGCCGCATCTCCAAATTTCTTTTCTATAACCGGAAATGTTGATACAAGGATAAAATAGGCGGACCAAAGAAAAATGACGGCTACCGAAATGGCCTTTCCCCTGATGTTATTGGGGAATATCTCCGAGATCAGCACCCAGGTGAGTGGTGCCAGTGACATGGCATAGGTTCCGATGGCCAGAAAAATAAACAGGGACAGCATATTGCCATTTTTGCTGAATAACAGGTACCCGATAACAATGTAAAGAAGGGACAGGACACCATAGCCACCCATCATCATCGGCCGTCTTCCCCATTTGTCAACCAATGCCATGGCTATCAGGGTAAATACCAGGTTGGCCAGGCTGATCCATACTGCCTGCATCAGTTGTTCGGAAGAATTTGCACCAATACTTTTAAATATGTTGGTTGTATAATTGAACACCACGTTGATGCCGCAAAATTGCTGAAAAACAGCCAGGCCAATACCGACTGCCATTACCGGGAGCATGGCCTTTGCAAATAATCCGCGGAGGTTAGTCTTCACTTCATTATTCAGTGTATTTTGAATAGCTGCTACGGTGCTTTCTATGAAGGTTTGATCACCAACACGTCCCAGCACCTTTCGTGCTTCTTTTTCTTTGCCCATTCGAAGAAGGAATCTCGGACTTTCAGGAAGAATAAGTACACCCATTAAGAAAAGAAATGATGGTATTGTGCCAAGACCGAACATCCATCTCCACGATTCGGGTCCGTTATTTCGCAAAAGGTAATTTTCGAAATGCGTTATTACCTGTCCAAGTACAATGGTAAGCTGGTTAATGGCCACCAGGCGTCCCCTGACTTCAGCCGGCGCAATCTCGGCAATGAACATCGGCGACAGCATGGAAGCCATTCCTACACCTATACCCGCAAAAAACCTGGATGTGATGAACCACGACAGGGATGTAGCCATTCCCATGCACAAGGAGGAGACAAAAAAAATGGAAGCTGCTGCAAACAGTCCGGGTTTCCGTCCGTATTTATCAGCAACGCTCCCGGCTATCACGCATCCTGCAATACAACCCAGGGCAAGAGAACCTGTGGTAATTCCTTCCCAGAATGCATCCAGCCCAAACTGATCCCTGAGAAAGGGCAATCCACCCGTAATTACCGCGAAATCAAATCCAAAGAGGTATCCACCCATTGCTGTCACAAAGGATGTAATTAACAGGAAACGCCAGTTGTATTTTCGATTTTCCACCGTTTTTGCTTTTCATAAAACTAACATTATATTTGTTTGATCACATCACTTTTCATATAAAAATTGATGAATCCTTACATTCTGATTAACTTAAATACGCGTTATTTCGCCATTATGAGAAGGAGCTTCTGGATTCTTATCATTTTACTGGTCATGCATTCCTGCAGACAGGAAAAAACCCTGTTTCAGCAAATAAGGGCATCCCGTTCAGGCATTACCTTTAATAACCTGATCCAGGAAAATGATACCTTGAATGCCCTGGATATGGTTAATTTATATAATGGAAGCGGAATTGGGATCGGAGATTTCAATAATGACGGTTTACCCGATATCTATTTTGCCGGAAGCTTAGTCCCCTGTAAGCTATATCTGAACAAAGGGCGGTTTAAGTTCAGGGATATCACAGACAAGGCCAAAGCCGGGGGTGAAGGAAGATGGTGCAGCGGGGTGTCAGTAATTGACATAAATAACGACGGATGGCTGGATATCTATGTGTGTGCCACCATGAAGAAAAAAGCCTCTGAAAGAAAAAATATTCTCTATATAAATCAGGGCCTTTCGCCTGATCATGTACCCTGGTTTAAAGATATGGCTGCGGATTATGGTCTGGATGACAGCTCACACAGTGTGCAGGCTGTGTTTTTTGACTACGATAACGATGGCGATCTGGATTCCTATATTGGTGTAAATCAGATTACTGAATCTGTTTATCGCTATATGAACCATCCGCCCGCCAAAAACGGGTTGAATCCCAGCACAGGGAAGCTTTACCGCAATGACTGGAATGCGGAACTGAAACATCCCGTATTTACCAATGTCTCCCGCGAATCCGGCATTCAGACAGAGGGATATGCAAATGCTGTTTATGTAACCGATATCAATAAAGATGGCTGGAAAGACATATTTGTATCCAATGATTTTCTTTTACCTGACCTGCTATGGATCAACAACCACGACGGGACTTTTACAGATCAGCTTGGAGTTTATTTCAAGCATATCACGGCAAATGCGATGGGCTGTGATATGGGGGACATCAATAATGACGGATTGATGGATATTGTTGAGCTCGACATGAGTCCTGAAGACAATTTCAGAAAGAAAATGATGCTTCAGAGCAATAAAGATCTGCTATTCAGGAATGGGGAAGGATATACATATCAGTTTTCACGAAATACGCTGCAATTAAATCAGGGTCCGCGGGTAGGAGAGAATGATTCAATCGGACCGCCCGTATTTAGTGATATAGGATACCTTACGGGTATAGAAGCAACCGATTGGAGCTGGGGACCATTAATTGCCGATTTTGACAATGACGGTAAAAACGATATCCTTATAAACAACGGATTTCCAAAGGATGTAACTGACCGTGACTTTGCTACTTTCAGAAATCGGTTTTACATGGTGATTCCCAAGGAACAAATGTTAACTCAAATTCCTGAAGTTAAGCTGCATAATTACGCGTTCCGGAATATGGGTGATCTTCAGTTTTCAAATGTTTCTAAAGAATGGGGACTGGGAAATCTTACCTATACCAATGGAACTGCCTATGCAGATCTTGACCTGGACGGGGATCTTGATGTGGTGATGAATAATATCAACGACAGGGCCTCACTTTACCGAAACAATCAGCAGGAGCTTGATACAAAGAGAAACCATTTTCTTCAGATCAGGCTGAAAGGTGAGAAAGACAACCGGAATGGACTGGGAACCTGGATTGAAGTTTATGGTCAGAATGGAAAGCAGGTCTGGGAGAGTTTTCCCTACAAGGGCTATCTGTCCACCGTGGATGATATTGCCTGTTTTGGACTGGGTAATACCTTAAAAGTTGATTCCGTGATCGTTCTGTGGCCAAACGGAAAAAAGAATATTTTGAGGGATGTACCTGCCGATCAACGGATAACTGTGGAAATCTCCAGTGCAGATTTGCAGTATACGATTAAAAAAGACACGCTGGCAAAAAATGCCCTGTTCCGCGAAGTTACAAAGACGGTAGATGTAGACTTTTCACACACCGAAACAGAGTTTAACGATTTTTCGAAACAACCCATCATGCCTCATAAATTCTCTGATATCGGTCCTGCGCTGGCATCGGGCGATATTGACGGGGATGGTACGGATGACTTCATATGCGGGGGTTCAGCATATCAGAGTGCGCGTTTGTTTTTGCAGAAGGAAGGAACATTCCTTCAGAAGCCGCTCCTGGGAAATGAGGCACTTAAAACCAAGGATTGGAAAGATGCAGGCATCCTGCTGTTTGATGCCGACAGGGACGGTGACCTTGATTTGTACATTGCATCAGGCGGATATGAATACAAGAGCAATGCATCGGCATATCAGGATCATTTCTATATCAATACAGGGAGGGGTAATTTTAAAGAGGATACAAATGCCATTCCGAAGAACCATTCAAGTAAACTGAACCTGCGGGCAGCAGATTATGATAATGATGGTGATCTGGATCTTTTCACAGGAGGCAGGATTGATCCGTGGAAATATCCCAAACCGGTGTCAGGCTATATTTACAGAAATGATACCAGGAACGGAAAGGTTAAATTTTCGGATGTTACGCTCACTGTTGCGCCTGAGCTTGTTGACATCGGGTTGATCAATGATGCACTTTTCACCGACTTCAACAATGATGGATGGATGGATATTGTTATTGCCGGAGAATGGATGCCATTAACCTTTTTTCAAAATCAAGGAGGTACCTCCTTCAGGAACATAACCGTTACGACAGGAACCGCAAAGGAGGTCGGATGGTGGAACTCCTTGTCGGCAGGCGATTTTGATAATGATGGTGATATAGATTATATGGCCGGCAATCTCGGGCTGAATTCATATTACAGGGCATCCGACAAGTACCCGGTTTCGGTTTATGCAGCCGATTTTACCAACAGCGGCCGATATTATGCCTTTTTATCCCTGTTTCTTCCTGTTAGCCATACGGATACTACATTAAAAGAATTCCCTGCCCAATCAAGGGAGGATGTGGTTGAACAAATGATGCCACTCAGCAGAAAGTTTCCTGATAACAAATCATTTGCCAGGGCTACTATCAGCGACATTTTTACGTCTGATCAGCTCAATGGATTTTTGATTCGCAAAGCCAATTATTTCAGTTCATGTTACTGCAGAAATGAGGGCAACGGTAAGTTTGTACTCCAGCCTTTACCCGTGCAGGCCCAGATATCTGTTTTGAACAGCATGGTGGTGGACGATTTTGACGGGGATGGAAACCTCGACGTGCTTATTTCCGGAAATGATTTTGGAACGGAAGTATCTGTCGGAAGAAATGATGCCTTCAACGGTTTGATCCTGAAAGGTGACGGAAAGGGAAGTTTCGCTTCAAAAACTATTTTGGAGAGTGGAGTTTTTATTCCGGGCAATAACAAAGCGCTTATAAAACTCAGAGGCAAAAATGACAGGTATCTGGTGGTAGCTTCACAATACAGGGGTCCTTTAAAAATATTTGAACTTAAAAGAAATTTCAAAACAATTGAATGGCAGCCGGGTGACAGGTTTGCTGAAATCAGGTATAATAATGGAATCCGTCAAAAACAGGAAAATTACAGGGGAAGTTCCTATCTTTCGCAATCATCCGGGTTTCTGACAGCCAGTGAAAATGTGGTTCAGGTTACCATTACGGATAATAAAAACCAGACAAGGGTGGTGAAGTTCTGAAAGATCCGGATAAGAATACTCGCAATTAACCGTAAACATAAAAATCAAATCATGAAAAATTCTTACTTTGAAATCTAAACTGATCTTCCTGGTCCTTGCGCTGATTTGGATAAGGATGGATATTCAGGCCTCGGTGGTTTCCTGGCAGAAGGCTGATGATGGTATTCTTTGTACCCTGGATATCGGGCTTATGAAAGTGAAAGTCTGCAGTGAGAACGTCATAGAGGTTAAGTATACAACCTTGCCATTGTTTCTGGACAAACAGTCCCTGGTTGTGGTAAATCCGTGGAATACTGTTCCCACCTTCAGTGTCAGTGAAAATGCCGGCGATGTAACGGTTACCACTGCCAGCGTAAAGGTAATCGTCAATAAAAAGTCAAATTCGGTAAAGTTTACCGATCTGAACGGCAGGATCATTCTCAGCGAGGATCAGTCCAATGGTAAATCAATGACCGCGGCTACCATTGCCGGAATTTCGGTATATAACTGCGAGTCAAAATTCGATTCTCCTGCAGGGGAGTCTTTATATGGACTGGGCTGTCATCCCGAAGATTCACTGTCAATTAACTACAAAGGACGCAACCAGGATATGCTCATCCGGTATATGACCGGTGCCATTCCGGTACTTCTTTCAACAAGCGGTTACGGACTTTTATGGGACAATTATTCTCCCTCAAAATTCTATGGGGCTGAGGATGGCAATACAAAAATTAAGTATACCTCCGAAAGTGGCAACATGGTGGATTATTATTTCATTTATGGTCCTGATTTCGACCGGATCATTGCATCCTATCGCGATGCTACCGGTCAGGCGCCCATGTTTCCGAAATGGTCATTTGGCTTGTTTCAGTCGCAGGACAGGTATAAAAGCCAGGCAGAGGTTTTATCTGTAAAAGACAAATACAGGAATGGAAAGATCCCGGTTGATTGCATAGTACAGGACTGGTTTTACTGGGAGCCGAATGTGATCGGATCGCATGTAATGTGGCCGGAAAGGTATCCCGATCCAAAAGCCATGGTGGATGAACTGCATAAAGCAAACATACATGCTATGATCTCCATATGGCCTGTTTTTTCAAAAGGAACAAATACTTACAACCAGATGGCCAATTCGGGTGGAATGACCGATATTCTTTGGGATAATGTAATGACCCATATAATGGATAGTTATTATGATGCCCATAGCCCCCAGGCCCGTGCCCTTTACTGGCAACAGGCAAAGGACAGCCTGATTGGCCGCCATGGCTGGGATGCATGGTGGGTTGACCAGTGCGAACCCGATAACGGAAATGAAATTGATGCCCGCAGAAAGAGCAATTTTGCCATTGGCCGGGGCATTGATTATTTTAATACTTATTCCTTGATGCATTCCACCGGATTATACACATATTGGAGAAGAGATATTGCAAATAAACGGGCTTTTTTCCTCATTCGCCAGGCATTTGCCGGACAACAGCGGAATGCAGCTACTTTATGGTCATCGGATATCACACTGTACATGGAATGCATACAAAAATCAGGTACCCCAGGGCATCAATTCATGCGCATCGGGAATTCCTTACTGGACATCCGATATCGGAGGTTACCATTTCCACTGGCAGGCACCCGACTGGTCGGCTCCCATTAACCGCGAACTCTTTACCCGCTGGTTCCAGTTCGGAACCTTCAGTCCTATTATGCAGGATACATGGAAAAGGAGAAAGAGCCTTGTTCTCCGACAACTGGGATGCCCCGACGAAATCAATCCTGCTGAAATATGATAATTTGCGCTACCGCCTGTTGCCTTATATTTATTCACTTTCATGGAAAGTTACCAGCGAAGGGTATACCATCATGCGGTCGCTGGCTTTCGATTTCAGAACGGATGAAAACATTAAATCAATTCCCGATCAGTATATGTTTGGCCCGGCCTTCCTTGTAAATCCTGTAACTACCCGTTTATACAGTGTTCCAAACAGCAAGAACATCAAGAAAACCAGGAAAGTATATCTGCCAAAGTCAGCCAGGCTGGTATGACTTCTGGACAGGCAAACTTATTGCCGGGGGACAAACCATTGATGCAGCTGCACCTATTGAAACGATTCCGCTTTATATAAAGGCCGGTTCGATCGTACCCATGGGACCATACCTTCAGTATGCAACGGAGAAGGCAGCAGATCCGATCGAAATAAGGGTTTATACAGGTGCCAATGCCCAGTTTACCTTGTATGAAGATGAAAACGACACATACAATTATGAAAAGGGCAAATATTCCATCATTCCATTTACCTGGAACGAGGCAGAAAAATCACTTACCATTGGAGAAAGAAAGGGTGATTTTGAGGGTATGTTAAAGGATCGTACCTTCAGGATCGTATGGGTAAGTTCGAAAAACGGAACGGGAGTAGAGCCGGCTAAACAGGCCGTTGAAATAGCCTATTCGGGGAAAGAAGTAAAGGTTAAAAAATAACGGGAATGAAACAGATCAGCTCTTTTTCTTTTCTTCCTGCTTTTTGGATTGTCGATGCCCTCACATTTATTCTCACAAGGCAGCCAGAAGGTAGTGATCAATGCAGGCAAGCCTATTGCCGAAATTCAGCCTGCCCTTTGGGGGCTTTTTTTTGAGGATATCAATTTTGCGGCGGATGGCGGTATTTATGCTGAAATGATTAAGAACCGGTCATTTGAGTTTGATTCCCCGTTGATGGGCTGGAAGACGACTTCCGGCGACAATGCCGCGGGCAGAATTCTTATATTAAATGATGAGGGGCAAATCAATTCACATTATGTGAGACTGCAGTCTTATGGAGGAGATGCTGTTTACGGAATTGTAAATGAAGGATTCAGGGGTATTGGCGTCAGGGCAGGAGATACCTGTGTTTTCTCCATATCGTCCAGGTTATGCACCAGGGATAAGACAAAACTTCAGGTTGCATTGATTGATTCCCTCGGCAAAATACTCGGACAAACCGGGGTTGAAGTGAATTCGGCAGAGTGGAATACTTATAAAGCCTCATTTGTTTCTGCCGCATCCTGTGCAAAGGCTCGTTTGTCCGTCAGTATGGCCGGACCCAATACAGTCGACATCGACATGGTGTCTTTATTTCCAAAAGATACATGGAATAATCGCCCGAACGGATTAAGAAAGGACCTTGTACAGCTTCTGGCTGATATGAAGCCGGGATTTATCCGGTTTCCCGGCGGTTGTATTGTCGAAGGCCGCACCCTTCCGAACAGGTATCAGTGGAAGAACACCATTGGGGAGCCGGCAAACCGTAAACTGATCATCAACAGATGGAACACAGAATTTGCCAACCGGTTAACGCCTGATTATTTTCAGTCGTATGGCCTGGGCTTTTATGAATATTTTCTGCTGGCCGAGGATATTGGCGCGCAACCCTTGCCAATTATGAATTGTGGTATGGCCTGCCAATATAATTCATCGGAACTGGTTCCGATGGAAAACCTTGATCCCTATATTCAGGACATTCTTGACCTGATTGAATTTGCTAACGGCCCGGTGACCAGTAAGTGGGGGAAAATGCGTGCAGATTTGGGACACCCTTTGCCATTTAATCTGAAGATGGTCGGCATAGGAAATGAACAATGGGGACCTCAATATATTGAGCGGTATGCGGCCTTCGCAGGGGTCATTAAGAAGCAGTACCCTGACATAAAGCTTGTTTCCGGTTCGGGGCCTGCTCCGGATGGCGGGTTGTTCGACTTCTCCTGGGCGGAATTGAGGAAACTGGGTGCGGACCTTATTGATGAGCATTATTACCGGAGTCCCGATTGGTTCCGTCAAAATGCATCCCGGTATGATAAATATGACCGTAAGGGTCCAAAGGTGTTTGCCGGTGAATACGCTGCGCACACCACGCTGACCTCTGTTGCCGAAAAGAAGAACAATTGGGAATCCGCTTTATCTGAGGCTGCCTTCATGACCGGAATCGAGCGTAATGCGGATATTGTATATATGGCTTCCTATGCTCCCTTGTTTGCCCATATTGAAGGATGGCAATGGAGTCCCGATCTTATCTGGTTCGATAACCTGCGGTCATACGGAACACCTAATTATTATGTCCAGAAAATGTTTGCCACCAACCGCGGGACAAGCGTTGTGCCTGCACTCCGGAACGGGGAGGCCATCAGTGGCCAGGATAGTCTGTACATTTCTTCATGCCTGGATAAAACCACCCATGAATTAATTATTAAAATGGTGAATACATCATCCAAACCAGTGAAACTGGATTTTTCGGTGGAGGGATTGAAATCTTTGGAGAAGAATGCCATTGAACAGGTTCTGGCTGGTTCTGATCTGAAAGGGGTGAATTCATTACAGGCACCGACAGCCCTAATCCCGGTTGAAAGAAGCATCAAGCTGGATGGAAAAAAATTCGGGTTCAGCCTGGATCCTCTTTCTTTGACAGTGCTGAAAGTTCATTATAAATAACTAGTTTCTTTAACATGTCGAAATCCGTTCTCATTCTTGATTGTGGCGCCACCAACGTAAAAGCCTGCCTGGTAGATACCACGGGAAGGATCATTGCTTCTCATTCCATTGCCAACGAAACTGTGGCGGATCCGGAGTATGCCGGCGGGCTGATCTGGGATATCGACAGTATCTGGAGCAAGCTGTCGGTTTGCAGTAAAAAGATCTGCAGCGGAATAAAAGACACAGAGATCGTTGCCATTACAGTAACTACATTCGGAGTTGACGGAGCTGCCATGAAAAAGGACGGGACGCTCTGTTATCCTGTGATATCCTGGCAATGCAGCCGGACGGGTGAGATTGAAAAAAATATCGGGAAATACTATGACCAGGAATGGCTTTACAGGGTTTCAGGTCTCCAGTCCTTCCATTTCAACACAATTCATAAGCTGATCTGGCTGCGGGAAAACCGGCCCGATGTACTGGAAGAAATGGATCATTATGTGCTGATGCCCTCATTGATCCTGCACAGATTAACGGGACTGTTTGTAACAGATGCTACCATGGCAGGGACCTCCATGCTGACAGATCTTAAGAAAAGAGCTTTCTCAGATGATATTTTGCAACCACTGGGCCTGGATCAGTCCATTTTTCCTCCTACCGTTGAACCGGGCACTCTTATTGGCAGGGTAACGGAGACAGCTGCAAAATCCCTGGGCATTCAGGCAGGAGTGCCTGTTGTTGCAGCAGGGCACGACACCCAGTTTGCCATTGTCGGTTCGGGAGCAGGAGTAAATCAGCCGGTTCTTAGTTCAGGAACCTGGGAAGTGCTGATGGTTCGTTCATATGCTGCCACCCTGCAGATCCCGTTAAGGGAATCAGGGATAACTATTGAGCTCGACAGCCAGCCAGGCCTTGTGAATCCGGGTGTTCAGTGGGTTGCCTCCGGCGTTCTCGAATGGGTGGGCAGGATGCTGTATTCGGATCTGCCTGAAACAAATCAAAAATATATCACCATGATCCGTGAAGCGGGTGAGGTTCCCCCGGGAAGCGATGGTGTGACAGTCATACCGGAACTGTTTCCCGGAGGATATTCCGGGAAAAAGGGAAATATAAATGGCTTTACCCATGAAACCAGGCGGGCCCATATTTACCGGGCCACCCTGGAAGCATTGTGTTTTTATGCAAAAAACGGATTGGAGAGATTGCAGCAAGCCGGTAATTATAAGGCTGAGAATGTGATCTGTGTTGGCGGAGGATCCAAAAATAAGCTTTGGAATCAGATCAGGGCTGATGTGCTGGGAATTCCCGTCAGGGCACTCGATATGAAAGAAACCACCGCCCTTGGTGCTGCACTGGTGGCTTTTACCGCCATTGGAGTTTATGCAACAGTGGAAGAGGCATTCAGGGCATTGGATAACCGGTATGAAGAATACCTGCCGGGAAAGGATATAGAAATATATGGTAAGCTGTATGCTGCCTATGCTAAGGAAGTTTTTAGCTGAAACAAGACTGGAGACTATTATGTTTAGAGTTTTAGGAATTTACTTACCCCCTCTCTATATATATGATATACGATTTACGATTGAATTGCAGCTATGCGGTATTGAGAACAGAATGATGAATGATGAATATATTGCGCGGAGCGCATACCTTATTTAGGAATTTACGATTTACGATATACGATTTACGATTGAATTGCGCGGAGCGATCGGGATATTTTAATTAATTAAGCAGGATCAATGAGGATATTGATTGTAGAGGATGAGCCTAAGGTAGCTTCATTTATCAAATCGGGCCTTGAGGAGAACAACTATGAAGCTGACACAACTTACGACGGACTATTGGCTGAAAATCTTGCCCGGGAAAATGATTACAATCTCTATATCCTGGATATTATCATCCCGGGAATTGGCGGATTGGAGTTATGTAAAAGGCTTAAAAAGCTGAATCAAAACATACCGATACTGATGCTCACCGCTTTAGGCACCACGGATGACAAAATTAGCGGATTTGATGCCGGGGCTGATGATTATCTTGTTAAGCCATTCGAATTCAGGGAATTACTCGCCCGCGTCAAGGTTCTTGTAAAAAAGAGCGGCCTTCCCAATGCGCAGGTTAATAAGCTTGTTCATGAAGATCTGGAGCTTGACCTCGACAGTAAATTGGCACGAAGGGGAAATGCGGTTATTGAACTCACTGCCAAAGAATTTACCCTTCTTGAATATTTTATGAGAAACAAGGGGCGGGTTTTATCACGAAATGACATTGCCGAAAAGGTATGGGATGTCAGCTTTGACTTCGGATCAAATATTGTTGACGTATACGTAAACTTTCTGCGGAAGAAAATTGACAAGGGTTTTGATAACAAGCTGATCCATACAAAAGTCGGATTTGGCTATGTTTTTGGAGAAGTATAGCATGCAGATCAGGACGAGATTAACAATACAGTTTCTCCTGTCAGGCGGAGCCATCATGGTCATAGCATCTGTTGCCATTTTTTATGCCTCGGTTGGTTTCCGTCAGGATGATTTTTATAACCGGCTGAGAGACAAAGCCAGAAATACAGCTAAATTATTTCTTGTTGTGCATGAAATGGATGCCATTCTTGTAAACAGTATCCAAAATGAAAATCCCGTTAAGTTTCATAATGAGAAAATCATCATCCTGGATCCCACATATGACACAATTTACAGCACCGATGCAAACAAGGAAATTGTGTTAGGAAAGGAAATTCTTGACCAGGTAAAGTCGGGTTTGAAGGTAGAATACATCCAGGGTTCTTATGAAGTACTGGGCACACTTTATGTTGTTGGCAATGATCGCTATGTTGTGATTGCGGCAGCCACCGATCCTGAAGGGCTGATTTATCTCTCCAAACTGAAGATCATATTATTTATGGTGTGTTTCATCAGCCTGGTTTTGTTTTTTATTACCGGATGGCTTTATTCAGGAAGGGCACTCAAACCGATATCCGATGTAGTGAAGAAAGTGGAGGAAATTACGATAACCAGTCTGGATTTGCGGATTTATGAGGGCAATGGAACTGATGAAATCGGAAGACTGGCAAAAACATTCAATAAAATGCTTGAACGCCTTGAAACCGCTTTTGCGGTGCAGAAGGTTTTCATTGCAAACGCTTCACATGAATTGCGCACGCCGCTTACTTCCATTAATGGTCAGCTGGAAGTGCTGATGATGAAAGAACGTTCCACCCTTGAATATAAAAACGCGCTTGGATCAGTGTTGGACGATATCCGGTCACTGATTGACCTGTCAAACAGGTTATTACTCATTGCCCGAACCAGTGCGGAAGGGCCGTTGAATTTTAATCAGGAAGTCAGAATTGATGAAATTCTCTGGCAGGTGAGGGAAGAAATGCTGCGATTCAATTCGAATTATCAAATCCATATATCCATCGATCCTTCACTTACTGACTTTGATCAGATGATGGTTGCGGGGGATGAGTCGCTGTTGAAGGTAGCCATCTCCAATATCATTGACAATGCATGCAAATATTCCGAAGATCATAAGGTGCATGTAATATTGCAACAAATTGAAAATCAGATCGGAGTTATCTTTGAGGACAAAGGAATAGGCATTTCGCGCGAAGATCTGTCGCGCATTTATGAGCCTTTTTACAGGGGCAAAAATGCACTGACTCAAAAAGGCACTGGTATTGGACTATCCCTTGTTAACCAGATCATTAAAAATCACAACGGCCTTTTAAAAATCTCTTCCGAGATTAATGTTGGGACAATCGTTACCATTTTATTTCCGGTAAGTTGAAGAATAGTTCTGCAGTTCTGCGGTTCGTTCTTTTCAGAAATATATCTCCTTGCTTACTCACTTCTCCTTACTCACCTCTCCTTACTCACCTCTCCTTACTCACATCTCATCTCCCCATCCCTCACTTTCCCCCTCACTATTCACCATTCACTATTCACCATTCACAAATTAATCCCCTTTTAATTTCAATTTAATCTCTTTTTAATAGTAGCCACATACATTGTAACTCTAAGCATTCTATTTAGAACTTATTTATAAACCAGGAAGAAAACACTGATCAATGAAAACAGAATACAAGTTTTATTTTCTTTTGATCATTTTACAGCTAATGCCTTCCTGTCAAAACCGGCATAAATCTTCTCCTGGCTCACAAAAGTCTCCTTCTGTTCCGCAGGCCAGTAAGGATTATTTCCAGGAAATCGGAAAGGAGATCGGGTTGGATTTTGTTCATTCCATCGGGGATAATGATTTGAGCAACATTGTTGAATCGGTAGGCGGCGGTGCTGCATTCCTCGACTATGACCTGGATGGATTTATTGATCTGTATATATGCAGCGGAACCTATCTGGAAGGCTTTAACCATTCCGAAAAGCAGTCTGGTTCTTCAGGTAATCGTTTGTACCGCAACCGGCATGATGGCACTTTTGAGGATGTTACCAAACTGGCAGGTGTGGATGGCGGTGGTGCATACAGTATGGGAATAACCATCGGGGATTATAACAATGACGGATATCCCGATATTTATGTGTGCAATTATGGTCCCAATATATTATACAAGAACAACGGGAACGGCACATTCACCAATGTTTCAAAAACAGCAAATATTGAAGGGAACGAATGCAGTGTGGGCGCAGTGTGGCTTGACTATGACAATGACGGATTGCTGGACCTTTATGTGGGGAATTACCTGTACTTTGATCCGAATTATAAGTATGCTGAGGCTTCCGATGGATTTCCTGCGCCGGATGCATATGACAGCCAACCGGATGTCCTTTATCACAATGAGGGCAAGGATGTTTTTAGGGATGTAACGGCAGAAATGGGGATTGCGGACACGAACGGAAGGGCTATGGGTGTTGGAGCCATTGATTACGACGATGATGGTTTTGTGGATATCTATGTAACCAATGATCACACTTTGAATTATCTCCTGCATAATGAAGGCGGGACTAGATTTGTGGATATGGGTACCCCCTCAGGAACCGCATTCAGCAAAGCAGGGGAAGCTACGATCAGTATGGCGGTCGACTTTGCCGATTACAATGGGGATGGCCTGATGGACATTTTCAAATCCGATGACTCCTACTGTTCGCTATATGAAAATCAGGGGAAGGGCATATTTACCGACAAGTCAAGTTCTGCGGGTATTGCTATGGCTGCGGCACAGTTTGTGGGATGGTCGTCCTCATTTGTAGACTATGACAATGACGGGGATGAGGACATATTTAAAACCAATGGGGCATTAAAGCATTTATACGGCCACCAGGATCAGTTATTTGAAAATGTGGGCGGAGGCAAATTCAGGGATGTTTCGGCAAAACAGGGTGAGTATTTTAGCCAGGAATTTGTCGGCCGCGGAGCCTGCCTGGGAGATTATGACAATGACGGGGACTTTGATATATATATAGTGAATTTAAACAATGTTGGAAAGTTTCTGCGCAATAATAAGGGCAATGAAAATAACTGGCTGCAGCTTAAACTGGTTGGACAAACCAGCAATCGCGATGGGATCGGTGCACGGGTAAAAGTTACTGCTGGCGGCAGGGTGCAGACCTCACAGAAAAGGAGTACAACCGGTTATCTTTCCCAAAATGATCCGCGTATGCATTTTGGACTGGCCAAAAGTGAATTTGCGGATAAGATTGAAATCAAATGGCCGTCAGGGAAATCACAGGTACTTGAACATATTAATGCTAATCAGGTCCTGAATATTAAGGAACCATAGACAGTTGATCAATAAACCTAAATAAACCCTCAATGCACCCTCTCTGCAAAAAAACCAATTATCACAGTATTCAAAATGAATACAGGGTTATTACTTTCCTTTTCTTTTTCTTTTTGATTCTTTCAGGATGTAAAGAGGCTAACAAGTCGCCATCTGGTGCTGCACAAAAATTAAATGCCTCCTTACCCGCCTCAGACAATGAATACTTCCAGGAAATTGGAAAGGAGGCCGGATTGGATTTCATTCACTCCATCGGGGGCCCTGATTTAAACAACATTGTTGAATCAAGTTGCGGTGGTGCGGCATTTCTTGATTATGACCAGGACGGATACATTGACATTTACGTATGCAGTGGTACCTGGCTCGAAGGTTTCACCAAAAGCGAAAAGCCGGAGATCCTGCCTGGAAATCATTTATACCGGAACCGGGGGGACGGGACCTTTGAAGATGTTACACGGAAAGCCGGGGTTGGGGGTCCCTGGTACAGTTTGGGTGCTACAGTCGGTGATTATAATAATGATGGTTATCCCGATTTGTACCTGAGCAACTATGGAAAGAATGTCCTGCTTAAAAATAAGGGTAACGGTTCTTTCACCGATGTTACCAAACGTGCCCAGGTTGCCGGAGAGCATACGTGCAGTGCGGGAGCCGTGTGGTTCGATTATGACAATGACAGTTACCTGGATCTTTATGTCGGAAATTACCTGGAATTTGATCCGGAATACAAGTATTATTATGCACCCGACGGTTTTCCCCCTCCCATGGCTTATGAAAGCGAGCCCGATGTGCTGTATCACAATAAAGGTGATGGCACTTTTGAAGATGTAACTCAGTCAATGGGAATTATCGACCAGGATGGCAGAGCCATGGGTGTTGGGGCAGCCGATGTGGATGATGACGGGTTTGCTGACATTTACGTAGCCAATGATCATACTTTAAATTACTTATGGCACAACCAGGGCGGTAAAGGATTTAAGGATATCGGGACCATGTCGGGTACCGCTTTCAGTCAGGGCGGAGAAGCCACTGTCAGCATGTCTGTCGACTTTGCCGATTATAACGGGGATGGTCTTATGGATCTTTTTGTTTCTGATGATTCCTATTGTTCGCTTTATGAAAACCTGGGTAAAGGTGTTTTCTCTGATAAGGCTAATCCTTCAGGCATTTCATCGCAGGCAGCACAATTTGTAGGCTGGTCCTCCTCTTTTATAGATTTTGACAACGACATGGACATGGACATTTTTAAATCAAACGGTGCTTTAAAGCATTTATATGGTCATGAATCTCAGCTATTTCAAAATGAAGGCAATGGAAAATTCAGAGATGCGTCACTGGAGCTTGGCAAATACTTTAGCCAGGAGCATGTCGGGCGTGGTTCCTGTATTGGCGATTATGATAATGATGGAGATCTGGATATCTATATTGTGAATCTGAACAACCATAGTATGTTTCTAAGAAATAACAAGGGAAATCAAAATAACTGGTTGATAATTAATTTGATTGGACAGAGCAGTAACCGTGATGGAATAGGAGCCACGGTAAAAGTAACATCAGGAGGCAAAACTCAGTCTGCTCAGAAAAAAAGTACAACCGGTTACCTTTCCCAGAATGACCCCAGGATACATTTTGGCCTTGCAAGGAATGAGACTGCTGATAAAATTGAGATAAAATGGCCTTCAGGGAAAACGCAGGTATTGGAGAATATCAAAGCCAACCAGATCCTTACCATCAAAGAACTCTAAACAATTTTTCAATGAGCAGAAAAAGAGCGACTATCGTCTTCTATATCATAATAGCCATTGGCTCTTCAGGAATTCTTTTTCCATCGTGCAAGGAAAAATCGATGGATGGAATGATCATATTTACGCAGGTTCCCGATAAACCGCAGGATAATAATTATGTTACCGGAAATTCATGGAGATATGTCCCTCAGGCACGTATTGTGGCTTTAAATCCTGACAAAGCCGGGGGATCCTTTAAAGTAATTACTGCAGATTTTTATTCCGCAAGGTCACCGGAGATTTCCGATGATGGCCAGTATTTACTGTTTACCGCACAGAAAAGGCAAAACGATCCCTGGCAAATATGGGAAATGAATTTAGCCAATTTAAAAACCAGGCAGGTTACCTCTTCTTTGGAAAATTGCATTGATCCGGCCTATTTGCCGGGTAGCCGTTTGGTATTCAGTAAATCAGCCCTGAACGACTCATTGAAGGCAGGACATTCTCTTTATACCTGTAATCTGGACGGTTCCAATATTAAGCGAATTACCTTTAATCCTCATGCCTTTTTTGCTTCAACCGTTCTGAAAGATGGCCGTGTTTTAACGATCAGCAGGCAACTTTATCCTGATCTGCGGGATCCGGTATTTTTGATTTTACGTCCGGATGGCACAAAAGCGGAAATGTTCTATAAGGGTATCAATGGCAGCACATTATCTGGCAGTGCGTGTGAAACAACAAACGGTAAAATACTATTTATTGAATCTGATACAAATAATGCACGAGGAGATGTTATTTCCATCAATTATAACCGGCCCTTGCATTCCCGGGTCAATCTCACCGCCGGAATAGCCGGCGATTTTAGCTCTGTTTTCCCGCTGCAATCAGGCAAACTACTGGTCTCCTACCGTAAGTCTGAAGCTGACCGATACTCACTTTACCAGTTTGATCCTGAAAGTAAGGCGCTGGGGCAGTCTCTTTTTAATAACAGGGACTTTGAAATACTGGAGGCTGTTGTTGTCGAAAAAAAGGTCACCCCAAAAAAACTGCCAAGTGAAGTGGATATGGGATCAAAAACCGGGCTGCTCCTTTGCCAGAATGTCAATATCCTGGAACAGCAAGTACCAGGCAATGCCTCTTCCACTTTGAAGGCTTTCAAAATAGAAGTGTTGGGAATTGATTCAACGCTCGGTATCGTTCAGGTGGAGGAAGACGGATCTTTTTATTTAAAAGTCAAGGCGGATGAACCCTTTCAAATCCGGACCCTGGATAAGGATGGCCATGTTTTGCAGGGGCCCGGTGCCTGGATCTGGTTGCGTCCCAATGAGCGGCGAGGATGTATAGGTTGTCATGAAGATCATGAACTGGTTCCGGAAAACAGTGTGCCCCTGGCAGTGAAAAAATCTCCGGTAGCTATTCCGGTTCATATAAGTAAGGTTACTGAGAAAAAGATTTCATTGGAATAGATATGAAGACAACTAAATTGCTCCTGATTTTAGGATTACTTATTGTATTAGGCCTGGTGGTTCATTTTCCCGGACGCAAACTAGCCAGGGCACATGTAAATTCAAAAACTGCTGTGGAAGACCATCCGCTTCTCTGTACCTCATGTCATCTTTATACTTCAAAGAACACGCTGATTTCAAAACTTATAAATGCCGATTATTACTCCCCGATTAATCTGACAGTTTCCAAAGATGGTAGCCGGTTGTATATTGTTGCCCAGGAAAGGGATGCCTTACTGATCGTAGATCCTATAAAGAATAAGGTACTTAATAAAATCAGGGTCGGAGACCTTCCCCATAGTGTAATTCTTAGCAGTGACGGACATATTGCCTATGTCAGTAATGAATGGTCTGATAATGTGTCGGTGATAGACTTAGCCACCTCACAGGTTGTTGACACCCTTAAAACCGGAAATGGCCCGGCAGAAATCTCTTTAAGTGCTGACGGCCAGTTTCTGTATGTTGTCAATTCCTATTCATCGAGTATTTCAGTCATTGATATTGAAACCCGGCAGGAAGTGAAAAGGTTTAACGCAGGAAATAATCCCACAGGTACTCAACTATCTCCCAATGGAAGAAATCTTATTGTTACCAGCAGGCGTGCCCTGATCACACCTTATGGAGATACCCTCAAAAGTGAACTTACTGTGGTGGACGAGAGCACACAAAGAGTAGTGGAACGCCTGAACATTGAATCGGCTTATATGATGGAGAATGTTGCCTTTACGCCTACCGGAGATCTGGCAATTGTGACACTGATCCGGCCCAAGAACCTGGTCCCGTCTATACAGGTTGAACAGGGATGGATGATGACCTATGGAATCGGGATCATTGAGCAGAAAGAAAATGGCAGGGTAATCCAATTATTGCTCGATGAACCAAATGCGTATTATTCCGATCCCTTCGATATTGTGATTACCCCTGACGGGAAAAAAGCTTTTATATCCAATTCGGGAGTGAATTGCATTTCGGTGGTTAATATGGATTCCATCCGATCCTTAATTGCCGGATCTTCTGCTGAAACGCTCAGGTACCTATGCGAATCACCTGGGAATCAGCAGCCGCTATGTAATGAAGCGTATTTATACCGGGGCAGATCCAAAGGGGCTTGCACTCTCGCCTGACGGAAAACTGCTGTATGTTGCTGAGCAGTTGGAAGACAGGATTGCAGTAATAAATACAGAGAATCTGGAAACGATTAGCACGATCGATCTCGGGGGTCCGCGGAGGATTACAGTGGCCCGCCGGGGACGTCGGTTGTTCAACAATTCAGGACACACATTTCAGAATCAATTTGACTGTTATACCTGTCATCCTGATATGCACGAGGATGGCCTGGTATACAATATGGCATCGAAGGATATGGGACGTAACCTTACCAATACTCAATCTTTAAGGGATATCGGGGATACTCCTCCCTATAAATGGAACGGGAAAAACCAGACTGTATATAAACAGGACGGGATGCGGTTTTCCACGGTTCTCACCAGGACGGAACAGTTCAGCTACAAAGATCTTGATGCGCTGGTAGCCTATATCATTACCGGGATACCGTATCCGCCAAATCTTGAGTATAATCCTCATGGTGACCTGACTAAAAAGCAGCTCCTCGGAAAAGCCATTTTTGAACGCACACATACCAATTCCGGCGAAGAAATTCCGGTTGCCAGCCGCTGTATCACCTGCCATCCGCCTCCATATTATACCAACTTAAAAATGGCAGATGTCGGGACACTTGTGGCATCCGACGACTCCATTTTATTTGACACCCCTCACCTGAATAATATTTATGCGTCAGCACCTTATCTTCACGATGGCAGGGCAGCGACACTTGAGGAGATCTGGACAATATATGGCAAGACTGAACGTCACGGAGTTGTAAATGATCTTACAAAAATGGACCTGAACCATCTGATAGAATATCTTAAATCATTACGTTCCCCGGAATATGAAAAAATTGCCGGTAAACCACAAAAAGCCTCTTTATTGAACCATTAATATTATACAAACCACCTATCCGAAAAAATATGAAATCAAAAATTCTCAAATATTCAATTGCGGGATTAGCTGTTATAGTAGTTGTAATTATTGCTGTTTTGTTTGTTAAAAAACCAGGGGGAGTCCAGGCCAAAACAGGGGAACAGCAAACGGAACAAGCATATAAATCAGACAATCAGTATGTTGCAGGACCGTCAGCTACAACCACAATAAAACAGGCCAATGGCATGCCGGTATACGGTAATTGGAAGAATTTTACTACAAAAGACGGACTGCCTTCCGATAAGGTATACTCAGTTAAGATCGACGGTGATCGCGTATTGGCAGGTACACACCATGGCCTGGCTGTATATGAAAACGGGAAATGGAAAACATATACCACTGAAGACGGACTTGCACATAATGGTGTAGTTTCGGTTGATGTCAGCCCGGTTACAGGCGATGTATGGATCGGAACTCTCGGAGGACTCAGCCACTGGTCATCAGGTAAGTTTGAAACATTTAACCAGTTTAACAGCGGTTTGCCTAACGATCTGGTATATAACGTAGTATGCGACGGAAAGGATGTATGGATGGCGACTGGAGGCGGGGCCGGTCACTATGACACCTATACAAAAGAGTGGGAAATCTTCACTGAAATGAATGCCCCGATGCATGAACCATGGACTTATGCTCTTTCTGCCGGTGATGGAAAAATCTTCATTGCAGCCTGGGGGGGTGGTATAATAGAGTATAACAAGGAGACCAAACATTTCAGAGATTATGTCGATCCTGATGGCTTTATGGAGATAGACCTCCTTCCGGATGACGGCCCGGTACATGATATAACGACTGCAACTGCCTGGTCCAACGGAATTCTCTGGGTATCTTCTTATTTTGGAATGAGCAAATATGATGGTAAAAAATGGAAAGGATACTTTGATCACGACTGCGGGCTTGCCAGCAATTTTATAAACTTCGTCCAGGCTGACGGCAGAGTTGCCTATGCCTGTACTGATAAAGGATTGAGCACGACTGACGGCACCACCTGGGTTACTTATAAAAGAAACGAAAATGACAATAATGGTGTAGCCATAATTACAACCGGTAAAGAGAAAAAGGAGATTGCACAATCTCCGGCCATTGCCCACAGTTTTGTAATTAATGCCGATACAAAAGATAACTATGATCTGGGTCGCTACCTCAAAAGGATTAAGCCGGGGAGAAGTGATCAGGTAATATTAAACTAACTACATAAACAAAAACTCTTATACAATGGATAATAATAAATTTTTAGTTAATCTGTCGAAACTTACAGATGGAGAAAAGATTGAAATGAAGAAACTGGGGATCCTTTCCGATGATAGCCAATTACTTGAATTTGTCAGTCCACAGATACATATTAATCGCCCTCCCATTGAAAAGCATGTGGTTCACGTTCCCAAAGTGCTCAATGAAGCTTACAACTATCAGAAACCTTCATCATTTTCAAGGGCCCTTCGTCTCGACTTTGGTGGTTACAAGGTCCTCTTAATTTCAGGAACAGCCAGTGTAAATGAAGAAGGCAAGGCAGAATATGTTGGAGATTTTAAGGCCCAGGTTTGGAGAACGTACCGTAATATAACGACACTTTTGTCAGCCGAGGAAATGTCGTGGCATGATGTGGTAAGAACCACGAACTATCTTCGTGATATTGAGCGTGATTATGATGAATTCAACAAGATCCGCACCTCTTTTTATAACTGGATGAAAATTGATCCTCTGCCTGCCAGCACGGGGATTCAGGCAAGGTTATGCTGGGAAACCCTGCTGTATGAAATTGAAGTGTATGCCATTTGTAAAATGAATTAAAATCACAGATATGAAACCCATCGTAAAATCAGTTATATCATCGTTGGTTCTGATATTCATTTCTGTTTCAATGATCTTCGGACAACAGGATATGGAAAATTATGGCAATGTTCCCAAGACCTATGTGGCCTATGATAAATACCAGAAAGCATACAAGTATCATTTTCTTACACCCCTGAATTTCTATGGTGCAGGACGCGAAATTCCTCCGCCAACCGGTCTGAAAGAGGTCAGAATTGGTTTCCTCGGACCACTTGAGGGATCAATCATAGTAGCTTATGGTACACAGATGCTCCAGGGTGCAACCCTGGCCATTGAGGAGGCTAACAAAAAGGGAGGATACAGGGGCATTCCATATAAAATGATGGTTCATAATGACGTAGGGCTATGGGGCGCCGCAGCCAATGAGGTTGTGAAGATGGATGATGAAGGAGTATGGGCATGGCTCGGTTCTATTGATGACATTGTATCACACGTAGCCATTCGCGCTACACTTAAACTGGAAATTCCAATGGTTTGTACCGGGGACCCCGATCCGACTTTTACTGAGACCAATATCCCCTGGGTGATAAGAGTCATACCCGATGACCGCCAGAGCTGTTATGCCCTTGCAAACGCCATTTTCAACATTAACAATCAATCAAGAATAGCCGTGATGAGGGTTAATAACCGTTATGGAAGGGTCGGAGTCGTTCATTTCAATAAGACCGCTACGCGGTTAGGTCATCCGATTGTGATCGAGGAGCGGTTCAAGGATGGAGAGACCGTATTTACCGAACAGCTGCAAAGAATAAAGGATACAAAACCGGATGCAATTGTAATATGGGGAAATCCGAAGGAATCCGCCCTGATCCTGAAAGATGTACGTAAGATGGGCATGAATCAGCCCGTTTATTGTTCCGACAGGATAGTTAACCCCGAGTTCCTGAGTATTGCGGGGAAACTGGCCAATGGAATAAGTACGACATGTCAGTATAATCCTGGTTCAAATGATCCGAAACTGGCAGCATTCAGGTTGAATTACAGGAAGCGGTTCGGAATGGAGCCTGATGTTTTTGCGGTGCATGCTTATGATGGAATGAACCTGATCATTAAATCCGTAGAAAAGGCCGGGCTTAACAGGGCCCTGATCCGTGATGTCCTCACTGACCTTAAAACATTCCAGGGATATGAGGGAGCTTCAGGGAAAATGGTATTTGATGCAACCTGGAACAATATAAGGCCTATCTATCTGGCAAAGATCATTAATGGTAAATTTGAATTTTCACCTGCTCCTCCCTATAAAAAGGAATTGCAATGACAATTTCATATGTAAGTTAAACCAGATTAAGACTGATCAGGATGGAAACGAAAATCGGCAGCGACCAGGAATTAATTGAATGCTACGTACCCATGAAGGCAGATATAAAAATAAAACCAGAGCCCCTACGGGTTAAGGTAAACGGAATCGAGATAGGAGGCCGTGAAGTGATCATTATTGCAGGCCCCTGTGCGGTAGAGAGCATGGAACAATTAGCGGAAACAGCAGCTTCGGTCAGGAAAAGCGGTGCTAAAATACTGAGAGGCGGTGCTTTTAAGCCACGCTCATCGCCCTATAGCTTCCAGGGTCTTGGTGAAGATGGCCTGAAAATGCTCCGCGATATCAGCCTTGAAACCGGACTGCCGGTTGTGACGGAAGTAATGGATACCAGGCAGATTGAAACTGTCTGCAGATATGCCGATATGCTTCAGGTTGGATCAAGAAATATGCAGAATTACCCGCTGCTGAAAGAGGTGGGAATGACTCACAAACCTGTGTTGCTGAAACGGGGAATGATGGCCACCATTGAAGAATTCCTCCTGGCGGCAGAGTATATCCTGAGTCAGGGTAATGAACAGGTAGTGTTGTGTGAAAGAGGTATCCGGACTTTTGAAAATTCAACCCGAAATACGCTGGATCTGAGTGCAGTACCCATGCTGAAAAAACTCAGCCATTTGCCGGTAATCGTTGATCCAAGTCATGGTACAGGCCTCAGATGGATGGTACCAACCATGGCAAAAGCTGCCGTGGCGGCCGGAGCCGATGGAATTATCGTAGAAGTCCATTACAAGCCTGAAGATGCCTTGTGTGACGGGCATCAGTCGATTGATCTCAATGAATTCAGGCAGATGATGAAAGATTTAAGTCGAATTGCAGAGGCAGTAGACAGAAGTATTTGAATGATGAATGATGAATGATGAATTATGAATTGTGCAGCCTTCCTGACTATTTTCCTTGCTTTTACAATTTTTCCGGTCAGGTCGCAACAGGCTGAACCCATTAAAATAGGACTGTTAATTCAGGACAAAGCTTCTCTGGCTGCAAAACAGGGAGCAGAACTGGCCATTAAAATGGCAAATGAAAAAAGGGGGGGTAACGTCCGTCCATTTAAGCTCATAACCAAAGATATGGAGGGACCCTGGGGAACCGGATCCAAACAAGCAGTAGACCTGATCTTTGAAAATGAGGTGTGGGCCCTTCTGGGATCCCATGACGGGCGAAATGCACACCTCGTGGAACAAGCCGCCACCAAATCGACAGTGGTCTTCATTTCGGCATGGTCGTCTGATCCGACACTTTCCCAGGCATTTGTCCCATGGTTCTTCAACTGTGTTCCCAATGATCGTCAGCAGGCAGATGAATTGATTGAAGAGATATACACTAAAAGGAAGTTTACCCGGGTGGCAACCATCGCTGATAATTCGTATGATTCAAACCAGGCATTAAATATTTTTTTGAAAAACGTAAAACAGTCCGGTAAAAATGAACCCGTAAATCTACTTTATGACAATTATATCGCGAAGTTGGATATTTTAGCTAACCAGATTATTAAGGCGGATGTTAACTGTATTGTTTTGTTTTGCGAGCCTTCAGCTTCACTAAAAATAATCAGGCTGATGCAGCAAAGAAAAATGAACCAACCTGTCTTTGGCTCCTTGTCCATTCTCAACGAGAATAAATTATCCGGAAAGGAATTGCAGGAATTTAATAATATGATGTTAGTGTCTTCCGGATACTGGACTGGATCAAAAAACCTGGTCTTCCGGCAGGAGTATCAGAAATTATATGGAACAATGCCGGGTGTGGTCGCAGCATATGCCTTCGATGGAATGAATTTACTTATTGAAGCCATCACAACTGCTGGCGGTCCGGATCGTGAGAAAATCCAGGAAGCTCTGTTAAAGATTCACTATGAAGGCGCAACAGGCCCGATCCGCTTTGACGGAAAAGGGAACCGGGTCGGGAACCTTGCCGTGGTGAAAATATTAAACGGACATCCGGTGGCAGCCAGCACAGATTAGCTTAATTTAGCTTATGTCATTCAATCAGGTCAGCATTAAAAGATAAATAAAATGCAAACAGAAAAAAGCGGTTTACAATCTGTATTACAGATAATTAGAATACATTGGCTTCTGGTGGTCATCCTTTTCGCTTTATGCCTTTCCGGTTGCCAGAACAAGGAAGAAAAAAACAAGAAAAAAGCCCAGGAACTGATGACGGCTCAGACCCTTGGAATTGCCTACCTCGAAGAGTTTAAGCTGGATGAGGCTGAAAAGGAATTTCTGAAATATATTAAACTCGCGCCAAAAGAGAAACTGGGATATGCAAACCTGGGCCTGACTTATCTGAGAAGCGGCAAATATGACGAAGCAAAGAAGCAGCTTTCTAAGGCTGTAAAAATTGATCCAAAGGATCCGGATATCCGGTTAATTCTGGCAACCGTATACCAGATGAATGATGAACGCGATCTTGCCATTAAAGAACTGAAAGAAGCCCTTACCTTCGCTCCAACCCATATCAAGGCGCTCTATTATCTTTCAGAATTGTATGCCCAGTCAGCTGATCCGGAATCGGAGAGGGAGCGTGAAAATTGCCTCCTTTCCCTGATACAAAATGCACCGGGTAATTTAGTCCCACGGTTGAATATGGTTGAGATCTATATCCGCAAAAAGGAAACTGATAAGGCACTGGAAGAACTGGAGATCATTCACAAACAATTCCCGGAATTTCCAAAGGAGGCTGTCGATTATTATACCAGTACAATCTCCTTACTGAAAAAGAATGATGTGGAAAGTGCCATAACACAGTTTATCATCTTTCATAATTACCTCAAAGTGACATCGCCCTATCAGGGAGGCATTATGGATCTGAAAGGGCCGGGTGGTTCCCTGATCGGCTTTCCGCTGATTTCATTTGATAAACAGATTGCTTCCGTAACCCCTGATAATAAGTCGCTGCTTGAGGTGATCAGATTTGCCAATGTAACCGAATCTGCCGGGTTGAATATTGTACCTGCCGGAAGATCGGCCCATGTGGAAGTAATGGATTATGACGGGGACGGGGATATCGATCTCTATGCCGGTTGCTATGACACTGTTAGTGCCACATACAGGCATTATCTCTTTAACAATGAGCTGGGCCGTTTCAGCGATGTATCCGGAGAAGCCGGCATCAGGCATTCGGGAAATGAAACTGCAGCTGCTTTTGCCGATTATGACAACGATGGTTTCCCTGACTTGTATGTGATCAGGGAAAAGGGGGACATAGTATACAAAAATTCAGGAAAGGCCACATTCGATGATGTTACTGCAAATTCTGCCATGAACAATAAATCAGGTGGTAATAAGGCCCTGTTTTTTGATGCGGATCATGATGGTGATCTTGATCTGTTCGAGGCCCGGTCCAATTCAAATCTGTTGTTCCGGAACAACGGCGATGGGACTTTTCTTGAACAGGCGCAGAAAATGGGTTTGACAGGTACCGGTTTAAACAGCAGGGATGCAGCTTTCGGCGATTTTGACGATGACGGGGATATTGATTTGTTCGTAGTAAATGAAAATGGAAATAACATCCTGTATTCAAATGAAAGGCAGGGCATATTTAAGGATGTTACTGAAAAGAGCGACCTGAAAAACAGCGGATCGGAGGCAGTGGCCGCAGGGGACTACAATAATGATGGATTCCTCGACCTGTTCATTTCCTCCACCGGTGAGGGTAATCCTTCTTTATACCGGAATAAGGGCAATGGAACATTTGAACCGGTGAAAAATACTGTCCACGGTTTTTTCTTCCATG
Source organism: uncultured Bacteroidales bacterium (assembly GCA_963808745.1). Classification (GTDB taxonomy): domain Bacteria; phylum Bacteroidota; class Bacteroidia; order Bacteroidales; family UBA10428; genus UBA5072. The sequence goes on from CAWEGX010000003.1 coordinate 106,243, forward strand.
CAGAAGGTAAGGATCAATGATGCCGTATTCTTTGATTTTGACAATGATGGTTACCTGGATCTGGTCATGGGAGGAAAATCGGGAATAAAGGATGGACGGGGTCTTTTCCTTTACCATAATGATGGAAAGGGAAGCTTCAATGATGTTTCGGATCTCCTGCCCGAAGAACCCAAATCAGCCAGTGATTTGAAAATATTTGACTATAATGATGACGGTGACCTGGATGTGGTGGTTGCCGGACTTAAAGGCGGATTATTCCTGCTCCGGAATGACGGAGGGGATATGAACCATTATGTAAATATGAAATTGGTTGGCTTAAGGGCCGGAAGTGCCAAAAACAATCATTTTGGAATAGGCGCCAAGGTGGAGATGCGGGCCGGAGATCTCTACCAGACGATGGTGGTGACCGACCCGAACGTGCATTTTGGACTGGGTGGCCGCACAAAAGCAGATGTTATCCGCATTACATGGACAAACGGAGTGCCTCAGAATGTCTTCCTGCCGGGTGCAGACCAGTCGCTCATTGAATCACAGACACTCAAAGGGTCGTGTCCGTTTTTGTATACCTGGAACGGCGAGAAATTCGAATTTGCGAAGGATATCCTGTGGAGAAGCGGTCTGGGAATGCCTTTGGGAATTATGGGCGGAAATACCGCCTATGCATTTGCGGATGCATCCGATGATTATATCAAAATTTCAGGTGACCAGCTGAAATCGAGGCAGGGACTTTATTCCATGCAAATTACCTCTGAATTATGGGAGACTATTTATTTCGACAAGCTGCAGCTGGTTGCGGTAGATCATCCTGATTCGGTGGATATATTTGTTCCTGAACAGTTTTCACCGCCTCCCTTCCCCGGTGAGAAGGTATACCAGGTAGGGAAAAAAATTCTGCCCGCCTCTGCCACGGATGGCCAGGGAAATGATGTATTGCCCCTGATCACTTCAAAGGATGATCAGTACATAGGTGGGTTTACGCCCGGAAAATACCAGGGTATCACTGAAATGCATGACCTGATCCTTGATCCGGGAGATGCTGTTCAAACCAAAAATCTTTTTTTATTTCTGAACGGATGGATCTTTCCGACAGATGCAAGCATCAATGTGGCCATTTCCCAATCAGCGGCAACAAAGGTTTCAACTCCTGTTATCCAGGTGATCGATAAAAACGGTGAATGGAAGACTGTGAATATTAACCCCGGGTTTCCAATGGGAAAGGACAAGACTGTTGTGGTTGATCTTTCAGGCCAGATGAAGACATCCGATCACCGCATCCGTATCCGCACCAATATGGAAATATACTGGGACCAGATATTTTTCTCCACTGGCCAGAGTGAAGCCCCTATAGTGTCCCATGTGCTTGATCCGGTTTCGGCTGATCTGCATTACAGGGGATTCTCAGAAGGATTCAGGAAGGGCGGACGATACGGTCCCCATTGGTTCGATTATTCAAAAATAACCACGGATCCAAAATGGCGGGATCTTACCGGTGATTATACCCGGTATGGCAATGTGCTTCCCCTGCTTACGGAAGCCGACAGCAAATACATCATCAGCAATGCAGGAGATGAAACCTCGGTTGCTTTTTCGGAAAAAGGATTACCTGCATTACCCGAAGGATGGAAGAGAGACTTTCTGATTCACTGTGTGGGATGGGTAAAGGATGGTGATATTAATACAGCATTCGGCAATACAGTTTTACCCCTGCCATTTCATGGCATGAAATCCTATCCCCCGGGCAAGGAGGATATTTATCCTGTGGATGCTGATCATCAGCAATATTTGAAGGAGTATAATACAAGAAAGATAAATGGAGACGGATATCTGAATGCATTGAAGAAGGGACAAGGGACTGGGGACTAAGGGACTAGCAGGAAAAATCCCGGTAGGGATTTACTGTTGGTAGAAGAAGAGAATGGCCCAAAATCCACCCCCTACCCCCGCCAGCGGGGGATACCGGCCCGGTGAGCAGAATAGAATTATTGCGCGGAGCGCATACGGTATTGTAGGAATTTACGATTATTACGATTTATGATGTACGATTTACGATTGCGCGGAGCGCACAGGGAATTTTGGGTTGTTGTTATGATTTTTGTATGCCCGTTTCTGCATGCTCAGAAAAAAAACGTTGTATTTACAGATGTTGCCGCGAAAGCCGGGATTGATTTCAGGTATAATTTTGGAGACTATTCCTATCAGAATCTGCTGGAAAGCAGTGGCGGCGGAATCACAGTTTTTGATTACAACAATGACCAGTTGATGGATATCTTTCTGATGAATGGCACCTACCTTCCTGGAATTTCAGATGATAAAGGGAAGGTTTTCAAAAATTCATCGAATAAACTATATAAAAACAATGGCAACGGGACTTTTACAGATGTCACAAAGCAAGCCGGCCTGGGCGGGGCATTCTGGAGTATGGCAGCCGGGGCAGTCGATATGGACAAGGATGGATTCCAGGATCTTTATTTGCTGAACTACGGGCCCAATATATTTTATCACAATAACGGCAACGGTACCTTCAAAGATATCACAAGCTCACTGGGACTGGCCGGTCCCGATAAGCTGAACGGTTTTGTCAAGTGGAGCATTGGTGTTTCTTTCTGGGATTATAATCGGGATGGCCGGCTGGATGCCATGGTGGGCAATTTCCTTGCCTTTGATCCGGCCTATTTCACGCCGTCGTCGCCCGACAGGATGCCAAGTCCAACGGAATACAAGGGCCAGGCATCCCTTTTATATGAACAGCAGGCTGATGGCAAATTTGTGGATGTTACAAAGAAAAATGGCTTGTATTTTCCCGACTCCAAATGTATGGGCTTAACTGTTTTTGATTACGATGAGGATGGTGATGCGGATATTTTCCAGGCTAACGATCACCAGCTGAATTATATCTTCAGAAACGACAACGGCATATACAGGGAAGTCGCCGTCGCCAGTGGCCTGGCGGCCAACAGCGAGGGTAAGGGAACGGGTTCCATGCATGGCACCCTCGGAGATGTGGATGGTGATGGATTGATCGATATCCTGGTAACAGACCTGGATTATGGCGCCCTATATAAAAACGAAGGGAATGGCGTATTTACCGACATTACGGTAAAAAGCGGCATCGCAGCAGCCATGTCGGGTAAAAACAGCTGGGGCGCAGCATTCATTGATTATGACAATGATGGCGACCTCGACATCATTGCCGCAAATGGCAATGCCGAAGAGCTTGTTTTACAGTACCCTCTTTTGCTTGAAAATGATGGGAAAGGACAATTCAGGAATGTTGGCAAGGACCATGGCGCTTACTTTTCAACCAAACGATCGGGCAGGGGACTGGCAATTTCGGACTTTGACAATGACGGTGATGAAGATGTGATTATTTCACATGTCGACCTGCCGGGAATTCCTGTGCTTCTGCGGAATGACGGTGGCAACCTCAATCACTGGCTTGGAATTACCTTGAAGGGAAAGGATGGACCGGCATCCGCAATTGCTGCAAAAGTAACAGTAACAGCAGGAGGGAAAAGGCAGGTATTTATAAACCAATGGACTACAACCTATTTGTCCAATAACGATCCCCGAATGCATATCGGGTTAGGAAATCAGAAACAGGTGGATGTCCATTGAGATTGACTGGTCGGATGGCAAAAAGGAATATTATAAAAATATCGCTGCGGACAGATATATTGCTATTTTGCAGGGTAAGGGCATTCTTTCAAAGTAGATTTTTGTAGTTTTGATTAAAACTGAAAATATGAATAACCAATATGTAGAGAGGGTTGTGGATCTTACCGATCCTTCAGGGAATATTATCTATAATATGTCGCATGAAGAAGCAGTGAATATGCTGAAATCAGGAAACACTGAAGCGATCAGGAAGATTGACGGGCAATTTGCACTGATCTCGGTGGATGGCAAGACCATCCGAATGGCCAGGTCAATTGGCCGCCCTTTGCGTTATTTCATAGCAAAAAAGGCCATAGGACCCATTCTGGTTATTGCTGAGCGCATAGATACCATTTTTAACTTTCTCAAAAAAGAAGGTCTCGATGACCAGTTCCATCCTTCCTATACCCGCATGGCACCGGCCCATTATATTACCACAATCGAGTTGCTGGGCTGCCCGGATCCAAACCCGGTGTACAGCCGGTTTTTCACGCCGAAACGCAATAAGCTTACCAATGATCCGGAGATCATCGGCAAAGAATATATGGAGGCCTTGTACCTCGAAATCAAAAAATGGCTGAAATATCGTGCCATAACAGGACCGGTTGGCGTTACTTTCTCTGCCGGAATTGACAGTGGCTCGGTGTTTTTGCTTACCTACCAGGCTTTGCGCGACCTGGGCGAAAGTCCTTCCAGGCTGAAGGCATTCACCCTGTCAGTGGATGGTGACGGGGCTGACCTGGTGCAGGCCAGGAAATTCCTTGAATCGCTTAACCTTGAAATGTTCCTGGAACCCATTGAAATAAGCAGCTCAGCGCTGGACTGGAAAAAGGCAGTTAAGGTGACTGAAGACTATAAATCCCTCGATATTCAGTCTGCCACCATGAATTATGCACTTTTGCAGGGTATCAGATCGCGTTACCCTGAGTGGAAGTATATTCTTGACGGGGATGGCGGCGATGAAAACCTCAAAGATTACCCTATTGAAGAAAATCCGGAACTCACGATCCGCAGCGTACTGAATAACCTCATGCTTTACCATGAAGGCTGGGGCGTGGAGTCGATCAAACATTCACTTACCTATTCCGGCGGATTAAGCCGGGGATATATGCGCACCTGCGCGCCTGCCACGATGCTGGGTTTTGATGGATTCAGCCCATACACATTGCCCAATGTGATTGAGATCTCTGAAGGTATTCCCTATATTGAAATGACAAACTGGGATCATAAGAAACTGTATGATCTGAAAGGAGAGATTGTTTCACTTGGTGTAAAGGCCATTACGGGTATGGAAATGCCGGTTTTCCGGAAGAGACGTTTTCAGCATGGTGCTGCTTCTGAACATGCATTTAAAAATCTTTTCCCGTTAAAAGAAATAGCATACAGAAAAGAGTTCCTTTCAACCTATGATGAAAAATCCTGAAGCCAGGTTCACTGATGAATGGATCCTGTCAAAACGGGGAAGAAAAAATCCTGTTGATCCGTTAAGGCCCTATGGCTGGCTGGTGGAGAAAGAGCGGACTCCTTCAGGGAAGATTGAAGATACAGGTATTATTTTTCTTACAAACCGGGAATGTCCCTATCATTGCCTGATGTGTGACCTGTGGAAGAATACCACCGATGTTTCGGTTCCGGCAGGTTCCATTCCGCTGCAGATTGAACTGGCATTGAGTCAGATGGCCCCTGCAAGACATTTGAAATTATACAACAGCGGCAGCTTTTTTGATGAAAGGGCCATACCTTCAACGGATTATGAAAGGATTGCTGACCTGGTATCCGGCTTTGAAACCGTAATTGTCGAAAGCCATCCCCGGCTCGTAAATGAGAAGTGCATCCGCCTGAGGGATATGCTTAAGCCCGAATTGCAGGTAGCTATGGGTTTGGAAACGGTGCATCCTGATATACTCCGGAAACTGAACAAAAGAATGACCCTGGAGGATTTTGAAAATACGGTGAAATTTCTTTCCCGGCATAATATCCGTTCAAGGTCATTTATTTTGCTCAGACCACCTTTTATATCAGAGTCAGAGGGTGTCCACTGGGCGGAACGGTCAATGGATTTTGCTTTTCGGCAGGAGTTGAATGTTGTACGGTAATTCCTGTAGAGGCGGGAAATGGTGCCATGGAGAATGTTATATGAAAGTGGTGATTTTGCTCCCCCTGATATCCGGTCCCTTGAATCGGTTTTGGAATATGGCATAGGATTGAAGAAAGGACGTGTATTTGCCGATGTATGGGATCTGCAACAATTTTCTTGTTGTGAAGAATGTATTGATCAGAGAACCAATCGGCTAATTGAAATGAACCTGAACCAGGAGATAAATGGTAAAATCACTTGTTCATGCGATGAAGAATGAGCGCAGTTGCTACTATATTGAATGGGAAATGACAAAGCAGCATTCATCTGCGAGATGATACGTCAAATTTAGCACAGAGTTTCACAGGGTTTAAATGAGTTTAGCGCGCTTTGAGGCACGAGGGCTCATGCATTCTTACCGTTCAAAATTAGAATTGTCATCTGCGAAATTTGCGGGATCTGCGAGAGAAATTCCGGAAGTTTATGACTTTAAAGTAAAATGAGAAGTTTTATCCAGTTATTTAAGAGATTATTCATTTGGTTAAACAGATGGAGGTTTCCGTTATTGACCGTAACCAGAATATACTGCTTATCATTTATTGTAACCGGAACAATTCGCCTGGAATCACCCCTCACTATAAAACCGCTTTTAAAAGGCATCAGGGCCTCATAATTTCCGTCCCTGTTTCCCAATAAACACCATCCATAAGCAGCATCATAGCGGCCATAGGAAGGCCTTACCACATAATCATTCCCAACCAGGGCAAGATCCTGTATACCGTCCCTGTTAAAATCCTGAACCATGATGTCGCGAACCGGGGAAAACTGCGCTTCAACAGGGAGACTGACTCTTGTAAAAGCTCCCTTTCCATTATTCAGGAAAATACTGGATTCAAACAGCACTGCTTTTTTAAGGGTTGATTGCTGCAGTGCTTTTTTGTCAAAAATGTCTTTTACCGTTTTCCCCCCAAAATCTGCATAATGCGGATACATCTTACCCAGGTAGGACATTTGAGCGCTCAGCTCATCCAAAGAGGCTACAGGGTAACTTATGCCATTCTGGAAGGAACAAATAACCTGGTCGAGGGTGCCGTTGTTGTCAAAATCATTCAGGTACATTTCTACCGGTTCACTAACAGAGGCCTTTAACATGGAATTCAATCCCAGGTTCCCTCCAATCAGGTCCTGGTCCCCATCTCCGTCAATATCAGCAGCTTCGATGCAATTCCACCATCCGGCGGTTTCATCCAGGCCGGCCAGTTTGGTTACATCCGTAAAATGGCCCCGATCATTGCTGAAAACCGTTATGTTCATCCATTCGCCCGCCAGAAAAAGGTCCTGGTCTCCATCCCTGTCATAATCCATCCACAGGGCATCAGTCACCATCCCTGCAAGTTCGATTTTCCCTTCCGATCTGTTCACTGCTGTAAAATGTCCTGATCCGTCATTTTCAATCAGGAACTGAACAGGAGGCCATCCATAAGCCCCGGGTAAGGATCGTGAACCTAAAAAGAGATCCATATCCCCATCCTTGTCGAAATCGCAGGGTCGCACACAGGATCCGTTATGGGAAATACGGGGCAGGTCGCCTCCTGAGAAATTGCCCTTGCCGTCGTTTATCAGCAGCAGGTCTGACAATTTCGGGTCCCCGATGGATAATTCGTTTCCTCCGCGCACAATGTACAGATCAGAGTCACCATCCCCATCGGCATCAAAAAAAGCGGCATCCACGTCGTCAGCATATCTGCCAATAGTGAGAGGCGGAATATTCATCGGTGCAAATACCCCATTTTGTTCCCGGGTAAATAGTATGGCAGGCTGTCCTTTTGCACCTCCCAGGAAAATATCTTCAAGTCCGTCACCATTAACATCACCTACCGCAACGGGTGGCCCTTCAGCCGACAAGCTGTGGGGTATTAACCGTTCACGGTTGAAATCAACGTATCCGTCCTCTTTATGTTTATAATCCAAACCAGGAATTTTGTATGAGGAAAATAACTGTTTGCCTTCTGATCCCTGTTGTTCATTATATTCAGCAGTCAGGGCATTCTTCGCATCGAGGGTGATCACCTGGTCAGCCGGTATATGAGTGATGATTTCTTCCGACTGGCCGGGCCAGCGAACGATCAGGGAATCGATCACAGTTGCCTGTCCCACTCCAAAATGAAGCACATCAGATGTGGCAGATAAAAATCCGCGGGTAGGGAACTGTTCGGCAACCTGCTGTTTACCTTCGCAAAATAGCGAAACACGTGCCCCGATGCCCCGGGTATTAAGGTCACTTCCCCTGAATTTAACAGCCAGAAAATGATTGCCCGGCTTTTTATCCCCATTATTCCTGAAAATGTATGCTGGGTTATTGATGTTGTTCACAACCAGGTCAAGGTCTCCGTCATTATCCAGGTCGGCATATGTACTTCCATTGGAAAAGGACCGGCTTCCCAGGCCCCAGGCTTCGGCCTTATTTGTAAATGTAAGGTTCCCGTTATTTCTGAAAATGTAGTTATGGTTTGCATCCAGGGGCATCTTATTATACAGCACGCTGTCCGGCACATTGCTGTTATCCTGGGAAGGATTGAACCGGTTGCCACCGGTTAGAAATTTGATATAATCGAGGTCGTTGGCCCTGCGGAATATCCCGCTGGTAATAAACAGATCTTTCCATCCGTCGTTATCCACATCACAGAACAGGGGTGACCAGCTCCAATCTGTGGAGGAAACACCGGCAAGCGGGCCGATCTCACTGAACAATCCACCTCCCATGTTCAGCTGAAGCGTATTTCGAACCAGCTGGTTATGATATCCGTATTGCAGTTTTAATACGAAAAGCTCATAGTCATCCTCTCCGCCTGATTGTTTCCTCATTTTTTCATCATCGGGCAGCATATCAAGTACCATGATATCCAAAAGGCCGTCGTTGTTGAAATCCCCGATGTCATTGCCCATTGAGGAACGACTGGTATGCCCGACGGATTCCTGAAGCCGGTCGGTGAATGTTCCATTTCCATTATTTACATATAAGTAGTCATTTTCATGGAAATCATTTGAGATGTAAATATCCGGATAACCATCGTTATTGATATCAGAAACATTAATTCCAAGGCCATAACCAATCTGGCTGCTATAGATGCCAGCTTCACGGGTCACATCGCTGAAAACGCGTCGCCCGTTCACCAGGTCATTTCTATAAAGCCTGTCTCCGGCAAGTGAATCATGTTCAAAACGCAGATCGGAACTGCCATAACTGCGCGAGGTATGCACTGAGTGATTCAGGAGATACATGTCAAGGTCACCGTCCAGGTCATAATCAAAAAAAGCCGCCTGGGTGGAGAATCCCTGGAAATCCAGCCCATATTTTTTCGCTTCCTCTTTGAATTTCAGGTTGCCCTGGTTGATGAATAACTGGTTCCTTCCATGGAGTGATTTATATTTTCCCACCTGGCACACATAAATATCCAGCAGGCTGTCGCCATTCACATCGGCCATTGTAACGCCGGTTTTCCAGTCGCCCTGTCCCTCCACTCCTGCAGCAAGAGTAATATCTGCAAATTCAAGGTTGCCCTTGTTCAGGTATAATTTGTTGGATTTTTGATTGGATGTAAAATAAAGGTCCGCCAGGCCGTCATTGTTAATATCGCCTGCTGCAATCCCAGCCCCGTTATTGAAATAGAGGTATTCTATGATATTGTTCTGAGCGTTTTCTGTCAGCTGGTTGACGAAGCCGATGTGGGTATCTGAAGCAGTCAACAGGGTAAACAGGGCGTCACTTTTCTCTTTCCCTGTTTTGCAGCTGACTGCCAGGAAAAACAGGGGCAACAGAAAAATTGATTTTTTCATAGGAATAGGTCACTTGCCTGTTCTCTTAAAGATCTGAAACGGATCATTACTGCGGGCCACCACTAATATATCACCTTTGGAGGTCTTCACATTCATGAAATCCCTCACTTCCCCTTTCAGTCTGAATCCGGATTTCTTTGCCGGAAGATTAACGAAGTTTCCTTTTCCGTCTCCCGCGAGAAATGTTCCATAGCTGGCATCGTATCGCCCAACCTCAGGTTTGGTATTATACAGATTGCCGCCCAGCAGGATATCAGCAATCCCGTCGCCGGTAAAATCATTCACTTCAATGGCATAGACAGGAGAGAGCTGAGCCTCTGCAGGCAATGACTTCCTGGTAAAAAATCCTTTGCCATCATTTAAAAACAGTGAAGTTTCCAGGAGAAAGGCATCCAGTTGAATTGAATTCCGTAATTGTGCAGGGGTGAACATATCAGTAATCTGCTGATCCTTATACATTTCATATTTAGGATACTTCGTTTCCAGGCCGGGGATCTGACGTGTAAGGTCGTGCTTCAATGCCAGGGGATAAGAATTATCCCCGTCCCAGGTGGTCAGGATCTGTTCAACGGTTCCATTCAGATCAAAATCACTCACATACATACTTACCGGTTTATCCTGTGTAGCCTGGAAACGCGAGTTTAATCCATGATTTCCGGCCACAAAATCGATATCCCCATCACCGTCAAAATCATCCGCTGCAAGGCAATTCCACCATCCCTGGGTTTTTTCCGAATTGAAAGCATCCCTTTTTTCGCTAAACATCCCCTTCTCATTCAGGAATATTTTCAGGGCCATCCAGTCGCCTGCCAAAATGATATCCTGATCCCCATCGCCATCCACGTCCTGCCAAAGCATATCCCTGATCATTCCCACATTGAGTAGTTCCGGAGCTATTTCTTGTGTTACGTTTGTAAAATTTCCCCTTCCATCATTTTCCAACAGGTAACTACTCGTTGGAACTCCGTAGGCAAATGGTTTCAGGCGGATACCGACAAACAGTTCCGTCACCCCGTCATGATCAAAATCCGCCGGTCTGACACAGGATGTGCTTTCATATTTTCCCGCGGGCAGTATTTTATTTGTTTTGACAAAATTTCCCCTGCCATTGTTCAGGTAAAGGCGGTCACTTAAAGCAGACGAGCTCTCGGGAAATTCGTTCCCTCCGCTGGCTACATAGAGATCGAGGTCTTTGTCGCCATCTGCATCAAACATGGCGCAGTCCATATCTTCAGATATCTTATCTGCTTCAAACAGCGTTTTCTCTGCTGAGAGGAAAGAACCATTTTTCTGCTGCAGGAATAGTGCCCCGGGTTGTCCCTTGGCGCCGCCAACAAAAATGTCCGCCATTCCATCTCCGTTCACATCCCCCTGGCACATTCGGGGACCTTCGGTGGACATCATATGATACAGCAGCTGGTCCCTGGTGAAATCATTAAAATCATCTTCACGATGAACAAAGTCTATGGGTTTATCTGCTGTTATTTCATTGAAATATTCATTCCTGTTGAATATTGTATCAGCCATGTTTATCGACATGACCACTCCATCTTTCTGGTGCAGCGTGAGGGTCTGGTTTGTTTTGACCCCGGTGAGCAAAGTTACCCGGTTATCAGGCCATTGAACAATCAGGGAATCAACGGTTGTCCATGTGCCCAGTCCCAGGTTTGGCCTGGGGTCAATTGTGGACAGATAACCGCGCATGGGCATTTGCTCAAGATACACCATTTTACCCTGGTGCTTTGCAGTGATCTTGGAACCAACGGCATCTGTATTTCCATTTTCACCCTTCAGAATTACTTTTAAATAGTGATTTTGCGGAAGCTGATTATCGGTTTCATTGCGGTAAATAAACATGGGCATATTCACATTGTTTATAACCAGGTCAAGATCACCGTCATTGTCCAGGTCGCCATAGGCAGATCCGTTTGAAAAGCTTGGTGTTCCAAGTCCCCAGGATTCCGCTACATTCTGAAAGCTGTAATCTCCCTTGTTCCGGAATGCATAACTCGGGATCTTTACGGATGGAATGGCATCGATCAGGGCCCTGTAATTCACATTTTTACCTGTAACAATGGTCATCACCATATCACGGTTTGAAAAGAACTGTATATAATCCTGGTCGGTCAGGTCCTTATAGATTCCATTGGCGACAAAAATATCCTTGAGCCCGTCATTGTCCAGATCCATGATCAGGGAACCCCATGACCAGTCCGTAGCGTAAACGCCAGCCATTCGTCCGATTTCGCTGAATGTGCCATCCGCGTTGTTCAGCTGCAGCATATTCCTTGTAAACTGGTGATGAAATCCGTTTTTCACACTTGATGTATAGCTATCCCAACTGTCAAATGTGGTTTTGGTTTTTAGCCGGTCATGATGTTCGGGCAGCATGTCGGTGGCAAATATTTCAGGAAAGTGGTCGTTATTGATATCGGCCATATCTGCACCCATTGAGGCCGCGGATATGGATGGCATCATATCAACCAGTTTTTCCCTGAATGTTCCGTTATGATTGTTTAAATAGATGTAATCACGTTCAAAAAAATCATTCGATACATAAATATCCATCCAGCCGTCCTGGTCAATATCTCCTACTGTGACGCCAAGACCAAACCCGATTGCACTGCCATAGATGCCGGCTTTTTCACTTACATCTTTAAACTTGTTCCCGTCATTTCTGAATAGCTTATCACCCCCTGTTATGGTATCGCGGATATAACGCTGGCGTTCATTATGTTCAAAACTTCCAATAGCCTGCGGGGAATTTTTGAGAAGGTACAGGTCAAGGTCTCCATCCTTATCATAATCAAAAAATACTCCCTGTGAAGAATTGCCTGATTCTTTGAGGCCATAATTTTCAGACTGTTCGGTAAAAGTGAGGTTGCCATTGTTGATGAACAATTCATTGCTGGCTTCAACTCCTCCGGCTTTTTCTGTTTTGCATACGAATATATCTGTAAACCCGTCTCCGTTTACATCGGCAAAACTCACCCCGGTTGACCATCCCTTACCTTCGATTCCAGCCTTTTTTGATATATCTTCAAATTCAAACTTTCCTTTGTTCAGGTACAGCACATTGGTATTCATATTCGAGGCCATGAATATATCGATCAGCCCGTCATTATTGATATCTCCCAGCGCCACACCACCCCCGTTATAAAAATTCCGGAAAGTGTAAATATTGAACTTATTGGCAAGCTGTCTTTCATAATCCAGCTCATTATTAAAAACGGCATGGGTTTCCGAACCCGGCATGAGGGTAAATAAATGATCTTTTGTTTGTTTGCCACAACCTGTAGTAAATAGCAGGATCAAAGAACACATAAATCCGGTAAATGCCAAACTCAGCCTGCCAGCACTATTCATCCTTACTTTTGAGATCATATTACCTATTTACCAGGGTTGAAGGAAGTCTCTTTGGTAACTGAAAGGTCAGTAAAATAAGCCCACACATGAAGGTCACTTTCTTTGAAAATGGTAATGCGGCGGTTGCCATTCACCTTCACATAGGCTACCCCTCTTTTGGGATGCTGCACCTTGATAAAGTCATCACCATATAATTTCTTGTACCACTCCAGTACATCCAACTGAAGATTATCTGCAGACAATTCCTTATTCCAAGGAGCCCATCCGGTATACTTGAAACGTATCGGCAGTTCATAGATCTTGCCCTCTTTAAACCTGGGATAAAAGTCCATGACAGCAGGGTGTTTTAACTCTTTCTTCAAATCATACAAAACGGTGGTGTTGCTCTCGCCCTGTCTTATCTTTCCCTGTTTGTTCAAATCCCAGCAATGCAAATAAAACGTCTTTTCAGGCATACCAAAGTAAAGGCCTATAAACAAAGAATCATATCTGACACCGCTGGCCAGCTCACGTTTTAGCATTCGATCATACCTTGACTTTGGGGAGCATCCGGTAAGAATTAATCCTGAGATAAGGATTGGCAGGAGCCATACAATTGTTCTCTTCATGGTTTTCTATCAATATTATAAAGCTGTAAATTATCATTATTTTTTGCAACCGCAATGACGCGCCTGCCATTTATATTCATTTTCCTGAAATCGCGTATTTCGCCCTTGATAAATATCCCTGAATTCGCTGGTCCGACAGGTTTCCAGGCTGCCGGTGAAATTCCTTTCAGGAAAAGGCCATAGCTGGCATCATAAATTCCAAGTTCCGGCTTTGATCTATATTGATTTCCTCCCAGCAGGATATCGCAAATGCCATCCTGGTCCATATCATCCGCAAATATGGCATAAACAGGTGAATATTGCGCTTCCACAGGCAGTGGAATCACATCAAACCCTCCTTTTCCCGTATTGATCATGATGCTGCTTTGAAGGATACGTGCATTTAGCCTAACCGACCTTTTAAGGATATCCGGTGAAAACATATCCTCAATCGACTGACTGGCATAATCAGCGTATTTTTTATACTTTGATGCCAGGGAAGGTATTTGTTTTAACAGGTCATCCCTGAGCGCAACAGGCCAGGATTTTTCGCCATTATAGGCGCAGATGATCTGTTCGATATTACCATTCAGATCAAAGTCATTCACATACATTTCAACCGGTTTGTCAGGCATGGCTTTGAAACGGGAATTCAATCCATGGTTACCCACAACAAAATCGATATCACCATCATTATCCAGGTCCTTTGCCACCAGTGTATGCCACCAGCCTTCGGTATTTGCCAGGCCATACTGTTCTGAAGCATCAGAAAAATTACCCGATGTATTGAGGAGTAATTTTACCGGCATCCAGTCACCCGCAATCACCATGTCATCATCGCCATCCTGATCCACATCGGCCCAAACCATATCGGTGATCATGCCGATATTTGACAGGGCGGGTGCTCTTTGTTTCGTGACATCTGTAAAATGGCCATGACCGTCATTTTCCAACAGATAACCATTTGCCGGCAGGCCGTATGAAAAGGGTTGCAGGCGAATGCCAACAAACAGATCGATATCACTGTCCCTGTCAAAATCTGAAGGTACCACGCAGGAGGTGCTTTCATATTTCCCGGCGGGCAATACCTGGCTGCCTTTTGTAAAGTCTCCGCGGCCATCATTCAGGTATAAACGATCGCTCAGTGCAGATGAACTCGAGGGAAACTCATTTCCTCCACTGGCCACATACAGATCCTGGTCACCATCACCATCCGCATCAAAAAAGGCACAGTCGGTATCCTCTGAAACCTTGTCTTTTTCAAACAAATTTTCATTGGTTTTTTTGAAATGCCCCTGCCTGTCCTGCACAAACAAAGCACCCGGTGAATCCTTTGCCCCACAAATGAACAGATCATCAAGACGATCCCCATTCACGTCCGCTACGGCCAAATGCGGACCCTCATTCGACAGCATGCCGGGGAGAAGCCTGTCACGTTCAAAATCCACAAAGACGTTTTCCTTGTGGAAATAGTCAAGACCTGCTGGTTGTATTTTCTTACCGAATAGCTCTGCACCATCCTTGATTTCGATCGTCTCTTCTGCCGGGTTACTTTCCTTTTGATCAATGGTAAGAAACTGATTGGCAGCAATTTTAAACATCTTTGTAAAGCTACCATTTGGCCAGTTGATCAGCAGGGAGTCAACAACTGTTGATTCACCCAATCCGAAATGGAGCCTTTCATCTACAGTGGATTCAAATCCACGCATGGGAAAGAGTTCCTGGTAATTTATTTTTCCCTGCACATACAGGGTAACTTCAGCGCCGATGGCGCCGGTATTTTTTCCGGTTCCCCTGAGGCTGAGCACCAGGAAATTTGCCTTGCCTTTTGAGTTGGTTTCATTCCTGTAAACAAAAGGAGGCATATTTACATTGTTGACCACCAGGTCGAGGTCGCCATCGTTATCAAGATCGCCATAGGCAGCACCATTGGAGAATGAAGGAGTAGCCAGGCCCCAGGACATGGACAGATTGTCAAAGGTGAGATCCCCGTTGTTATGAAAAGCATAGTTGGGGATGCTTACCGACGGGATCATATCGATCATTTTCAGAATGGCTTTTTCCTGTGTTCTGATCATGGATCGCATCAGGGCGGGATTGGAGTAAAAATCAAGATAATCACGGTCCAGCAGATCCTTATAAATGCCATTGGCCACAAAGATGTCTTTCCAGCCATCATTATCCATATCCATGATCAATGCTCCCCAGCTCCAGTCAGTGGTGCTGACACCGGCCAGCCGGCCGATCTCGCTAAACGAACCATTCTGGTTATTCAGTTGCAGTACATTCCTGGCAAACTGGTGATAATATCCGTTATTGACTTTTTTCTGATAGGTTTCCCAGGTGTCAAAGACTGCCTTTGTTTTCAACCGGTCATTACCTTCAGGGGTCATTTCTGTGGCAAACAGATCCGGCCAGGCATCGTTATTGATATCGGCAATATCAGCACCCATTGCCCCCTGGCTGATCTCGCGCATCTGGTCTTCCAGGGCTTCCGTAAAAGTACCGTTCCTGTTATTGATGTAGAGGTAATCGCGTTCAAAAAAGTCATTTGAAATATAGATGTCTGGCCAGCCATCGCGGTTCAGATCGCCAGCACTTACACCCAGGCCAAATCCGATCTTGCTTCCATAAATGCCGGCCTGTTCGCTGATATCTACAAAATGATCCCCCTCATTGCGAAACAATTTATTCCCTCCCAGGGTATCCCTGATTTGCCTTTGTCCGGGGATAATTTCAAATTCAGTAACCGATTGTAAGGAATTGTTGAGCAGATAGCAATCGAGGTCGCCATCCCGGTCATAATCAAAAAATGATGCATGGTTTGACAGTCCTACCTCAGCCAGTCCGTATTCCTTTGCTTTTTCGGAAAAAGTAAGGTTTCCGTTATTGATGAACAGTTCATTGTAACGATGTGTTCCTTTCGGATTACCGGACTTGCACACATAAATATCGGGCAAGCCGTCCCCGTTTACATCGGCAATGCTCACTCCGGTTGACCACGAATCAATGCATGACACCCCGGCAGGGTCGGTAACATCTTCAAAAACAAAATCGCCTTTGTTGATATAAAGCTTATTACCGGTCATATTACTGCAAAAATACAGATCGGTGAGGCCGTCCCTATTGAAGTCAGCCATACCAACGCCAGCACCGTTATAGAAATTCCTGTACGTGTAGGTATTGAATTCTTCAGTGTATTCCAGCCTGTTCACAAAATCAATGCCGGTGTGTTTATTTCCCATCATGGTGAACAGGGGTTTGTCCATTTGGGGAGGAATTTTTTAAATGGCAGGAATGGATCAGAAAAGAAAGCAAAAGCAATGACCCTGATACAATAAACCTAAACCTCAAACTACCCGATTTTGAAGCAAGCATAACGATTGATTTCTTTCCGAAAAGTATAAAGAAAAAGAGCAAGCAAATATAAGAATTGCCTGCTCTTTTTAAAGAATTATTTACTGCAAAGCCTATTTACCGGCAACAGGATACCCGGGATTTTGATCAAGATTTGGGTTGGCATCCAGTTTCGACTTGTTGATCGGGAAAAGAGTCAGGTAAGGATCTGACTTAACGACGTCGCCCGGATTATTGTGAGGAAGAGTCCACTTTTCATTGCTTCCCCATAAATTCCAGCGAATGAGGTCCTGGCGCCTGCTATGTTCTGCGAACATTTCACGGCCCATTTCATTCAGAAGCTCACCACCACCTACAACAGGTCCTTCCAGGTCGAAGCTGACCTTGCCATCCAATGAAGCCAGGTCGCCAGTTAAACCAGCTCTTACCCTGATCTGATTTACCAATGGAAGTGCCTCGGCTTCACGGCCCAAACGCCAGAGAGCTTCAGCTTTCATCAGCAGTACATCGGCATAACGGAACACGCCATAGTCATTGTCTATATCCGGAGTAGTACCCATTGCAAATTCCCATTTGCCAATTCTGACACCTGACTGACGCCAGCACTGGGGACCCAGTTCATTGATCTGGCCTGCATCTGAACCAAAGTTACCAAAGTTGAGGGGCTTGCCATCGGGATCTGCACCGTCGGCACCGTCATCGATAACAGGAGTTCCATCAGCGTTGAACTGGTAGCCTGCGAGGAAATTACCACGCTTAACAGCCTTTACAGTAGGGGTACCAACTTCACCTTTACGAAGATCCTCATCACTGTAGGAATTATAGAACTCTTCCAATGAACAGAATCCATTCCAGGGCTGGAATGTCGTATTATAGGTAAACTGGCTTCCATAATGCAGGGTCTGTGCGGGAAGATTAAATCCTGTAAAAAAGATATGGTCATAAGGGATAGCAAAGATGAATTCCTTTGAAGCGGAATTGTTTACATTGAAATTGGCGAAATAATTGCTTTCAAGATTATATTTTCCTGAATTGATGACTTCATCGCAGGCAGCAATTACTTTTTCCCACTGGGCAGTTCCTGTATATACCTCAGAGTTGAGATACATTTTTGCCAGCAGAGTCTGTCCTGCATAATAGTTCATACGGCCATAAGTGGTTCCATCAATGGCTTTTGTAAGCAGCGGAACAGCAGCTTCGAGGTCACCGATGATGAAATCATAGACGTCCTTTCTGGGGACCGTAGGAGGTGTGGGAGGTGCGGTGGCAAAATCTGTAACAAGGGGAACATTGCCATACAGGTCAATCAGCTGCCAGTAGAAGAAACCTCTCACGGTCTGAAGTTCGGAAATATAGGCAGCAGCCACAGTAGCATCAACAGAACCGCTTTCAGTGAGGGTTTGGAACTGATAGATCAGGCGGTTTGCTGTATTCACGCCGCTAAAGCAGAAGTCCCATGCGCCTCCGGAAGCTCCGTCCTCAAATGTCCATGAGTGCAGATGCAACCTTCTCCAGTTTCCACCGTCATCCCAGTCCGAACCACGGGTAGGTACAACTATTTCGTCTGTGGTGGTTTCCTGAAGGTTGTATACATCACCCACGGCATAGCCTCCAAAAGAGTATAAGCAGCACCTAATGCAGAAACAAATTCTGCTTCAGATTTAAAGAAATTGTCGGGCGTAACCTCGCTGTACAATTCTTCATCGAGGTTGGTACATGACTGGTTAAAGGCGGCCACGAGCAAGCCCATCATTATCGCCTTTATCAGAAGGTATGTTCTTTTCATTTTATTTCTGTCTGTAGTTTTCATGTCTTTACATTTTCAGGGTTAAAAAGAAATGTTTGCGCCAAAAGTAACCGATCTGGTCCTGAACCATTCATTCCTTCTATCGACACCTGGTACGAGCGGATTATTATAGGTTCCCAAGTCTCTGTCACTGTCTTTATATCTCGGGTTCGGATCTACACCTTTATAATTGGTGATGTAGAACAGGTTATTACCGGCCAGATACAACCTGATCTTAGTGAACGGAGAACCTGCTTTCATCCTGAAATTATATCCAAGACTGGCATTATCCAGTGTAACAAAATTGGCATTTTCAATATGGTAATCCGACAAAACTCCTGAGGAATTATTCAGTAAGGTACCTGTTTGGCTATTTCTCATATCCTTGGCAGTTTTCGGAAGGTTGTAGGAAGTGATCATATTGGGAACTTCATAGAAACCACGGAAGGAATTGAGCAGGTCATGGCCGAATACGCCCCGGAAGAAGAGATTCAAATCCCAGTTCTTGTAGGTGAAGGTGTTGCCCCAACCGATGAGGAATTTCGGTAAGCCGTTACCCACTACGCGCCGGTCGGCAATATCAATTTTACCATCTTTATTGGCATCCACCAGGATGAGATTACCATCGGGGTCAATCTCCTTGAACTGATAGCAAAACAATTGTCCGATCGGTTTGCCTTCTTCTACCCTTACCAGAGGAGTCTGGTTCTGTCCGGGTGAGCCCATGTCGCCAAGGTCCTGAGTTCCATATTTCAACTCTGCACCATTATATGTTCCGGAAAGTGAAACCAGTGTATTTTCCAGACTGTAGGATGGAGTTAGGGTTGTTGTATAAGTGAAGTCGGCTTTCTTGATGGCAGTCCAGCTCAGTGTTAATTCCAAACCGCTGCTCTTTATTTCGCCGAGGTTCAGCCATGCCTGGTTATAGAGGTTTGGAGGAACCGGTACATTATACTGGAATAATACGTCCGTAGTAGTCTTTGTATAATAATCAAATGCACCTGAGAGTCTGTTATTAAATAAGGTAAAGTCAAATCCTGCGTCGAACTGGCCTGTTTTTTCCCATTTCAGATCGGGGTTGGCGTTGCTGACAGGAGAATAACCGGGAACATATGCACCATTATAATAGAAGTTGCCTGAGGGTCCGAGGCGGAGCAGGGACAGGTAACTGTCGCTGGGTTGGTTTCCGGTTACACCATAATTGGCTCTCAATTTCAGATTATCAACAAATGCTACATTGATGAATTTGGAGATATCAACTCCACCACCAACGGCCGGGAAAATACCCCATTTGTTATCTTCACCAAACCGGGATGAACCTTCATACCTGGCACTGGCCGATATGAACCACATGCTGTTGATACTTAAATTGATACGACCGAAAAATGCGATCAGCTTATTTGAGTTCTTATAACTGGTGATCGTACCTTTACCGTTTTTGAAATCAAGTGCGGCACCGAGGTTATTGAATGTAAATTCGTCGGTGAGGAAATCACCACCCTGTGCGTAAAATCCTTCATTCACAAAATCCTGGTAGGAATAGCCTCCTAATACACTGATGTTGGCCATGGATCCGATATCATGGATATAATGTGCTGTTGTTTCAAACAGTTTGCTTGATGTGTTTTCCTGTCTTCTTGAAGCAAGACCCTTCCTGTTCATGCCACCCCAGTAGTCGTTCTTGTCATAATAAATACCTTCGAGCCTGCCACTGCTTTGAATTGAATAGAAAGCATCGAGGGTTAATCCGTCGATGATCTCATAGGCGCCCCTGATCGATGCATTCCATACCCTGTAGTTGGCTTCATTTTTGTTTAACTGAAGGATGGAAACCGGGTTGTAATAATCGAACAATACCTGCTGGAAATAACCATCGTATTGATCATACTTAGGGTCATCGCTTTTTACCGGTGCGGTAGGGTTATAGATCGTAGCATACCGGAAAGCATTTTCAAAACCAATCTGTGACTCCCTCTCGGTTGCACCTACGTTAATATCCACAGTTAATTTGTCATTTATTGCCTTCTGGGTAACATTGATCCTTCCGTTCAGCTGGTTGTAACCGGTTGTTTGAATAACACCCTGGTTGCTGTGGTAGTTGACTGAAGCACGATAGGTTGTTTTTTCACTTCCACCGGAAAGGGATAGATTATGGACCTGTGTGAGGCCGGTCTGTTCTATTTCCTTAAACCAGTCTGTGCTGCTGCCAAAATCAGTACCTAAACCAACTTCATTATGTAATGCCCTCCATTCTTCTGCGTTCATTACATCAGTATTCTTAGCCACCATTTCAGCAGTTACATAACCGCTGTATTCAACAGATGAAGTGCCTGCTTTACCTTTTTTGGTTTGCACAAGGATAACACCGCTGGATCCCCTGGTGCCATAAATGGCTGATCCGGATCCGTCCTTCAGAACATTGATGGATGCAATATCATTCGGGTCAACATTTTCCAGCGATCCGCCGATGACACCGTCGATAACAACAAGCGGGGAAAGGTTTGCACCGATGGTGCTCATACCCCTGAGTCGTATGTCATAGGTACCGTTCGGGTTTCCACCGGGTTTGCTGATTGACAGTCCGGCTACCTTACCCTGGATCAACTGTACAGGATTTTCTACATTACCCTTGTTGAATTCTTCCGATTTCACACTGGCAATGGCGCTGGTAACCTCCCGTTTCTTCTGTGTACCATATCCTACAACAACAACTTCACCCAGTGAAGTGGCTTCAGGGACAAGTACCAGATCTATTGTGGTCTGATCGCCGACAGTTACTGATTGACTGGTATAACTTACAAACGAAAATACCAGAACTGTTTCAGGACCAGGTACGGTAATGCTGTAGTTTCCATCAATATCCGTAATAGTTCCTTTCAGGGTTCCCTGGACCAGAATGTTTACTCCCGGGAGAGGTCCTTCTGCTTCTGAGGTCACTTTTCCTTTTATTGTTCTTTCCTGCGCATTGGCCATGCCGACAGCAAAGCTTAAAAGAAGAAGCATTAACAGACTTCCCCTCCGTAAAATTAAAGAATGTCGCAATGTTCCCATAATTTGTTCTTTTAGGTTAGTTAATTTAATTAGGGTAACTAAATTAGTTTGGGTTATTAAATAAGATTAAAATAAGATTAAAAATAGGATTAAAATATTTCCTGTGCAAGTTTATTTAACATTTTAGTCCATAAAATCTGTAAAAAAGTTTTAAACATGATTTTTATCACGCCCAATGAAATCGGGCAATTCAGTGAAATGGGCAAAGACGGGAAGGTAATTTTGAGTAACGTATATTGTACAATAACACATTCATTACATTGACTTTTATCTTACATTAAATGGATAAATGTGCTGTTGTATTTGTTACAATAACATACCCCCTGCCACAGCGCAGATTTCGTTAAAAACAATGAAAATTGAAGGGTTGCAGTTAATTATGAATGATGAATGATGAATTTGAGGTTTGAGGTGATGTTGAGGTTTGAGGTTTGAGGCCCGGAGTTTGAAGCCTGCAGAACCTCAGAACCGCAGAACCGCAGAATCATTTTATATGTTGGAAATCGTAGAGACAAGGCATTGCCTTGTCTCTACAACATTCTTTCTTTTACCGATTTACGGAATACCGAATACCGAATACCGAATACCGATACCAGACTACTTAAACTTACTTACCACCTCATCCAATGAAACCCCGAAAATCGTTGAAGTGATCCTGCTCAATTCCGCCTTATTTCCTGTAAAATGGAAGATCCGCTGTGTGTGGGTAAGCTTTTCACCCGGTTTCAGGTTAGCGGCCGGTGAGGAACTCTCCAGCTCATAAAAGGGCCCCATCTGCGTACCATCTTCAACCGGACCATCATTATAGGCATTGATGGCATCCCCTGAAAATGGATCTTTCTGGATTTCCCATTTTGAATTCACATAATCTGTCTTTCCTTTTGGAAGATCGCACCAGAGCAGCGTGAGCGCACTTCGGCTGGCATCATAGCTTCCTGAAAATTCAGACGCCCTTTGCGGTGGTATACCGATCTTGCTTCTGTATTTCCCGTCAGCCTTGAAATAAATGATCCCGTCTTCAACAATCAGCCTGTCCGAAGGTACCTTTCCAAAATAATCGTCATGAACGATCTTTACAAGTTTATTTTCGACACCTATATTATAAGGTATGAAAATGGTAACTTCAGGGGAAGGGTTTAGCATTGAAAGCATCCAGATGGATAGCATTCCGGTTTCTCTTGTCCACACATTTTTGCCCAGATTGTTCAACACATTGGCAGACTGATAGGCAACACAGTTTATTGAATCAGGCAAAACAAGGCCCAGAGACTGACTGATGGATTCCCGGCTGAGCAGGCTGATGGTTCGTTCTATACCTATATTTAGAATAGTACCGGAATAGTTGACAAGTTGGAATTCTTTTTTAAAACTGGCCTGGTTCTTATTTTTTGAAACCAGGTCATAACCTGCAGTATCCAACTCAGCAGGTACAAACCAGTTGCTGAATTCCTGCTTTGCCCCTTTGGCAAAATAGATGGAAAACTGCCCGCCTTCCGGTCCCAGCCACAATCTTTCTTCTCCTCCAAAGGCATTGATATGCGGTGTGCTTTTGCCGGATGAGATCAGCTTATAATTGATCCATCCAAAGCTGAAACCGCTGTTCCCGTTGGCTGTACTGGTCATTACCCGTGCCTGCCATCCGGGAATGATGACCACCTGTGCCTGTGACTGGCTGTCGGACAGTACTACGGTTTCCTTATACTTGCTTAAAAATTCCAGGTCATATCCGAAAGTACCCGTAGCCGTATCGTTTGTTTTCATTGTTTCTGTTATTTGAGGTTTACTTTTGCAGGAGGCCAGCAGGCAGATAATTATGCCTGTTACCAGGAGAAATCCCGAAATAGCGAATAATTTGACTGATTGTCCGGAAATCATTTCAGTATGATTTTAATTACTGTATCTATCTGGTCAGGCAAGGTGAACGTCATATAGGTGGGTCTGTTTACATTCACAAAGTAATTGTCCTTTTCATTATTTCCCCACCATCCTTTTTCAGCAGGCAATTCTGCTCCTGTCGAAAGCAGGTAGGCCCTGGGTGCCTTGTCAGCAATTCCTTTCACATTAATATGTCCTATTGCCGGATACATCCAGTGTGCATATAATACATCTCCTTTCCTCGTGTATCTTCCCCAATCGGGTTTATTAAATCCAGCCAAACCGCAGCCGTAAATGCTTTCGCTGTTTTTATCCATCCATTTGCCTACCTCGGTGAGGATACGGACACTTTCAGCCGGAATATTGCCACGGCCATCAGGACCGACATTCAGCAGAAGGTTTCCATTCTTGCTGACGCAATTCACCAATGCATGGACGATCATTTGAGGCGATTTCCAGTCTTTGTCCCCTTCAAAATAACCCCAGTTATTGTTGAGTGTCAGGCAGGTTTCCCATGGAATGGCATTGCCGAATTTATCTGCAATGGCTTCATCCGGAATTCCCTGTTCAGGGGTTTCAAAGTCACCATATTTGCTGATCATCCGGCCTGTTGTTTTCGTGCCTTCGTTTTGATTCAGGCGGTTATCCACAATAATATCCGGCTGGTATTTATGGACCATGTCGAGCAGTTCTTTGGCTTTCCACTTTTCCCCGCTGTATTCATCAAAGGAATAGTCAAACCACATGATATCCAGTTTGCCGTAGTCTTTCACCAATTCCTCCACCTGTGCCATGCATGTATTTCAGGTAATTGTCCCAATTGAAATTCCGTTTGGCATATTCCTTGTCATCCCGCTGCGGGTGGTTGCCCACATTCGGATAATCAGGGTGATGCCAATCGATGAGGGAATAATACAATCCCACCTTTAATCCTTCGGCACGAAAGGCATCCAGAAACTCCCTTACAATGTCGCGCCCCCCGAAACGGGTGCTTACCTTATAATCAGTGAGCCTGCTGTCGAACATGCAGAAGCCGTCATGGTGTTTTGCTGTAAGCACGGCATATTTCATTCCGGCAGCTTTGGCGAGTTTCGCCCATTTTTTGGCATCAAAATCAACCGGGTTGAACACATCAACATATTGCTGATACTGCTCTGTCGTTAACCGTTCATTCGATTTTACCCATTCACCACGGGCAGCAACGGCATAGGCACCAAAATGGATAAACATGCCAAAACGTGCCTCGCGCCACCACTGGGTGCGTTGCATGAGTTTGGCATAGGCATCGGAATACTCCGGGTAGGTTTTTCCTGGGCGTAGATCGAGGGTAGTAATCCAAGCAGAAGGATGAATGTGATTGTTTTTTTCATGGGTGGTTTTTATTAAAGTTATGCAGTTCTGCGGTTCTGCAGTTCTGCGGTTCTATGGTTCTATTCCGTGAGTTTCGCTACGCTCCACTCGCGGTTACTCAGATCCCGCCCCTTCGGGGCTTCGCATAGCTACTCATCTCTCATCTCTCATCTCTCATCTCTCATCTCTCATCTCTCCCCACTCATCCCTACAATAGCGTATGCGCTCCGCGCAATCGTAAATCGTAAATCGTAAATCCTCTTTTCTACCTACATTTAATGCCTAAAGGCATTTCTCACCTCTCCCTCCTCACTTATACAATGCTCCGTAAGTCTGGCATGCCCTGAAATCAGATCCTTCAGGATCCATTCCAAAGGCACCCCATGCACTCGGCCTGAATATCTGCTGGTCTTCGATATTATGCATGCATACGGGAATGCGGAGCATCGATGCCAGGGTGATCAGGTCGGCCCCGATATGGCCAAAGCTAAAGGCCCCATGATTGGCCCCCCAGTTATACATCACCGAATACACATCGGCAAACGGACCTTTTCCGGTCAGTCGCGGAACAAACCAGGTTGTAGGCCAGGTCTTATCCGTACGGTCATCCAGCAGCTTATGGATGTCGGCCGGTATTTCAGCGGTCCATCCTTCAGCAATCTGCAGAACCGGGCCAATTCCTTTAACCAGGTTAATTCTCGACATGGTGACCGGCATTCCGCCACGGGTTAAGAAGTTGGACGAAAATCCGCCGCCCTTGAAATAACCCTGTGAAGCAGGATACCAGGTTGTTGAATCAAGGCATTTCTTTACATCGGCATCTGAGATATCCCAGTATGGCTTCATGGCAGGTGCATTGTCACGCAACATCTGGCCGCTTCCGTCGAGTGAGGCAGAGCCCGAATTGATCAGGTGGATCATACCGTTAGCGGCTACACCGGTTAAGTTTTTTCCGGTTACCCTTTTAACGGCATCCGGGCTCCAGTAGGTACGGACATCGGCAAATACCTGGGCCGTACCGCTGAGCAGGTGGCCAAACAGCATGGCCACACCATTCAGGCTGTCGTTTTCCGTGGCCACAACGAAGGCCTGGCGGATACCGTTCCAGTCAAAAGATGAATTGAGTATGGCCTCTGAAAAATCGCCATTGGGCATGTGATCGGTCCAATGACGCTGTCCCTGGAAACCTGAGGCAATGGCATTATGGCCCAGCGCCTCTTCTCCAAATCCCATCTTTGCCAGAACCGGATTTCCGATCATCATGTCGCGCATGATCAGCGTCATTTTCACCACATATTCCCATATCTCGTCTTTTCTGGTCCGGCTTAATTGCGCAGCCGGCTCATTCTGATCGGTACCTTCCTTACAATTGGCCTTTGTCCATGCCATGGCCTTTGCAAATTCATCTTTATCATAGATGCCTTCATTTACACGGCGGATAATTTCCGACATGTCGGCATATTCATTCCTCATTCCGAGGAAATTCTGGAAAAAGTCTGCATCCACAATGGATCCGGCAATACCCATGGAAACTGAACCAATGGACAGGTAGGATTTTCCCCTCATGGTAGCCACTGCCAATCCTGCTTTGGTAAACCTTAGCAGCTTGCTTTTTACATCAGCCGGAATGCTGGTATCGCTTGAATCCTGCACATCATGGCCGTATATGCTGAAGGCAGGCAGACCTTTCTGGTTGTGTCCGGCCAGTGCTGCTGCAAGATAAACAGCTCCCGGACGTTCGGTACCGTTAAATCCCCAGATGGCCTTTGGAAGGGTGGGGTTCATATCGATGGTTTCACTGCCATAGCACCAGCATGGTGTGACGGTGAGGGATACACCAACACCTTCTTTTTCAAATTTACTGGCACACAGAGCAGCCTCTGCTACCCCGCCAATGCAGGAGTCGGCAATAACACACTCAACCGGACTGCCATCAGCATGGCGAAGTTCAGCTGAAATGAGCGCTACAACACGTTTGGCCATTCCCATGGTCTGATCTTCGAGCGATTCACGCACACCACCAAGACGTCCATCAATAACGGGACGGATCCCCACTTTGGGCAAGGCACCTTTTAATCTATTCATCATATTATAGTTATGGTTTTAAATTTCAAGACCTGCCTGACATCAGGCAGGTTCATAATTGATATTTGTCCAGGATCTGCAATTCGGATATGTATAGCTACGCTGAACATTGCCGCGTTGATACAAATTTATAAGTATTTTGCAGTATGTCAACTTTTTTATGGAAGTAACAAACAGAAGCAGGTCATAACGCAGCATCACAACGGGATTTGCTCATGTAAATCAGAAATCCATATTCATGGCAAATGTCAGGGCAAAATCCTCATCATCAGATAATTCAATGTGCCGTGTTTGGCAAAGAATGCTTTCCAGGACAGCCTCAAACGAAGTACTGCGGAGGGCCAGCAAAGCTCCGGTTCCCGATGTATTGCCCAGGTTTATGACTTTTTCTTTCATGGAGAGCGGAATAAGTCCTGTTTTTACAGCACATTTCACATTCAGGTAATTGCCAAAACCGCCGGCAAGAAACAAGGCATCCAGGTCATCAAAGGTTAATCCGGCCTGTTTCAACAAAATGATGATTCCGGTGGCAATAGCTGATTTGGCGAGCTGGAACTGGCGAACATCGCGCTGATCAAGAGATATGGTCTTACCGGTTCCGGACAGGTTTTCCGGAACAATATCAAATGATTCCTGCATTAATCCTGTCGGGTCAATGGATCCGGATTCGAGGAGAAACGCAACAACATCTACCAGGCCCGAGCCACAAAGACCCTTTGGCATTTCATTTCCGATAACCTGATAACCTCCGGATGAGAAGGCTGTAATGGCACCGGCAACACCCCCCATCCCGCATGAAATGCTGGCGCCTTCGAAAACCGGTCCGGCGGCTGTAGCACAGCACCAGATTGCGTCTGGAGTCACCAGGGCCAATTCTCCGTTAGTGCCCAGGTCCATGAAAAGATAGTTTTTATAGGTTTCCATCGGGCGGATTGAGCCCAGACCTGCCAGAATATCTGCTCCCACAAAGGCCGACACAGAAGGAAGAATGGTGATTTCAGCCTCCGGATGGCAATGGATACCCAGTTCTTTACCTTTTCTTACCTGTTTTGCAGTGAATCCGGGCCGGTAAGGAGCCTGACCCATGGAGTAAGGATCCACTCCCAGTAACAAATGCAACATGGTATTATTGCCGGTTATGGTGATCTTTACGAGATCATCATAAGAGCATCTGTGAAAATGCGTAAAATGATGAGCCTGAATATTTAAAGCCGAAATGATGGCATGTTGAAGTTCCTGCAGCCCTCCGGGCACTGTGGATGCATAGTGAATCCGTGTGATGACATCGGCCCCGAAGGATGACTGGGGATTTAGCATACTGTGGGTTTCAATCAGGGAGCCCTGCAGCAGGTTTACCAGGTAAGTGACCAGGGTGGTGGTTCCAAGATCGATGGCCATGCCATAAGGATGGGATGACAGGTTCATTACCGGCCCCGGATCATATGAAAGTTCCCGGGTAAGAGCATGCTGCGATGTTAGTATCCTGGCTTCCTGCAGATTCGGTAAGATAACTTCAAGAGATTCATTTACATGATATTGACAGGAAATTTCCTCTCCCTGATCCTTTACATATACGCTACATTTTCCGCAAGTGCCCGAACCCCCACAGGGTGAATATACCATGAAACCGTGCTTTCTCAGTAACCGGTAGAGAACTTCCCCCTTTTTGGCAGTCAGGGATGTCATCAATCCCTCCTTATAGACTTTTACTTTGTACATATAAGATAGTCAGGATAACATATTCTTGCCAGATTCATTGCAGTGGGCAATGCGTTCAATTAGCTGCATACCTGGCTGTTTTTAGTTATCATAATCCGTATTCACTCCATATGATCTTACTGTTATCGATGACCGGCAATATTGATTCCACGAATGCTGATTCTGAAACCGGGATTGAGGCAATATCATCCTGTAAAATTTTAATCCATTCTGTTTCACGTGGATCGTCCATCAATGTTCCATTTTTAAAGGATTCGGAAATGAGCTCAAGGGCTTTCAGGCAACCTCGTTTGGTTGCATCAATATAGTTCTTACCCCGAACGATCTCGCCGGATATTTCGATGACAACGGCCGGAGCAAGGACCAGGGCCTGGGGATCATAGAAAATATCCGATTGTATAAAGAGTTTCTGTAGTTGAAGCACATCGTCCTTCCCGTTTTTAATGGCCTGGTTCATGAGCCGGCAATCATATTCAAGTTGTTCCAGGTAGGCAGTGGGTGCATTCCCGGACAGCAGGCGGATATTTTGCACAGATTCGTTGCTCCAGAGATCGGCGCAGGAAGCTGCAACATTGCCAACGGGGCTCAGGTGTGCACATGCAGCGGTCTTACCTTCCATGGAGATGGGGATGCCGGTGATGGCTTTCAGGTAAGGTCCTTCATATCCACAATCCTTGTCAGGACCCCTGGCACCCTGTTCCATCGCCACAAGGCTGCGTACCACGGTGGCCACCCTGCAAATGGCAGCAAATACCTTGGGAAT
Source organism: uncultured Bacteroidales bacterium (assembly GCA_963808745.1). GTDB lineage: Bacteria > Bacteroidota > Bacteroidia > Bacteroidales > UBA10428 > UBA5072. The sequence goes on from CAWEGX010000003.1 coordinate 135,750, forward strand.
ATATTTTTTCTCAGCCAGCACCATGGCGGTGTTTCCGAAACCGCATGCAGTATCTCCTCCGGGTATTGTGCCTGTGCGGTGTGCAATGTCAACAATGGCCTTCCAGATCATTTGCATGTCACGGACACCCAGCACAGCCTGACTGAATATGAATTGTCTGATATCACACATCATGAGGGCGTCGTCAGATATTTCTTTTCCACCTGTGGATTCGATGGATAATAGATTTCCTCCTGCGAGGGCTCCTCTTTCAAAAAACTCAAGCATGGTGTTAAGAAGTTGTGAAGTGCGTTGTTTGGGAGGCCTTTCAAATTCCCTCAGGTCATTGGGCGTAAGCCTGATCTCACTTTTTAGTCCGAATTTGACGAAATACGATTCGCAAATATCATTCATCCGTTTTACTAGGTCTTCACCAATGGCGGGTGTCATTGTCATTTCCATCAGGGTTTCAAATTCAAGAACAACCCCGTTGGAATGAAGATGGAGGGAGCGTTCCAGGGCACCTGAAACGATTTCTTCATAATGCTGGCGAATAACATTCATATTATCTTCACAGATGATGATGGGCGGAAGAGTAAAATTTAATTCCGGATAAACGATACCTCCGCCGATAACAAGTCCCCTGGGTGTTTTAACCGGAGTTGGTGCATGTCCGAAGATCAGGTTCTCAGGGCGGTCAATGATTAATTTATTGAATTGCATATGATTATCTTTATCACATGCAAGGTAGTGATGAGTTTTGAAAAAACATCACATTACATCACAGTTTCTGTCAGAGCATCACAATGAATGTATTTGTGAACGGCTTTTGGTTCCTGGTATTTACAGGGTCCTGTATACTTCAAGGGCTTTCCTGAACACAGGGTTATGGCGGATTATAATATCCGGCTGGCCAGTATGAATACCCGGGTTGAATGCACCGGAATCAACTCACTGTTGCACCCAATAAAGATTTATGATTAACGGGTAACGTCGCAACTGCTTCGAACATTTGATTTTCATGCCTGTTCATTTAATAAAAGCATATGAACGAATATGGCTAAAATTCTCATTCTCTTTGCCCATCCGCGGTATGAAAATTCAATGGTACAGCAGCGCCTTTCTATGGCTGCCCAGCGGTTGCCGGGAGTTACTTTCCACGATCTGTATGAACATTACCCTGATTTTGATGTGCAGGTGGAACAGGAAAAGGCCCTGCTTCTCGCGAATGATATAATTGTGCTGCAGCATCCCTTCTACTGGTACAGTTGTCCACCTCTCATGAAACAATGGATTGACCTGGTATTGGAACACGGCTGGGCCTATGGAAAAGAAGGGAAATCGCTGCAAGGAAAGAAAATGTTCAATGCCATCAGCACCGGGGGCAGACATGAGGCATACCAACCCGGGGATTCAACCGGTTTACCATAGCCCAGTTCCTGGCTCCCTTCGATCAAACAGCAAGGCTTTGCAACATGCAGTATTATCCCCCCTTTGTAATCCATGGTACACACCTGGCAACTGCCGGGGATATTGAAAAAGCGACGGAAAAATACCGCAAACTCCTGGAAGGACTGGTGGCTGATAAGTTTTCCGGAGTTGATATCAGCAAAACAACGTATTTAAATGAACTAATCGATTAAAATCATGGATCAGGAATTCTTTTCGCAAGCCCTGGTATATCTGGCTGCCGCCGTACTTGTTGTACCACTGGCCAAAAAACTGGGGATGGGATCTGTTTTGGGATACCTGATTGCAGGTATGATTATTGGTCCGTATATCCTGGGCTTTGTCGGAAGGGAAGGGCAGGACATTATGCATGTAGCGGAATTCGGGGTGGTGATGATGCTTTTCCTGGTAGGACTTGAATTGGAACCTTCACGTCTCTGGCGACTGAGGTCATCCATTTTGGGACTTGGGGGGCTTCAGGTGCTGGGTACTTCACTTTTGCTCGCGATCCCGGGAGTATTAATGGGATTGCAGTGGAATATTGCCCTTGCCATAGGAATGATACTGTCGATGTCGTCTACGGCAATCGTTTTGCAAACCATGACAGAAAAGGGACTTATGCGTTCTTCGGCCGGACAGAATTCTTTTTCAGTATTGCTGTTCCAGGATCTGGCAATAATTCCCATCCTTGCAGTATTACCCTTGTTGTCATTTCATGTTGCCGGCCAGTCACCAACCGATCATGTTCAGGGGGGATGGATAGACCAGTTACCTGGTTGGGCAAGGACGCTGGCCGTGCTTGCTGCGGTGGCAATTGTGATCTTTATCGGGCGAACCCTGGTGCGTCCCCTGCTCAGGTATGTGGCTGCCACCCGGTTGCGGGAGCTGTTCACAGCTACGGCCCTCCTCCTGGTAGTAGCCACTACGGCCCTGATGTATTCGGTTGGACTGAGTCCGGCCCTGGGAACCTTTCTGGGAGGCGTAGTGCTTGCCAACAGTGAATACAGGCATGAGCTGGAGAGTGATATTGAACCGTTTAAAGGATTGTTGCTTGGGCTGTTCTTTATTGCAGTAGGGTCGTCAATAAATTTTGGATTAATTCTGGATACACCGGGCCTTGTTTTGGCGCTGGTGGCTTCCATCATGGTGCTGAAAACAATTGTCCTGTATGTTCTTGCCCGCGTTTTCAAAATGGGGACCGACCAGGGCCTGGTCTTTGCCGTATCGCTCTCCCAGGTGGGTGAATTTGCCTTTGTACTATTGTCTTTTGCCCGGCAACAGGGGATCCTTGATGAGAAAATGACGGGTATGATGATGGCCATCGTGGCGCTGACAATGGCGCTGACACCGCTTATGATCATTCTGAATGAGAAGCTCATTTTACCGCGGGTAGGCACAGTGGAGCTGGCAGAGCAGAAGGAACCGGACAGGATTGAGGAAAAAAACCCGGTAATAATAGCCGGATTTGGCCGGTATGGCAATATTGTGGGCCGGTTTCTGAAAGCAAACGGGATCGGGACTACCGTACTTGAAATCGACAGTGACCGGGTAGAATTACTGCGCAAACTGGGATTAAAGGCTTATTACGGTGATGCAACCCGTGAGGATCTGCTGAAAGCCGCAGGGGCGGATGCTGCCAGACTTATCATCATTGCGCTTGACAGTCCGGATAAATGCCTGGAACTGGTTGAAACCGTGAAAAGGCATTTTCCGCACCTGCACGTTCTAGTCCGTGCCCAGGACAGGACTGATGCCTATGAACTTATGGATGCCGGTGTACTGCATCTTTACCGCGAAACATTCGACAGCTCATTGCGAATGGGAGTAGATGCCCTTCAGTTGCTGGGACGCCGTTCATATCAGGCGCATCGTGCGGCAATGATTTTCAGAAAACATGATGACAGGGCGTTGAAACATTTATCCGCCATACGTGATGACCGCAAACAATATATAAATCTGGCCCGGGAGAAGATCGAGGAACTTGAAAAGTTTATTGAGGCGGATATACAGGACCGGTCCCTTGATCATGATGCAGGCTGGGATGTGGAAAGCCTGAAGGAGGAATTCAAATCGTTTTAAGAGGATTCACTGAATGGCTCAGGATAGAATTACTCATACCTTAAATTATCCACAGGATTTGTTCTGGCCACTTTAATAATCTGGGAACTGATGGTAAGTCCGGCAACCAAAATCACCAGCGACAGGGGGAGGATAAAAAGCCAAGCGGTAATGGGCATCCTATTTGCGAAGGAATTCAACCACAGGTTAATACCCATGTAACACCCCGCCAGGGAAAGCACAAATGCAGTAATTATCAGCAGGAAAAACTCGCGGCCAAATAAAAGAAGAATCCCGGGTATTCCGGAACCCAGAATACTTCTGATACTGATCTCCTTGGTACGCTGAATGACAAGGAAAGAGAAAAGGCCAAAGATCCCCAGGGAAGTAACAAATACAGCCAGCAAGGAGAATACGCCCAGCACATTGCCTACAACCACCTCTGCTTTATATTGCTGATTGAAGTAATCATCCAGGAAGAAAAATTCGAAGGGATTACCCGGGAAGTATCGTTCATAGGATTGTTGAATCGTATTTACGGTGGTTTTAGGGTCCTGTGTATTCAAACGGAAGGAAAACCTGCCACGAACTCCTCTTCCATATGGAAGCAGGCGGAAAAGATGAGGTTCAAAGGCTGCCTTGGGGGATTGCTGGTGATAATCTTTCATCACTCCGATGATGGTATAAATATCGTCCCAATAATTAACCTGTTGTCCGATGGCTGTTTCGGCATCCGCGAATCCCATCCATTGAACGGCCGTTTCATTCAGAATAAGGGCCAGGCTGTCTGAGGGAAAATCTCTTGAGAAATTCCGGCCGGCAACAATTTGAGTATTAAAAAGGTCTACAAAATCATAATCAACTCCTACAATCTGGTAGTTCTTACTTTCATCGGATCCTACCGGAAAAATTCCTCCTGCATCCCAGTATATCTGCCGTCCGGGTACCTCGGTTGACACGCTCATATGGCTGATGTCAGAATTCTTTAGAAGTTCCTGTTTAAAGGTCTGCAAATTGCTTTTAAAAGTGGCGTCCCTCACCCTGGGTGCACGAACTGAAAGAACCTGGTTGATCTCAAAACCGAGGTTCAGGTTTTTCATAAATGAAAGTTGCATGAATACAGCAAATGTACCTGTAATCAGGCTGAGTGCCATGGTAAACTGAAAGACAACCAGAACTTTGCGCAGGTTAAGGCCTTTTGGACTGTTTCCGGGTTTTCCTTTTAATACCTGAAGGGGACGGAAAGAAGACAAGAGGGCAACCGGATAGAATCCGGAAAGAAATACGCCGGCAAAAAGCAATGCCACCAATGCAGGCCAGAGCCAGCTTTGATCCCAAATCCGATATGAAAGGGGTGTTCCGGTTATCTGTGTAAAAAGTGGAAGTAACAGCGAAAGCAAGAGAAGGGTAAGGGCAATAGCAAACAGGTTAATGAGGAATATTTCCATAAAAAACTGTACCACCAATTGGGACCGGGAAGCACCTGCCACTTTGCGTAATCCCACTTCTTTTGCCCGTGTAAGGGATCGGGCGGTGGAAAGATTAATATAGTTTACCCAGGCAATACCGATAATAAAGATGGCAATGGCGAACAGCAGATTAACGGAGGACCTGTCACCGTTTGGCTCGAGTTCCTGCTGAAAATGAGAAGCAAGATGAATATCGGTTAAGGGTTGCAAAGGCAGTTTCATGGTAAGCTTATAGGCTCGGAGGGCTTCGCCAAACTCCTTCTCGGCGATGGCATCAAGCTTTTTTTGAAATTCATCGATATTCACCCCCTTTTTGAACAGGATATAGGTGAAGGCTCCTGAATCTCCCCACGAATCATCAAAATCGGTACCCAGAATATCCAGGAGATTTGACCATGGCAATACAATATCGAATTTGATGTGAGAGTTTCCCGGAATGTCCTCAAAAATCCCGGTAATCTGAAACACCATTTTATTGTCGAGCTTAATCGTTTTTCCGATAGGATCCTCATTACCGAAATATTTCCGGGCAGCAGAGGTGGAAATAAATGCGGTGTTTGGATCCCGGATCCCCCTGACAGGGTCACCCTTGATGAACCTGAAATGGAAGATATTGAAAAAATCGGGTTCGGCATAGCAAAGCCGCTCTTCGATGAATTTCTTTTCATCATATGAGATAGCACCCGGATAACGGCAGATACGTGCAACAAACTCCACTTCGGGTAACAGTTTTCTGATCCTGAGACCTGCAGGCGGACAACTGGATGCGAAGCGAACCGATTCGCCGTCCTCACTGTAGCGTTCATACCGCAAACGGTATATGCGGTCGTTGTTTTCATGAAACTTATCGTAGCTTCTTTCGAAACTCACATAATGCAGGATCATCAGGCAGGCCGTCATGCCGATGGAAAGTCCCAGTATATTGATCAGCGAAAACTGACGGGTTTTTATCAGATTCCTGAAGGCGGAAATAAGGTAGTTTCTAATCATGACCATGAACTATCTTTCCATTGAAAGTACAGAAAGCTGTGCAATTATGCAAATTTTGGAGAGATCACCAGCTAATGCATGCCTCCGGAGCCTCACTCAGATCTTTCACCACCCAGTCAGCCTGATCAAATTCTTCAGCCCGGAAGGTGGATGTGATGGCCAGGCATTTACATCCCGCCGCCCTGGCCGCCTTCATTCCGCTGAGGGCATCTTCCACCACGAGGCAGTCTTTGGGGTTTAAGCCAAGTCTTTTGGCAGCCAGGAGATAAATTTCCGGGTGTGGTTTTTTATGCTCTACCTCAAGCCCGTTCACCAGCGTATCGAATAAATCGGCGTGAAGACCGGTTTCACGCAGGTTAATCCGCATTTTTACCTCATCAGCACTCGTGGCCACGGCAAGCTTTAAGTGTTTTCTCCTGCACTTTTCGATGAATTCCCTGACTCCCTTCAGGGGCGCAAGTTTACCTTTGGTGATCTCCTCATAGATTGCATAGGCCCGGGCCTTATCTTTTTCGAGGTCAAAAGAGATACCATATTTCTCGGCTACACCGCCCAGGAAGCGATTTTCGCCCATTCCCGTAAACGGTTTGAAATCGGATTCCTCACCTCAAATCCTTTTTCCTTAAACATCAGTATTCCCGCCTGGGTGATAAATTCTTCAGAATCCAGCAGGACGCCGTCCATGTCAAACAATACTCCATGTATCATTATATTCGGATTTTCGTGAAATGTAATACATTTAGCGATTAGGCATTGCCTTGTCTCTACGATTCCGATTAATATAGATTTAATCGATCCAAAATCGTAAATATCGTGAATTACACAAAAAAAAATCCTGCTTTATGGCAGGATCTTTTTCGAAGGGTTGAAGGTCTTATTTGTATTCCCATTTAACCCTGAAGAAATTCAGCACGCTCGGCATGGATTTCTTGTCGAGTGCCAGGTAGAGATCTTCCCCTTTGTAAACATTGTAAACGTCTACAGCAGCGCCCAGATCAGAATTGAATGTGGTGGTCTTGTAGAGGCTGAGATCTCCATTGATTTTAATCAGCGTCATGAATTCCTTATGACCGGTTGCTTTTCCGTTTTTGTAAACCATTTTCTTGTCAAATACCATTCCGTCTGAGGAATAGGATTCGATCTGATCGATTGGAAGTGTCATTTTTTCACCGTTATCAAGTGTAATACGTGCTTTTGCAATGCCTACATTTACTTTGTCGCAACTAATTCTGTCTTTTCCTGCTATAACCCATGAATCAGATGATTCGGCTGCCATACCGACGAGGCAGAACAAGGTTCCCGAGATTAAAATAGCTAACTTTTTCATGATTTTGTCCTCCAAAATTTATTTGTTGATTTAATGATTTATGATTTAATGTTTGATGTTTGATGTTTGATGTTTGATGTTTGATGTTACAGATTACCGATTACTGATTACTGATTACCGATTACCGATTTCACCGCATAAATATTCCATTCACATGATTGCTCAATAGTTCCCAGATTCACACTAAAAAGTGGTGAGATGATCAATTTTCGTCTTATAACCGACTTGTTATCAATAAGACCGGTACAAAAACCTTTTCCCTATTTAAAATAAGATACAAACCTCTTTTCGCTATATTTTGTATTTAAATTAATCGTAATTGCTTTCAATATGCATATGACATTAATCATGCCATAATTTTTAATGATCAGAAATTCAATAATATACTAAAAAAACCCTCAAATTTGGTATGTTCAAAAGTGAACGGGATTGAACTTTAACTGTTCGAAAACGAACAGGATTTAGCTAAAATCTCTCCCGCGGACTTTTTCTCTCGCAGATCTCGCAGATCTCGCGGATTTTTAATGCTTTGCCAAAATTATTTACACAGAGTACTCGGGAGGGGTTCCCCTCCAACTTCATAACAGATAACATTGCTGGAAAAAGCAGAACCCGATTGGTAATCTCATTGCATTCGATTCACCGTAAAGGGATAGATGGCCAAAATTTTTAACGCAGAGGGCACGGAGTTTATGTGAGTTTAACGGGGCTTTGAGGTCGCAAAGTGCAATCTCATTTCATTCGATTGACCGTTCAGGAATATGGATATACCTGCATCTTTGAGATCTGTGGAATCGGCGAGTGGAGGTTTTCATACGAGCAAGGCGAGCATGGATCTGCGGAATCTGCGAAAATCTGCGAGCAAAAAAGACCCGTTGAATCCGCGAAAGAAGCAGCACCCTATTAAAAAGAGCTGCATAAACATGACAAAATACCTACTGATAATGAGTGCATTAAAAAGAATTATATAGGAGTACCACAGAAGCAAATCAGAGGTCCACGGAGTTAGGGCATATAACTTATAAATTGTCCGAGGTCGCGAAAACCTCCGACCTGTTTTCCGCCTGCCATTGCACATAAACAGGCACCAAATGCAGCCTCCTCCGGATTTTGAGGAATAATCATCTTATGACCGAATGTACCTTCGAGGATACTGCAAAGCACGGTATTCATTCTGATCGCGTTCCCTGAACCAATTATCTTTACAATTTTCTTTTTTCGGTTCAGGGGTATTTTTTCGAAGAAACCATGCAGCTCATTGCAGATTCCATGTAAAAAGCCATAAATCAGGTTTACCGGAGTCAGGTTTGAGGCTGAAATATTCATAACAGATCCTCTTTTCAGGGGATCCCCGCGAGTTCCCCTGAAACGAACATCTACCTGCAAATCGTTCAACGTTTCTAGGGAATATGGAAGTGAATTAATTGCTTTATAAAAATCAATTTCTTCACAGGATTTGCTGCTGAACATTTTAATAACTTCAGAATAGAAATTCTGCAGGATAACCAGGGATGACCCGCCTGATAATGCAGAACCAACCAGAATGTAACCGCCTCCCGGGAATGGTCGGTGCTCCAGGCTGGTTTCTTTCAATACAAGGTCTGTGTATACTGATATCTGGCTGCCAGTGCCGATGTTGATCAAAACAGATGATTCAATTTCATTGACTGAGCCCAGAAAACTGGACTGGTTGTCACCTATAGCATTGCATACAAATATTTCCTTATTGTAATAACCCGCAATTTCTCCGGAAGGAACAATTTCAGGCAGGATATCCTGTGGAATCGCTGCTTTCTTCAATGCCTCCCTGTCAAAAGCGATGTTCTGCAAATCATAGAGACCGAGGCTGGCTGCATTCGATGGATCAGTCACCGGCAATTTGTTTCCTGCCAGTTTCATGACCACGTAATCCATTATGGTGCAGATCTTGTGCGATCCATCCGGTATAAGGTTATTCTTTGAATTGTAGAAATGCGTCACCAATCCATATCCGGTAGCTAACGGGTAACCGGTGGAACGGGTCAGAAAACCGGCATAGCTGAGATTATCCTTATAAATCAGATCTCCTCTTCGGTCCTGCCAGGTATACAGGGGACTAATGCAATGTCCATCTTCGTCAACATACAGGATTCCATGCATTTGTCCGGTTATGCCTATTCCCCGTGATTTCAACTGATCCGGCAAGAAATTCATCCAGTATTTCCTCAACGGTTGTAAGGATTATTTGGGGATCCTGCAGGTCTTCCCAGTCATTTTCTGATTTCATGCAGGACGAGTTTTTCCTGGTGACTGATCTGAAATTCCGGGTTTCCGGATCGAAGATTATGCCACTGATTGTGCTCGTCCCTATATCGATGCCGACAAATTTTAGCCCCATCCCGGGCAAGCTTTATTTTATGCCAAGATCCTTTTGTATTTGTTCAAGTGATTTGCCCTTGGTTTCAGGCATCACTTTCCAGGCAAAGATCAATTGAAGGAACATCATAACGCTGAAAAACATGAATGCCTTTCCTGGTCCGAATGCCGGACTGTTTGTAATGATAGGGAATGTCCATGACACAGCTGCTGCACCAAACCAATGTGTAAAACTTCCCAATGCCTGACCTTTGGAGCGGACTGCATTTGGGAAAATCTCAGAAATGAAAACCCAGATAACTGTACCCTGCGACATTGAAAAAAATATCTGGTTGCCAACCAGGAACCACATAACGGAAGAACCGTCAAATTTATTCAGGAAAAAGGCCCGGGCTATCATACCAAGAAAAAAGGTGAGCCCGAACGAACCCAGTATCAATAAAGATCTTCTTCCGAAACGGTCGATAATTGACATGGCAATCATAGTAAAAATAAGGTTGGTACCCCCGATAACGACAGACTGTAACAGGGATGAATTTACACCCAGTCCTGTCATTTCAAAAATTCGTGGAGCGTAATACATGATGGCATTGATTCCAGATAACTGGTTGAAGGCGGCCAGCAATACAGCGTATAGGATCGGCTTTGAATATTTTTTACTGAATAAGCTTTCAGCAGGTGAATCGCCGTGTATATTTAATGACTCTACAATATCATTTATTTCACCCTTTATATCCACCCTGCCGCATAATGCAAGGACTTCCTTTGCCCTGGCAATGCGATTATGTTTTACAAGCCAGCGGGGGCTATCGGGTATATAAAATATTAGTCCAAAATAGATAAATGCCGGAACTGCCACAATACCCAGCATCCAGCGCCATGCATTATCGCCTATCCCGGCCAGGAAATAGTTTGAGACAAAGGCCAGAAAAATACCAAAAACTACATTGAACTGAAAAAGGGCGACAAGTCTGCCACGGATATTTGCCGGTGCAATTTCTGCAATATACATTGGACCGATAACTGAGGAAGCCCCAATTGCCAGGCCGCCAAGAAATCTTGCCGTGACGAGTATCAGCCAACTGGGAGCCAGGGCGCAACCAAGGGCAGATAACCCATACAGAAGAGCGATAAAAAGCAAGGCTTTTTTGCGGCCATAATATTCAGAAGGCCATCCTGCAGTAAATGAACCTACAACTGTACCAATCAATGCAATGGCTACAGTAAAGCCATGCCACGCATTTGATAAATTATACAATTGCTGAATGGCTTTTTCAGCACCGGATATAACGGCAGTATCCAATCCGAAAAGAAATCCTCCTAAAGCCACAATGAGAGAATAGCCAATTACATTACGGTTACTTTTCATACCTTTTAATTGATTAATAAATTAGTGGATTCATTTAAAGCTCATATTTCATTTAAATAATTTATGCATGAAAGATATTACCGGAACCGGGTGGATTCACGCGAAATCAGTTTACCCGACAGATTGATACTCACTGTGGTCTGCCTGGGATTCGATATCCGGCTCAGCATCATCTCATAACTATTTCTTACAATATCAGAAAGGGGTTGCTTGTATGAAGTCAAGGGTACCTGAAGGTGTTTGGCATATTTCATATCATCAAACCCGGCAATCAGTGTATCAAGGCCAACCTGAGTTCCTGATTTACTAAGACTCGACATTAAAACAGCTGCTGTGGAATCATTTGCACATAAAATTCCGGTTTTTTTAGGTAGAATTTTTATTTTACTCACAAGGTCGATATCAGACGGCTCACCTTCAATGACATTTTCAAGACCGAAATTAATGCCTGCGTTAAAACAAGCTGACTGGCATCCGGCTAACCTTACCTGCACCGTGCTTGCGGAGTCCATGCGATGAAAAAAGAATATTTTCTCACAACCCGCCCTGATCAAATGTTCTGTTACAATATAGCCCGCATGAAAATTATCAATTCCAACAATATCATACTTGCTGCGATTTGGAAAAGCAGATATGTCCCTGTCAATTAATATAAGGGGAATGTTATGCGAGTCAAAAATCCTGCAAATAGTTTCATTCAGTTGTGAAGCTTTGTGAGTTCTTTCCAGGGGAGAAAAAAATACACCATCTACCTTTTTTTCTATGTATGACTGGCATATTTGCAGGGCAATGCTTTGCCTCATTTCCGCATTGTTTGCTATAGTGCCATCCCACAGGCAATTAAAATCCTTTTCTTTTTCCAGGGCAAGTAACTGGTCTATGATGATGCCAAAAATCTCAGTTTCACCAGAACCCGGAAGTAACAGGCCAAATGTGAATTGCTTTTTATCCTTATTAAAAAGCACTGTAGTGCCATAACCTTGTCTTTTTTTTACGAGACCTTCTTTCTGCAGCGCATTATAAACCTTTGCAATGGTTGGCCGTGATACATTCATCAGATCTGCCAGTTCAATTTCAGTAGGTAGTATTTTGCCAAATGGCAACTTGCCATTTAAAATTTCCTTCCGGAATTTTTCCAATGTGTCGTGAACCAGATTTTTGGAAGCCATTTTAATTGCAAAATATCTGTAATAACAATTTAGTTACAAAGTAATTGTATTTTAATCAAATGTATCCATACAACATTTGTATTTACCATATGCGATTCAGATTATGAAATTCAGCTTTCCTAATAATTACACTACCACCCGATGAAAAGATCTTCAACTGATTAAATTTCATGGCAGGAAAAACAAGATTTGTCAGCACCCGGTTTCCATGATCAACAAAGAGCTCAACAGATGAAGCATCAAGAAAGATATGGAATACTAATTCTTTCCCGGCCTTATAAGGCGCTTTTGAAATTCCGGCAAATGCTTCTGAGAAACCGGAAGGACCTGAGGCGGTTCTGTCAACGAATAGATGCTCTTGCTCGACTGAGTAACCAATAATCAATTTTTCATGGGCATTGTTTTCTAAAATAATACCAAGCGAATCCACTGAATTACTTAATAGTTCAAAATCAAATATCAACTCGCACTGACTGAGATTTATGCTGTCAATGAAAACTTCCCTTACCGTTATCACTTCCATTGTATTTCTTCATACAACTGTGTTTTTTCAGTGCGAAGAGATTCTAATTCCCTGACAGGATTTGAAACCAGCAAATAACCATCACCCGTATGCATTAAAGCGAGTTCTCTGGGCACTGTCATCGCACTCCGCCATACATGGGTGGGTACAACGTTGGCATACTGCCAGTTGCTCATCCATCCCAAAAATAGCCTGCGTCCATCACTTTCAGGAACATTTGACCAGGTAACTCCTGCATAATTGTCGCGTCCCCAATCCACCCACTGTATTTCTTTGTTTTCTTTGATGAAATTTGTTCCATCGAAATTACCAACAAAATATTGTGTGGCAGATCCTCCGTTTGGTCCGCCCGGATTGATGCTCACCAGCATCACCCACTTCATTTCATTGGTTCCCCTTACTTTGATCCTGAAAAGATCCGGACATTCCCACACACCGCCATGAGCACCAATCCCTTGTCCGAATTCGCTTAAAAAGGTCCAGTCCAGCAAATTGGGTGATGAATATAAATGTACGCGATCATTTACTGCAAGGATCATGATCCATTTATCTGATTCATTATGCCAGAAAACTTTAGGGTCTCTGAAGTCGCGGATCCCGGGACTCTTCAAAACCGGATTGCCTGGGTATTTTGTCCAGGTCCGGCCTTTATCTATGCTGTATGCAAGTCCCTGATTCTGAAATTTATTACTGCCATTTTTTTCCCCGATGGGATCGTGGTATGTGAAAATAGCAACCAAAGGAGGGTTTTCAGCAGAGCCCAGTCCGGATGTGTTTTTTACATCTGCAACTGCACTTCCTGAAAAGATATATCCCAGGGAATCAGGAAAGAGTGCAACCGGCAAATGCTTCCAGTGGATCATATCCGGGCTGACAGCATGTCCCCAATGCATGGGTCCCCAAACATTGCTGTCAGGATAATACTGATAAAACAAATGATATTCCCCATCAAGATAAACCAATCCATTTGGATCATTCATCCAGTGTGCTTCCGGTGAAAAATGAAACTGAGGGCGATACTGTTCAGCATAAGATGAGTCAATGAATTCAATGTTTTTTGCTGATGGCTTGCAACTCGTAATGGATATCTCAACTAGTAAGCAGGTAGCTATAAAAACCAGGGAAACATTCGTTTTATCCATTTATGAAATTTATATAAATAACATTTAAATTACATAAACTCTGTGTTAGACAACAAATGTAATTAATAATTAAGTCAATGCAAAATCACTATAGGATATAAGTTCAAATCCTTATCTTTAATCTTCGAAATCGTAACGTATTTCCATGAATACAGACAATGCCTTCTTACAAGACAATTTCCGGGGTATCCAGCACCTCGGGATTCCGGTCACAAACCTGGAGACCACCGTAGAGTTTTATACCCGGCTTGGTTTCAGAAGGATACATTCGGCTCATGTGGATGAAAATGATGGCCGGGTTTTAGTAGCTTTTATGGAACAGCGCGGTGTGATCATCGAGTTCTACCAGGTGACCGGGAAAGAAAGAGACGAAATCAGGAAGCGGCGGGATGGTCATATTGACCATATTGCCTTTGATGTGGCCGATGTGGAAGAAGCCTTTCAGGAATTACAATCGGCCGGTTTTGAGATGGTTCAGGAGAAACCGGTATTCCTGGATTTCTGGAAAAGGGGCTGCAAATACTTTGCCATCAGGGGTCCCGACGGTGAAAAACTCGAATTTAACCAGATCCTTTAATCATTCCCCCTGGGCAGTTTCACATCCGGTGGCTGCGGTATTCATTCGTTATACGGTGGAATTATGGTCCCAGGCATTCCCTAAAGCACATCCACATGTTCCCTGTTGGTAACCTGAAAAATAATCATTTTCATTTTCATTATTTCAGCGGGTGGATTCAAAAATGTGCATTTACTGATTTATTCTAAAAAAAATTATATTTTTATGAATCAGTATAAAAAAGCTCTATGGCTAAATCTGCTTCACTCATTAAAAAGGAATACCTGATTCCTTTTATTCTCGTAACCGGACTTTTCCTTTTCTGGGGTATTCCCAGCAACATGAACGACATTTTGATCAAGCAGTTCATGAAGTCGTTTGAACTTAACAGGCTTCAGGCAGGATTGATCCAGTCGGCTTTTTACATGGGCTATTTTATACTCGCCATACCTGCTGCGCTGATCATGCGTCGTTTCGGTTATAAAACCGGATTGGTGATCGGGCTCATGTTATTCAGCACCGGCGCCATTTTATTCTGGCCGGCAGCCCTTATCGGTAAATATGGCATGTTTTTGTTCGCATTGTTTGTGATTGCTTCCGGCGCCTCATTTCTTGAAACCGGTGCCAATCCATTCATTGCGACGCTCGGAGATCCGGATTCGTCTGAGAAAAGGTTAAATTTCTCACAATCTTTTAATCCACTGGGAGCTGTAACAGGCGTAGGAATCGGAACAATTTTTATTTTTTCTGGTGTTGAACACAGCGAGGAAAAAATAGCGGTTATGAAGGCGGCGGGCACCTACCAGGCGTATCTCCATAGCGAAACACTTCGGGTCATTGTGCCGTACGTAGTTCTTGGACTGGTTATTTTCACCTGGGGATTATTGATATTGGCGACGAAGTTTCCTGAGCCTCATCCGGATGATATCCTTGCCAAAAACAACAAGGGAAAGATCAGTGACCTTTTTAAATATCCGCACTTCTATAAGGGTGTACTGGCCCAGTTTTGTTATGTAGGAGCCCAGGTTGGCACCTGGAGTTATTTTATTCTCTATATCCAGGATTACACCCATGTTGGAGAAAAGCTGGCAGGAACATTTCTGATCCTTACGCTGGTGGCCTTTGCCGTAGGACGTTTTTTTGCAACCTACCTGATGAATTATTTCAAGCCTGTAAAACTCATGCGCAATTATGGCTTAACCAATATTACCCTGGTATTGATCGCTATATTACTGCCGGGTTGGATCGGAGTTTATGCTATTTTGTTTACCAGCTTTTTCATGTCACTCATGTTCCCCACCATTTTTGCGCTCGGGATAAAGGGTCTTGGTGAAAAAACAAAACTGGCAGGTTCACTGATGGTCATGTCCATCATCGGAGGAGCAGTATTTACACCCTTTATGGGTCTTATTTCAGAGTATAGTATGGCCGCTGCCATGATCGTTCCATTGGTTTGTTATATGGTAGTGACATGGTATGCGATGTCAGGGGCGAGGATAGGGACAGTGGACAAGGGACGAGCAGGAACGAGGGACGAGGAAGAAAAATCCCGATAGGGATTAACTGCAGGTAGAAAAAAGAATGGCCCAAGATCCAATCCCTGCTTTGACTGTGGGGCAGGGGGTGGCCTTAGCGACCTCTTTGTCTACAGACATGCATCCCTGACGGGATATACAAACTGCAAAACTGCAAAACTTAAATAAATAATCATGAAACGGAGAAATTTTCTTTCTTCCGCAACTCTTGCAATCCCTGTGTTTACAGCCGGTATGCGTAAAGCATCTCCTTTGAATATGCCAGCAGCAACGAATGCATCAAAGGATGAGGTATTATCAGATCCGCTTGTCATGAAGGCCATGACGGCCATGTTATGCATGCAGCGTGCGGCATGGGAACAGGGAACTGCTTCCCAGGCCTTGATAGCCATCGGCCGGAAAGACCTGGCCATTTTATTTGCCAAAGATGCATTGGTGAGGCAGACCAAAGAAGGCCGGCTGGGTATTCTGGGCGATGATCCGGGGGTTACCGATCCTGCTTCCAACGGGGAAGCCGTTATGCTTGCATGGAAGGAAACCGGCGACGAAAAATACAAAAAGGCTGCGGATGAAATGTATCAGTATCTGAAAACCAAGGCCCCCAAGACCACAGACGGAATTCTGCATCATGTTACCTATGCCAAACAGGTTTGGAGCGATGCCTCTTTTATGGCTCCCCCATTTCTTGCCTTGATGGGTGATTTTGATGAATCGGTGAAACAGATCGAGGGATTCAGAAAATACCTGATGGACAAGGAAAAAAAGGCATATTACCATATATGGGACGAGGAGAAGAATGAATTTGCACGGAAAAAGTTATGGGGTGGGGGAAATGGATGGACCGCCGCCGGAATCGCCAAAATCATCAATCTTCTTCCTGATTCCAGAAAGGATCTGAAGGATAAAATGACCGGATTCGGCAAAGAGGTGATCGATGGTTGTATGAAATATATGCGTCCGGACGGACTTTATCATGATGTGATCGATGACAGCAGCACTTTTGTTGAAACCAATCTGTCGCAGATGCTGTCATTCTCCATTTATACAGGTATAAAGGCAGGCTGGCTTGACGATTCCTACAGGCAGAAAGCTGATTTTATGCGGCAGGCAGCACGATCCAAAGTGGATGATTATGGCATTGTGCAGGGTGCCTGCGGGTCACCCAGCTTTGACAAATCAGGTACATCCACGGAGGCACAGTCATTTTTCCTCATGATGGAAAGTGCTTTTCATTCACTCTAATTTTATAAATTCAAACTGGGGATAGCCTGATAATCCGTTGTGCATATAGCTGAGGAACCTTAATTTGTAATAATGATCGTCAGAAGTATGAAAGATATAACTGTAATTGGTTTTTACCTTATAGGTGGCTGAACCCCCTCCGGTATATTAACAGTTGGGCATTTTCCAGCGATAGCCCGGAATATCGCGCTGCCGGATAAATTCATATCCGGGTATCATGCCGGAATCTAATCTCATCAAATGAATTTACTGAATCCAGGACAGCTTCGGTATATCCCGCGTTAATAAATGAACCACCCACCGGGTAGGGTATTGTTACGCCAAAAATAGTGGCCAGATCATAATAAGGGGCAAAAGCAAGGTCCCATATTTCCTTGTCGGGTTCAGCATTTACCTGCTGCTTTGAATCGAAATTAAAATATACATAATCAACGGAATCATTTTTTATGATCGTGATGGTATCCTGGGCCGGATAATCTTCCTTATAGGAAAACCGGTAGGATGTATCATCCACTGAAAGAAAGACAACCTGTTTTATATTTTTGAATTTTCCGTTTTCATAGTGTCCCAGGAGATAAACATTGTGTGTATATGTGTTACCTCCCGGTGAAATTGTTGCCCAGTTGCCTACAGCCGTTGAATCAGGAAATGCGGGAGGAACATCATACAGATGGTCGATGCTGGTTGGCATGTTGGTAACATTTCCGGTCAGTTTGCCCCGTATTGTAAATAAACCAGTTGCCACCGGAATTGGTAATAATATGCCATCCTTCCGCAGTACATTCAAATCCAAGTTGCCAGGTATGACTGGGAACAGAGGAAATTACACGCCGGTTTCAAAATCAAAATAGCTTATGTTCATTTGTACGGGATCAGGGATTATAGTGATCATGCCGTTATAGGGTTTCAGGCGTTCATCTTCCTTAAAGCATGCAGACAGGATAAAAAGAATCAGTAAAACGGATGAGAATTATTCTGTGCATGTTGCTTATAATTTTGAAAACCGGTATCTCAGGCTGAAAAAGAAAGTACGTCCATATCCGGCTGCACCACCGCCTTCGCATGTACTATGCGGGTCAATGCTGCCAAAGGAGTTTACCAGCTTCACATTGAGGATATTTTTAAAACCGGCGGAAATATTCAGCCTGTCCTCAAACAAGATCTTTGGTTACCGTCAGATCAAGCGTATGATATCCGGCCATATATTGTTGCGAAGTTCCTTCCAGCTGGCCCTCGGTGTTGATAATTTCCGGCAAAATCGAGATAGGAATCCGTATACTTATAAAAAACGGCTATCTGGGATTTATATTTTTCAATCCGGTAGGTGGCAGAGGATACCCAATCGGTGGAATATACAAAATGACTCTTGTCATTCCAAACAAGGACCTGCCTGTGCGAATAACCCCCGCATTCAATTCAATGGACGGGGAATACCTGTAACCCGACCTTGAACTCCGCTCCCTTGGTTTTATATGGTCCCTTGTCCACGTTGAAATACATTCCATATCCCGGGTGCTGCGGATCCACGGCCAGCTGTATCGCATTCTCAATGGCATTATAAAACAGGTCAAGCTGCATGTTCATGGCATGCCGGTTCATTGTATGATCATAGGTCAGCGATACGCTTGCATTATTGGCCGTTTCTGCCTTCAGGTCCGGATTTCCGAAAACATGGTGATTATTGTCGATGAATTCAAGATAGAGCTGCTTCAGCGACGGAGCCCTGAATCCTTTGGCATATGAAGCCCTTAAAGCGAAATGGTCGGGCGAGTATTTCACATTGAAGGCATAGATCAGGGGTGCTTTGTAATCGGAATTATACATAATCCGGATGCCGGGCTGGATGCTGATCACAGGCAGAGGGCGGTATATAAAATTCATGAATCCGGAAACATCTGAAATATACTGATAGCCGTCGGTCCGCTTGCCGGAGGCGGATTCGATAGTTCATGTCAAAACCGGTCTGATACTCGTATTTCTTTCCCGGGATGTTGGAAACAAATCCACGGGCTGAAAATCATCTGAAAGGTAGTGGTATCGTGCATATCCGGAATTTGGATGGATCGTCTTTTCAAGATTTACCAGGTCATTGACATACGTGATCTTTCGCTTCTGGTAATATGAATATCCGGCCTGCAGGTTCAGCACAAAATCGTCATTGAACGTATTGGAAAAATTGGCACGGTTGTTCCAGCGGGTGGTATAATGATAGCCATCCAGTGCAATAATGGTTGCACCATCCGGAGCGGGAATACCCAGATCCCGGAGTTCTTCATGCAGATAATCCGTATTATAGATGACCTTGAGATTTTTCTTGTGATACTGGTAGCCGAATCCTGCCAGGTACTGCAGTTTTGGCTTCCAGATCTGAGATCTTGCGGTATCAACAGGTCCCCATCCTGAAAAGAAATTCCTGGCACCATTAAGGGAGAATGTATTGTTGTCCTTATGGGCAGAAAATGAAAGATTTGCATTATAGGTGCCAATGGTTTCATAATAGGTTCCTGCCTGAACCTGGTATTTTTTGCCGGAATAATCGGAGGTAATAATATTGATTGCGCCTGCCAGGGCACTGCTTCCATATACAACTGACATGGGCCCTTCAATGACCTCTATATGATCAACATTATTTAAAGTAAGCTGACCCAGGTCTATCTGGTCACCCATTCTTCCTGTTATGGGCATGCCGTCGATTAGGATTTTAACATACTCACCTGAAAGACCCCTGATACGGATAAAATCGCCCAGCACGCCCTCGGAACGATACTGAAAACTCAGGTCGTTCTTCATCAGATCACCCACATTTGTAGCGGCCTTAAGCTGGAATTGACGGCTGTCAATGACGCGGATCTTGTAAATTGATTTATCCACCGGCTGAGGCCTGAATTGTCCGGTGACCACAACCTGGTCGAGCTGATAGTAATCCGGTGAAAGATCAATAATATGGGTTTCTGTTGTCAGAATTGTATCAGAAAGGTCTTTATAACCTACACAGGAGATTTCAAGAATAGAAGGTACCCCGGTTTTTAGAAAAACTTCACCCTTAATATTGGTTATCTGTTTGTCTTCCACAGGGCCATTCATTTTCCTGAAGGTCACATAGGCATATTCCACGGGCATACCGCTTATTTTGTCCTTCAATTGAATGACGACCGGCTGAGAATATGAAAACTGAAATGTAAAAGCAAAGAGACGAAAAGACCACAAGCCTGGCAAACTGATGACTTGCCAGCCCTGAAAAGTCTTTTCGTCCTTTGCATCTGTCCGCAAGGCAAACAGAATTTAACTTGTCAAGGGCATACCCGGTTGAGAAGGATTATTCAACCGTTTTTACCTTAATGGTCATCGTGCCATGCTGTCAAGTCCGCCGTAACCAGTAAAATATAACTGGTATTTCTTTCCGTCCACGGATTTGACGAAATAACTTACACTGTCTGCAATTGAAACCGTATGGGTCACAGGGTCGGAAACTTTCCAGTCATAGCCGATGGCATCTGATGCGGTACACATATCCGCTTTCAGACTGTGTATCCACGGCCTCTTCAGCAGGTACTCCGGTTACTTTAGCTACTGTAACATCCGGCATTCACAATACACCCGTAACCGGATAATTCATGGTGGAAGCCTGGTCCTGTGGGAATCATGAATGACATACCGGGTAAAAAGGAGATCCCATGCATCAAACTGTGGTTCTGCCTCAACAACTTCTTTATTTACAAGCGAATAATGAATAAAGTTCTTTAGGCCAATGTAAGGAGAGGTTGAAAGAATTTCCACAAATTCGTTGGTACCGTCTATATCTGCAGACCGGATAACATTATCCGAAGTTGCTCCCAGTTTGACCCTTATCATTAGTTTCTTCAGGCTTCCATCAGGGAATTTTATCATATAACTTGAATCACCACCTACATTATGTTCAGCCTGGTGATAAGTGCCCCAGCCATAATTTGTCTGGGAGGAGGCATTCAGGTTAAATGCACCGATTGTCCAGTCGGATTTATTATTAAACCGGGGCTTCAATCCGTTTATGGTGCTTGCATTTATTGATTCCCATGCATTGGTATCACCAACACAATACAATTCAAGTCCTTTTCCTTCATTGATAAGAATGGTTGCGGTCTGCACGGTACTGAAAAAGCGATATCCCAGTCATTGCCCGGTCAACTGTATTAGCCTCGCCATCGGCCAAACTGTAATATACATCCGAAACACTGGTTGGATTCCATATCTATTAGTGACTTCCTTATAGGAGATTTGAATTGTCATCCTCGTTACATGCGGACATGGCCACCGTAAGAAATAACGATATAATCAGTAATTTTCTCATTGCGCTACTTTAAATAATATAATGTGATGAATAGAATAATATAATATAATTAATATAATGTAAGGGAATTAACCCTTAACAGAATGATTGTACAAAACGAGGTAATTTAACTGAACAGGGGAGGGCCTCTGAACAGGAAGGAGTAGGGTTCAGCCGAAGATAACGGAGGTGAGACAGATCTGATCCTGATATGTTGCAGCAGAATGGGTGCAAAGGATAATTGCCACTGACCAGGAGTATCAGCGGTCGTTATATTCCGGGCTTCCTTAACAGGAGCAAGTGATAGCATTGAAGATAATGATCATCGCAGCTTTTGGATATCACCCGTGGGGAAGCGATCTCATGGTCCGGTTGTTTATGAAGCATGGCTGCAATCTTGCCGCCAAAACTCAGGATCACAAACGTCCAGATCAGCGAAAGATAAACCACATAAGGGATGACAGAATTAAAGCCTCCGATAAAAAACATCTTTCATTAATTTGTGATGTCAAAAGTAGTAAATAGTAATGCATAATTGCAACTGGTAAAAAGTAAAACTGAAGGCAACCTGAAAATGAAAGGATCGCAAATGAAATTTCCGGAATAAGATCTCGCCGGGCGACTGTTCTTCATCAAATCCTTGCTATGACCGGAAAATCTAAAAAAAAAGGTCGTCACTATTTTGGAAAAAGGATTTATATCGTTATAAAAACGGCAAATGTCGATTTATTTATATGTAAATATCTTCAAATATTCAGATTAACCCTTTGAGAACACCGGTTTTTTCCTTTGCCTGTTATCCTTGCAGGAATTAAAGAAATTATACTTTAGCGGTAGACAAACTAATACAAAAGATAATCACTAAAACTATGCATATGCGAAAATTATTTCTACTTTCTCTAGCCACGACATTTTTACTTGGTGTCGCCCTTTTGACGAGTTGCGAGGGTCCTATGGGGCCTGCAGGGGTTGCCGGAAAAGACGGTACGGATGGAACGGATGGAACCGACGGAACAGATGCCAATGAAACCTGCAAAGAATGTCATAATCCGGAAACTGTTGATCTGATATCGGCTCAGTATGAGTTTTCCAAACATGGTTATGGTGAAACATTTTTTGAAGAAGCAGGAAACACCGGATGTGCTCCTTGCCATGAGTCACAGGCTTTTATCGATGTTGTTGAAAGGGCTGTTCCTTCAACATTTACCCTGTCAGGCAATTCATATGTAAATAACTATCAGTGCTCGGCTACCACAGCATACGGAGCTATTACCTGTTACACATGCCATAGCAGTATCCATTCAACCTACGAACGCTCAGACATCCCTGCGTTCACCACCGTAGAACCCGTTTCTATGACGATGTGGGGCGGTGCCAAGACCATTGATCTTACCCTCGATGGCGACGGAAGCTCAAACCTTTGTGTTAAGTGCCACCAGCCACGTCCGTTTACAAACAGCAATACAGACAGGAATGTACTTGACTATGCCAATCTGGTAGCCAATCCTGCCGATACATTTTATTCTCCAACACTGGCAACTATAGTATTAAAACCAGGTTACAGAACCCATACCCATTATGGTACTGTCGGTGCAATTTTTGCCGGCGTGGGTGGTATTGAATTTTCTGGTACCTTATCCTATTCAAGTTCACAGCATAATTCACAGGCAACTTGTGCCGATTGCCATATGGGTGCCATGAATGGCAGGGCAGGCGGTCATACTTTCTTTGCCAAAGGCAATTTTAACGGATGTGTGGATTGTCATCCCAATTTGACATCTACTTCATCTGATCCTGCTCATTGGGGTGATAAAAGAACTGAAATTCAAGGTTTGCTCAACGATTTAGCTGCCTCGTTAAATGTGGGCGGAATTGATATTCTCAACAGGGATCCTGATGCAGAATCAAATCTATGGGTATCATTAACTACCAATAAATATGATGGTTATTTAAATGTCTATGATCCTATTAATAACCCTGAGGGTGAAGCAAATAATCCTACCGGAATTTTCAGAAATCCGAGCCCCGGATCATCCTG
Source organism: uncultured Bacteroidales bacterium (assembly GCA_963808745.1). Classification (GTDB taxonomy): domain Bacteria; phylum Bacteroidota; class Bacteroidia; order Bacteroidales; family UBA10428; genus UBA5072. The sequence continues at coordinate 159,257 of CAWEGX010000003.1, forward strand.
GTCACAGGAACAGAAGGATCACAATGCCACCTTGCCTGTCATTAAACTGACGAATGCACAAATGGGAGCAATCATCAATTTCCAGATGTGTTTAAGGGAATATAGCCTTGGAGTTCATAATTTCAACTACTCAAAGGCATTGCTGACCAATTCATTAGCCTTACTGGAGTAAGATAATTTTGAACAAATTGTATATAAACTGCCTGCATTTAGCGGGCAGTTTTTTTATATCCAAATGTTATAAATCCAAAGATCATTTAAATACCTTTGTCCCAGAGAGCTTATGAAAAAACGAGAAAATACAACTGTTAAACAAACGGGAAAGATACTATGGCAAAGCCCATGGTCCTATAATGAAAGTTTTATCATTGCAGGCACCCTGATCTTTTTGGGATTTATTATTGAAATTGTTTTTCAGGAACAGCAGGTCCCTGTTCCACCCCGTCCATATAACCTTATCATCTTATTCGCAAGTGTTACATTCCTCGTACTGGTTCATTTTTTCTTCCGGAAGACTGCCCTTGTAAAATGGTTTTCATCTATTCCATGCTCCATCAGTGCCATTATATCCTTTGCCGTACTTGTTTTGCTCCTGGGCATTATCAGGCAGGAAGGTGAAGGTCAGCCACAATGGATGCAACGGCTGGGACTGAATCATTTGAAGAATTCATGGCCCTTTTTGTTCATCGAGGTTTACCTTTTTGTATCGCTTGGATTGGTTGTTCTCAGGCGTGCCTTCCCCCTTACGCGCAAAAACTTTGGCTTCCTGCTTAACCATTTTGGATTATGGCTGACGCTGATGGCTGCAACTTTGGGTTCGGGTGATCTGCAGAGGCTAAAAGTCAATATCTTTGAAAACAAGGATTTTTCAGACAAAGGCTTAGAAACAGGCCACAAAATCTACAATTTACCTTTTTCTCTTAAGCTGCTCGATTTTAAAATGGAAACCTACAATCCAAAGATCGTACTATCCGATACTCTGGGCGGCTCACCTGAAAAACAAAAGGGCGAATCACTTCCATTAATTGAAAAGGGCTCAGAATATCAATTAAACAATTATAGCATTAAAATATTGGATATTATTCCATCATCAGCAAGAACTGACAGCGGGTATGTGCCATCGAACGAGCCCATGGCCGCCGTGGCTGCCCTGGTCCATATAAAAAACCTGGTTTCGGGAGATACCCTCACCAACTGGCTTTGCAGTGGCAGTATGGTGATGCTTCCGGAATATATCCTTCTTGAGAAAAACCTGGGCTTATGGTTGCGGAGTCCGGAACCCAAAAAATTCGAATCCGTTGTGGTGGTTAAAACCAGATTTGGAGACGTGGATACAGTGACAATTGAAGTGAACAAGCCGTTTAAAACCAGGGGATGGAGCATTTACCAGATAGGCTATGACGAAAAGCTGGGTCCGGCATCAAAATTAAGTATCATTGAAGCCGTTTATGATCCCTGGATAAAGGTAGTTTATGCAGGAATTGCATTAATGCTCGCCGGAGCCGTTTATTTGTTCTGGTTGGGGAGGGGAGTGAGAAGGGACGAGCAGGAATAATCCCTTAGGGATAGCCTGTTGGTAGAAAGAAGGGACGAGGGACTAGGGACAAGGTGACAAGCAGGAATCCCTTTAGGGAGAGTCTGTTGGTAGAAAGAGAGGTGAGAGATGAGAGGTGAGAGGTGAGAGATGAGAGATGAGAAATGAGCGAACCGATGGAGAAATGAGAAATGAACGCCCCGAAGGGGCAAATATCAATAACCGTGGGTGCAACCCATGGAAAAATGAAAAAAATGAGAAATGAGTGAATCTAAAAAAATCTGGGGATATACCGAAAGTTTTGTTGTTTCTTTTGAAATAATGATCCTTGGTTTTGTTATTGAAATATTTATGAAAGGCAGCGGTGTAAGATCCCCGCATATGCCCTATAATCTGTATATGATTTTGGCATTAATTGCCATACTGGTATTTATTCATCTTACCTATCGTCACACGCCATTTGTAAAGTGGTTTTCATCTGTACCTTGTTCTGTGAGTGCCATTTCGGTATATGCACTGCTGGTGCTGTTACTTGGCTTTATTCCCCAACAGGAGGATAGTGCACGATGGCTTCAGTTAACGGGACTAAACCACCTTAAAAACAGCTGGCCATTCTACCTGATCCAGTTTTATTTGCTTATATCACTGGGTTTGGTCGCATTGCGGAGGGGATTTCCATTTAAGATGAAAAATCTCGGTTTTTTGTTGAATCATTTCGGACTTTGGATCACCTTGGTGGCCGCAGGATTGGGTTCCGGTGACCAGAAAAGCGTTTCGATTGACCTGTTTGAAGATAGTGGTTTCACGAATACCGGGATAATGGCAAATCAGCAAAAGATTGATCTGCCGTTCTCACTGAAATTGATTGACTTCAACATAGAGTTTTACAATCCCAAGATTGCAGTGGCTGATCAGTCAAAAGGTGAAATTGTACAGAAACATGCGGAAACACTTCCTTTAATTTACGAGGGGTTTGAAACAAAGCTAATTAATTGGAAAATAAAGGTAAAAGAATTTCTGCCTTTTGCGATCAGAACTGACAGTGGTTATATTCGGGCGGATAAACCGGGAAGCATATCTGTTGCATTCGTGGAGACCAAAAATGTCATAACCGGGGATACCGCATCAGGGTGGATAACCAGTGGCAGTATGATGTTTGAACCCAGATTTCTTAATCTCAAAAGATCCAAATTGCTTATCCTTGTTGAACCTGAACCACGAAAATTTGAATCACTTGTCTTGGTGAAGGATAGCAGGAATAATGAAGATACAATTAAACTTGAGGTTAACAAGCCCTTCCGGTTGAACGGATGGAAACTTTATCAGCTCAGCTACGATACGGAATTGGGTAAATACTCAAAACGCAGTGTCATTCAGGCCGTAAGAGATCCATGGCTGCCTGTGGTGTATACAGGCATTCTGATGTTACTGGGTGGTGCCGTTTATCTTTTCTGGTTGGGACGACCTGTAAAAGAGGAATAACTTATTGAATATAATGAATAGGATGATAAGATTAATAGTAAATAACTGACGTATATGAATTGGACAAATTTTCCTTTGTTTGCATCATCTGCAGCACTTCTTTGGATACTGGGTATGATCCTGCTGAATTTTTCAGGAAAAAGAAAAACTTTTGAGATCGCCGGAAATATATTGATCGCTTCCGGACTGGTAGTTTTGGTATCTTTTCTGACCATTTTATGGATTAACCTGGACAGACCCCCCCTTCGCACGTTGGGTGAAACGCGCCTGTGGTATTCAGTATTTTTGCCACTGATTGGAATCATTACCTATTATCGCTGGGGTTATAAATGGTTTATTAGCTATGCCCTGCTTCTGGCAATTTTGTTTCTCTTTATAAATTATTTGCATCCGGAGACCTATGAGAAGACTTTAATGCCTGCCCTGCAAAGCCCATGGTTTGTTCCGCACGTAATTGTGTATATTTTTTCCTATGCCCTCCTGGCTGCTTCTTCATTGGTGGCGGTTAAAGGATTATATCAATTGTATTTCAGGAACTTTGAAATGAAAACCCTACAGCTTGCTGATAACATGGTATACATAGGATTTTCATTCCTTACGCTGGGCCTCCTTTTTGGTGCACTGTGGGCTAAAGAAGCCTGGGGGCATTACTGGACATGGGATCCAAAGGAAACCTGGGCTTTTCTAACCTGGCTGGCCTATCTGATTTACATGCATTTCAGGACATTTCAGCCAAAAAAGACCAGGGCACCCTTATGGATGTTAAGTCTTGCCTTTGTTGTCCTGATGATCTGCTGGTTTGGAATTAATTACCTGCCATCAGCCCAGAACAGTGTGCATGTGTATTCCCGTTAGGAACAAGGATATATAAAAAAAATTGCCGTCAGTTTAAACTGACGGCAATTTTTTATGCCTTAAATTGTAAAAGACGTTTGAGTTAGTGAGCTTATTTCTTGAAAGTTCTTGTATAGTTCACAATATTCCATATATCTTCATCTGCGAGCTTCCCTTCATATTTTGGCATATCGTCGCGGCCCAATTTGGTTTTGCCGAATAATTCCCCATCGGTCAAAGATTGATAGGCAGCTTTGGTAAAGTCACCTGACGGTGTATCAAGAGTTCTGGCTTTAACGCCATCTCCCAAACCGGTTTTACCATGACAGGAAGCGCAATTTTTATCCCAGAGTGTCTTTCCGGCAGCAATTGAAGCTGCATCAGCCTTTACAGGATTCTTCATAGTTTTATACTTGGCATCAATTACCCAGGGTTTTTGCTGATAGCTGAACATAGACGTCAGGCTAAGTGCAAATACCAGCAGTAAACCGCCGGCAAAAAAAGTTTTAAATTGAAATGATTTCATAGTTCCTCCTATTTTTCTAATGGTTTTACAATTCTTATGCCAAAATTAAAGCTTTAATTTTTTAGATTCACGTTTAATCAGAATTAATTGAATGATTACATACATATAATGTCCCCAAACACCTAATAAAAGAATAGTCAGGGTAATGATCATCCACATGGGAGCAATTTCAGTCCATAGTGCCCGCTGAGATCCGTACATACCATGCATGGAAGGAACCCCCCAGGGATAACTTTGACTTGTCTCAATATTGGCATATTGCTCATTTTCTTCAATTCTGGCAATAATTTGTACGGTTCCATCCGCTTCGCCAGGGAGATCGGCAGGAAATTCGGCAGTAAAAAGACCCTGATCATCGAATGACCCTTCACCAATTTTCAGCAGACTGAACATGCGGCTGACATAAATATTCACGGGTTGTCCGGCAAGGGGAATGCTATCCTGGTTATTACCAGGTAAAAACGCCCATACTGTTACAGTTTTAACCGAGTCGATAAGGTTTAGACTCATTTTTAGCACTGCATCCTGCACTGCGATAGAAGACTCGGCAGTTTCAAGCGAGTCGTTTCCTCCGAACCTGGCAATGCATTCTGTTTTCCCCTCTTTATTCACAGGGAGAACAAATCCTGGTTGTAGGACCAGGTAGGCTTTTCCATCGGGATTGGTTGTGACAACTACAGAATCCTTTTCGGTACCCGGAAAAATAGCAAGATTGCTGCCAGCAATGGGATAAGTAATCCTGTTGCGGAAGATTGTAAGCTTTGCAGTAAGCAGCTTGCTTCCATCATTCCTTTTCAGGTAGGTAAATTCAAGTATTGGGCTTTCTTTTCCTGCGGATTCCTGGCCAAAAACCAATGCAGGTAAGAAAAAGAGGATGGTCACTAATATCCTGTTAATAATAAATGTCTTTAAGGATTGTTTCATGCGATGAAGTTCTGAGTTTAACTTAAAAGTGCTTCCACATCATCTTTAACAGTATATGTATCTGGTTCAACCATTTCAGATACTGAAATAATCGGAACCAGTTTAGAAATAATCATAAACAGCAGACAAAAGACAGCAATGCCGGCAAAAGTAAGCGACCATTCAACCCAGGTGCCCGAATATCTTACCCAATCCAACCGGGTATCCTGAATAGGCAGGTATGGCGTCTCAAGAGTAGGAACCACAATAAGATAACGGTTTACCCACAGGGCCAATATGGTGATAAGTGCCCCAAAGCTTATGTTATTAATAGTGCGTAAACGCCTGAAGGCAATGATGATCATGGGTAACAGAACGCCCACATAATTGGAAAAAATGAACAACCAATAATAGTTACGGAATAATTTATCGATCAACAGTTTATCCATCCTGGCAGAACCATACCATTTGGTAAGGTAATCGCTGAAGGTAAAATAGCCGTAAAATGCACCCACAATAAATAATAGAACACCCACATTTACAAAATGCTGTTTCTTAATATAGTTTTCCAGGTGATGGATCCGTCGGAAGATCCACATCAATACCAGCAGCACACCTGTGCCCGAATAAACAGCTGCAATTACGAAGTACGGGCCAAATATAGTGCTGTGCCAGCCGGGCTGCAAAGTAACGCCGAAAATCCAGGCTAATACGGAATAAACGATGATTGCAATGGCTATGATCATAGCGGCCATCACATTTCGTGAGAAATAAAGCAGTCTTTTCTGAATCGGGGTAGCGGTATAGCCGATAGCAAGAAATTTGTAGAGTTTTCTTCTCCAGCTGGATAAATTTAAGGCATCTGCATTATCCCGAAGGTGCGCCATATCCTCAAGGAAAGACAGGTAAATGAAGATGAAACAGCCCACAAGGTCAGTTGAAATGGCAATGACGTCCCAGACAATCGGGGATTGTATGCGAGGGTGTATAATGAGGTAAGGAAGACGCTCGAACCTTCCAATGCAGAAAAGGATGAACACCGGTCCGATCACAAGGGAAACCATGGTGATCAGCTCAGTTATGCGAATGATAGGTTTCCTCCAGGATGTTTTAAACAGGTGCAGCACACCACTTAACAAGGCGCCTGCGTAGCTCACGCCCATGAAAAAGATGAAATTCACAATATAAATTCCCCACACCACATTGTCACGCATACCTGTAACAATATGTCCTTTAGTCAATTGTGTGTACAGTCCAAACATTCCGATAACAAACAAAAGCAGGAAGAAAACAAACCAGGTAATCCAGGTTTTGCCTGGCCGTTCCAACTGGGGGGCAAATTCGGTCAACAGACCTTCTGTGGTATATGAATTCATTTCTTGTTCTCCTTGTTGATTACATACGGCACATCTTTGAAGCGTTCCTTAATATCGGGTTTTAAGCCATCATAGCCTCTGTCTACAGGGAATAAACGGGCTACAGGTGGCAAATAATAAACACTGGGTTCAGTACCCAGATTTTCGAGATGGCGGTAACCTGCACGTTCCCGGATAAGTTCGCTGAATCTCACGGTTTCAACACCATTGGTAACTACATCCTCTATAAGGTCGCCAAAATAGATAACACCCATCGGGCATGCCTCAACACAGCGGGGCAATTCACCCTTCCTCAGTTTGTCAGGGCAAAAAATGCATTTACTCACCGTACCTTCTTTTGGTGGAATATTTAGCTCAGGAGAGTATTTTGCACCAGGAGCGGCTTTAACTTCAGGATCATTCCAGTGAAATACCCTTGCGGAATAGGGACAGCCAGTCATACAGAACTTACAGCCAATGCAACGCTCAGTATCCACCAAAACTATCCCGTCGGAACGCTTATAAGTGGCACCAACCGGGCAAACGCTGGCGCAAAGAGGATTATCGCAATGGAAGCACGGTTTGGGGAACCAATAGGGGGCTGTATCTGCATTATCCTGCATCATATAAACCTTCATCCACTCATGTGCTTTAGGCAATTGATGCCCTTCCTGACAAGCATCAACACATTTTCTCGCATTCTTGCATTTTGCCAGATCAATTACCATTACAAATTTTCTGTTTGGAATTCCTTCCCTGGCTTCCTCCCTTGAAATAAAAACATCTTTCTTCCTTGCTAATCCAACTTGTTCAGCATCAATTTCGATGAGTTTTCCATCCGTTGTCAGCACCTTCACCTTTTCTCCGCTGCCTGCCACAGGTTTTCCATCCGTTGCCAGCAATTTCGCCGACATGGCACCCGCTATAGAGGCAGCTCCAAACCCAATCCCCAACCTCAGGAAACTTCTTCTCGAAGGATCATTCTCCTTATTTTCAGCCATTTCTGTATTTTTTTAGTGCATTATCAATGAACCTCTGCCCATCCATTGATCATCCCTTTAAAAGTGGATGACAACTTTGTACCCATTGTACAGAAATATACATGGATAATCAGGAAAATGGATACAATAAATCCATTTATAATGTGCAGGAGGTCAGTTAAAAATAAACCACTGATTCCAAACAGGTCCTTAATGATTATTTCAGGGAAAAGCATAGCCCAGCCCGTGATCAAAATCAGTGGCATACATCCATACATAATCATGATATAGGAAAATTGCTGCAGTGGATTGAACTTCCTTTCCGCATTTACCGGGAAAGGCGCTTTTTCATTTTTAAAAAGCCCTGATGTATAGTATCGGAATTGCGTAAGCAACATACCAAAATAATTTCTTTCAGAAATCCTGTAGAATTTTCGATTGCCGGAAAGGCTGTTTGTAATAATAAAGAACAGATAGTTTATAGTCAGCAAAATGGCAACTGAATTATGCAGAGTAACAGCCAGGTCAAAACGGATAAAAGGACTATCCGGCTCTGAAAACTGCATGCTGACACCACTGATGATCAAAGTCAGGCAAAACAATGCATTGGCTAAATGCCACAAACGAATCCATAAAGGGTAATGATATATTTTTTCAGCCATACCTTCAATCATTTTTTTTATAATTCATTCTGAATATCAGGTGAAGCAAAAGCAGACCCAGCGTAGCAAAAAAAGCAATACTGCTGATCTTGTTTAATACTATATTACGGTTCGCTCCGATAACAAAGGCATTATTAAGGATGATAGCATTCAGGAAGCCGGCTCGCGTCCTGTTTTCCTTTGACTGATATTTATACAGGGAAACCATTAACAGTGAATTTTGCGAGTGGCATTCCACGCAACGTTTAACCGCTTTATCTTTTGGCATGATACGATGGGCCACCAAAAGACTGTCATTTGGTCTGGCATGGCATTCAATACATCGAACCTGGCTAAAGTGCAAAGCCTGGTTAGGCAGCCATTCATGTTTTTCAATTAAGTTGATTTCCTTTCTGTTGGTAAGCAGCTGAAACCTTTCAAAATCGGAATGACAGTTAAGGCATATATGATTATCATATGCAATGGACTGGGAGATATTTTTGGAATCTCTTATATTAATCCTGTATGAATGCGGACTATGACATTTCCAGCAGGTAAATTCTTCTGAGTTAGCCGTATAATGTGTGCTTTGCTGGAATTCCTTTTCTATTTCCTCAAATTGAAACTTGGCAAACTTTTCGTCATTTCCATGGCAGTCAATACAGGCATACTGACTTTCCATTCTGAGTTGCCCCGGATGTGGAAAAGAATCATATTCGGCAGCATGACAGTCGGTGCAAGCAAAACCCTTGTGATTTGAAGCATAAAATTCTTCCCTGTTAATCACCCGGTTGTCGCACATCATGGCGGTAACTTCCTTACCATTTACTTTGTTATAATAGGTATACTTGGAACTGCCATGACAACCAAAACACTTCTCATTCTGAAGGAAGAACTGAGCTTCCATCAGCTTCTTTTCACCGGTCTCAACCTGTTGGGCCGGAATATCATCCGAAATTAACGTCAGTATTACAGAAAACAACAAGAATGGGACAGTCCAACCTATCCTACTGCGAAAAAGTCTCATAAACCACCGATTAATTAGAACCGAACAGTAATGTTAAAGCCTATCTGAAACTTATTATTCTCGTTGTATACAAGATTTCTTTGGTATACGATGTCGTGATAATTAGAAACAAATATCTGGAAAGCATGTGTAGCGGAACCGATTTCGAACCCGATACCTAAATTTGGCTGGGGATCAAATGCCTCATGTTTGGTAAACGGAAGGTCATACTCCACAATAATTGATTTATCTCCCCACACTTTGGCCCTTCCACCAAATGAGGCACCAAAGTTGACATTATTCATGGATCTGATCCACTCCATTATAATAGGCAAATTCCGGTGCCACCTGAAATGAAAAAACATTGCTGAATTTCCTTGATACAATCAACTGGGTAAAATAGGACATGCGATGGATGAATTTATAGCTTTCCTCAGGTCCGAAGTTTTCCTCACTTCTGGCGTCGATAACCACATTGCCATAATAACTCAGGCCAATCGGCATGCTGTTGGAACGGGTTTGTTGCAGTATGGCATATTTCCACTCCAAATCCTGAAGTTTATAATCCTGCGGTGGTTCCTATACCGATCATAATGCGGTCGGTAATTCCATACTCAAGTCCCAAACGGGTGTTGGCGCTCCATATATTCCAAAGATATCGGAAATGCCATTTTCCATGCTTCCGAACCGGTGTGATTGATCAAAAAGTTAAGTGTTCCTTTATAAGGAGACACAACCGTTTGACAATCAATGAGAACATTTGTTGCGAATGGGGATTTTACAGGACGATTATCAGTTGTTACAGCATGTAGTCATCCTGGGCGAATATATTACCATTGAGGCAACAAGCAATATCATCAGGTAAATCAGAGTTTTCAGCGTCTTCATAATTATAGTAAACTTTAGGTTGATTACATCAATTAATATTAGTTATTATTCACTCCCTGGGAAATCCATTTAAGGATTTCCTGTTTTTCAATATCACTGGTCCTTGGATTATGGGATGAGCCGGTGAGTTTTTGATAAAACTTTGATTGTCCGGGATTGGTGGAATCAGCAGGCGTTGCAAATTCGGGAACAATAGCATTCGTAGGAGTTTGGTGCGGATTAAGTCAAGTCCTTTCGTCGGCGGATGGCAATTCACGCAAGTATTATCGAATATCGGTTGAATACAGTTGAGATAACTAATGAATCCGATCTGGGAATTACCACAGGTTCAAATTGCACTTTTTCGCACGCCGCCGTAAATATCAGGCAAAGTGGCAAGATCAACCATTTACTTAGTTTTCTTCTTTTTATGTTCATATTTCAGGAAATAATTTATATCGTTTATGAATGGCTGTGATTTCTCAGGCACCGTAAATGTATCATAATAAAGTATATGTGCATGTTTCAATAAGACGACATTTGAAACTGATTAAAAAGATATATGTCATTTTTTTACCGATATTTATCGTAGGAATATAATATTTTTGTCTGTTTATTTCGGTATATTCCTTCCTTGTATTGGTATCAGTTTAAATCGACTATATATGACACAATTTCACAAATCTGTTTTTTGCGTCAATTGTTATAAATGCAATGAAAGAATTTCCATTATTTGCTGATTTGAGAAATGAAGAATTGGAAATTATTAATGATAAGCGTTTTGAAGTTCATTACAATGTGGGGGAAAATATAATTAAACAGGGGACGGTCGCTTCAAACCTTGTGTATTTAACCAGTGGCCTGGCCAAACAGTACATTGAAGGATACGATAACCGCAATCTGATCCTTGAGATCATCAAGCCCTGGTCGGTATTTGGCGGAACAGGGATTTATGTGGATATGAGGTATCATTATTCCGTTACGGCCCTGGAGAAGGCAACAGCCTGCTTCATTGATATTGTGAACTTCAAAAAACTGATCCGGATGAATCCGGATTTCGCAGAACGGTTCATGAATTATTGCGGCACCTGCAGCACAAATACCTTCGAACACCTGGTGGGTATAACGCAAAAACAGATGCATGGCAGGATTGCAGATGTATTGATTTACCTGGCGGAAAAAATACATAATAATCTCGAATTCAATATAACCTTGTCACGGCAGGACATTGCCGAATTTTCGGGCATGTCCAAAGACAGTGCCATCACGGATACTTAAGGAATTTGAAAATGAAGGGATCGTTCAGGCCAGCGGGAAGAGCATAAATATCAATAAGATGGAATTGTTAAAGGAAATTTCCATTAAGGGATAACCAGGGATTAACCCCTGATAAACATTCTATAATGACCGGTGGCATTCGGTACATTTGCTGTCCTTCCATGCCGTGCCAATGTCAATCGGATGAACAAATTCCAGCCAGTTGGTATAGGAAGTTGTTTTTAAATCGTCCGTAGTTCCCTGGGCAATAATCGTATGGCACAAATTGCAGTCGTTGGAAATGACTTCCCCTTTATCGCTTTCATGTTTACCGGAATGGCACCTGAAACAACCATCGGATTCCCAATGGCCGATATGATTAAGATATTTGGTGCTGGATGCATTCATTTCAGGAAAAGTATTTTTTTGAAATTCCTGCTGGATACCGGCGATAGCCTTTTCAATTAATTCCTTCTGCCCGGTATAAATCTGGGGATGCTTATTCTGATAATATGTATTGATGTTGTTCCTGATTTCTGTAAGGGCAGTATCCGTTGAAGTATATTGATTGGAGAGGGCCTTCATGGCAGCCTTCTTGATGAATGGCAATTCTTCAGGTACAATACCGGATATAAGGGCATTATCGATATAAACAGCGGCTGATTTATAGGAGTGTGACGGCCGGTTATGGCAATCCATGCAATCCATGGATCTTGTCTGCAAAGAATCCATGGCTTTTTTATTCAGTGTATTTTCCTTATCCTGGAAAATCTTCACCACACCCGTTTTCTTGTTCGTGTATTTAACCCATGGGAATGGATTCGCGGTCTGTTGTTGATGCGATATATTCTATGGAAACATCCGGATTGATATGCCAGTGAATACCCTCACTAAGTCCGAATGCACTGAATGAAGGTCCTATTTTCATCAGCAGGGCATAATTCCATTGCGTGTTTGCGGAATCTGTCAAAAATCCCCTGATGTTCCGCAGCTTTTTTTCATAGAATTTTTGTGGCCAATGGCATTTTTCGCAGGTTTCCCTGGCAGGCCTTAAATCCCGGATAGGAGTCGGAATAGGTTTTGGATATTTGTGGAAAATTACCGAATATACCTGGTACAAACCGGCGAGTTTTGATTTCACATACCATGATGCACCTTCACCTACATGACATTCAACACAACGTACACGGGCATGCGGAGAATTAAGATAGGTTACATATTCGGGTTTCATTACCCTGTGACACAATTTACCGCAAAATTCAACGGATTCTGTGTACCGGTATGCCTGATAACTGCCCATGGCCGAAACCAGCAGAAAAGTAAGCGTAAATATTGAAACGATAAGCAGGGATTTCCGTGTCTTTTTGTTATTAAAATCAAAAACCGGCCACTTTTGACCTGTATCGGGAATCTTTGGCTTTTTTACGGGAGGTGAATAACATCCCGACAGGAATCAGGATCAGCCCTAAAACCAAAATGGCAGGCAACATGATGTATATGAAAATTCCCAGGTATGTATTGCTTGCTCCCACTGTAAGGGAAATGACAAAAAGGATTACCATCAACAATATGCAGTTCACACTGAATATGAATCCGACTGCACTGAGCCAATTATAGGCTGACTTAGGAATTTTCATAGCCTTGTTTTTTTAATTATCAATCGCTCCGGGAAATTTTTATCTTCAAAATTGGAAGTCATAGAAACAAATATATAAAAAGTTTAGAGCGAAAAGATAAATATAGTGAAAAGTGAAAAATGAGGACTAAAAGACTGTAACGAGTAAGAGTATCCCGTAGGGATTGCCTGTTGGTAGAAAAGTGAGAGATGAGAGATGAGAGATGAGAATCCCGGTAGGGATTGACTGTCGGTAGAAATGAGAGATGAGAGATGAGAGACGTGATGGGAGTATGACGGAGAGATGAGTCGGAGGAGATCTGCTATGGGAATGCGACCTGAAAGACAGTGATAGTTCCTAGTGTCCCTATTCCAGAGGTAATTCAATGGTAAAAGTGGTACCCTGCTTTTCATTTGTCCGGAAATAAACCCGTCCCTGGAGATAGTTTTCTCCGAAAAGTTTCATACTGTATGTTCCCAATCCCCGTCCTGATCCCTTGGTAGAAAAAGAACGCTGAAATATCTGTAATCGCACATCTTCAGGAATTGTACCCACATTATTGACATTGAATACAGCTTTTCCGGGTTTTATTGAACAGCTGATTTTTATTTGTGACTTTTCCGGACTTGCTTCTGCGGCATTCTTTGCCATATTAAGCAATATTCTTTTTAAAAGGGCAGAGTCGGTTTTAAATCTGAAATCCTGCACATGTCGCTGCATACTTCAAGATTCCTGCTTTTAAGACCGGGTTAAAAGCAATTTGTTTTCGCACAGAATCCACAATATCAAAGGCCGAATATTCCCTTATATTTACAATGAGATTTGCGTTTTCAGCTGCTTTGAGAAAGCGTTGGATCTGGATGTCTTCAACCACTAATTCACCAATGGTGTCGAGCACATCAATATATTCATCCAGTTCAGGTTGCCTGTTTTCCGATTTAATGATCTGCACAAGGCCGGTCAAACCGCCAAGCCGGTTCAGAATATCATGAAAAAAGACGTTTTCAAGCATCTGGTTTCTTTTTTCACTGCTGATATCGAAAAGGTTCACGAGGGTATATTGTTCTCCGGACAGGTTAAGGGGTGTACAATTAACCTGGAAATCGTGAAATACAAGCATGCCGTTCCGGGTAGTAGTGATCCTGCATTCCCGTGTAACCGTTTTTGCTGTTGGTTTGAGATTCCCTGATTGAATTGACTATGCCGCAATACCTGCAGGCGTTTGCAAGGCCGCAACCATTGTTTTCAGTACTGTGAATACAATGCATCACATCTCCGGGACTTTTTCCGAAAGCCTGTTCAAGCCTTTCCAGTCCGGCTACTTCAACAAGTTGCTTATTGGAAAGGATTATCTGCCGGTCCTGGTTTAAAACAACACTGACATGGGGATAGGAATTAATGATCTGCTGAATGGTTTCCAGATTGTCGATGGTTGACTCGCCATTCAGCAATTTGGAATAAGAAGTACTTGAGAGTTTAATATTTTCCTCTAGGTCTTCCTTATTGTTCATAAACCCTTTAGAATTAGTCATTGTTTTTAAAAAAAGATAATAATATGCGAATATACGAAAAATTGACAAACTTCCTATCCCTATTGATTAAAATGCGAAATAACAGGGTTAAAGTTTCAAATTAAAACAAAACAATCAACAGTCAAATTGTTTTAAAATGCCATAATTCCAACTAATTTAATTCTCAGATGCATAAAATAGATAACGATTGTTGTCATTTATTTTACATTTAGACAGTCTTAAATATAAATTAGTGCATGTTTTACATGAATTCAATAAATATTTCATTAGATTCATATTTTGTGACAAATTTAAAATCATTATAATTATGGAAGAAGTAAGTTTGATTGATTCTTTGGCTGAGCTATTTCAGATGCCCGAAAAATGGATGATTCAGGATGATGAGGGAAATCTTCATGAATTAACTGCCGGCATAAAAGGAGTTCCGGTAATGGTTACGGCAAAGTATGAAATTTACAGGTTATATTTCGGGAAGGAAAGGATCAATGCCTCCCACATGGCAATGCTGGATGAGATCCACACGGCTTTAATGCAATTTATCTGGAACAATTTTTCACATAAAGTTAAATTGGAAACGCAGGAAGAAATGGGTGCTTTATTGGAAAAATACAACCTTAAAAAGATTAAAAAAAGATCAAAAAAATAGCCCGAATACTCATTTGTTCCATTTTCGGCAGGTTTATTCGAATCATTGCAATGACCCTGCCATAAAGGAATTCTTAATCGAGGATTTACATCCGCTTTTTAAATAGTTTAAAATTTTCGCTTTCTGGCTGTCTGTTATCTTTCCTTTTTCCTGCATTTCGTCTACATTTTTTTCCCATTCTGATGCAGTATATTGTTCAGGAAGGTATAAATTGTGACAGCTTCCGCAATGATCGACATATAGTTTCCGGCCTTCTGCCAAGGAATCCAGCATTATCCCGGTCCTGTCCTGATCAGCAGCAGTCGGGACATACAATGCACTTCCGCATCTGTATACCAATCCGCAAAGAAGAAATAGCAGGACTGCTTTACAGGGCAAATGAAAAGACCAGCCTGATCTGTAGTTTTTCATGTTCAGTTAATTCAAGTCCCCCGCCTTTTAAATTGGCAAGCTGGGGCATCAGTGTGAAATTCAGCCAAAAGCCGTCGGTATAATAGGAAAAGCCGGGTCCGAGTGACAATACCGAACTTTCCAGTTCATTGGAGGGTGAAAACTGGTTTTGGTTCCTGGCCTCCAGCCCGAGCGCAAATCCATCCTTTATCCGGAATGAGAAAGCATAATCCAGTTCAAAATAGGCCTCGCGTTCGGTTTCCACCTCCAGGCTTCCGTTTTCTGATTCAAATTCCTTCTCAAATTCATATTCACCGACAATATTGAATGCATGAAGTGTTCGACCAACCTGTTTGTCGAGGATGATTTTGCCTTCCAGTTCTGTCTCATCTGGTCCTAATACCATATTCAAAATACAGGGCTGAACCCAGGGCATTGGCCACGGGATCAGTTATTTTGAATTTCCATTCGTTGGAGAAACTATAGCTATTGTGAGTATTTACGGATTGAATTTCATTCAGTGTCTCAATTCCTTTGGAATATCCGTAATTTAGATAAAAGGCAGTTTGAAGTCTTTTTCCCAGGCCAATCTCAAACTCAAGCCGGTGATCTATTCCCCTGAAATAGTCTTCTCTGCCTCCCCGAAAGGTTGTCCATACTTCAATTTCCTTTTGACCCTTGTTCAGTACCAGGCTTTGATAGGTATAGGTAAACACCCTGTCCTGCGCAAATGTCCAACCTGAACTGATCAACATCATTATCAATATAATTATCCTCATTTTCCAGACAATTTAAGTATGGGACAAAATAACGCTCCTGATGTGGATATAGCAATCCCATATTTTAGGGATTTTGGGTGGACGGAAGGCCTTTAAAAATTCTGCAACCAGGGATTGATCTGCTGATTATTTTTTATGGTGCGGGAAGATGGTCGGTTGATGCAGGACATTATGAAATCGGGGAGCGTCAAAACGGCCGAAGACAGTCATAAATCACAAAAAATGTGAATTTTAGTTCTAAATAGCAATTGTTTATCCATTTGCTCAGAATATCGGCGTATCTTTACAGGCTGGCAAAATTGTCAGTTGTTAAAAAATAAAAATGAAAAACGTATCAGAAATTGAAATTTGGAATGAGCTTAAAAGGGAACTTAAACAGCGTTATCCGATGCTGACCAATGCAGATCTGCAATGGAGAAACAGTTCTCAGAGTGAATTACTGCATATGATTGCAGATAAGTTGGGAAAATCCAACAGGGAATTAATTGAAGAATTTCAGATCAACGTTTATTAACGTTGATTTATTCAAAGTCTCACCTTTACCCTCTCGGAAATTTTTTTCAGTTCAGCATACGGTTATCTTCCTTTGAAGCAATCAGGTATTGTCTGAAATTGTATATTTGCAACCGGTTTTGGCATTAATGCCCAAACTGGCCTGTAAAATTATTGTATTCAGGAGAGATGCCGGAGTGGTCGATCGGGGCAGTCTCGAAAACTGTTGAACCCTTCGGGGTTCCGAGGGTTCGAATCCCTCTCTCTCCGCCAAACACCTGAGCCTTTACTGGCGCGGGGTATAGAAGATTAGTGAAAAATAACGTCGCCAAAATCGCGACACTAAAACTGGTTCAAAAAATTGCTATACCGACTGAATTAATAGGCCTTTTTAAATTTTCCCATTTATTTAACAATCGTTGGCAGAGGGGGTATAAAAAAATTCCGTTAGTCTTATGTTCTAAATGGTATTAGCGGTATTTAATAAAATATCCGACGGTATTGATGAAACTCATAACCTGGAATTGCCAAGGTTTTTTTAGGAATAAGCGACAATATCCCTAACACTTAATCCAGATATATTAGTTGTTCAGGAGTCGTGAGCATCCTGATAAACTGAATCTTTGGACCGAGACAACAAATGATTATTACTGGCATGGACATAGCCTTCATAAAGGTTTGGAGTTTTTTCTTTTCTGATTATAGATTTGAACTGTTATCTGTTTTAATCCTGAGTTTAGATACTAACATTTCCTGTGACAGGCAAAGGACAATCTTTTATACTAATTGCTATTTGGGCGATGAATTGTAAGAAAAATTATTAAGGAGATTATTAGGCAAGTCTGCCTTATTAATAAAAATTTTAACTTACTTGACAATTCCAACTTTTGATTGGGGATTTTAATAGTAACAGACTTTGGGATTATAAAGAAAGAGTTGGAATTATTCTGACGTGGTTCGAAAATTAAAGGAGAAAAATATTTAAAGTTGTTTATCATAAACACTACAAATTGGAGCATGGAAAGGAGCAACACCCAATTTGCATGGACGCCGTAATTAAAATAAACTTATCACATTACAATTTTTTCCTTGGCAGATTATATCGAAAGCATTAGTTTCAGTGTAAATTGGCATTTATGCAAATACGGAAAACTTATAGTAACCATTCTCCCTTGGTAATTGACTTTGAGATATAATAAAAAGATAACCTTTCTAATCGTAGCGGGGTATTGCTTATAAAAATGTTCCCTTTAAAAAGTAAATCACATAGAATTACCAATTAAACTGTTCTTTGGTTTTTCCAGCAGCCTGAATTGTTTTAAGTCGAGTACTCCAATCTCAATATAAGCGATACGATTTTTTTGGTTTAGTGGTTCTTCAAGGTCGAAAAGTTAAGCCTCTCTGAAGCTTCATTTTTGATCTGCGCTTCGATATGCTCTAAAACTGTTTTACTGGGTTGTCCTCTTGAAATTGTTAGCCAGTTGTCTGGCCTAATCTGCTTAAATAAAATTTTTTTCCATTTCGCTTAACGTTTAAGTTTTATCAATTAATCATTAACTTTAATGTCGACAAATTAATATTAATACCCCCGCGTTTCAAAATTTTTGTAAGTGTTATAAAACATATCCCAATGAAAAGGTGCATCAGATGTTTTTAACAGCGACAAAACCCGCCAGATAATCAGCGCAAAAAATGCCTAAAACAGCAAATTTCGATATTATAAATAACTGATTATCAACGTGAAAATTTTTAAAACCCTGTGGCATTGGGTGTTCGAATCCCTCTCTCTCCGCAATAGTAATTAAATCCCGCGGCGCAGCCCGGTATTTTAAATTTATACAGGGGACTCAAGCTCGCTTGAAGTCCCCTTTAAATTTAAAATACCGCCGGTGCGAAGCGACGGACGGGATTTAATTTCTGTTGCAAGGCTCCCCCCCAACGGGATCACGCAGTAATCCCTCATTTAAAATACCGCCGCCGCGAAGCGACGGACGGGAATTAATTACTATTGCAAGGCTCCCCCCAACGGGATCACGCAGTAATCCCTCCTTCTAAAATACCGCCGCCGCGAAGCGACGGACGGGATTTAATTACTACTGCAAGGCCCCCCCAACGGGATCACGCAGTAATCCCTCACAATGGCATAACTGCTCTGCAGTATAACGTAATATTTGGCTGGGAATCTTTAAAAACAAATTATAATTTACTGATTAACAGTTTGTCAACCCTGTGTCCGTCCATATCAATGATTTCGAACTGGTAACCTTTTAGAATAAATTTATTCCCTACACCCGGAACATGATCGAGCTTATGCATAGCCAGTCCGCCAACCGTGTTTATTCCTGATTCCTCATCATCCTCTTCGGTCAGAGAACGGACATGTAATAAGTCCTTTAAATCCTCAATCGACATGGATCCATCCACAAGATAGGAACCGTCCGGGCGCTGGAAGAATTCAGGCTCACTTTTATCCTCAATGGCCGGCAGATCACCCATAATATTTTCTACAACATCATGCAATGTGATAATACCTTCCATTGAACCATATTCATTAATAACAATTCCAAAATGATTTTTAGTAGTTCTGAAAAGCTCTAAAACTTTCAGCGCAGGTAATTGCTCCGGTATAAACAAGGGTTCCGAAATGATATCCTCAACAGAGAATGTGTCATTTTTAATTGAATTGGCCAGTAAATCTTTAACGACGACCACTCCTGTTATATTTTCTACTGTTCCCTTACATGCAGGCATTCTTGAAAATGTTGATTTCAGTGCATTGGTAATAATTTCCTCAGTGGTTTTGGTAATATCAATCCATTCCACATCAAATCGATGCACCATGATCATGCTCGCACGCTTATCGCCAAATCGGATGACTTCACTGATTATTTGTGATTCTTCTTTCTCAATAACACCTAGCTCAGATCCCTGTTTCAAGAGGATCCTGAGTTCTTCTTCCGTTACCGGAACTTCTTTCCTGGGCTTGATCCCGATGACCTTTAAGACGATTCTGGTGGACACACTTAAAAACCATACTACCGGATATGCTGCCGCACCTATAATCTTCATTACCGGAGAAAGAAATGAAGCAATCATTTCCGGATTATTAAGGGCAATCGTTTTTGGTACCAGCTCTCCGATAATGAGTGATAAATATGTAATGAAACTTACTACAAGGGTTACTGCCAGTGTATCAGCATATAAGGCAAGGGAGGGTATATTTCTGAACCATGGAGCTATGTCCTCCGCCAATGCCAGTCCTCCATATGCACCGGCAACTATACCTATCAGGGTTATTCCTACCTGAATGGCTGAAAGAATCTTTTCGGGTTCTTTTAAGAGGTTGAGTGCTGTTCTTGCTCCGATGCTGCCAAATCTAGCCTCTTCTTCAAGTCTTGATTTGCGGGATGAAACCAGAGCAATCTCAAACATGGCAAATACACCATTTATTAAAAGTAAGAAGGTTATTATGAGTAATTCCATGAGATTTCTTTCAAAAATAAAAGTAATTCATGCAAAATTAACATTCTATTTATTCTTACGCTTATG
The DNA here is from genome assembly GCA_963808745.1 of uncultured Bacteroidales bacterium. GTDB lineage: Bacteria > Bacteroidota > Bacteroidia > Bacteroidales > UBA10428 > UBA5072. The sequence goes on from CAWEGX010000003.1 coordinate 179,646, forward strand.
TCTTTGATGCAAGTCGGGATCATGCGGATGTTCATCGGCATGATGATTATAATGTATGTGATGTTAAAGTGTTTTGATACCTTAATAACTTAGTGTTTCCCTGGTATCACCGCAGGTAAGCATACGATCACCAAAATATGGATTTCGTATTTCTTCTGTGGAGCTTAACCAGAAGGCTCCCTTTCCATTAAATGCCATGGGACAAAACTGATAATAGGCTGTTTTGCCCATTAAACCGAATTTTTTAATAGCCTTATAGAACTCACTGCTCAGGGTTGAAAAATCCTTTCGTTGTCCTTCCATGTCATCGGAGGATTGGATATTTTTCAGGAGGTAATTTAATGTGCCTGTTAAATTCATCCATTGAGTAATTGCATCACCAGTCAATAATTTAAAGTCTACACTTGCAAGAGATTTCTCCATCACTCCGGCGGTCCGTTTTGTCTTCTTTATATCGCTTTGCACGAACGCATCCTTCAAATCAATATACTTTTCAAAGACTGTATTGAGTTGCACGATGAAATCCTTGCTGATATTGGATTTTGCAGGATTTTCAGTATTGTTGGGATTTGGGAGTTCGCTTCCGGAAGCATGGATTGCTTTTGCATTGTCCTCCGGCTTATCCATTCCTGGCATTGAGGACGTACCCCCTCCGGCAGGATTCATCATGCTGGGCTTTCCTTCAAGTTGTGCAGCTGCATCCACGCTGAAAGCACCCTGGGTTACTATTTCTTCTCCTTCCGTTAAACCGTCTGTTATCACATAACTGTTTCCCAACATGGGCCCCAGACCCATTTCCCGTATTTTGAAAACAGGGTTCATCGGTGTCTGTTTGTTTAACATATACAATGGAGCGTTTTCCGGTCCAAAGCACTGCCGATTTCGGGATGACAAGCATATTCCTGTACTCATCCAGCCGGGCTTTTACAATTCCTGTCACAAACATTTCAGGCTTTAACCTTCCCGATTGATTTGATGCTTCAATTCTGACTTTTGCCACACGGTTTACCGGATCAATCACCGGATCAATAAAGGCGATATTACCGGCAAATTTCACGCCCGGCAAAGCCTGAACTGTGAATTCAAGGTTATCTCCTTTCCTCAGGAACTGCAGGTCACTTTCATAGGCATCAAACAATACCCATACTCTCGACAGATCGGCCACATCAAATAAAACTGTTCCCTGGTTAATATAATCTCCATTGTTAACCCGCCTGGCTGTTATAATTCCTGAAATATCCGATACGATTTCCACATTGTTCTGAATATTTCCGGAGTTTTCAATGGATGTTATCTGAGATTCAGAGAGCCGCCACTGGCGAAGCCTTTCCCTGGCAGCCTCATATATTTCAGGCTGGCCCTGTTTTGTTTTTGAAGCTTCCAGTAATTCCTGCTGTGCGGTAACGATTTCAGGCGAATAAATAAGGGCCAGAGTTTGTCCCTTTTGCACTGCTTCTCCCGTGAAATTCACAAGCAATTTCTCAATTCTTCCTGAAATGTGGGCCACCTGGCTCTGAAGCAACCGTTCATCAGCCTGTACTTTGCCATACAACCTTACTTCCTTTACAGGTTTCTGGCGGGTAACAACCGAGGTCATGCACATTGGCCAGTTGTGCCGCATCTTCAGTCAGATATACTGCTGTCGGGTCAATTTTAACATTACTCTGATTCAGCGGAATCAAATCCATCCCGCAAATCGGACATTTGCCCGGTTCGTGCATCCGTATCTGTGGATGCATGGCGCAAGTCCAGATCGTTTCCTGCTTTATTTTCTGCCGTATTTTCATTTTGGACTATTGTTTTCCGGGGCGAATGAAAAAACAGCCATCCCAGGAAAATTCCGCCTATTACCAGAGAACCATAACGGAAATATTTGTTCGAAAAAATCTTTTTCATTTTCATTGTTCATGAAATTATTTATTGTTGAAATGCCATCAATCGTTTCAGCCAGGCTATGGCCGTATTATAATCGGCTACTGCTTCCACTTTTTTATAATCATAATCGAGTGTTTGCTGCCGGATGCGAAGTATATCTGTAAGTCCGGAACCGGAAACTGCAAAACTTTTCATCATGATATCCAGTGATTTGCCTGCAAGGAGGCTTTGGCTGCCATAAAGGTCAATTCTGCGTTGTGCATCCTGGTATAGCTGAACTGCCTGGTAATATTCAGTTTTCAGGCTATTGGCCGAGGCCGTATAATTTTGTGCTGTGGCAGTTTTCCGAAGTCAGCCTCAGTTTGCATGGCCTTGTACTTTTTGCGGTATATCGGCAAGGTCAATGTTACCATCGGCATGATCATATCTTTCCCGTTCATGGAAGAAGTGACCATTTCATTTCTGCTGATCACGGAATAATTCACCCCCAAACCGATCATCGGGTAGCCCATCCTGGTAACCATTTTTTTTCTTGAATCAAGCGATTGTTGCTCGTATTTCAACATGCCCAGCATCGGGTTATTCGCGAGCATGCTGTCGGAAACCGCCAGCAAGGGAATTCCCAGGGTATCAGCAACCAGCGTGTCGGGTAATGAAACCGGGAAATTGCCGGCCTGTTCAGATAGCTGTTGAATTGCGCAACAAGGGTATTCTGCTGGTTTTTTAACAGGGCCATATTATTTTCAAGATCACCTGCTTCAATTTGTATGCGATAAAGATCGGCCAATGAGGAACTGCCGGCAGACGAACCCATTGAACTGACCTGCGGCATTTGATTCGCAGCAACTGTGGCATTGCTTCCTGCATTGCTTCCCATGCTGTTCATTCCCTGGGAACCGCGGGTCGCAACTGATGGAACACTGCAGGACCGGAGCTGCCAGAGGGTAAGGAACCGCCATTGCCTGATGGTGCAGTCCTGAATTTAACCAGGGCGATTCTTTCGATTGTCTTCAGAATTTCAATGTTCTTTTCTGATATCCGGATATTCTGCCGGAGTTTGTACAAATCATACCAGGTACTTTGAACCTCATAAAATACCTGCAATTTTGCATCCCTGAATGATTCGTATTTGGCATTGGCCATCAGGCTCATCTCGTCTTTTGCAGCCCTGAGCGTTCCAAACCAGGGAAACATCTGCATCAACCGAAGGTCAGCAACCTGGTTTCCGCTTACAAGTTCCATGGGACTGAGAAAAACCCCCATGTTTAATTCAGGATCGGGCAGACTGCCAACCTGGGGCACTTTTTGAAGTGCAGCCTGGTACTCGGTATATTTCTGCAATACGGTGGGATTGTTTTTGGCGGCCTCTGACAGGTAAAACAGCAGGCTGTCCTGCCCCTTGCCTGCTAAGGCACACATCAACCCCGTTATCATTAGGATAATTTTCATTTTTTCAGCTTTTTTTCCGTGGGTTCACCCACGTCCGCAGGTTCACCTACAGTATTGATATTTGCCCCTTCGGGGCGTTCATAATCATACTCATACTCACTTCTCACCTCTCACTCTCATCTCTCATCTCTCATCTCTCACTTTTCTACCAACAGTTAATCCCTAAAGGGATTCCTGCTGTCCCTAGTCCCCAGTCCCTTGTCCCTTGTTACTGCCCTCTCCCTCCACATAGCCTGAAACAGAGGTACAACAAAAACGGTCATTACCTGGATGATCATTCCGCCGAATGTGGGAATGGCCATGGGGACCATGATATCTGCTCCTTTCCCGGTTGATGTAAGCACGGGTAAAAGCGCAATAACAGCCACAGCTGTGGTCATCATGGCGGGACGGACACGTTTGCGCCCGGCGGCAACAACTGCTTCCCGCACTTCCTGAACAGTTGCAGGATGACGTTGCTCAAATACCTGGTGAATGTAGGTACCCATAATAACTCCGTCATTCGTGGCAATTCCGAACAGGGCAATGAAACCTACCCAGACCGCCACGCTCAGATTGACAGGATGCATCTGGAACATATCGCGCAGGTTTATTCCCGCTACTGAAAAATTCATAAACCATCCCTGTCCGTATAGCCACAGCATGAGAAAGCCTCCCGAAAACGCCACAAATACGCCTGAAAAATGAATGAGGGAAGCGGTAACGGTTTGAAACTGGAAATACAGCAAAAGCAGGATCAGCATAAGACTTATCGGGACAACAATGGCCAGCCTTTTGGTGGCCCTTAACTGATGTTCGTAGTTTCCGGCAAATTTATAGGATACGCCTGGCGGTAAAGTAAGGGCGCCTGATGCAATTTGCTGTTTCAGTATTTTTGCAGCTTCTTCCACCACATCCACTTCTGCTTTCCCTTCCTGTTTGTCAAAAATCACATAGCCTACCAGGAAGGTGTTTTCACTTCGTATCATTTGTGCTCCCCTGGTGTAATTAATATCGGCAATTTCTCCCAGCGGGATTTGAACGCCATTCATGGCCGGGACCAGGATTCGTTTTATATCTTCAGGATTATCACGCAGTTCACGGGCATAGCGGACCCGCATGGGAAATCGTTCCCGGCCTTCGACCGAATTGCTCAGTGTCATGCCGCCGACAGCTACCTGCAATATTTCCTGTACATCGCTGATGCTCATGCCATAGCGGGCCATTGCTTCACGGTTGAGTTTTATTTCGATGTAGGGTGCACCGACGGCACGGTCATAAAACACTGAGGAAGCCTTAACAGAGGGTACTTTTTTCAGTGCCTGTTCAAACAGCATCCCGCCCTGTTCAATGCTTTCCAGGTCGGGACCATAAACTTTAAGTCCCATGGGTGCCCGCATACCGGTTGAAAGCATGATCAGGCGGGTTTCGATGGGCTGTAATTTGGGAGCAGAGGTCAATCCCGGTATATTGGTAACTTTCACAATTTCATTCCAGATATCCACCGGCCTTTTGATTTGTGGTCTCCATTGCCGGAAATATTCACCATTTTTATCGGGAATAAGACTGTCGGCAGGAAATACCCTGAAATTCTCTTTTGCAGGATTGTATTTTCCCCCGTTCTTCAGCAGGTAGTTGCCATCCCTGTCAGACTTTAAACTGCATTCGATGTCCGTTCTCATCGAGAATATATTCAGGGCGGTAATTGATGGTATTCTCAAACATTTGAACCGGAGCAGGGTCGAGCGCTGAATTCACCCTTCCCCATTTTCCGACGGCAATTTCAACTTCAGGTATGGCGGCAAGCCGTTTATCCAGCGTTTCAATATATTCAAGATTCTTTTCAATGCTGGAATGGGGCATGCTGGTTGGCATCAGCAGGAAGGAACCTTCATTTAGCGATGGCATGAATTCCTTGCCAATGCCAGGAAATGTATTAACCGCACCCTGCCATGCCTTTGTTTGCCTGAACCTGTTCCATCCGGCTTTTTCAAATCCGGTGGCCGTGAAACCGAAGATTTTTTCAAAACCCATCCATACCAGTAATCCCAAAGAAAAGAGTGAAAGCAGGGATCAGCAGGAATTTCCATTTATTGACGAGGCACCAGCGAAGAATGGGCTCATAAAAATGTACCATCATCATGAGGGCTGAAAGAATCACTGCAACAATGGCCGAGACAAAAATAAAATTGATAAAGACGCTGTTATGGGCACCCAGCGGTAACCATTCTATGGAAAGATAATAGACAGCTACCAGCACTGTAATGGCAATATTGATATAATTTGGGAATTCCCTTCTTTTCTCCGGCCACCGGTAATCCAGCAAGATTATTGATGCCTATGGCAACCAGGGCAAGGGCTGGCCATGTATGCCAGAAAATGAGAAAGAGAATACCTGCTGCAATGAGGCTACCATTCCAGATTTTCCGGATTTTCTTTGTATCCAACCGGATATTAAAGAAAATATGTACAAGTGTCGGTAAAACCACGATGCCCAGGATAAAAGCCGACAGCAGGGCAAACGTTTTTGTAAATGCCAGCGGACGGAAAAGCTTGCCTTCTGCTGCCTGCATGGCAAATACAGGAAGAAAACTGACAATGGTCGTGGCAATGGATGTGACTACTGCAGCCCTGACTTCAGTAGTTGCCAGATATATTACATCCAGTAGTTTTTTACCCCGTATTCCCTTATTCCCGGGCATCTCCAGATGCCGGAGAATGTTCTCCACATCCACAATACCTATATCCACCATAACACCAATGGCGATGGCGATTCCTGATAGGGCAACAATATTCGCATCCACACCAAAAAACCGCATCAGGATAAAGGTCATCAGAACACCAATGGGCAAGGAGTCCGGCAACAATCAACGAGGCTCGCAGATTTAGAACCAGTATGATGATTACAATAATGCTGATGAGAATTTCATGAGAAAGTGCAGATTCCAGCGTTCCTACTGTTTCTTTTATCAGTCCGGTTCTGTCATAAAAGGGTACAATGCTTACTTTTGAAACACTGCCATCCGGCAATGTTTTCCGGGGCAAGCCGGCATCGATTTCCTTTATCTTGTCCTTTATATTATTAATGACATCCATCGGGTTGGATCCGTAACGGGCCACCACAACGCCACCTACTGCTTCTGAACCGGATTTATCCAGGCCTCCCCTTCGTGTGGCCGGACCAAAGGCGACATGGGCCACATCCTTTATCCTTACCGGAACATTATTTCTTACTGCAATTACGGAAAGATCCAGGTCATCCAGGTTTTTAACATACCCCAGCCCCCGGATGATGTATTCCACATTATTCAGTTCTACAGTTTCAGCGCCAATATCCAGGTTGCTTTTTCGAACGGCATTCATCACATCCATTACAGAAACATTAAATGCCTTAAGCGCTTCAGGATTCAGGTCAACCTGGTATTCCTTAATAAATCCGCCCACGGAAGCAACCTCTGAAACACCTTCGGCCGCAGACAGTCCATATTTTACATAGAAATCCTGGATAGCTCCTTAATTCCTGCGGATTCCAGCCCCCATTGGGTTGTGCCGGTCTTCGGGTCCCTCCCTTCAAGGGTGTACCAGAATATCTGTCCCAGAGCTGTTGCATCCGGCCCCAGTGAGGGTTGACTACCCGCGGGCAAGGTACCCGCGGGCAGGGAATTGAGTTTCTCAAGAATACGGGAACGGCTCCAGTAAAATTCAACATTGTCCTTGAAAATGATATAGATAAAGGACATTCCAAACATGGATGTGCTGCGGATGGACTGAACCCCCGGAATACCCAGTAAGGCAGTCGTAAGCGGATACGTCACCTGGTCCTGTATGTCCCTGGGTGAACGCCCCATCCATTCCGTTGCAACAATCTGCTGGTTTTCTCCGATATCCGGTATTGCATCCACGGGAACCGGATCGCGCGGGAAACAGCCCGGTTTTCCAGTTAAATGGAGCGAATACGATTCCGCAGACCACAAAGGTGATCAGGAAAAGGAATGTAATTAACCGGTTATCAAGAAAAAACTTTACAAGTCTGTTAAAAAACATAATGTTGAACTTTAGTTGCTTTCATTAGGAAACACGAAAACTCACTGGCAACTTTCGGAAGTACCCTTTGAGGCAGATCCGGTCCTGTCATACTGGCAACAGGAAGGCAGGCTTTTATAGGCTGCATCGGTTGCCTTGAATTTTTCGGTGTCATATCCTACCGTTGCAATGCTTTTTTGTACGGCATCACTGGTAACTTTCGAAGGATTGTAGGCCAGTGTCAGTAATTTGGAATCCTTATTCCATTCAGCCTTGCTTACGCCGTCAATTTTGGCGGCTTTCTCGATGCTCGATTTGCACATTTCGCATTTGCCCGATACTTTAATGGTTTCGGTTTTAGATGATGTGCTTTCTGAGGTCTGTGCAAAAGTGAATACACTTGTAGTAACCGCTAATATAGCAGTAGCAATGAATTTAATAGTTTTCATTTGTAAAGTATTAATTATTGATAAATTGAAATTGATAAAATAGAAATATCAGCAATCGGGCGTATCATGCCCTTGCGTCAATTTGGAATTGAAGAAGAATAAATCAGATGCGGAAGACACAAATGTCGGCTATGCGCACAGCATTGGCCATAAAGCAGCCGGGCGGACTGACATTTGCAGGAATAGTCAACAATGAAATGGGGAAATGGAAAGAAAATCCCTGAGGAATGTGAAACTCCTGAAGAATATTTTGGCTAATATTTTTAAAGTGAAATGCAGAAGGGGAATAATCGCTGTCAATCTTATAAACAGCAATTTTATCATCACAGCATTTTGAGGAAATTTGTGTTTCAGTGGAGTTTTCTGATTTTTGATCTGAAATCATACCACAAGTAGCCTCTTTACCTGAAAAGGACAATTTGGTCGCAGCAATGTGACCGCCACAGTAATGTGTGGCAACGGTAAAATTCATCCCTGAAAGCAGGATCAGCAAAGCAAGCGGTATGGTAAGAAATTTCTTCATTACTTGTATAAACGCAAAAACCCATGAAATGTTGACCAAATATAATTCGCTATTTATAATGAATGCAAATATTTATGTTAAAATATATTAAGTTGTATCAGAATCCGATTTATGCACCTCGCCATCAACAAGCCATCTCTCCGGCATTTTTCTTTGCTGAGAGGAGATTGTATGCCCCCCGGATGACAATTTTTGATTTATTCATATCAAATCCTTCAGGAATATAATCTCCGTAAATCCGGATGAGCTGGCACCCTTTTTCACCTCAATCATCCGGTATTCGACAAATGGCTTGCCATCTTCCTCCTTCTCTTTTTCAAAAACAAAAATATAATCCTTGTCATCAAAACTTACAATTGCATCTGAAGGGAGAGTTGTAACGGTGTTATCTGATTCTTCAATTTTGGCGCTTACATACATTCCGGGTAAAACATTTTTGCAGGAACCTGCAACAGATGCATACACCATGAGGGTTTTATCATTGGTGATCGATTTTCCGGTCTGTGTGATCACTGCTTCATGTTCCTCACTTTCATTATTGATCTGAAACTTTAGTTTCTGGCCTGCGGAAACCTTATCGGCATCTTTTTCAAACAGGGTAAGTTCAAGAAATAGTTTATCACTGTTGATAATTTCAAACAACACATCCGTAGGAGCAACATATTTGCCGATATTGATGTTCACCGATTTAAGATAACCGCTGATGGGGGAAACCAGGCTGATGGTGCTGGTTATATTGTCTTCCCTGACCTGGCCGGGATTCATTCCAATGAGTAACAGTTTCTGTTCCAGTGATTTTACCATGGCTACAAGATTCCTATATTCCACTGTAACCTGTTGAACATTTTTTTCTGAATAAACATCATCCTTGTATAAATCAGTATGGCGATCATATTCAGCCTTTTGCAAATACCAGCTTGTTTTTTGCTTCGAGGTAACTTTGCTGGATATCAACAAAATCCTGGTTTTCGATCACGGCGAGCGTCTGTCCCTTATTAACCGCATTTCCCGGAAGCAGTGTGGTATTCTTAATAAAGCCTCCTAAAGGCATGCAAACACTTGCGGTGCTTTGAGGTGCAACTGTAACAATTCCGTTCACTCTTATCGTATTGCCCAGAGACCGGATTTCAACCGAACCCGTTTCAATACCGGCCAGTTTAATCTGGTCGTCACGCAATTCAACAATATCCTCAGGAAGGACCTCAACCTCAGTTAATTTTGAAACGGATTGATTTTCCCTGTTACAGGAACTTAAAACCAGTATTGAGCCTGCAATAATTATTGATAAGGAATATCTTATGCTTTTCATCTTTATTGTTATTTAAAATATTTTACCAGTTATATATTCTATGGAAATAATGGTTTGATTGTAACTGTTCAAAGCGTCCAGATAGTTCTGCCTGATAGCCAGTGCCCTGTTCAGATTCAGCACATAATCGAGATAATCCATACCTCCGGCACGGTAAGCCCTGGTCGCCTGTTCAATGATCAGATCAGATTCAGGAACCGCCTGTTTTTCGTAGTAATCAATGCTCACAGAGAATTTTTTGTATTCGTCGAGTGCGGACTGATAATTGCCTGTTATGGACTTTGTATAATACTCAGCATCAGTTCGTGCCATGTTTTCACTGATCTTTGCGGCTTTCGACCTGGAGGTATAGGGACCAAACCACAATGGAATGGCTATTCCTGCCTTCACACCCTGAAAGCGGAAATCCGGTCCGAATTCACGCGGTACACCGTCCACTTCCTGTGTGCCGATAATGGTCTGGTTAAAATAACCAACACTTAAATCGGGCAGCATCTGACTTTGTTCCAGCCTTTTAGTGATGTGTGATACCTCAACCTGCTGCTGAACATAGCCCAGTAACGGACTTTGGTCAACAGATGTGCTGTCTGACAGAAATGAAGCATCTATTTTATGCAAATCACTATCAGCAGGAGACAGCATCGTCCTGCTATTCAGCAATACCATAAATTTTCGACTGTAAGTGCCTATATCAGACGATACCTGGAAAAGCTGGTTCCTTATTTCGAGACTTTGAGAACGTGCCGTGATCATTTCGAGCCGGTTGGTTTCGCCGGATCTGGCCCTTAATTCAGCTGCCCTTAAAAAGCCGCTGAATAGGCTGTCCTGGTATGAAAGCAATTTTTGTTTTGCTGTAAGGTATACATACTGCCAGTAAACCTGTTTCACCTGTGTAGCCAGTTCAAGTCTGTGCAATTTCGTATTGCCATTCACTGCTGGCCATATTGGCACTGGCAAGTTTATACCGGTTTATATAAACCGTAGGGAATTCAAATGATTGGGATACAGTAAAACTATTGTCGTTTGCAATAGGAGTTGAACTGTCCGTATTCCCCTTCAATCGCAGTTTTTGGCAGATCAATCGCAGCACCTTTCAGGGCCTTTTTCACATCAACCGAATAAGCTGCGGATTTAATGGAAAGGCTGCTGTCAAGTGCAATCTGAATAGCCTCATTTAGATTGATGGGTTTTGACTGGCCTTTAAGGTTACCGGAAATTGAAAAGATCCCAAGCATAAGCAGAATGGCCGTTATTTTTTTATCGGGTCCCTTGATCAGACTGATATTGAATTTACGGGACGAAAAAAAGATGTAGAACACGGGAAGTATAAGCAGGGTAAGCAGTGTGGCAGTTATCAGTCCGCCTATGACTACCGTTGCCAGGGGTCTTTGCACTTCTGCACCGGCTGAGGTTGACAATGCCATGGGAAGAAATCCCATTGAGGCCACAGCAGCAGTCATGATTACCGGCCGCAACCTTGTTTGAAGACCTTTCAGCACCCGTTCGGTTATATCGGAAATGCCTTCTTTTTCGAGACGGTTAAATTCGGCAATCAGGACAATTCCATTGAGTACGGCTACACCAAACAGGGCAATAAATCCTACCCCGGCAGATATCGAAAAGTTCATTCCCCGCAGCCACAGGGCGAAAACGCCCCCAATGGCAGACATTGGAACCGCTGTGAAGATCAGCAACGATTGTTTCACCGAATTGAAAGTAAAATACAGCAATACGAAAATCAGTAGCAGGGCAACCGGAACAGCAATGGAAAGCCTTTTCTGAGCCGCTTCAAGATTTTTAAACTGTCCTCCGTAGGAAAAATAATAACCTGTCGGAAGCTGGATCGTCTGGTCTATTTCTGTCCTTACCTCATTGATCACACTCTGAATGTCGCGCTTGCGAACATTAAAGCCAATAGTGATCCTTCGTTTTGTGTCTTCCCTTGACACCTGGGCCGGTCCTGATTTTACTGAAATACTGGCAATTTGTTCAAACGGGATCTGATGCCCATCGGGAAGCGCCACGGTAAGATTTCTTATATCATCCAGACTTTGGCGATAATCCTTATCAAGCCTAACAACAAGGCCAAACCGCTTTTCCCCGTCAAAAACCACACCGGCCTGGCTGCCTGCAAAAGCTGTGCGAAGAATAGTGTTCACATCATTCACGGTGATTCCATATTGTGCAAGACGGTCGCGGTTATATTCAACCTGCATCTGTGCCAGCCCGGTGACTTTCTCTACATTAATATCCTCAACACCGGCAATTTTCTGAATTATTTTTTCAACATCAGCTGCTTTTGCTGCCAGTATATCCAGGTCATCTCCAAAAATTTTAATGGCAATGTCCTGTTTGGAACCACTCATCAGTTCATTGAACCGCATCTGGATGGGTTGCTGGAACTCAAATTTTACACCGGCCAGCGGTATCAGTTTTTCTTCCATCTTTTCAATCATTTCTTCACGGTTTTTTGCAGATACCCATTCGTCTTTGTCTTTCAGGGTAATGATATAATCGCCCGTTTCCATGGGAGTAGGATCTGTCGGGATCTCACCTGCTCCTATTTTACATACTGCATGCTTTATTTCCGGGAAATTCTGAAGCAGTATCTTATTTGCCTTTACTACCTGATCAATTGTATTGGTAAGGGAACCACCCTGAAGCGTAATCACACCGGCAGCCAGGTCGCCCTCTTCAAGCTGGGGGATAAATTCTCCCCCCAAACGGCTGAATACCAACAGGCTTATAATGAATAATATGATAGCAGAAACCGGAAACCAGGAGTTTATTTTTAAGGGCAAAAGCAATGGCAGGATTAAATATTTTACGGATCCAATCGATCAAACGGTCCGAAAAATTGGGCTTATGGCTTGTCTTTTTGCTCAGGAACAAGGCAGAGGCCATGGGAATATAGGTTAGGGAAAGAATTGCGGCACCCAGAAGCGCAAAAGTGACCACCTGGGCCATGGGACGGAACATCTTTCCTTCAATGCCTACCAACGCCATGATCGGAAGATACACGATGAGAATAATTATTTGCCCGAAAGTGGCTGAACTCATCATTCTTTTTGCCGAATCAAATACATTCTCATCCATCTGTTCCTGGGTGAGCCTTACAATGCCCAAATGATTGTGTTTGCTCATGGAGATCCGGTGTACAACACTTTCCACAATAATGACTGCTCCGTCTACAATAAGTCCAAAGTCAATTGCACCCAGGCTCATAAGGTTTCCGGAAACGCCGAAAAGGTTCATGAGTGAGATGGCAAAAAGCATGGAAAGGGGAATTACCGAGGCAACAATAAGACCTGCCCGCATATTCCCGAGTAACAGAACCAGGATGAAAATAACAATTAAGGCACCTTCTATCAGGTTTCGGGATACCGTGCCGATCGCCCGTCCCACCAGATCAGACCTGATGAGGAAAGGTTCTATCCTTACCTGGTCTGGCAATGATTTTTGTATTGACTCTATCCGGGTTTTTACATTTTCAATTACCTCATGGCCGTTGGCGCCTTTAAGCATCATTACCACACCTCCCACGGCCTCGGTGGTATCAACAACAAATGCTCCATATCTTGTAGCGCTGCCGAATTGCACTGCTGCAATATCCCTGATCAAGTACAGGAATTCCGGAACTGGTGGTTTTAACAACAATCTTTTCGATGTCCTCGAGAGTTTTAACCAATCCGATGCCCCTGATAAAATAGGCTGTTGGATTTTTGTCAATATAAGCGCTCCCTGTATTTTCATTGTTGTTTTCAAGAGCAGCAAATATATCCGTCAGGGTGAGATTCATGGACCTGAGTTGTTCCGGGTTTACGGCTATTTCGTACTGTTTGACAAATCCGCCATAGCTATTGATATCAGCAACACCTGGCGTCCCAAGCATTTCACGGCGAATGATCCAATCCTGGATGGTTCGCAGTTCCATGGGATTGAATTCATTTTCGTATCCTTTTTTTACAGCCAGGCGATACTGAAATATCTCTCCAAGTCCGGTGGAGACAGGTGCAAGGGAAATCTGGGCAAGACCTTCAGGGATAACCTCTTCGGCCTCCTTAAGGCGCTCGCTTAATTGCTGCCTGGCCCAATAAACATCCACACCATCTTTAAATACAACAGTGATAACCGATAATCCCAGGCGGGAAATCGATCTAAGTTCAATAATGTCAGGAATATTGGCCACTGCTACTTCAATGGGTGCTGTTATAAAGCTTTCTACCTCCTGGACCGCCAGTGAGGGTGCAAGCGAAATAATCTGAACCTGGTTGTTGGTTATATCGGGAATGGCATCGACCGGTAAATTGGTGAGCGAATAGGTTCCCCATCCGATCAAAGCCAGGATGAATAATCCAATGATGAATTTATTCTTAATGGAGAAATGAATGATGCGTTCAATCATACAACAAATACCTTAAGTAAGTGAATACAAATCATCTTTCGTTATTTATTGACCCGGGCCATAAATAACGGGGTAAGCAGGAAGGGCTGTATTAACTTATTTTAGGGGGTTGCCAGATTGTGGCAAAAAGCGAGGAAACGTAGGACGCAGTATAGCAGGAATTGTAATCCTGTGACAACAGAATAGTGTTTATCTGAAAGACATTGTCAGGACTGATAATAGGTGAAACACAACAACTGCAGGCACAAAAAGGGGAGCAGAGGTCATCCCCGCTATGGTTGTGGGTGTTTGAATTCTGCGAAATTTCGGTATGATCTATATGTTCATTATTTGGTACATCAAAGCAGGGCATCGCAAGGAGTGCCAAAATATAAAGGAATAATATGCAGGTTGAAATTTTCATTGTTATTTCAGAAGCAAATATAAAAAAACTTCTTTCAATATGCTCCGGATCAAAATCTATTTACCGGTTCATTATTACGCTACTTTTAATCATTGGTTTCCTTTCAGTGTACAATGGTCAAAATCAACCGTCAATTCATCATAAGAATTGATCCAAACGCCATTGCATACGTATATTAAGGTATAGAATAAAAGTTATGAATAACCTGATAGTTGAATCCACAATCAATACTCCAACAATCAAATTCGGAACCGATGGAAGATTGTTAATGGAGGGACGTTCGTTACCCGAGAATGTGTCGAATTTTTACCAGCCGCTCATTGAATGGTCCGCCAAGCTTACTGCTGAGGTAGTTAAAATGGATATAAATCTTGAATACATCAATAGCGCTTCTGCAAAAAAGATCCTTGAATTGCTTAAGGTTCTTGACGCTAACAATAACATCAAGGAGTTTATCGTAATCTGGCATTATGAGAAGGATGACGAGGATGTACTTGAAAACGGACAGATTTTTGAAGAGTTATTAAGAAAGGCAGTTTTCAGGTACCAGGAGTATGAGGAATAGATTTACGATTTTGGATTTACGATTTACGATTAGGTTTGTCCACAGTACTTTAAGTAATGCAATCTGGTTAAATCGAATCGTAAATCGTAAATCGTAAATCGTAAATCGTAAATTCCTACAGTCCCCTGAAGAAATCATAATTCATGTCTTCCAGCTCTGCCATAGTCGGATACCTGTAAAATTTGATTTCATCAACTGCCCCAACATAGAAACCGGATTCAATTGTCCTGTAGAGCAAGGTCCCGTTATAAAACCTCACCACAGTCTTCATTTTTTTCTCATCGTATTTAAGGGTTTCAAGGCAGTCCCTTAAATGAGCGGTGTGGGCATACGGTAAAAATTCAGCTGAGCCGCTTATCGGATTGACGCTTAATTCACCCAGTTTCAAATCGACAAACATTAATTTAGGCAAATGGATCTGCAGGGAGCCATCGGTCAATACTTTCAGAAATTTTGCCGGCGAGTATTCACTGACTACCTGGGGATTTACAGGGCATAACTCCTGATAATAATGAAGGGTACTTTTATTTTCCCTGGAAGTATCATATTCCGAAGGTTTCAGTTCCAGTACTATTCCGTGGTCAGTTGTAAGATAAAGGTTCTTTAGCGCCTTTAACGGAATTGTTTCCAACACTTTGTATACAGAGAGATACACGGAGTGTTTGGGAGAACCATCAGGCTGACGGACACATCTCCGTTCAAGATATGCCATGTCAATAAGATCTTTGATTTGTTCCAGGTCGACCTCAAAGAAGATTGCCTGACCTTTGTTGCATTTTTTGGTACCTGTAGCAAGATAGGCACCAAATTCAACCGGCGGGAGCATCGAACCTATCAATGCCTCCGGCGTAATTGACAAGTAGACAAATTTGCTCATGGTATTATGTTTATGTAAAAAGAAATACACTAACGGTACTTTAACCGTTTAATTGAATACCATAATTTACTAAATTTTCAGATAGGATGAAAGGATTTAGGGGAAAGATTTCTTCCCCTGTATGAAAACATTGACTGGGGAATAGGAACTGGGCACAAGTGACAATGAGAGATGAGAGATGAGAGATGAGAGATGAGAGATGAGAGATGAGAGATGAGTAAGGAGTAAGGAGAAATGAGTAAGGAGTAAGCTGGGGGAGCCCCGAAGGGGCAAGATCTCAATAACCGTGGGTGCAACCGCACGAGACTATGGGATGCAAACCCGAGGACTGCATGACTGCAAGACTGCATGACGCATTTTCTACCGACAGACAATCCCTACGGGATTTTTTCCAGCTGCAAAACTGCAAAGCCCTTAGTCCCTCGTCCCTCGTCCCTTGTCACTTCTTCTTCGGTTCCAGGCCAAACGTAAATCCTGACTTTACCTGTTCAATCAATTCCGGAAGTATGTCCTGATATTCACCGACAATTCCAAAATCGGCATGATTGAAGATATTTGCCTTTGGATTATGGTCAATGGCAATAACTTTTCCGGCCTCTTTCATACCGGCAATATGCTGTATTGCACCCGAAATGCCCACTGCAACATATACCTTCGGACGGATCGTTTTCCCGGTCTGTCCAACCTGCCGTGGATATTCGGTAACTCCTTCATCAACTACAGGACGACTGCATGCCCATTCTGCATTTATACCTTTTTCGATCAGGGAATCGGCCAGGGCTTTTATCAGGCCTAAACTGTCATTTGTTGTCCCTCTGCCTCCTGAAATAATGATATCTGCGTCGAAAAGATTTTGCAGACCTCCTCCGCCTCTTACGGTTTTCATGATCTCAACCACGAAATCCCTGTCATTCAATACGGGTTTGAAAACAGAAACAATGCCTGTCCGTCCTTCTGACCGCCTGGGTACCTCGAATGTACCAGCGCGTGCTGTTGAAACCTGGGGACAAACGAAGCCAAGAATGGTGGCAAGCTTGCTTTCGCCATATGTCGGACGGCGTGATTCCAGAATAGGGTAATAAATAACTTTCTCTTTTTTATCGATATATTCTCCGATTTCAAGTCCCGTGCAATCTGCAGTTACGCCGCTACTGGTTTTCATTCCAACCCTGGGAGCCAGTTCACGTCCTGAAGTAGTGGCTGCAAAAAGAGCAATTTCAGGTTTCTTTTCCTTGATGACCTGTGCAAAAATGGAAGAAAAGGGAAGGACAAGATATTCTTCGAGCTTATCATCTTCAACAATAATGACCTCATCTGAACCATGTTCAATGAGGGTTTGGGACAAATGGCGTACACTCTTGCCAATCATCAGGGTCATGATTTTGGTATCATTCCCCAATTGTGTTGCAAGATTTCGGGCAGGTGTCAGAAGTTCCAGCGATGGTCTGGAAATATTTCCATTGGTTACCTCAGCCCAGGTAAGAATTCCTTTCGAACCGTCCCTGAAATCCTTCAAAGGAAAATCAGGCCGCTCGATCTCTTTCTTCTCTGCTTCCTCTTTTTTTCCGAAAACATTGCCACCTTTTTTATAATTGGCAATTAAACTGCCAACCAGCGCCGCTTCATTATGGCCTTCCGACATGGTTATCGGGGGTCGTTCACTTACTATATTGACTACTTTTGCCACAATAGTGGGTGAGCCATCAATGCCAATCTTTTCAGTTCCCAGTCCGATATCTGCAATGCCGAATGTTGTAATCTTCAGGCTACGGGCCTTGATGGCTCCGCTTAAAGAAGGTTTCCGGGGAGGTATTCCGGTAGGGGTTAATGAAATGACGCAGGGAATGGGCAGTTTCATCATTTGAAATCCGCCTTCAATGATCCTTTTTGCGACAACCTTCCCGGTACCATCCATTTTGACACTTTCAACGAATGTAGCCTGAGGAATTCCGATGCTTTCAGCAACCTGTGAAGGTACATGGGCGGTATCCCCGTCGCTCGTCTGGCGACCGGCCAGAATGATAAACGGATCTTTGGAATCTTTCGTAAAGCCCAGGTGCCTTAGCATTGTTGAAATGGCCAGCCCGGTGGCATAGGTATCGCTGCCACCCAGTTTCCGGTCTGATAAAAGAAAGGCCTCGTCATATCCCATTGAAATCGCTGTCCTTAGCGAATTTTCGAAGGAACCGGGTCCCATTGAACAAACGATCAGTCTGGCATCAGGATTTTGTTTTCTGAGCTGCAATCCTGCTTCCAGGCCAAACTGACAATCTATATTAATGATTGATTTGGCTTTTGTGCGATCCATTAAGCCATCTTCGCCCATCCTCATTTCGCTGGGTAATGGGACCTGTTTGATTAAGCTTATTATTGTTAAAGGCATTGTTACAGTTTCTTTAAATGTTACATATTTTGAAAGTCAGGTCCGTTACCGCCATTAGGCACTACCCAGGTAACTCCGTCTTCGGGTGACTTTATATCACATGTTTTGCAGTGCATGCAATTTTCGGCGTGGATACGGAGCTCTTTCTCCCCATTTTTATTGATGTGCAATTCATATACTTCCGAAGAACAGAAAAACTGTTCGGGAGCGCCATACTGTTCAATGTTAACTGCATTAAACTTTTCAGGGTTATTCAGGTGAAGATGCACCACCTGCTGCTCATCATGGTAAACTCCGGAAAAGTAAACATTGGTTGCCTTGTCAAATGTCAATACTTTGTCAAATTCCAGTTTTCCCTTAAAACGCTCTTTAAAAGGCTTCTTTTTGTACTCGCTCAGCTTCTGGGTGGTAGTATAATCGGCATGAGATCTCAGTCTTCCTGAGAAACCGGCGCCGCCGGTAATAAGCTGGGTTCCAAACTGGATCCCGCCGGCTATTAATCCTTTCTCAAAGCCCTGTCTGAAATTTCTAACCGGATACATCTCCTTGTAGATCAGGCTTTCGTTAACAAGTGTTTCATACAGCTGCAGGCTATTCTCTGAAGTATCATTCGCCGCGAGGGCTTTGGCCGCCGCCATGGCGGCGAGCATTCCTGATTTAATGGCCAGATGAACTCCCTTTAAAGCAGGCATCGTGACCATTCCGGCGCTATCGCCCACGATCAGGGCATTGTCGGTATACAGTTTTGGAATAGCATAATAGCCTCCTTCGGGAAGTGTCTTAGCGCCATATTCCACCATTTTTCCCCCTTTGAGGATATTGGAAACGAATGGAGTGGTCTTCCATACCTGGAATGCATCATGCACATCAAAGGACGGATCTTTATAGTCGAGGCCAACAACAAGACCCAGGGCTACCTTGTTGTCGTTTAATCCGTAAATGAAGCCTCCGCCAAATTCGTCCATATTCAGCGGATAACCCATGGTATGATATATTTCACCAGGCTCAATATTACCGGCCGGAAGCGTCCAGATCTCCTTTACGCCCAATGAATATACCATTTCGTTTCTGTCCTTGTTCAGGTTAAACTTTTTAATCAGCATTTTGGCTAAACTGCCTCGTGTTCCCTCGGCGAAAATGGTGATTCGGGCATCCACACAGGTTCCGGGCTGAAAATTTTCCAGCTGATGACCGTGATGGTCCAGTCCGGTATCTTTTGTCTTGGCCCCGCTTACCTTTCCGTCCCTGTATAAAATTTCATCCACGGCAAATCCGGTATATATTTCCACTCCTTTTTCCTGTGCTTTTGTTGCCAGGTATTTACATAGCTGACCCAGGGAAGCGGTATAGTTTCCTATATTGTTCATATAAGGCACATGAAAAGGCATCTTGATAGAGCCATTTTCAGTAAGCCATACGGTACTGTCCTTTTTTACCCTGGCATTGAAAGGAATTTCTGAAAATTCCACATCGGGCAGCAACTCTTTAAAGACGTCGGATTTAATGACTGCCCCTGACAATATATGGCTTCCGATTGAATTGCCTTTTTCGATCAGAAGTATCCTGTGATTTTGGCCATTCAGTTTAAATGTATCTGCTAAATGTATTGCGGTGGCTAAGCCGGAGGGTCCGCCCCCGATGATCAAAACATCTGTTGATACCCTATCAACATTATCCATTGTAAGACCTCCTATGTTATGTTATATGTGTTTTGCGAAATTAAAAAATTCAAAAATACATTTAAGAATCGAGATTATTTTCAATAATCAGATCCACAATATAGCTATTATAAAAAATATAGCCAATACAATTTCTCATAAAATATATATAGGCTTTTAAGCATATAAACACAAAATATAGTATTTTAAGCATATAAATATATTTTATAGGTAAAAATACCAATAGAATGTTGTGTCTTTGATATCCGGGTGAGAAAGACAGGGACAGAAGAGACCGATCTGCCCAATGAGGAGAGGCTTATTGTTGTATTTATACTGACCCATTTACATCGGTTCTGTGGCTGCTGCAAGCTTTGCAATTGCCATCGGCACCGGCTGCTTATACTTCACCTGTTTTTATAATTCCAAAACTGACAGGTAGTTTCAGCGGGTTTTTCTGTTTTAAATGAATTAGCTTTACAGTAAACTTATCTGAGATGGCAGATTTTCATATCAATAAGGTTCCGACTTTTTCCTTATTTCAGCATGAGAATTGTGAGGCGATGGAAGAAAAGGTTTGGAAAGCATCCGCAAAGATCCCGGTAGGGGTCTTGATCCCGGCGTTATTCAGGGATCTTTCCAGCGACGCCATGCATCATATTATTGATATACTGGCCGGCACTGAATATGTCAGCAAAGTATACATTTCCCTTGACCAGTCTGACTTTAGCGAGTATCAGAAGGCACAGGAGATTGTTCGCCCGCTGGGCGGCAAGGCCATGTTGATATGGAATGATAAGCCGCAGGTGGCAGCAGTGATCGGCCGGATAGAAAAGCAATTGCCACTTGGCGTGCGCGGCAAGGGCAGGGCAGTATGGACCAGTCTCGGATATGTAATCGGAAAAGGTGATGTTTCAGCCATTGCTTTTCATGATGCGGATATTGTGACCTATGACCGTGATTTTCTCACCAGGCTTTTGTTTCCCCTTATGTATATGCGGTTTCAGTTCGTTAAGGGATATTATGTGAGGTATGATAAAAAGCTTTATGGCAGGGTCACCCGTTTGTTTTATTTTCCACTTGTGCGTACATTGAAAGATATGTTCGGAAGCACTGAATTTCTTGACTATATGGGCGATTTCAGGTACCCCCTTTCAGGTGAATTTGCCACTTACACCAGCCAGGCCCGTATGATACAGTTTCCTTCCGATTGGGGAATTGAGGTGGGATTATTGGGAGAGATCTATCGCCTTGTCCGTGAATCAAGGATATGCCAGATTGAACTTACCAGCAGATATGATCATAAACACCAGCAGGTTGGCTCGCAAAATGAAAAAGGCCTGTTCAAAATGGCTTCTGACATTGCCCGTACTTTTTTCACCCATCTGGCCAGCAACGGGGTATCGCTGAATACAGAAGTATTCCGCACTATCAGGCTTACTTATTTGAAACATGCCCGTGAAATGGTTGGAATGTATGAATCCCTCGCAGAAATGTATGAAAGAAGGATAACCTTCGATTTTCATGAGGAGCTGAAAACCGTAGAGTTATTCGCAGGAGCTATCGATTCGGGCGTGGTTGATTTTTGTGACCAGCATTACGGTTCACCGCTCATTCCCGACTGGAAACGGGTGGAATCGGCCATTGATGGTATTCTTCCTGACCTCGTCAGGGCTGTTGAGGAGGATTGAACCAGGAATGCATCCGGGAACTCCATTTATCGTAACAGAGTTTTACGGCAATCACCATCATAAATAGATAGTAATCAGAAATGTTAATTAAATCAATGAATCGTTATCTTTAAAATTATTTTTTAACGATGAACTGGTTCTATCTTTTTATCGCGGGTATTTTTGAGATCGGGTGGCCATTGGGATTTAAGCTTTCCCAAACTACCCCTCACAGGTTGTTATGGATTGGATTTGCGGTTTTATCCATGGCCCTGAGCGGTCTGTTTTTATGGATGGCACAAAGAAGTATACCCATTGGCAATGCTTATGCCATATGGACGGGCATTGGTGCTGCGGGAACCCTGATTATCGGTATTGTATATTTTAATGATCCTGTCAATATGCTCAGGTTATTTTTTGCTTCCCTGATCATTATTGGAATAGTAGGTTTGAAATTCACCGGGTAGCCAGTTCCTGTTGCCGGCTCCTGAGGGCAAACGATGTACCTGTGAGGATCAGGGGAGTAGGCCTGTCTGAAAATTATTTAGCTTCTCCCAAAACGACTTCAATGGTTGTTTTGACACCCTTCTTTAAAATATCCAGCTCAACCGTTTTGCCAATGAACTGTTCATTCAGCTGCAGATAAAGTTCGTCCACGGATCCAACCGGAACGTGGTTAAAGCCAACGATAACATCCCCTGTGCTGAGCCGGGCATTTTGTATACTTCTTTCCGGAAGGACCTGCTGGATCAGGATTCCCCTTTTCATCGTGAGATGGTTATAATTGATCACACGCTGCGGAAGCACAATGGTATGTCCCGCAATTCCCAGGCTCGATCTTCGTACCTTGCCGGCTGTGATCAGTTTTCCCACGACATATTCCGCCACGCTGGATCCCACGGCAAAACAAAGTCCCTGGGCTGAAGAGATCACTGCAGTATTGATTCCCACCACCTCTCCTGCGGCATTGATCAATGGTCCTCCTGAATTGCCGGGGTTTAAGGCGGCATCGGTTTGTACTACACCATCCATCAATCTGCCTGCATAGCTGTACATGGACCGGCCGAGTGCACTGACGACGCCTGATGTAACTGTAAATTGAAATCCAAACGGATTCCCGATGGCAATGACAAGCTGGCCAACCCTGAGTTTTTTTGAATTCCCAAAACCGGCATATGGAAAATTGTGACCATAAATCCTGATTACCGCAATATCTGTAGACGGATCTTCCCCGATTAATTCGGCCTTAAAGGATGTTCCATCCGGGAGATTGACTTCAATTTCATGAGCACCATTCACCACATGGCTGTTTGTCACAACAAATCCCTCGGGTGACACAATAAAGCCTGAACCTGTGGCATCGGGGCCCTGCCCCTCGCGGTGACGTGCATGTGGCTTCGTGATATTGATCTGCACTACCGACGGACTTACCTTCGCTATCGCATTAATTATGGTTGAGGAGTACGGATCCATAAATACCTGAGAATCGGACTCATCCTGCGATGAATTATTGTTTGACACAATATTTAATTTCGAATTATTTGTGTCATAAATATTTGCTAATCTTCCCATATTTATCGTCTTTAAACCAGAGAATGGCTTGCTAAAATCAGACCAAAAAGTCCTGAAATGACAGAATGGCACCTCTTTTTTTTTAAGTATTACTTTGCTATGTTTGCATCTTCCGGAAAACAATACTTATTCTTTTGAAAACTATAGGAATTCTTATTCTGTTATCGGCCTGTATGATGCTGTCTGCGCAGATGCAGCCCGTTGAGGTGAAGCGCACACAGGAAAAAACAATCGTTAACGGCAAAGTTTATTATATCCATACAATCCTGAAAGGCCAGACCCTGTATTCCATCAGCAAGGCGTATGAGGTCAGCCAGGATGATATAATCCGCGAAAACCCCGGTACAGACCCTGCTGCATTAAAGGAAGGCCAGGCATTGCGCATTCCGGTTGCAGGAAGCAAACAGGCCATTGCCTATCCGCAGAATAAGGAAGATTTCATCGAACATAGGGTGAAAAGAGGCCAGACTATTTATTCCCTGTCAAAGAAATTCGATGTGGAGGAGGAAGTTGTTTACCGGTATAATCCCTGGGCCAGGGATGGCATACAACCGGGTCAGACCATCTGGATACCGAAGCCGAAAATGGTTCAGGTCAGTACCGGCGAAGAGATGAGCGGACTCCGCTATCATACTGTAAAAGAACAGGAAACGCTTTATTCTCTTTCATTAGTATATGGACTTTCAGTTTCGGATATTATTGACAATAACGAATTTCTAAGGGACGGGCTAAAGGTCGGCCAGGTATTGAAGATCCCTGCTGCTCCTGACAAAAGCAAGGAATTGGTTCAGGTGGATTCAGCTCCGGCAGTAATTCCATGCATACCGTCAAGTGACGATCAGACAATTTATAACGTTGCCCTGTTGCTGCCATTTTTCGCCCAGATGACCAATGAGGAAATGGGCATACCTTTGGATACTGTTGCAGAAGAAGGGACTTACGTTCCATTGCAGCGTCAGCAGGGATTACGCGGTAAGAGCTTTGCTGAATTTTATGAAGGCTTTCTGCTGGCTGTTGATTCAATGAAGAATACGGGTTTCTCAGTAAATCTTCATATTTATGATACTGAGCGTGATACAATGAAAACAAAAAAGATCGCGCGGGATCTGTCTCTGATCCAACCCGATTTGATCATTGGTCCGGTTTATAGTGAAGATGTCCGGATTACAGGCCGCATGGCCAAATACAGTGAAGTCAACCTTGTCTCACCTCTTTCAAGCCGTACTTCGCTTGTCGGTCAAAATACCAGGATAATTCAGGTGATCCCTTCCAAAGAAGATGAATACATAAGCCTGGCCAATTACATCAGCCATTTAAATAAGGGTCAGCTTTTCCTGTTGCGGGGAACAGACAGCGCTTCTATGCGGAGTGCATGGCTTTTCAGGAAACACCTGCAGGAGCATATGCCCATGGATGAAAACAACAATCCGCTTGTCTTTCACAATTATAAACTTAATGACAGCCTGTTGACAAACATCTCCAAGGTACTTACCCAGCAGGATGAAAATATTGTCATTGTTTTTTCCGAAAGCGAGCCGGATGTCAGCCGTCTGATGGCCAAGCTGTATATGATGTCGAGCCTCTATCCGATTATGGTATTCGGAATGCCATCATGGCAGTTGTGGAAGACGATTGAGTTGAATTATTTTCATCATCTCAAGCTTCATCTGATCAGTCCGTTTTATATTGATTACGGCAATCCGGAAGTAAAGCAGTTCCTGGAAAAATGCAGGAGAACATACGGGTATGAGCCTTATGAGACCAGTGCCATGGGTTATAATTTCTGTATGCTGGGTTATGATGTCGGGTATTACTTTCTTTCAGCGCTAAGGCAGTATGGGAAAGATTTCCAGCAGTGCCTGGGAAGTTTGGAAACACAACTGTTATTGGCACCTTACCGGTTTGCCCGGGTAGGACCGGGGGGGTATATAAACCAGGGATTCAACATGATCCGCTACAATCCTGATTTTACAATCACCTGTGAGCCTCTGGGGAACTAAGAAAGTTTTGCAGTTTTGCAGTTTTGCAGTCGGGGAACCGTATTTTTCTTTGTCTCAACTCAGAAATTTGACGAGTTTTTTCTCGAAAGTACCCATAAATGCATCTTTTTTCATACTTGCCATAAACGTAAAGTAGGGAATACTCCTGCCATAAACCTGCCATTCTGATGAATGGCCAGATTTAGCATCTGTTATTGGACGCAGTTTCAATTTAAGATTTGAATCAGTATCCAATTTGTATTGTAAAAAAATAAATCTGATCTCATCCCAACTGAATTCATGTAAACTAAGAGAAATAGCTTCATAAAGGTTATATGTCGAATAATATTTAAGTATATCCTTTTCCTTCAACGTTTTATTAAAGACCTTATATTCCTTGCAGCTTTCAAAATTTGTATTTACATGTTTTTCATGCTTTATGATGACATTTTTTATTTCTGATTTGATATAGACTAGAAAAATGGCCTCAATGAGTTCTAATTCAGGTTTCATCATTGCAGTGATTTGATTCTAAGTTAACATTAATTCCGGATAAGATCAATCCTCTCTATATACTTGTCCACGTCAAACTTACGCTCGCATCCCTTTCGGTTCATATACCTGATCTTTCCAAAAACCTCCCGTTCTCCCCAGGCCCGGTCATGCATTCCGCCGATACTCCAGGCGCATCCGGCATATCCGTTCGGATCACGGCCATCAAGCTGGTATTTGTCATTCAGGTAAAGGGCGATCCTCAAGGCATCCTCTTCATTTTTACTCCATTCAAGGATTTTTTTAGCCCAGTACATCCTTAAGTATCCATGCATGGTTCCCTTCAGCACCATTTGCTTCTGGGCTGCATTCCATAATTCATCGTGGGTTTGGTAGTCTTCAAATTCCGCGGCTGAATAAATAAATTCCCGTTTGTCCATGCGGTGTTCTTTCAGGGTTTTTTTTGCCCAGGCCGGAAAACCTTCCGGTTGGTCATAATGGGGATTATAATAGCAAAAATTATCGGAAAGTTCCTTTCGTATGATCAGTTCTTCAAGGAAGGAGTCCGTATATTCATTGCGGGGAATATTGCCTGTAATTTCAAGGGCCATCCTTTGAGCGGAAATGTGGCCAAAATGCAGATAGGGTGAAAGTAAGGATGTACATGATTCATTGGGATCGTTCCTGCAGTCGGCATATCTTACCAGCTTCTTCTCCATGAAATTGCTGAACAATACGTTTGCCCCTTTCTCCCCCGGGGTTAACCAATCAACCGGCCTGATACCATGGTCGGTTTGAACAGTAATTGCAACCACCTCCCAGTTGATGCGGTGCGTATGAAAAGATCCGCGCTGTCCTATCAGCGGTGGAAAATCGTCCAAAAATTCAGGCAGTTGCCTGCTGATCTTTTTCCGGATCGTTGAAGCTCCATATTCCAGTTTATCCGAGGCCAGCCAACAGGGTACTATATTATGTGCATCAACTTCATCAACCGGAATTTCAATCTGTTCCATAACTTTCTTCTTCCATTCTCTTTTGATCTTCAGCGGATCAAAATCCACAATAAGCCGGCTTACCCGGTGCTGGTGAATAAAAGCCGGCATGGTTTCTTCAGGATTGCCCATAACCAGGTAAAACGGAATATTGAGGCGAACCAGCTGTTCTTCAACTTTTTTCAATCCTTTTAACATAAAGTCATACTGGCGCCAGGTTGCACCCAGGAAATCCACCGACAATGCAAAGGCCACTATGACGGATTGATCATTGTTTTCGGCAGTTTCTATAGCATAGGTCAGGGCCCAGTTATCATTAACACGTTGATCCCGGCTCATCCAGTACAGAACATGGCCTTCGGCCTCACGTCCTTTTTTGAGATTACGAACACGTTTGATGTTGATCACTTTCTATAGGTTGAGTTGGTTTGCAGCGGAAGCATCGGGGAACCAGTCCATATCCGGTAAGTTTATAGTTCACAATAAACACCATCATCCGAAAGGTTCTTGCATGGATAACGCCAGGTCATGACTGGATCTTCAATCAGTTCATCCGCCTGATGAGGGCCCCAGGTTCCGGCCGGATATCCGTGCATTGGAAAATCGGGATTATTTTCCCACTCAGTCAGGATCGGATCAACAATACTCCATGATTGCTCAATAGCATCACCCCTGGAAAAAAGCGTAGAATCCCCCTGCATGCAGTCAAGGAGCAACCGCTGGTAAGCTTCAGGAATCTTTCGGTTCCCCAGGCTGGCATAATGAAAATCCATATTTACATCCTGCACATTGAAACCAGCCCCGGGGACCTTCATTCCAAATTTCAGGAGGATCCCTTCATCCGGCTGTATTCGGATCACCAGCTGATTGTCTGAGTTGAACCCATCATCATTAAAACAAAACAGGGTATGCGGGGAAGGTTTAAAATGAACAACAATCTCGGTAACTCTTGTTGGGAGACGTTTGCCGGTACGGATATAAAACGGTACTCCGCCCCATCGCCAGTTATCAATAAATAATTTCAGGGCTATATAGGTCTCGGTTCGTGAATCAGGTGAAACACCCTTTTCTTCCCTGTATGCCGTATATTTTGTTCCCCTCACAGTGGATCCGGTATACTGTCCGCGGATCACCTGCGTTTGAAGTTCATGTATATTTACCGGCCGGATGGATTGTAATACCTTCAGTGTTTCATTGCGGATGGCCAGGGAATGTATTTGTGTAGGAGGCTCCATGGCCACAAGGGATAATAGCTGAAGCAAATGGTTCTGTACCATGTCACGAAGCGCTCCCGACTTTTCATAATATCCGCCCCGGTTTTCCACGCCTATGCTTTCAGCCGAGGTAATCTCTATATGCTGCACGTAATTCCGGTTCCAGAGTGGCTCGAAAATTCCGTTCGAAAAACGGGTAACCATTACATTCTGAACGGTTTCTTTGCCCAGGTAATGATCTATGCGGTAGATCTGATCCTCTGCAAAACAGGTGAGCAATTGCTTATTCAAATGCTTTGCTGTTTTAAGGCTGAAGCCAAAGGGTTTTTCAACAATGACCCTGCGCCAGCCTTTTTCTGAGTGATTCAGCCCCTGAAGGCTGAGGTTTCTTGCGATTACTTCAGAAAGATCGGGCGGTGTGGCCAGGTAAAAAATACAATTTCCATCGGTCTGACAGGACTGCTCCAGGCTTGCCATTTTTTCTTTCACCTGTGCATAGGCCGCACTATCTGAAGTTTCTATGGATATGTAATGCAGCAAACCGGTAAAATCATCGAGCTCTTTGGTGCTGGTTTCTTCTGCCTTAATTTGTTCCGTTAAAGCAGATCTCATGCTGTCGCGAAATGCTTCCGACGTTAAATCAGTCCGGCTGACTCCCAGAATGGCACACTGTTGAGGCAACAGGTGTTCCCTGTAAAGTTCAAAAAGGGCAGGAATGAGTTTACGCCGGGTAAGGTCGCCTGAGGCACCGAATATGATCAATAACTGATTTTCCAAAACCTTTCTAATTAACTATTCAAAATCTTTATAAAAATACAAAAATTAGTTAATTATGCAGTTAAAGAAATGCATCATTCATGAAGCTTCCATTGTGTGTATTGCTGTGGTTGGCATTTTCCTGGAATTATTCAACGGCCCAGGAAGCAGATGCCTCTGGCACTGGTCCTACAAAGGATGAGCAGCTTCTCATCGCGGCAGATGCCGGCGATACTGTGAAGGTGCTTAACCTCATCAGGCAGGGGGCCGATGTGGACGCCAAAACCTGGGAGGGAGTAACTTCGCTGATGTATGCCACACAGAATGGAAATCTTCCGATGATGAAGGTATTGTTCCGGTGTGGTGCTGATCCGGATATTAAGCCTGCCAGCGGAAATACAGCCCTTATTGCTTCAATCCTCAATCTCACGCCTGATCTCACTGAATTCCTGATCCGGAACGGGGCCAACGTTGACCTCGGAGACAATAGTGATGTGACTCCCCTGATGTATGCCATCAAGGTGGACAGCTTTTATATTCCCGATCTCCTGCTTTATTACGGGGCTGATTTTGATGCGAAAAGCAAAGACGGGACGAATGCCCTGATGCTTGCTTCACTACTGGGACGATCACAGATTGCGGAAGAACTGATTGCTATAGGAGCTGATATAAACAGTGCCGATAACACAGGGAATACCCCGCTTCATTTTGCTTCCAGGGCTGGCCACCTCGATATTATGGAAATGCTCATTGCTGCAGGAGCAGCAATAGAAGCCAAAACAGGATATGGCTTCTCTCCTTTATCCGTTGCAGTTGTTAAGAACAATTTTGAAGCTTCCCGTTTGCTTATCGGGGCAGGTGCGGATGTGAACAGCCAGATAAGCAATGCACTGAATCCGCTGACTGTTGCGCGTGAAAATCATAATGATTCACTGGCGCTGATGCTGCAGAGAAACGGCGCAAAAGTAATTCTGTGGCCCTGGTTTAACCAGGTAACGTTTGGCGGTCTTTTTACATTCAGCGGGGATGATATGTTTGCCGGTGCCAGTTTAGGATTAAGCGATAAGAAATATAATTTATGGGCATCACTGGGATACAGGATAAGGCCCAAATCTATTCGGGTATTGGACCCGGCTGAAGGAAACAATTATTATCAGTACTGGGAACGGCGGCACCTCGTGTCAGGTACCCTGGATAAGGCCTTCATCTTCGGCAAGGGACAGTTTGGTCTTGTGGCCGGTTTTGAGGAGATCATCACTTTTGCCAGCTACCAGGGTTCAGGATTGCATCCCAGGACGGATTTTATTTTTAGTCCCCATGTGGGCGCGGTTTACCAGTTGGGTAATTTGCGTTTCAAGCTAAATTATGCCTATATGGATCTAAATCTTGCCAATATGAGCAATAATTGGTGCAGTCTTTCCCTTGAACTGCTGATTAACAGAAAAAAGGGTACATTAAGGCAAACTCCGGTATCTGGAATTCAAAATTAATATTATGCGTTGTTTCCTACTGCTTTCAATTTGTCTGGTTTCCATTTCCTGTAATGAAAAGCTATTTACAGGCGATGTGAATTGCTCGGATTGCTATACCCCAAAGCCCGACAGTGCCTATTTGACAATCAGGTTTACTATCAATGAGGATTACATGGAAGTTCCGTTTGTTCTTTATCGCGGTGATTTCGAGGATAACCAGATCGATTGGATTGACACTTCACATACAGCCACAAAGGATGTCTGGGTGCGGACAGACCAGATATATTCAGTTAAGGCAAAATACAGCAAAGGAGATAAAACCCTTTATGCAGTAGATGGAGGCAAAGTAAAAGTTCTTCGGGTTACAGATGCCTGTGAAGAGGAATGCTATGTGATAAAGGATGAAACCTTGAATCTGGAGATCAGTGAACTATTTCTTGATTTTTGAAACTCACTGGAGCATAGTGATGTCGATGACTGAATAACCCGGTTTTTTATCCATGTACTTTATGAGGATATCATAAAAGGCAGTTTTGTTGCAAATGAAACCAAAATTCTCGAAGTACTTGTCATTCATTGTATTGGTAAGTAACAGCTTGTCTGCATCGAGCAATTCAAATACTGCCTTGCCAACATAATTATCACGGTGATTGGTAATTTTAAATTTATATGACGTTCCCTTATTCAGTTTAATCGTCATGAAATATTCATTTTCATAATCCTTGTCACTGACGTTATCGAGCTTAAATTCCAGTTGTTTGATAAATATTTCTTTCTGCTGTGCAGAAGCTGAACCATTGTGGAAAAACAGCAAAATGACAAAAGTATAAAATACTGTATGCTTCATAATCCTTACAGAATTTTCCTGTTAGTATTTGGTACCCGTCTCAAAATTATACAATCATACGAAAGAACATTGAAAAGAGTTATACCACTTTTGAACATTACATGGATGCTATCCTGAGCTTTGCAGCATCAGGGATTTTACTGCCAAGAGCCTCATTGAGGCTTCCCTGCCGGTATCCTTCCAGGTCGAGCGATATGTAATGATAACCCAGTTCTTTCATCCTGGCAAGCACCTTCGTGCGCAGGATATCATCTGTAAAAAGTTTGATCTGGGACGGGGAAACTTCAATGCGGATACTGTCCTTTTCATGTCTTGCCCTGATGTCTTTAAATCCGAGATCTGACAGGAAATTCTCTGCTGCATCCACCATCTGCAGTTTTTTGAGATCGATGTTTTCACCATAGGGGAAACGGGATGACAGGCAGGCCAGAGCATCCTTATTCCATGTGGGTAATCCAAGCTGGCGTGAAAGGTCTCTTATTTCCATCTTTGATAAGCCAGCTTCCTGGAGGGGACTGCGTATATCTTTTTCTTTCAGGGCTTTTTTTCCGGGCCGGTGATCTGACAGATCGTCCATATTTGAACCGTCAACCATATTTTTGAAGTCACCTGATGCAATATATTCAGCTATGCGGGTGAAGAGTTCATGTTTACAGAAATAGCATCGGTCAACCGGGTTGTTTTTAAAGCGCGGGTCATCTGCTTCCCTGGTATGAATGATCTCAACCTTTGCTCCTATTGAGGAAGCCGTTTCCAGGGCCCGGTTATATTCACGGGATGGATAAGTTGGCGAAATGGCCAGTATTGCCATTACATGATCAGTACCCAGTGTGTCAGCTGCAACCTTAAGCAGGAAGGCACTGTCCACTCCCCCCGAATATGCCACAACCACCTTCTCCATGTCGCGGAGAATGCCCTTGAGTTTTTCCAGTTTATCTGCCGTTGTCATCATCTTCAAATTGAAAAGAAGGTAAAGTTAATCATGATTTTTTGAATTAATCGGGTTAAATTAGTACCGTAAATATAAAAGCACGCTATGCAGCATGTTAATTGGGGAATCATCGGCTGTGGCAGTGTCACTGAAATAAAAAGCGGACCCGCATTTGGAAAAGTGGATGGATCACAGGTGGTTGCCGTAATGAGGCGCGATGGCCAAAAAGCAAGGGATTATGCCTTCAGGCATAAAATAGCAAGATGGTACGATAATGCCGATTCACTGATCAATGATCCTGATGTCAATGCGGTTTACGTAGCCACGCCGCCATCCAGCCATGCCATGTATGCTATTAAAGCCATGCAGGCCGGGAAACCGGTTTATGTGGAAAAGCCCATGGCAGCCACCTATGCCGACTGTGTTGCCATGAATGAAGTCGCTGCCCGCACTGGTATGCCATTGTATGTGGCTTATTACAGGAGATACCTTCCTTATTTTCATAAAGTAAAGGAATTAATTGAGCATGGTGAACTGGGAAGAATACTTTTTGTCCAGGTTGCCCTGCATCTTCCGTCCCGTGTGGAAGATTTTGATCCCGAAAACCTGCCCTGGCGGGTAAATGCCGACATTGCCGGCGCGGGTTATTTTTATGACCTGGCCTGTCACCAGCTGGATCTTTTTGAATGGTTTTTTGGCCTGGCAAAGAAGGTGGACGGGCATTGCTACAACCGGGCCGGACTTTACAGTGCGGAGGACGTGGTATTTGCGAATATTACATATGAATCGGGAATTCCGCTTTCGGGAACCTGGTGCTTTGCCACCGAACATATGCTTCAGAAAGATATTATTACCATATATGGAACCAATGCCTCGCTTGAATTTTCCACCTTTGGTTTTTCACCCATCCGGTTGGTCAGGCCTGGCATGATTGATGAGAACCTGCCGCCCAATCCGGAGAATATCCAGTACTGGCTGATCCGGAATATGGTAGAAGAACTCCAGGGCAAACGCCAGAAGACGTGCAATGGAGAAAGCGCAATGCGAACGAACAAAACAATGGATATCATACTGGGGAAAAAATAATGAGAATAGTAGCCGATGATAAGATCCCGTTTCTTAAGGGCGTGCTCGAACCTTATGCCGATGTGGATTATGTTCCGGGAGAGAAAATTTCAAATGATAGCGTAAAGCATGCGGATGCCATACTGACCCGTACACGCACTCACTGCAATGAAGAACTGCTCAGAGGCAGCCGGGTTCAGTTCATTGGTACCGCTACCATCGGTTACGATCACATCGATACAAAATATTGTGAAGATCACGGTATTGTATGGAAAAATGCCCCCGGCTGCAATGCCGGTTCAGTGACCCAGTATGTTGCCAGTGCATTGGAATATCTGGCCCGGAAATTCAATTTTTCATTGCAAAACCGGGTTTTGGGTGTTGTCGGGGTTGGCAATGTGGGGAGCAAGGTAGTGCAGATTGCCGAAATGCTGGGCATGCAGGTATATCTCTGCGATCCCCCCAGGGTGAGGCAGGAAGGTGCCTGTGGTTTTATTTCCATGGACGGCATACTCAGGGAATGCGATATAATTACTTTTCATGTTCCCCTTAACCATGAGGGCCAGGACAAGACCAGCCACATGATCGATGAGGACCTGATTCGAAGGATGAAACCGGGAACATTTATCATCAATACGTCCAGGGGGGAGGTCGCCGATGGCACAGCACTGAAGAATGCACTGGAAAAAAAGAAACTGGCCGGCGCTGTTTTGGATGTTTGGGAAAACGAGCCATCGATCGATCCTGACCTGCTTTCGAAATGTGCGATCGGCACACCGCATATAGCCGGATACTCTGCCGATGGCAAGGCGAAGGGGACCAGTATGATCGTTCGTGAGCTGAGCCGCTTTTTTAACCTGGGACTGGAAGGCTGGGAGCCGCTTGAAATTGAAGAGCCAAAGAACAAACTGATCACAGTTGATTGCCTCGATCGCGATGATGATGTTATTCTTTCGGAAGCCTTCAGGGCAACCTATCAAATTGAGGATGATGATCAAAGACTTCGACAGGCCCTGTCGGATTTTGAAAAACAAAGAGGAAATTATCCGGTGAGACGTGAATTCAAAGCATATTCGCTTGAACTGCTAAATGGATGGGATAAGATCAAAAGGAACTGCAGAAAACTAGGCTTTAAGGTAATATAAAAATTAAATAACTAACATCATGAATTCATTAGCGGATATTGGCCTGATCGGATTGGCTGTCATGGGTGAAAACCTGGTCCTCAACATGGAAAGCAAAGGGTTTACCGTTGCGGTATTCAACCGGTCCACGGATAAAGTGGATTCTTTCCTGCAGGGACGCGGAAAGGGTAAGAAATTTATCGGTACCCACAGTATTGAACAGTTCGTAAATGCTGTAAAAAGACCGCGAAAGCTCATGATGCTGGTTAAGGCCGGACAACCGGTGGATGATCTTATGGAGCAGATGATCCCCTTCCTGGAAGCGGGAGATATCATGATTGACGGCGGCAATTCCTATTTTCCTGATACGATCAGGCGCACAAAATATATTGAAGAAAAGGGATTTCTTTTTATTGGCACCGGTGTGTCGGGGGGAGAAGAGGGTGCCCTTAAAGGACCCTCCATCATGCCGGGCGGATCGAACAAGGCATGGGAAGAAGTAAAACCGGTGTTCCAGGCCATTGCTGCAAAAGTGGCAGATGGGACTCCTTGTTGTGACTGGGTTGGAGAGGATGGCGCGGGCCATTTTGTAAAAATGGTCCATAATGGGATCGAATATGGCGATATGCAGCTGATCAGTGAGGGATACCATATTATGCGTGATATGTGCGGCATGAATTGCGAGGAAATGCACGATGTTTTTGCTCAGTGGAATAAAGGCGATCTGGATAGTTACCTGATCGAGATCACCCGTGATATTCTTGCCTATAAAGACAGCCATGGGGACCACCTGGTTGAAAAAATTCTGGATGCCGCCGGTCAGAAGGGTACCGGAAAATGGACAGGCATTGAGGCGCTTGAATTGGGGGTACCACTTACACTAATTGTAGAAGCCGTATTTGCCCGTTCTTTATCATCCATTAAGGATGAGCGGATGAAGGCATCAAAGATACTTGCCAGGAAATCCCAGCCATTTAAAGGTGACCGTAAAAGCTTTGTGAATGATCTTGGGAATGCCTTGTATGGTGCCAAGATTGTATCGTATGCCCAGGGATATGCCCTGATGCATGCCGCTGCAAAAGAGTATAACTGGAACCTGAATTATGGAGGTATTGCCCTCATGTGGCGGGGTGGATGCATTATCCGTTCAGCCTTTCTGAGCAAGATCAGTGATGCATACTTACAGGAACCCAACTTGCATAACCTGTTGATGGTACCCTATTTCACAAATAAAGTAATGCTGGCCCAGGAGGGATGGAGGAGGGTAGTTTCAGCAGCCGTACTGAATGGAATACCTGTTCCCGCGCTGTCATCAGCCCTTGCCTATTTTGACGGATACCGTTGTGCCCATTTGCCGGCCAATTTAATGCAGGCTCAACGCGATTTTTTCGGGGCCCATACTTATGAACGCATTGACAGGCCCCGCGGAATGTTTTTTCATACCAACTGGACAGGCCGGGGAGGAGATACTGCCTCATCTACCTATAATGTCTGATTTTTTATACGGGTACGGCTTTTTTTCGTATCTTTGTATACTTAGTTGTTTGTTGATAGTTGATTGTTGATTGTTTAGGGACTTTCACGTCCATTAGCACATTTGCAAATTAGCATATTAGCACATTGTTCATTGTGCACTGTTAATTGTTCATTGATAATACTGGGGCTGTTCTGGCTTTGACAGCAAGACAATTGGTAAGCCAGCATGCCGGGCTAAGCATAGCATCCCGTTAACTGCAGTGCAAACAATCAAATGGCGAAGCAAATTACGCGCTCGCTGCCTAATCGAAGTTTAGTAGATAAGGCATTATTCAGGTACTAGGTATCTGAACGGGCTGTTCCTCCATTGCCCTGCCGTACGGCGGTGGATCAAGGGACACATCAAAGGTAAGGCTGGTCTGGTAATCGCTCCTGCAACCAGATGAGATTAAAAGGGGATAAGATACAGGTAGGCCGTCCGGTGCCAGCCTGTGTACGAAAACCAACATCGGACTAAGCATGTAGAAACCTTATGGGTTGCTTGTTTGGACCCGGGTTCGACTCCCGGCAGCTCCACCCTGAACCACATTCCAACGAGTGTGGTTTTTTTTATGCCCAATGAAGTGCGCATGGCTGCGTGATCATTTAGCAACATATCTTGAATACTTGAGTATATCATACTGGGCGGTTCCTTCATGCAGGCTTTTTTCGTGATAGTCGTCATGATTTGATTTTGAATTTCTTCAGGTGAATTTAAGTTTCAATTTAATTTCTGATCCCCCGGCAACACGATATTTCGTAATACCCTTATCTGTTTTTTCAATTACAGGCAGTGATACTTTTTCCCTGCTGTCAAGCCACAGTTCCACTTCAATTTCTTCAGGCACTTCAAGAGAAAGTGTACGGGCACCCTTCAGTCCTTCTGATTTAAAACCTATTGCTCCATCCACAGCTTGAATATCAATATCAACGAGGTTAAGATCTGAAGGTTGTGGCCATACCCTGTACTTCTTTCCACCGGGTGTTAAAGGTTTGGCACCTGCCAGTCCCTGGTAAAGCAAAACGATGGGAGCTACAGCGCAGTGGCTCCACTGGCCCCCGCCATCGTGCAAAGTGTTCCAGTCTTCCTGCAAGGTATTATTTTCCAAGACTGATGGCATTTTCCCCCACCTATTTCTCAGATCGTACATCAGGGTTTCCAGTTCTCCATTCTCTGCCAGCGCCCAGTAGCGCCAAACCGCATTGCAAGGGTAAGAAATACCCAGGCCGGAAGGCTGAGATTTAAGGATATCCAATGATTTTTTTTCATCATTGCCAGGGCATTGATGAAACAAAAGCGCAGTTGCCAGGGCCCTGTCGCTGTAACGAATCTCTTTTTCTTCAGTCATCCATGGCTTATTATCAATGAATACTTTGGTATCGCTGTCCCAGTATTTTTTTATGCAATTGGCAAGTATGGTACCCGAAAATTCTTTCACCTGCTTAGCCATATACTCATCCCCAAAAAGTCTGCAGAGTTCATAAAGTGAGTATCCTGTCATTGCCGATACGTAAAGATTAAACGAAAGCTGTTTGTGTTTTTGCTGTTTGAATGCAATATGATCTATCCAGACACAGGGTGCGCCGATATTTTCAACCTTCAGAAGACCATCCTTTTCGTCGACCAGGGTCAGGAGATACTGATAAAATTTCAGGATACGGGGATAGGTTTCCTTGAGGGGTGTCATATCGCCGGAATACAGATAATAGGTATAGGTATCCATACAGAATTGAACTCCATGATCTACAATCGGTCCCCAGTCACCCCAGAACATCTGGCGCTGGGGAATCCGGGCAAGACGGTCATAGGCCGGCCAGGAGTCGAGGAAATAACCGTCAGCAGTTATTCCTTGGCTGAAGGTTGTCAGGTAGCGGGAAGGTAAGCGGGTTTCCCCGAATGCCTGGTAGACAGGATGCAGCTGGTGACCACCATCTCCGCTGTATTGCTGCCTTTCACGTGCCATCCCATCCACAACGATATCCTGGGCAGAGTTGTAAAGTGTGTTAACAGAAGCATCCATAACTTTTTGTATGACTTTATCGGAAACGACAATTTTTGGTGTCAGCTTATAGTCGAATTGTCTTCTCAGAAGACCTACATTTGAAACTGTAATCGGCCGGCTGAAGTTGTGAATATGAAGCTGCACCCAGCGCAGACTTTCATAGTCAAATGGAGAGAAAGTATTGAATCCTTCCCTGCAGATAAAGCGGGACCATGAATTAAAGTGTGTATTAATAAGCACGTCGCCACCGGGCCTGTGTGCCTCATGTACCAAAAGTTCAATAACCGTTCCTTCCGGGGCATTGATAGTAAAGTACGGCCATCCGACCGACTGCTCGCTGAATTCAAAAGTCAGCACTGCAGCTTTGTTACCGTTGGGATAAACAGTTAATGTATTATTTGCATAGCCGGGTAAGGGCAACATGGGTGCTGCATCGAAAGAATCCGGCACCTTCATGTCGAAGTAGTTTTCTGAAGGCAGCTTCCAGTCAACCCAAAAGGCCTCTGTTAATTGCTTAACCAGGACATTGTTCTCCCTCATTAATGGGATAGACCTTTCCCGGAGCTGCGACTCAACATTGCCCGATATATCAAGCTGGTAATTTGAATTACGATTGGAGGCGGATGATTTGCGGCCAAACCATCCAGCTCAGCAGCGGGGATCCATTCGTTATTTTCGGTGAAGTCTGTTGTATTCCATCCGTATGGGAAAATGCGGGCATCAAAATTCTCCTGTAATGCTCTCAGGAACCAGCGCTTATACTGACCGGGATTCCAGCTCCTGGCTAAAAATGATTTCCATTTACTGTCTGTAATAATTTCTTTACCATCTACGGTAAGCTTCATTAAAAATCCGGGCATACCAAGGGGACTTGTGCCATCTCCTGTCCCATAAAAAAGCACCTGGCAGCCGATCACATTTTTGCCCGGTACCAGGTAGCTGCTGATATCCACATGGGTCTGCTTCCGCCCATCTTGGATCAAAAGGAGCCGGTCCCCATTGAACCCTTCGGCCATTTACAAAGAGCTGGTAACGGCTGTCGGCTATGATCCAACCTTTTGCACTGATTAAATCCTTGTCAATATTGATCTCCTTTCGGAACAAAATAAACGTATTTTGAAGGGTTCTTTCCGAGGGATACCATATCCATTTTGCAGGTGTAAGGTCCAAATCTGCAGCTGAAAGCTGAAGGGAAATTGCGAGATGGAACAGCAATAATAATAGTAATTTTAACTTTTTCATTTGTAAATGTTTTTCAGGTCAGATATTAACTGCATGAATAGATTCTGATACAACCCTTTTAGAACCTTTCACCTTTATAGCAATTTCACCATCTCCAAGAATAAAATCCACTTCCAAACCGGATTTTGTTCTCCAATACCTTATATCGAAATCCATGTTAAAATATGAACGAAAAGCAACAATCTCCATAAGTATAAAATGTTCAAAGGCTTTTAAGATATGAAACTTTTTAGTATCACACTCCTTAAATAGACGCTATTTTCGGAATATCTAGCAGATTTCGAAAATTTTAACCGAATGGGTAATCCAGCCATTTTCTGAGTTATACTGTGCCCATAGGACTCTGACACACCAGTCAGTGTCTTTTTTTTGCCTAGATTTGAGGAGACAATAAATAAAACGCTAATACTTTGCCTATATGAAAAAAGCAAGAAAAGTCATTATTATTGCCCTTATTGCATTGTTGACTTTTGATGCGACTGCCCAACAGGGCGTTGACCCGATTATTGACAATGATACCCTTACTCTTAAACTGGATTTGACCAGGGGAGGCGCAATTTCCTACCTCTCTTTATCTGGTTCTACCAGGAGTATTGTCAATATTGCCGATGAAGGGAGATATATTCAACAATCCTATTACGCAGGAAAGAGTCTCGATCGCAGAGCGGAAGGCCAATCACCAAGCTGGTCGCCCTGGAGTTGGAATCCGATTCAGGTTGGCGATGCATATCGCAACAGGGCTGAAATCCTGGATTTTCAAAAAAACGGTGATACGCTTTATGTAAAATGCATTCCTATGCTCTGGGATATGAATAATAGGCCTGCTGAAGCCGAAATGGAACAATGGACAATACTTAAAGGAAATGTACTTACAGTCAGGAATAGATTAACCTGTCATCGAACCGATACAATTTATCAGGAAGGCATTCTGAACGATCAGGAATTGCCTGCGGTGTATCCAATTTCGGCATTAAAAAATCTGTATTCTTATTTTGGTGATCAGCCTTTTACCGGTGCTTCGTTAAGTAATCCCGCTACAGTGAATCTTTCGAGTGGATTTTGGGGCACGTACCTGAATAATATGGTTACAGAGAATTGGATGGCATATGTTGATGACAATCAATGGGGTATTGGCGTGTATAATCCCATTTGCACCAACTTTCTGGCCGGAATGGCTGGTCAGCCGGAAGGGGAAGCAACAAGTAGCTCAACTTCATATATTGCCCCGGTAAAAAAAGAAATACTGAACAAAAACTCTGTCTATGAGTACGAATATTATCTGATTGTGGGAACCATTGATGAAATACGTTCAAAAATCTACCAGATCCATTCCTCCAATCCTTTAATTGAATCCATTACAGTAAAAAGCGAGGGAGAAGTCAAACACTTAACGGCCTGGGTAATACCCTGCAAATGCTGGCATCTGTGTTGCCTGCAGTCGCTAAAAATGACGTGGACTGGTCGGTTGACCTTCCTGAAGTGGCTACAATTGACGAAAAAGGGAGTTCTTACAGCAGTAAACACAGGCACTGTTACGGTTACAGCAACCGCAAAAGACGGATCGGGGATTACAGGTTCCAAAACAATTAAAATCACAAATATAGCTATCGAACAAAAAAACGCCTGGGAATTTGACAGTTCCCTTGAAGGCTGGACGAGCGTACCCATTCCGGTAAGGTTTCCTGGTCAGAGGCAATATGGTATTCAACATTACCGGATCTGATCCCTATGTGGAAGGTCCGGCTTTCACCACTGAATGGAAAGCAGGGGAACTCAAATATCTATGGATAAGGTTGAAAAATCAAACCACTGACAACAGTGGAGCTGTTTATATGTTCCCAAGTGCCGGAGGTTTTTTTGCCCTTACATTTCCATTAACTCCAAACGATACCGAATTTCGCGATATTTTTGTGGATCTCACAAGTAATCCGCAGTGGGTTAGTGATTTGAAACTGTCATATTTCAGGTTGGATCCTTCAAATAATGCTTCACAGGGAAAAGTTTACGTTGATTTTATAAGGTTTACAGAAAATATAGCCACAGGGGATGATAACACACTTAATGTCAATGAAACAGGATTAGTCTATCCTAATCCGGCGACTAATATTCTGTTCTTTAGTAAAAACGTCGAAAAGTTTGATATTTCTATCTTTGATGAAAATGGTAAAATATATCTTAACCGTCAGATTACTGACAATAAAATAAGTGTAAGCAACTTGCCGCATGGTATTTATTTCATCAAAATAGCCGGCAAGTCCGGAATAGCGGTTGAGAAATTTGTTAAGCAATAATTTATCTGCTCTTTTTTTTCTTTTATTTATTCAATCTCAAATCCTTCAAACTTCACCACATAGGCATATTTACAGGAACGCTGGAAGGGATAGAGTGCCGGAAATTCAATAGAAATTTTGTTTTTTTCAATGGTGTAAACCAAGGGTTTATCATATCCGAGCAAGGTAATTTTTGCTTCTTTTGATTTTTCTGTAAAAACCGGCAAAGTTAGGGTTACCTTTTCTTCGGGCCAGTCCATCACGATTGCATACAGGGTTTTCCCTTTTATGGTGTACCGGATATCTTTGGATGTAAATTGCTGGACCATTTCCGAATTGGATTTCGTAGGTCCTTCACCATAGTTTTTAAATGGTCTTGTGCCATAGATGGCTTCTCCGTTTACCTGAAGCCATGCACCTATTTCCAGCAGCCTGTTTTGTTCCTCAATCGGGATCCGGCCATCGGCAAGGGGTGAGATATTTAGCAGCAAGGTCCCATTTTTGCTGACAATGTCAATCAATGTATGAATCAGCTGCTCTGCCGTTTTATATTTTCCGTCGGAGGAGTACGACCAGGTTTCCGACATGCTCATATCGGTCTGCCAGAAGGGATAATGCACGGAATCCATTTTGCTGGCTTCGAGATCCAAAACAGCAGTCCCCTCCGGAAATGAATTCCATTTGTAGTTTAAAACCACGCCGGGCTTTTTCCAGGTTTCAGCCTGGTTGTAATAGTGTGCAGCAATTGTCTGGCAGAAATCCCTGAACTGTGGCTTGGATGTGCCCGCATCAAACCAGAGCAGGTCGGGCTGGTATTTATTAACCAGCTCCACTGTCCTGTAAAGGGTTTCCTCTATGAACAGGGGATCTTCCACCTTTGGATTCTTAAATGGTTTCCAGTATAAACCCCAGTATTGAGGGTTATCCGCATCATTTTTCCCATTATGGAGGTAATATGATTCATCCTGATGAAACACACGATGCGAAGAAACCCCGAATTTAAGACCGTTTGCCAGGGTTGCCTGCCGGATTTCCCCGACCACATCACGTTTGGGTCCCATGGTGACGGCATCCCAATCCGTAAGAGAACAATCGTACATGGGAAACAGGTCATGAAACTCAGCCACAGGCACAATATATTTTGCCCCGGCTTTTTTGAAAAGAGTTACCCATTCGTTTGCATCAAAATATTCGGCTGTGAATAGCGGGATAAGATCTTTGTACCCGAACCTATCCGTTGGCCCGTAATACTTCAGGTGAAAAGGCCGGGTAGCTGCGTAAGGATGGGCCTTTAAAAAATCAGGCAAATCTTCCTTTTCGCGGTACATCCAGTAACCATACCAGCAATCGTTTATAGCGGGAACCGAAAAAATTCCCCAGTGAATAAAAATCCCGAACTTTGCATCCTGGTACCATTGCGGTATTTTATATTGTTCAAGTGATTTGAAGTCGGCTTTATATGTTCCTGCCAGGTTGGGCTTTTCAGCTCTCTCCAGTTTCTGACGTAATGCAGATTCAAATGTGCTTATAGCGGAAATACTGTTGTTATGCTTTTCCTGGGCAATCATTAGCAATGGGATAATTAACAATGAAATAAGGGTGCTCAGTTTTTTCATTTGATCTGATTTGGTTTAATGACAGTTTTAATTTTGGGACTCAACAATTAAAATGGTTTTCTGCGTACGATCCTGAAAACGAAAGCATAATCGCACGGCTTTGTTTGCGGAGTCTCAATAATCAGACCTTCCTTTGTCATCTCCCATTTCAGCTCTTTACCGTCCCCGAGCATAGTAATGGAGGCGATTTCGGACGGATATAATCCGGCCCAGGTAACCCCATTGGGGGCCAGGCTCCTGATAAGCACCTTTTCACCAGGCCAGTCGAGAACAGTGGCGTAAAGGTTGTTGTCCTTAACCGTGAAGCGGATATCCTGTGCCGTGTAAAGCATGTCGTTCCGCTCGTTGAATCCAAATTCACGGGTTTTCTCAATCTGGGTGGGCCCCTCCCCGGCAATATTCCAGCATGTCGTGCCGTATATGGCATCCCCGTTGATCCGGAGCCAGTTTCCCAATCCCAGCAACCGCTCTTTCACCTCATCGGGGATAGAGCCGTCGGGTTTCGGGCCAACGTTGAGCAACAGGTAGCCGTTCTTGCTGACACGGTCTACCAGGTTATCGACCAGATTGTTAACAGATTTGAATCCCAGACCCTTCACATAACCCCATCCCTGTCCGCTGTCAATCGAGGTGTCGGTAATCCAGTCGTAATAAGTCAGGTTGGCTTCCTGACCCAGTTCCAGGTCGAGGAGGCCGGCGCCCGGTGGCAAGTCATGCGATTTGTAAGTGACCACTACGTCTTTATTGTTTGCTGCGGCTTTGTTATAATAGTAGGCCAGCACTTCCTGTTTGTAGGAATCGGTGACCAACTTCAGGCCGAAGTCGAACCAGATGAAATCCGGGTCATATTTGTCAATGACTTCGATAATCTTGCCCTCCCACCGGTCTAAAAAAGCTTTGTTGGGCAAAGCGCCTTTCTCATGGATGGGACCATAAAGACCTGAATATCGCGGATCACCGCAGTCGTAGCGCTTGTCCCAGGTTGGAAAGTAGAACCAGTTCTCGGCATGATGGAAGGCGGTAACGAATTTCATATCACGTTTCTTAATCGCCCTGGCAAGTTCGCCCACCACGTCCCTTTTGGGGCCCATCCTGGCAGCATTCCACTCCGAGTACCTGGTATCCCACATGGAAAATCCGTCGTGATGCTCCGCCACGGGTCCGGCAAAGCGAGCACCTGCCTTCTGAAACAGGTCAGCCCATTCATCGGCGTTGAACTTCTCGCCCGTAAACATGGGAATAAAATCCTTATACCCGAATTTCTCAAGCGGACCGTAGGTGGCCTCGTGGTATTTTCGTGCCGACTGAACTCGAGTCTGTGTAGACATTGTTGGCATACCAGGTGGCATTCGGACCCTGGGCAGGAACGGCATATACTCCCCAATGCGTGTAGATGCCGAACTTGCCATCTTTGAGCCACTGCGGCGTACTGTGGTTCTTCAGGGAATTCCAGGTTGGCAGATATGTAGTCTGGGCATTTATTTGAACCGGCAGTCAAAATTGTCAATTGTAACAACAATAATAAAAAAAACGCAACGAATAACACTTTTGTTTTCATAATAGCAGGGATATTTTATTAAGTGCTTTAAGTAGGGAAAATTGAAGATAGTAATTATTCATGTTATGACAAAAGTGAACTTTCTATCAGACGGATAGCCATAATATTATCATATTCAATTAATACGGAGCGTAGAATCAAACATGTAAAAGTGCTTTGAATGATATAGATCCACTTTTTAGAAACAATTTACCTCGCGGATTGTATACCAATTGCGCTCTCATGCGTGAAAACACAAAATGAAACATATTACCATCACCTTAGTAATTTTTGTTGCACTAACTCTGTTTTCAAATAAACTATTTAGTCAACAGGACAGTTTGAAAACCCTCGATCAAGGCGAGCAAATAAATAGTCAGAAGGAACAGGATGCGGCCAACATTGAAAATCTAAAGGATGAAAGAGATGCTGCCAAAGTAGTGGAAAAAGACGCCCAGCAGTCAGCAATTGATGCCAGCGATGCATCCAAACAATCCAAAAGCGCTTTAAAATCAGAAAAAAAGGCACAAAAAGCCCGTAAAAAAGCAGATAAACAGAGCCTGAAAGCAGAGAAAGCAAGGAATAAATCAAACGAGTAACCCGTCCTCTGTCTGCATTCCGAATTGC
The DNA here is from genome assembly GCA_963808745.1 of uncultured Bacteroidales bacterium. GTDB lineage: Bacteria > Bacteroidota > Bacteroidia > Bacteroidales > UBA10428 > UBA5072. Next base: position 224,468 of record CAWEGX010000003.1, read on the forward strand.
CTGTACAATCTTGCAAGTTCTTCTATAACCGGCAGATCAAGTACATTGTCGTAACCCAGCAATTCGGTTAATGTTGATTCAAAGTCCTTTTCAAGTGATTTCAGGAACAGGCTATCTGAAGGGAGAATATTTCCTGCTTCATCCTTAGCCCGGAAGTTTAATGCATAGGACATGGCCTTGATTATCAGATCATACTGAATCCGGTATTGCATGGCAAAATGGATCGGACTCATAAAGCGATCGTCAGGTCCAAGTTTCCGGATAAGGTCATTGCCGACCCTGAAAATAGTATCACCCAATGCCTTATTTCTGAAGCGATGGATTAATTCATCAATATGTTCTTCAAGATCTTTAGGTGTAAATTCTTCAGGATAAACGGTTGTTAATATTTCCGCGGACTGAACCATGACCGCCCGGGTAAAATGCAATACCTCCTTATCCTCAAGAACCTCATACAGATACACGGCGTCTCTGTGCAATGCATGCCCGTAATAAGCTGCCGTTGCATGACCCAGATTATGGATAAAAGCTTTGCGGTCAACCCAGGCTTTTATATTGTCCTTCGGATCCAATCCCGCTATTTTTGGAATGGGTGTCTTAAATCCTTTCCTGTCAAGGATGAGCGTGTTATAGGGTTCGGCAAAAACTACGAGGGGATCTTTTTCCAATTCAGTATGCGGAATAATAGGCACCATTTTCCCGATACTTGTTTCCACCAGGCCTACAAGAGTATCCAATGGAAAACCAGCGGGAAGCTTTTTCATCAGATTTTCCCTCATGAAATCAGCAGCAGACCTCATGTTTTCAGCAAGAATAATGTCGAGTGGTATCCCCTTGTTTTTCGCATTACGCAGTTCTAATCCGGCGGCAATAACAGGGATGATTACTTCCAGTACGTTTTTTCCGACAGATACTGCCAGGATTCCGGCAGTTGAAACAGCTTCAATTACCTTTTCCTTTTCCATTGCAGAAATAGCTTGCACATTGGGGACAGTAATCTCTTCTTCCTTTTCGCCTTTAATGATAACCCTATAGCTTCCTTTCTGGTTAAGTCCGTCAACAATTGTTTGATTTATATCAATAAAAACAACCTGATAACCGCCGCAGCCAAAAAGCTGCCCGATAAATGATCGGCCGATTTTACCCGCACCAAAAATTACAATCTTTTGGTTGTCAACCCCTGATCTGCCTGACATATGACTCAAAATAAGGTAGTATTTCTGTCAGCTTTTCACCTGGTTTCTGTTCGAACCAGGTACCGCCCATATAGAAACAGGCGAATCCTCCTGAAACTACTCCCCAGCTGCTCGCTTCAAATATGTCAGGATGTTTAACCCCGTTCTGCATTTGATTTACGATGGAAGCAATGACCCCGCCTGTGAAATTATCGCCGCAACCGGTGGTATCCCCGTTTTTATTGTATTTCAACTCATCAACGATCTTTTGCGAAACAGGCAATTCAGCTAAAGCAAGCGGTTGAAAAAAACGACCATCTGAGAAAACGGAAATGTTTTTGGGTCCGTTGGTGATAATGAGTGCAGAAACTTTTCTATCCACGAAAAACCGTATCGCTGCATTTACAGATGGTTTCACCGCTCAGGCGCAAAGCTTCTTCCTGATCAGTAATAAGCAAATCGATGTATTGATAACTATCTTCACTATTCCCCAATGGCCATTTCTGGTCAGGATTTAATTTTTCATTTCTGAAGTCAAAAACGGTATTGACAATGGTCACGCACCCATTTGATTTGGCCCTTTCCAATAATCCGGTAAGATGATCATGAATTGAAGGAACAAGCGCAGTCCCGCCAAAAACAACAAGATCTGAATTGAAAAAATCTTCATCCAGATCATCCGGTTTATAGTCCCAGGCAGCGCCGATGGAATTGATAAAAATCCGTTCGCCGTGGCCATTGTTGTATCGTGGATCAGAAAGAACAACGGTTGAAGGGGTAATGTTTTCGGTAAGTTTAAAGTAATGAAGAACAAGCGGGGTTTTTTGAAGCGATGAAAGCAGATATTTACCGGCATCATCATTGCCTCCGCGACCATAAAACCTGATTTCAAAATGTTCCTGATCAGTTAATTGCGCAGCATGGATCAATGAAACGATTGATGGCCCTCCGATGTTCCGTTTATCAGGCGGTCTTCCCCCGGTAATTCTGTTTACAACGGTTTCAAGAGGCTCCCCGGCAAATTCTGCAAATTCTTCATTAAAAACAAGATGACCGGGAGTTAAGCCTGCCGTCCCCGCGTCTTAACGACATGAAGGGACGGAATGTGTCGCCTTCAAAATCAATATCCTTGAATAAAAGATCCACCAGGCAGCATCCAACTCCTGAGACAATTGTTTTATTTTTCATAATTCAGTATCCGGGATAAAAAATTAAAGAAACCTGGAATAATCATTCACCAGCAGGTGCAAAGGTTCAGCATCTTCCTCAATCACCGGAAACCGTCCGATGGATTCATAAAAGCAGTTATCGCTGCATCATCATTTACCATGCTGACTTCACCTACCAGTACTTTCCCTTTTCCCGGTTCACCGTAGAACCGGTGATACATGCCCTGCTCAAGACAGATGCTTTCACCTGGGGTGAGTATTACTTTGCCACCTGCTTCAACCGTCCGTGGATATTCCATCAGTTTTAAAATGAACAGGTGTTGTATCGAACTCTGCTATCCGGGTGTGGAATTGAACAGTTCAATGACAAGGTTGCCTCCTCCGCGGTTGATAATGTCTTCCATTTTGCTCCAGTGATAATGCATGGGTGTTTCCTGGTTTTCTTCTACAATCATTATTTTTTCAGCGTAAGTCTTTTTATCCACATTGAATTTTCCGTTACGGATGGTAAATAAAAACAAGCCCCGATTATAGAAATCCCCTGAACCGAAATCGGTAATGTCCCATCCCAGCATATTATCGATAATTTCCCGGGCATCCTCCTTGTTTTTTTTCCAGTCAGCCACACTCCCAGTATGCCCATGGGGGTAACATAAATTGTTTTTCAGCCATAAATGCTTTTGCATTTTTTAATATCTGATTGATTTCACTTCGTTTCATAATGTTGAATTTTAAACCGGTAAAACCAGATATGTGATGTGGATTGAATTTACTTAATTCCAAGAGTAACTATTTCATGAGGTCTCAGTTTTATAGTGACTGATTTCCCCTGAATCGTGGGAGATACAGCATTTTTAAGGGGAAATTCAATCAAATCAAGCCGGCGAACCGAATTTGCATTGATTGGCAGTTTGATCGTGGCTGCAGTCTCTTTCCCTTCCACCTCCACCAACCTTACGATCAACTCCTCACCTTCTTCTGACTGTTTCATTCCTGTCATTACCACATTGGCCGGGGAAACAGAAAAAAATGATTCTTCTTCAGGGCGTGATGGAGTGCGTTTTAACAAGAGCCAGGGATGGTGGTTCAGCTGCATAAACAGGCACATTGAAATCATCACCTTCGGCCCAGACACCGTTTTTCCAGTCTCCCGAATGGGGATACAGGGCATAGCTGATGATGAATTTTCCAAGATTAGGATATATATCGGGATTACCGGCAGACCTCATCAGGGTAATCCTTAAATCGCCATTATGGTATGAATGACCATATTTTGTATTGTTTAAAAGGGCAATGCCTGTTTGTCCGTCAGTCACGTCTACCCATTTCTGGGCCGGGACTTCCTGTCCGTCATTCTTTTCCGGTGTAACTCCGTATATATCTGATTGCGACTTCAGGTATGAGGGTGTCTCTTTTCCGTTGATTTTTCCATCAATCGGTCTTTCTACCACATCAAACGGAACCTGGCAATAAAACCTTGGATTTTGAATTGCAAGGGGAAAAGGGCTCTTAACATGGGAGAATCAGTGGAATCACTGCCTGTTTCCAGCCAGTGTACTTCCATGTTATAATCGATACGCGGATAAGAACGGTAAATGTAAGTGCGTACGATAAACCTTGAATTTCCCCAGGTTTCGACGGTTTCAACACAGGCTCTTACCGGGCCATTCTCAACAACTTTCACGCTTTCAACATTCTTAACATCCTCTTCTTTGACAATTTTATTGATTGTCCATGATTTCATCCCTCCTTTTTTGTCTTCGAGGTAAATCCTGAGTTTGTTAAGCTGCCCGCCCTCTTTTACATATTCTTTATTTGAACGTTTGTCATAAAGACTGACTATCGCACCCGTCTTCATATCGAACTTAATATTGAAAAAATCCGTTTCGAATGTATTGTTTTTGAATGGAATGGTTTCATTATATTCACCCGGTTTGGCCATATCGATATAAAAAGTCTTGTAGCCACCTGCCGGCATGTCATCTACAATAAACTGAACTTTTGAGGTAAATCCCGGAGGTGTCCATTTTCCCCATACGATCTGCGCCGGGTAGGTTTTACCAGAAGCATCACGCACCAGAACAGTCGGAACAGCACCTTGTCCTTTATCTACAACAATTATTTTATTTGAACTGTAAAAATCGCCCCAGTTTGCCAGTTTTGCCGTTACTGGTTCTTCGTGTGAATAGACATTTGCTTCAATTATAGCTTTCCGGCTTACAGGCTGAAGGTTATAAGCAACCACAGGTTGTCCCATGCCGGTCTGGAATTTTACCTCATCGGCCATCCTTCGGAAGGCATTATTACGCAGTTCGGTTGTTTTACGCAGGACTTCACTGTATCGGGCAATGGCTTCCTTATTGGCTTCATTGATTGCCGATCCGGGAAGTATGTCGTGAAACTGGTTGAATGCTACAGTTAGTCCAGAGTTCATGAAAGGCTTCAGCAGGATATTTGTCACCATTGAGCCAGCGTAGGGTGTTGAAGAATTCGCTGCTGTAAAGGGCATTTTCACTGTTCCGGTTGCCTGCTTTAATATCAGCCACATTGGTGTAACATCCTTCAAATATAAATTGCATTTCACCCCGGTGGACCGGGCGGCCATCCATCTCTTTGGCTGCCTTTTTGAAAAAATCACTTGCTGTGGTGAATTTTACAGAAGGGTAACCAGGTGTTTTATCGAGTTGGTGCACCATGTCGATGTTTGCACGGGTTGGGCCACCGCCATGATCGCCAACCCCCGTAATTTGAAGGATCCGGCGTTTTTCGGGTGAAAATTTATTGATCTCATTCTTCAGTTCCGGGGTTATATCCCCATTGTAGGTATCATTTGCATAACATAGAACTTTGGAGGAGTCGGGGGCCATCCACCAGAATGTTCCCAGGTATGGCTTGCAACGGTGAAAATAAAAATAGTCGCAACCGGCCAGCTTAAGAATCTGTGGCATTTGCGATATGTGCCCAAAGTCGTCCGGCAGCCATCCAATTTTTGCCATTTGCCCAAAACGGCTTTGAAAATAACGCTGACCTAAAAGAAAGGATCGGCTGATTGCCTCGCCTGACGGAAGATTCTGATCCCCTTCGGTCCACATGCCACCGACAGGTTCAAGCCGCCCTTCCTTTACATACTTTTTGATAAGTTCAAATAAAGGAGGGTCAACTTCTTCGACAAAGTTATAAACCGCAGCCTGGCTTTGCACCATGGTGTAATCCGGAAATTCCTTCATAAATGCCACAGCCTGTCTGAGGTTATCATTGCACATCTGCATGGTTTCCGAATAAGTCCATAGCCAGTTCATATCCATGTGTGCATGCCCGACTACCTGGATCGTATCTTTCTGAGGTGCGGCACCGGTTATACCCGAAGAAACTTTATCTTTTTCCTGGCTGAACGACAAACAGGGGAAACAAATTATCCAGAAAATGATGATCATCAGGGTGTTAGTTGAATGTGATTTCATAATTATATATTTTAGGATTATTCATTCGGAACAATCACCGGTTCCGTTCCCCAGGACTTATTTGGGCGATCGCCCATAACCAGTTGAAGTTTACCTCCCTGAATGATATCGGTATGACGGATAAATGGACTGTTTAGCTCTTTTCCGTTTAGTGTTGCCGATTGTATGTATTTGTTCTTTTTCGAGCAGTTTTTTGCAGCTACGGAGAATGTTTTGCCATCGGGGACCTGAATTCTGACGGAACTAAAAAATGGGCTGCCAATTGCATACATTCCACTTCCGGGTGTAACCGGGTAGAAGCCCATGGCTGAAAAAACGTACCAGGAACAAAGTGCGCCTCCATCCTCATCACCGGGAATCCCCAGCGGACGATCGTCAAACCACATATCCATGATTTCGCGGATTCTTCGTTGTGTTTTCCAGGGTTGTCCGGCATAATTATACAGATAGGGAATATGAAACGATGGTTCGTTCCCGGCCACAAACATTCCGTTTAAACCGGTTGCATCAGGAAATTGTCCCATGAACTGCCATTTTGAGATATGGGTAGGTTCATTAAATAGTGCATCCAGCCGTTTAACAAAAGCCTCTTTTCCTCCCAAAAGATGAATCAGATCAGGAATATCCTGCTGCACACTGAAGTTCCAGGTCCAGGCATTGTTTTCGGCAAAGTATGAACGGCTGCCAGTTCCTCCGGATAGTTGAGGATCGAACGGTTCAACCCATTTGCCATTTGCCATTTTGGGGGCAAAAAAGCCGGTTTCAGGATTAAAAACATTTCTATAATTTTTCGATCGCTTCAGGAAATAATCATAATCGTCATTTTTCCCGAGAGCTTTTGCCAATTGAGCCAGGCACCAGTCGTCGTAACTATGTTCCAGGGTAAGGGCAACCGCCTGGCGCTTTTCAAAGCCATCGACCATCGTTTACCGATTCAGTGCTGTCTTCAGGAAGTGCAGGATACCAGCCATTCTCCAGGTAAAAACTATCCAGCGAACATTGAGGACCTATTCTCCAGGGCAACATGGTGGCTTGCATCGCGTTCTTCTTCAATCCTTCATAGGCTTTTTCAACATCAAAATCTGTTACTCCTTTTTGATAAGTATCCCAGACTAAAGCTGCAGAATGGAACCCGATCATGGCCGGAAAATCGCCATAAAACTGCGGAAATCCCGGCATCCAGCCGCTTTGTTCATACATCCGGATGTACGAATCAACCATATCTGCCTGTTGATCAGGGTTAAGAATTAGCATCAGCGGGTGAAGGCTTCGATAGGTGTCCCAAAGCCAGTCGTCAGCATAGAAAGGCCGGCCTTCATCTTCATGGACTTTCCCATCATAACCACTGTAATACCGGCCATATTCCGAAATATTGACCATCCGCTCACTGGCACGGTAAAGCGATGTGTAAAAGATCCGTTTCTGACGATCGGTTCCCCCTTCGACCTATAATTTTTCCCAGTTCATTTGCCCAGATATCTATGACCCTCATCTTTGATGGATTCAAAAGTTCTTGGCATTTGATTCTTTTTGAAGATTTGTTGCAGCCTGTCGTTCATCAATGTACGAGATTCCAATGCTGACCTCAACGGGTTTTTCAGGAGATATAAAAGTGACAAATATGCCAACTTCATTTCCGGCAATTTCGGTTACCGGCATTATTTTTTCGGATTTGAATGAACCTGATCTGGTCAAATGGCTGGCTGAATTCGGCATGGAAATATTGCCGTGTTTTCTCAAATTCCTCCCATCCTTCAATGACATTTTTTCCGGTAACTTTAAAAGAGGCATTTTGATCCGAACGGAAGATGATGTTGCATGAATCTTTCCTGTTGAAATTAAACCGGTAGATTACAGCCCTTTCGGTTGTTGTCCAATCAGCATCAATATTAGAATCTTCAAGCAGAACTTTGTGGTACCAGGGATGTACTTCTTCCTGATCGTGGTCATACCATGCGGCATATTCATTCCTGTTAAGAATGAGTTTTCCACTGGTTGGCATCAGTTCGGTAACATGTCCCATTCGGTAAGCAGGCATATTCAAGGCAAATCCATAAATTTTGTCACTCAGATACCGGTCATTCAGCCCGGGTTTGGTAACAGGAAATACCCGCACCATGCTGTGGGGACGATGCACCGTTGGATTTTTTGTTGTCAGCAAAGTGGCTACCCCTCCTATGTTCGGATCAACGTACCGGGTAACATCGGCATTATGGCAGGATGATGTGATAAGGGTAACAAGTAAAGAAAATCTTGATAATGTTTTTCATAGGTTGACTTCTGTGATAGTTCCTGCTTAATTGTTGCATTGTACGTACTATCCGGGAGTATGATTCTGACAACAGATGATTTGGCGGTGGTATTCAGAAAAAACCACCGTTCCTTTCCGATTTGGGTTGTAAAAATGCTATCGCCGGGTGAGATCGCATACCGGAAGTTTCAACTTCAGACATGGTCTTGCCGAGTACTTCCGAAAGTCCGTTCCAGTCACTGACCCTGCATGATCCGGCCCTTACCGTTCATAGATTCACCGTTTCAATCTTTCCCAAACAGGATTTTTTCTGGTTCAGGAGTTGCTTCAACACTCTCGAATCTCGGAACATCCATGACGATGACATGACCACCCTTTTTGACCCAATCAGCAATACGGGTGGCATCTGTAGTTTCCATGACATCTCCCTGAATAATCACAAGGATTTTGTGTTGATCCAGGGCACCCGTGCCAAGCATGGTTTCATCCATGAAATCAAAATCTGTATAGTCTCTGAATAGAGCCGATTTTTCAAGGAATCCGCCCCATTTCAGGGTGAGTGAAACATTCGGATACCAGAGTGCAACCGGTACTATCGGCTCAGCAACATGAAACAGGTATTTAAGATGTTTCTGTTGCACATCTATCCGATTCTTTGAAGAGGAAACATTGCTTGGATAATCGAAAAGTTGATTTGCTCCTGAAGCTGTGGCATTGTAAATCCGGGCAACTATGCCGTTTTCATTTTCCTCCCCGGCCGGTTCAAATCCAAAGAAGGTATTATAATGTTTTCCGGCTGATGCCACCCATCCGGTATACGAAAAATTGGTCTTATAATCTGAAGCTTCGTTTGTGATCCGGACACCTGCGCCATGCTTTGCAGCAACCCTTGTTTGCTCGGCAAAGTTTGACCCGAATGGGGTCTTGACATCGCCCCCGGTGCAAAGATAGATCGGCGTATTCGGGAAAGTACTTCCTGGTAGTACCCATCCACAGTCTGCCCATTTTGTCATTGCTCCCCTGTACCAGTCAATAAAATCAATCCAGCTGACGACGAGCATCGGGATTACCGGATTGAACCATTGTTTTCAAACTTGATCCAGATGTATCTTTTCTTCCCGGAAAATCAATTGTATTGAAGTCTGTATAGCTAGTCCCCCATGCTTTGTTAAGCTTATCCAAGGAAATGTACCGCTGCCTCGATATAATTCCGGAAATCGGCCAGTGCATAGGGATCATCGCACCAGATATCCCGGATGATTGTGATAAATACCCGGAATATCAAAAGTCCATCCGCCTCCAAACACAGAATAAATGGCTTCCCCGAAATCTCCCTGGATGCCAAGAAGCACAGACTCGATAACACCGGAATCCTTGTATCGGTCTGCAGAAAGCCTTTAATAAAACGATCGATCCATTTCGGCAGGTTAGGATTCCAGAGTGATTCTATTTTACTATCGGCCATGTTCCAGACAACGGCATGGGAAGTGTTCCTTGCCATGACCGGAACCAGTCCGGGGTTGAGTATGCCGGTCCCAAAATGAGGAAGGGTACCCATTTAATTTTATTTTTTTTCAGCACGACAACAACTGAGTCCCATTCAGACCAGTCCCACTTTCCTTCACCGCTTTTTCACACGTTTCCCATGTAACATAACTTTCAACGCTTGTTACTCCAAGAGATTTATATTGACGGGCAATGGAGTCAGTTATTCCCTGGATGTAAAGCGTATAGAACATTTCCCCGTTAACCGGAATATGTTCATTATTTCCCAAAGTTTGCTTCTTATTAGTCTGTACTGTATCGCAGCCAACATCAAAGATGGTTGCACATATACTGATTAGTAGTATTTTAACAAAAGGGATTTTCATATTTAGCCCGCTTATAATCGTTAGAATTGAATCTTGTTCCCTGTTTAAAACTCAACTTCAATGAATCTTACTTCATATGGTTTTAACTGTATTGATGAAATCGCTTCTCCAACCTGGTGTCCAACAACATTCACCTCAGTCATTTGTCTGATAGGGCGGTCAGGAATTGTCGAAGACAATTTAACATCGGCCGGTAATCCTTCCACTTCCCGGAAATGAAGAAGGATTGCACCGTTTCCTTTGAATGCTGGTCGGCTGTTAACCAGAAGGGCATTTGAGGAGCCAGTGATATTGAGTGTCTGTAATGATGCTGTTATTAACTCGTTTGCACCTGCCGGAAAAGTCCGTGTCGGAAATGTATTCCTTTCGCCCCAGGCATACTTTGTAGCGTAAGTGCTGGTGGTATCAGTTGTTGATGTAAGCTGGTAGCCCCAGCTGAAAGCTCCTTCCTGGTAAGCCCTGAAATTAGTGAACCAGTAGTTGTTCATTACCCATGAATAGAGCCAGGTTTTGCCTGGCTTCGGGTAACGCTCAAACTTGCCCATGTTAAAATCACTGAATTGCCATAATGGGATCTCGTTGCTGACAACGATTATCTGCCCTGTCTTTCCTCGCACCGCAACAAAATTCTGTGCTGCATTCCAGTCTGAAGAAGATCCCGGTAATTGTTGTCCCTGGGTAAGTATTCCTCCAATCGTCTCAAAAATGATTCTGGAGGAGGGTAGGGAGAACGGAAAGGCAACATACAATGCTTCGGGTTCCGTTAGTATCATTTTACGACGCCAAATATTTAAACTCAACTTTCTTTACGTTTTTGTAAAGACGGATTTCAAGGTCTATTCCTTTGGGTTCACCCTGGGTTCCTTTTTCAAAACCATCCAAATCGGAGGATATTTTTACACTTTCCCATACAGCCCCGTTAATCCCTTTTTCAATCTTAACATTTGACACCGTGGTCCGCATAAACGGAGAGACGTCACGTTTTTCCGATGTCTCCCGTACAGGCTGTCCGATGTGATAGGTATTCTTTGGATCCATAAGTTCCTGTTCCATATCTTTGTCGAAAAGACTGCTTATGGCTCCTGTCGATTTATCGATTATTAATTTATAGAAGCTATTCTCCAGCACTTCTGTATCTGAATCTGCTTCAGTTTCTATGGGTGCCGGATCATCCCTCAATTCAATCTTAAACGCCTTATATCCTAATGCGGGGACATCACTTACTTCAAGTACCCAATAGGCGCCTTCATTACGTCTGCCCAGAATTTGAGATGGCGTCTCTTTTCCGGTCGAAAGGTCAATAATCCTAACTTTCTTATTGATCGGAATAATTTCATTGTCAATAAACAGATTGACATGTCCGGAACGAGGCCAACCCATCGAATTCATAACATAAATAACGGGGAAGTCAGCCTTTTTAAGGAATTGCTGGAAACGGGCCAAAGCCTCTTCATTCAGTAAGGTCACCTTCTTGAGGGCCTCCCAGGCATAAGCTCCTTTTTGGAGCCATTGTTTTGTTGAATTTTCCGAAAAGGGGTTGCTCATGCTTTCATCTGCGCCGCAGGTATGCTCATCGAAGAAAATAGCACTTTCGCTGATATGATCTATACGGGATTCAAGAGAAGGACTCATTTCCCCACCCATCATGGAGACCATTGCTAAGAGTCCTTCGTCAACCTGTTTCATATTTTGGGTTTTTCTGATTTCAGCGGTTTCCCGCGATGTAGAACCATATCCATCGGTCCACCAGTCGAGCCAGGCATTCCGGTAAACAGGCAATTTCTCAGCATAGTTCTTTTCAACATATTCCATAAACTCACCCGCCACGGCCAGTCTGAGTTTCGGAGATTCATATTTGGCATTCCATTGTTTTACGATTTCGCAGGCTGCGGTTGAAGGAGGTGCATTATCGGTAAAGTATCCTGAGAACTGAATACTTATCCGATCGAACGGGTAATCCCTGTTATCCAGATCGGCAAGGTGCCATAACATTTTTTCGGGTTGAACAGCTTTACTATCAAGACCAAAAAAATTACCGGTCATATAATGATCTGCCCGGAATGCAAGCATTCTTGCTCCTGAAGGGGCTTCCCACCAGAAAGCAGTTGGCTTGTCAAAAGGTCTGACCGATCTGGTTTCGTTTATCCCCATGATAAGGTATTTGACTCCCGTGTTTTTAAAGTAATCGGGCATACACCAGGCTATCCCATTTACATCATTCTGCATGGCTGTCTTCACCGGAATACCCAGTTTGTTAAACTCCTTTAAGGGCTGAAGAAAATCATACATCAGATTCTCGTCTGAAATTTCTGCCATGTTTACATACATGCCGGTTACTTCAATTCGTCCTTCTTTTATTCTTTCTAATAATCGCTCTGTTTGTGAAGATGGCCGTGTACGAAGGTATTCCCTGGTAACCCACGCGGATTCGCAAGTCCACCTGAATTTAGAATCATCTGGCAAATTGTCTGTCTGATCACAATAATCCAGGGCATAGTCGATATAGCGCATATGCTCCGCAAGGATCTCCGACTGAGGACGTGTATAGCCGATATCGGTGTGGGAATGCTGAACAAAATAAATTTCCCATTTTTTAGTCGGAACAAGGGTTACAGGATATTTGTCTGCCGGTCTGTTATCGACTTTTGCAGAAATCAGAACCTTCCTGGGCTTGCTGACTGCAGGGAATGTGAGCAAAAACCGGTTTTCTCCTTTTTGAAGGTTCGCTCTCAATAGTTCTTTCCCTTCACTGGTGAAACTAATCTTTCCCGGATTTTCTGACTGATAACTTGCAACAACCTGCTGATAAGTCTTACCGCCTTCCTTATAAAGTACAGGAGCATTTAGAAATTCTATCCTTGACGACAGTTCATTTTGACTGTACAACTGATGAATATTTATAAACACCAATGAGATGATTAAAAATACCGGGGACAAAATATTTTTCATTAGCTCCATGCTGTGGTCATTTATAAAATTATTCATAATCCTGTTAATCTGGTTTGCTTTTTGAAAGATACTTTTCAAACCATTTGATCATTTCCAGATCATCCGCTTTGTTATATGGCCAGCCATGAGCAGCCCCCGCCTTTGTTATAAGTTCGCAGGGAACATTATTTTCTTTCAGCTTCTCAATAAAACTTACAGCCTGGGAGTATGGCACCAGCAGATCTTTGGTTCCCTGGAATATCAATATTGGCGGAGTAGACTGATTGATAAAGAAATAAGGTGATGATAGCCTGAATATTTCCTTCTTCTGATCTCCAGTCATATTTTTCGTAATACCAAATGCATCAACGAAAATGGATACATTATGAAAATCAGCAAATGTAGAATCAGGATGGTTATAACTGACCAGGTTCGCAGGCGGGAAAAAGCAGGCAACAGCCTGCACCTGGCTTGATACCAGGTTTACCGGATCAACAATGTCTTCGTTACTAAGCGAATGCGCACGCCTGTAATCTGTGTCGGATACCCTGTCCTTTCCGAATACGGCCAGGGATAAAGAGAGGTGTCCGCCGGAACTGGCGCCCATAACACCAAACCGGTTTGGATCAACTCCGAAAGTTTTGGCATTATACCGGACATACCGGATGGCTCGTTGAAGCTGGTCAATAATTTCAGGCACCTTGTACCTTGGCTTTGAACCATGTGATACTAAAAAAACGGTTATTCCTTTATCCGTAAAGGCTTTAAAATCATCCGCCTTATAATATGCGGCATTGAATGACATCCACCCCCCGCTTACCAGTCTGAAAACTGCTATTCCATTCTGTTTCTCAGGTACAAGTACATCCATCACCAGTGCTGCGCCATCCCTGTGGTCATAAACAACATCTGATAACCGCTTTACGTTACCCGAACCATAAATATTTGGTAAACAGAGTAATAAAACAGTTAAAAAAAGCAAACCTTTCTTCATGGCTATTTAATTTCTGTTTAGTAAAACGGATTCGATTCTTTTTATGAATTATAGGTCTTATCCTTGTATAGAATTAATTATTCAGAAGATATTTATCAAACCATTTGTTTATCGCACTATTGTCCACTGAATCAGTTTGCCAGCCATGCCCTTTAGCTTCTCTGGGGACAAAGAGATAAGGAGTATTATACTCCATCAGCTTTGCAATAAATGATACAGACTGACTGAAGGGTACCAGCGTGTCAGCTGTTCCATGTATAATACAGATAGGTGGGGTTTTTTCCGAAACAAAGAAATAGGGAGAAATAGATTTGAGAGCCTCATTCTGGAACTCCCTTTTGCTTTCAGGTGTGGCAATAAAGGAACCATTGGTGGAGACATTTCTGACCATTGGGAAGTCGAACCAGTTCGTGTTTTTGTCGATGTAATTCACAAAATTGGTCGGAGGATAGAAGCAGGCCACTACCTGAACCTTACTTGACACTAACTCGACAGGGTCAACCTTCTGGTCAGCAGGAACTGAATGAATCCTGCGATATTCTTGTTCAGGGATAGCATCCATGCCAAAAACTGCCGCTGAAATAGACAGATGTGCCCCCGCGCTATGACCTTCTATCCCCAGCCTGTAAGGATCTATACCGTATTTGTCGGCATTAAAGCGGATAAAACGGACGGCACGCTGAACCTCTGCAATGATTTCAGAAACATTATACCTGGGTTGGGAGCAATGAGAAATTACAAATACTGTATAACCCTTGTCGGTAAATTGCTGATACGATTCGGTACTCATGGTTGAAGCAGCCCTGGATACCCATCCACCGCTTAAAATGTAAAGGATTGCAGCTCCGTTTTGTTTTTCAGGTTTGATGATATCGAATACAAATGCCAATCCGTCCTTATGGTCATAAATCACATCAGAGATGCGAGTAACATTTTGCTGTGCATGTGTTCCATAGATCCATGCCGACATTAGAGCAACAGCACAAATGAATCGTTTCATAATATTATACTTCTTTAAAATGATGTTAAACCTGATATTATAGTTTCTGAAAGAAGTCCTCACCCCGGATTGATAAGGCTGAAATTTTTCCGGATGCATATTACAAAGGCCCGACAATCTGACATTTGTCTGCATTAAACTGGCTATATAGAAGTTGCTGTTTTCAAAAAGAGTGTTCTCAATGTAACTGGTAGTTATACAAATCTACATTTTTAATCTAAAGCTTCCTTTTCTTTGGAGCGAATTTTTCTCACGGATTATTCTCTGAATTACGTCCTGTGAGCAGGTTATTTTGCAGCTAAAGTCTATTATTATTTTGGTGTAATCGTCCGCTTTTCTACCTACAGTCAATCCCTGGCAGGATTGCTTTTGCTTGTCCCTGGTCCCTTAATTATACCAACAGTCAATCTCCTGTGGGATTTTGCTTGTCCCTGGTCCCTGGTCCCAGTCCCTAACTTAAATAATATCCCAATATTTTCATAAAGAAGTTATGTGAAACAGGTTTGGAGATGTAATGATCAAACCCGGCCTGAGAATCATTTTCCCGGTTTTCTGACATGGCGTAAGCCGTTTGTGCTATGACCGGCAACCGGGGCCTCATTTTTTTAATCAGCCGGGCGGCTGTATAGCCGTCCATTTCAGGCATTTTAATATCCATAAGAACCAGTGAGATTTCCGGGTGCCGTCGGACAAACTCAACGGCTTCCTTGCCATCCCATGCATGCAATATCTGTACATTTGTGTGGTTAAGGATCTCCTCAATATAGGAATAGTTGAACATCTCATCCTCTGCTACAAGGATCGTAAAGTGATCCCAGTGATTGTTCTTAACTTCTTCATCTGATGTTTCTCCGATAGGTGAGGGAGTAGCACACCGGATGTAAGGAATTGTAAATGAAAACGAAGAACCCTTCATGGGTTCGGATTCCACTGAAAGTGATCCCCCCAGCCTTTCAACCAGTGCCTTGGAAATGGAAAGTCCCAATCCATTTCCACCATAGCTTCGGGCAGATCCGGTTTCAACCTGGCGAAAAGGCTTAAAAATAATGGAACGGTCTTCCTCTGACAGACCAATCCCGGTATCGATTACATAAAACCGTATATCATCTTCTTCAATTTCATATCCGAATTGAATTTTTCCGGCAGAGGTAAACTTTATTGCATTATTTAAGAGATTGCACATGACTTGCTTAAGGCGGTTCTCGTCTGTAAGTGTATAAAATTCATTCCTGTAATCATCAAGCAACAATAGTTTCAGGTCCTTCAATTCAGCCTGTTTGGAATAAAGCTGGTACAATTCCCGCATGACCTTGTTGATATTAATGGTTTCGGGCGAAATATTGATCTGCCCGGCTTCGATTTTTGATATTTCAAGGATATCATCAATAATATTCAATAACTGCTGTCCGCTCGATTCAATAATTTCTACATATTCATCCGTTTTATCCCTGCTGTCAGATACATCTCTGAGCAACCCGGAAAAGCCCAGGATAGCATTCAGTGGGGTTCGGATCTCGTGGCTCATATTGGCGAGAAATGCCGATTTCAGATTGTCGGATTCTTCCGCCTTGTTTTTAGCAGTGATTAACTCACTATTCATTTTCTGAATGTGGTTAAAGCTTTCGGTAAGCTCCTCATTCAAGGCAAGGTATTCGTCATTAAGAGTGTGATATTCAGTATTTTGTTTGATGAGATTCCGTTCGCTTTCCTTTAATTCAAATTCAATTTGTTTACGGATGGTAATGTCGTGCCTGAGGCCAACCAGTCCTGATATTTTTCCGCGTTCATCATAAATTGGAATTTTTGACGTCAACAGCCATCGGCGGACTCCCAGTGCATCAACAAATTCTTCTTCGTGATTAAGAATAGGTTGACCGTTTTGCACCACGGAAAGGTCCTGTGCAAATCCGCAATGTCCATTTTCATCCGTAAAAATATCCAGGTCTGTTTTGCCAATTATCTGGGATTCGTTTGTATATCCCATAAATTCAACACAAGATTTGTTGGCAACAATAATGCGGCAGTCAGTGTCTTTTACATATATAAAATCAGGTAAATTATCGATCAGTGTACGTAGCAAAATACGTTCGAGCCTATGATGTCCACCCGGCAAATTGTGTTTTGCCGGCTTTCCTGATGCAATAAATAACTTTCTAAAAAATTGGGTAATCTTACCCATGATCAATATTTTTAGTCAACACAAATCCCGCACTAAAAAGCTTTACCGGAATGAATACTTGGAAATAACGCATAAACCAAATCAAATTGGATTTGGTTCATTTAGCTTTAAATAATGTATTTTCAAAAGTATGAAATAATGATAATTATATTGCCCTTAACTATATTAATTTATTCCAAATAAAAATAATAATCAAAATCCTAACGACAAAAGGTCAAAAAAACAATTGAGAGAACAAGTAAGGTAATTTTGAGAGCATGTAAAAAATTAAACGCAAAGTGCACCAAGGTTTACGCTAAGAGCGCCAAGAGATCACAAAGAAATCTCATTGCATTCGATTTGACCAATTTCAGAGAAATGATTCATATAATCTGCGAAATCAGCGAAAATCAGCGAGAAAAAATGCCCGGCAAAGACAAAGTGATCGGCGGGATCAGCGGGATCATCGAGATATGATTACAAACCAGCCGTTTTTAGTTCATGTATTGTCTTCAGTGCGTCGGGTGAATGAAAGACAGTTGTACCTGCCACCAGGATGTCTGCACCGGCCTCAAACAGCTTGCCTGCATTATTCGCACCAATACCGCCGTCCACTTCGATCAGTGCTCCTGAACCGGAGGACACAATAAGTTTTTTTGTCTTACGGATTTTTTCGTACGAGGTCTCTATAAATTCCTGTCCGCCAAAGCCCGGGTTAACCGACATAATGAGGACAAGGTCGGTAAACGTGATGATCTCTTCAAGGGATGAGACAGGGGTATGTGGATTGAGTGCAACACCGGCTTTCATACCAAGTTCCCTGATTTCCTGCAAAGCCCTGTGAAGGTGCCTGCATGCTTCCATGTGGACGGTGAGCCAATCTGCCCCTGATTGTTTGAATTTTTCAAAATATCTTTCCGGATGAACGATCATGAGATGAACATCGAGAGGCTTTTGGGCAATCTTTTTAATTGCCTGTATAACAGGCATACCAAATGAAATATTGGGTACGAACTGTCCATCCATGATATCCAGGTGAACAAAGTCAGCTTCACTTTGATTGACTAATTCAACTGCGTGCTGCAGATTGGCGAAATTTGCCGCAAGCAGCGACGGTGCAATATATCGACCCATTGTACAGACTAATATGTGTAAGGGACAAAAATAGAAAAAACTTTCTAACCGAGGTAGGTCTTCAGCAGTTTACAGCGGGTAGCATTTTTGAGGCGTTTTATGGCTTTTTCCTTAATTTGTCTGACCCGTTCGCGGGTGAGATTGAACTCTTCCCCGATTTCCTCCAGTGTATACTGGTATTTATTGTTCAATCCGAAATATAAGCGGATAATATTGGCTTCGCGATAAGTAAGGATCGATAATACCCTTTCGATCTCCTTGCGGAGGGAATCGGTGAGGAGGCCTTTGTCGGGACTTGTTGCATCCTTGCTCAGCAGCACATCATACAGGGTAATGTCTTCGTCATCCTTTATGGGAGCATCCATGGAAACATGCCTGCTTGCACTTTTCATCGCTTCCTTCACATCGGAGGGAGCCATTTCAAGTATATCTGCAATTTCCTGCACAGAGGGTTCCCGTTCAAACAGTTGTTCAAGTTCTGAAAAGGTTTTGTTGATCTTGTTGATGGATCCTATTTTATTCAGGGGCAGCCTTACGATCCTCGATTGTTCAGCCAGGGCCTGCAGGATTGACTGGCGGATCCACCATACCGCATACGAAATAAATTTGAATCCCCGTGTTTCATCAAAACGCTGGGCCGCTTTAATTAAACCAACATTACCTTCATTAATGAGATCGGGAAGACTTAGTCCCTGGTTCTGATATTGTTTGGAAACTGAAACTACAAATCGCAGGTTTGCCTTGATCAGTTTGTTCAGGGCCTCTTCATCCCCATTACGGATTTTTTTGGCTAAGCTTACCTCTTCTTCTGCAGAGATAAGTTCAACCTTCCCAATTTCGTGAAGGTACTTATCGAGAGAAGGTGTTTCACGATTGGTAACTTGCTTGACAATTTTTAATTGTCTCATTGAAGTGGGATTTGGTATGGGCAACTAAAGTTATAATAATTTTTGTATTATACTGAAAGAAAAATAATTTATCTTTTGCTTTGGTATTTGTAATGAATTAAGTAATATTGCACGAGTAATCCCTTTTAAAATTCCATCTTAGCTTAATTACAGTACCTTTTTGCATACCTGGTATGGTATTTACCTGCAAGCGTAATATATAGTTTCATGCGATTTTATATTCTTTTTAAATAATATTTCACCCTTTATTATGTATGATATTTTAGAGCTTAATAAGAAATTATTGCCCGAGCTCAAGGAGATTGCAAAGCAATTAAACGTTAAGAAAGCCGACATATTAAGAAAACAGGATCTGATATACAAGATCCTTGACGAACAGGCAATAATGGCTACCGATTCCAAAAAGTCGGATAAAAGACCGGAAGGACCTTACATTCCCGAACATAAAAGGAGGGGCCGCCGGCCCCGGAGACAGGAAAACGACAGGCCTGATCTGAATCCGGAAAATAAGGCAGACGGTAAACCTGAAGTACGTGCGGATGTTCCATTTGATGAACCAAAACCAGCACAGCTTCCCTTCCAGCCAAATAAATCCCGTGAAGGGGGTAATTTTTTCAACAGACCGAATAATAGCAACGATAATAAAAGAAGGCACGAGGATTTCAGAAAAAGGAGGGATTTTGCCAAACCTGATGACAGGGATATCAGTGCAAAAGCCAGGGAAGAGCTGCTGGATAAGACAATAGAAATGATTGACGAAGAAAAATTAGTAAAAAATCAGGATTATGAGGAAGTAGTTCCAAACGAGATAGAGGCAGTAGATAATGTTAGTGCTGAAGTGCTTCCTGAAAAAGAACAGATGATCTCCGCTCCCCAGGAGCAAAAACCTAAATGGGAAAACCAACAGCGGGTTCCCTTTGAAAGAAAACCAGTACAGGATAAGCCTACCGAATTTGACGGCATCATTACCTGTCAGGGTGTACTTGAGATTATGCCCGACGGTTATGGTTTCCTGCGTTCATCCGACTATAATTACCTTAATTCACCTGATGATATATATGTTTCTCAATCCCAGATTAAATTATTCGGATTGAAAACAGGCGATACAGTTACCGGAACAATACGTCCGCCAAAAGAAGGCGAAAAGTATTTTCCGCTGATCAAGGTAATTGAGATAAATGGCAGAAATCCCGATTATATTCGTGACAGGGTGCCGTTTGATTATCTTACCCCTCTTTTCCCAAACGAGAAATTTACCCTGATCAAGCCCGGAGAAAAAACCAATATGTCTGTCCGCGTGGTGGATATGTTCTCACCCATTGGAAAAGGCCAGCGAGGATTGATCGTTGCACAGCCCAAGACAGGTAAAACCATATTGCTGCAGGACATAGCCAATGCTATTGCCCTTAACCATCCGGAAGCATACCTCATTATCCTGCTCATTGATGAGCGGCCTGAGGAAGTAACCGAAATGGCCAGGAACGTGCGCGGTGAGGTGGTATCCTCCACTTTTGATGAACCGGCCGAGCGGCATGTACGAGTAGCCAATATTGTCATTGAAAAGGCAAAACGCCTGGTAGAATGCGGTCATGATGTGGTCATCCTGCTTGACTCCATTACCCGTCTGGCCAGGGCATTTAATACAATTGCACCTGCTTCGGGCAAGGTGCTTTCCGGTGGTGTTGACTCCAATGCACTGCAAAAGCCAAAGCGGTTCTTTGGTGCAGCCAGAAACATTGAAAATGGCGGATCACTGACGATCATTGCCACAGCCCTTACCGATACAGGATCGAAAATGGATGAGGTCATTTTTGAAGAATTCAAGGGAACCGGCAACATGGAGCTTCAGCTCGACCGCAAGCTTTCAAACCGCAGGATTTACCCGTCAATTGATATCACGGCTTCAAGTACAAGGCGTGAAGATCTTTTACTTGACAAAAATTTCCTGAACAAGATATGGGTATTAAGAAAGTACCTTACCGATATGAACCCGGTAGAGGCTATGGAGTTCCTGCGTGAACGGCTGGCCAAAACCGATACCAATGAGGAGTTCCTCATTTCAATGAACGGTGAATAGGAAATAAGGCTGAAGGCTGAAGGTGTAAAGGCTGAAGGTGTAAAGACTTTCACACCTTTCCACCTTCAAACCTCAAACCTTTAAACCTTCAAACCTTTCCACCTTCCCACCTTCAAACCTCTTCTCAACCCTCTAATCCTGACGGAATTCGTATTTATTTAAAATGAAAATGAATAAGGGAGATTCTGTGAATTTGATAGCAGAAACTCTTTGATTTATTGTATTTTTGTCCTTTAATCTAAAAAAATAATACACAATATACTAATAATAAGCGAGTTAAGATGAGTACGACTAAGAATTTTGTAACTTGTGACGGTAATTACGCTGCTGCTCACGTTGCCTATATGTTTAGTGAAGTTGCAGCTATTTATCCCATTACCCCTTCCTCAACCATGGCTGAATATGTTGATGAATGGGCTGCCAATGGAAAGAAAAATATATTCGGAGAAGAGGTTAAGCTGGTTGAAATGCAGTCGGAAGCCGGTGCTGCCGGTGCTTTGCACGGTGCTCTTGCAGTCGGGTTCCCTGGGTACCACTTTCACTGCTTCACAGGGCTTGCTGCTGATGATTCCCAACATGTACAAAATTGCCGGCGAACTTTTACCTGCCGTTCTCCATGTTTCAGCGCGAAGTTTGGCCGCCCAGGCTTTGTCAATTTTCGGTGATCACAGTGATGTGATGAGCACCCGTCAGACGGGTTTTGCCATGCTGGCCACCGGCAGTGTTCAGGAGATCATGGACCTCGCAGCAGTGGCGCATCTTACAGCAATAAAATCACGCATTCCTTTTCTTCATTTTTTCGATGGTTTCAGAACATCGGCAGAGGTGCAGAAAATTGAAGTGCTGGCCATGGAAGATCTGGCTAAATTACTTGATTATAAAGCATTGCAGGAATTCCGCGACCGGGCTTTGAATCCCGAGCATCCTGTTACCCGCGGAACCGCCCAGAATCCGGATGTTTATTTCCAGAGCAGGGAGGCTGCCAATTCATTTTACGATGTAATTCCCGATATGGTAGCTGATTGCATGAAGGAAATGACCAAACTTACCGGCAGGGATTATGCTCCTTTCCAGTATTTTGGAGCTCCCGATGCTGAGAATATTGTTGTAGCCATGGGATCAGTAACCGAGACCACCCGTGAAGTTGTGGATTATCTGAATGCCCGCGGCGCCAAGACGGGTGTTATTGTTGTTCATTTGTACCGTCCGTTCTCCACCAAATATTTACTCGATGTAGTTCCGGCTTCCGTGAAGAAAATCACTGTTCTTGACCGTACAAAAGAACCCGGCGCAAATGGTGACCCTCTTTATCTTGATATCAAGGAAGTTTTCTACGGAAGACCAAATGCTCCCCTGGTCATCGGTGGCCGTTATGGTCTTAGCTCTAAAGATACCACTCCGGTACAGATTATTGAGGTTTTTGAAAATATGCAATCGGCTAAGCCGAAATTACATTTCCTGCTGGGTATTGAGGACGACGTGACCCATCTTTCGCTTCCCATGAAACCCGAAATCAGCATTTCCGACAAGGGTACCTATGAAGCCAAATTTTATGGTCTTGGTTCCGATGGTACAGTTGGAGCCAATAAAAACTCCATCAAGATCATCGGTGATTCAACTGATAAATATGCACAGGCTTATTTCGCATACGATTCAAAAAAATCAGGAGGCGTAACGACTTCACACCTTCGTTTTGGTGATAAACCCATCCGTTCGCCATACCTTGTTGGTACACCTGATTTTGTTGCCTGCCATGTTCCTTCTTACCTCGACAAATATGAAATGCTTCGTGGTATAAAAGTTGGCGGAACATTCCTGCTCAATAGTCTCTGGGATGCCGAAGAAACAAAGGAAAGGCTTCCTGATGGTGTGAAAAGGATCCTTGCTGAAAAGAATATTCAGTTCTATATCATCAATGCCACAAAGATTGCCGAGGAAATCGGCCTGGGTAACAGGACCAATTCCATTATGCAGGCTGCATTCTTTAAAATTGCCAATGTAATTCCTTTTGAGGATGCACGCACGCAGATGAAGAAAGCCATCATCAAGAGCTTTGGCCGGAAGGGCGAGGAAATTGTCAACATGAATATTGCTGCCATCGATCGCGGTGCTGCTGTTGAAAAAGTGGAAATTCCAAAAGAATGGTCCAAAATAGTGGTAAAAGCGAAAGTGGATAAACGCAATATCCCTGATTTTGTAAAGAATGTTGTTGAACCCATGAACCTCCAGATGGGCGATGACCTGAAAGTCAGTGCTTTTAAGGGCCGTGAGGATGGTACATTCCCGTCAGGAACCACCCAGTATGAAAAACGCGGTATTGCCGTGAATGTTCCGGAATGGATTTCTGAAAATTGTATACAGTGTAACCAGTGTTCATTCGTATGTCCCCACGCTTGTATCAGGCCTTTCCTTCTTAACGACACTGAAATGAAGGGAGCCGATGGAATGGTTACACTTAAGACAAATGGAAAAGGATTTGAAGGACTCCAGTACCGGATACAGGTTAGTCCCCTGGATTGCACAGGTTGCGGAGTTTGCGCAGAGGTTTGTCCTTCAAAGGTAAAATCCCTTGTTATGAAACCGCTCGAAAGTCAGGCGGCTGAAATTGGACATTGGGAATATGTAGCAGCCAATGTTACCTATAAAGATCAACTGGTAGAAATTGATAAGTCAGTAAAGAATTCCCAGTTTGCCCGTCCGTTATTTGAGTTTTCGGGAGCCTGCGGTGGTTGCGGTGAAACACCCTATATCAAGCTGGTTACACAGTTATTCGGCGACCGTATGATCGTTGCCAATGCCACCGGTTGTTCTTCCATTTATGGCGGTTCTGCTCCTTCAACTCCCTATTGTACAAATAGTGAAGGCAAGGGTCCGGCCTGGGCCAACTCCCTGTTTGAGGACAATGCTGAATACGGATTGGGTATTGCCATTGGCGTTGAAAAACTGAGATCAAGGATTGACAGAAAGATGAGGGAATGTGTTGCGTTAAACCCGGGATTATCAGAAAACTCGATAGAGGCATTTAAAGAATGGCTTGTGTCAAAAAGTGACGTTCGCGCGTCAAAGGCATCATCACTCAAGGTTGTGCAGGCACTGGCAAAAGAAAAAAATCCTGTTGCGAAAGAAATTCTCGATCTGCAGCAATACCTGATCAAGAAATCGGTTTGGATTTTCGGCGGTGACGGCTGGGCCTATGATATCGGTTACGGCGGTCTCGACCACGTGCTGGCATCCGGTGAGAACGTGAATGTACTTGTTATGGATACTGAAGTTTATTCAAATACTGGCGGACAGGCTTCCAAATCAACGCCAATCGGTGCTGTAGCCAAATTTGCTGCATCAGGCAAGCGGGTCAGGAAAAAAGACCTTGGCGCAATGGCCATGACCTACGGTTATGTTTATGTTGCGCAGGTTGCCATGGGAGCCAGCCAGAATCAGTATCTGAAAGCGCTGCGGGAAGCTGAGGCATATCCGGGTCCTTCCCTGATCATTGCTTACTCACCCTGTATCAATCATGGATTGAGGTATGGAATGGATAAATCACAGGAGGAGCAGAAACTTGCAGTTGATGCCGGTTACTGGCATTTGTATCGCTATAATCCGCTTTTGGAAAAAGAAGGAAAGAATCCCTTTGAACTCGATTCAAAGGAACCCGACTGGACTAAATTCCAGGATTTCCTGAACAGTGAAGTTAGATATACCTCGCTGAAGAAGGCTTTCCCGAAAGAGGCTTCCGAGTTGTTTGTTGCAGCTGAACAAAATGCGCTATGGCGTTATAACAGCTACAAACGTCTTTCATTAATGGATTTTTCTGAAGTGAAAAAATAGGGATTTATCCTGTTTATAATAAATGGTCGTAGAGACAAGGCATCGCCTTGTCTCTACGTATTTTTTATACCTTTGCCAATATTTTAATTGCCTTGGGAAGAATAGTTGCTATCGATTTTGGCCAAAAAAGAACCGGCATTGCCGTTACAGATCCTTTACAGATTATTGCCAACAGTTTAACAACCGTTCCTTCTTCAGAAGTTATTTCGTTTCTGGCAGCCTATACTGTGAAAGAAAAGGTTGATGCATTTGTTGTCGGTTATCCCCGTCAAATGAACAATTCTCTTTCTGAATCTGTTCGGTATATTGATCCATTTATCGAAAAGCTTAAAAAAACCTTTCCCGGTAAAGAGGTGTTTCTAATGGATGAGCGTTTTACATCAAAAATGGCTGTTCAGACAATGATCATGGGTGGCGTTAAAAAGAAGGACCGTCAAAATAAAGCCCTAATCGATTCAATTAGTGCAACCATTATTTTGCAGTCCTATCTCGAATCAAGGCAGAACTCAATGAACAATGAACAGTGAATGAACTAATAACTATCAACTAACAACTAACATGATTTACCCGATTGTTGTATATGGTTCACCCGTCCTTAGAACAGTAGCAAAGGAAATTAATGCTGATTATCCCAATCTGAAACAATTCCTGGATGATTTGTTTGAAACCATGTATAAGGCTGATGGAATGGGACTCGCCGCTCCGCAGGTCGGCAAATCCATCCGGATATTTGTTGTAGACGGTACTTCGCTGGAAGACGATGAACCGTCAATGAAAGATTTTAAGAAGACATTTATCAATCCTAAGATACTTGAACTGGATGGTGAATCAATGGTGATGAACGAGGGATGCCTTAGCCTGCCGAAATTACGCGAGGATGTTAACCGGTATAACAAGGTGAAAATAAGGTATTATGATGAAAACTTTAATTTCTTTGAAGAGGAATACGAGGGATTGAAGGCCAGGGTTATACAGCACGAATACGACCACCTGGAAGGTGTTTTGTTCATCGACAAGATACCCCCGCTACGAAGAAAACTGTTAAAGGGAAAATTGAATGACATCACCAAATTAAAGGTGGATGTGCATTATAAAACTAAATTGCAGAAATAGTTAATTCCCTTTTTGGGATAAATCCGGATTTGTACGGCATATTGTAGAGACAAGGCATTGCCTTGTCTCTACGACACCCGCCAAAGGGAGAGTTTTATTACACCACGTGCTTTTTGAAGATCTGGTCTGATTTCAACAACAGATCAATATACTGGGCACGTTTATAAACGAAGGGATCATTTGTGTTTTTCTGGGATAGTTTGCCACGGAAGGCAGCCAGATTTTTATAATTTTTTGATTCCATCCACGTTTGCAGATCTTTCAGAATAGTGGAGATATATTCAATTTTGTTTTTGTAAACTGTACTTACAACCTGCACACAATCTGCACCGGCCAGGATCATTTTTACCACATCGGCACCGCTGAAAACACCTGTATTAGAGCAAATGGATGCGCCAATTGTTCCGTAAAGCATACCGGCAAACCGCAGGCTCAGTTTATTGTCTTCCGGGCTGCTCAGGTTGAAGGGTGAGAAATGCTGTTCTTTTTCGATATCAATGTCAGGCTGGAAAAGCCTGTTGAACAACACAAATCCATCCACACCCAGTTTATCCATTTGTGAAACAACATTCAGCGGATTGGCATAGAATGGACTCACCTTTATACTGATCGGCAGTTTGATCTTGGGCTTGACGGCCCTGATGATCTCCAGCTGCTGATTGTTAACATCCCGACCATCCGTCTGGGTATCGCGGGGAATATAAAAAAAGTTGAATTCAAGGGCATCAACGCCTGTCTGTTCCAACTGTTGAGCATAATCAATCCATGATTCTGTATAGATCGCATTTAAACTGGCAATCACGGGTATGCCTAAGGTCTCTTTCACCTTCCTGAGATTGACAAGGTGCTCTTCGGGACCGGCATGTTCTATGCTGGGGAAAAGTTTTACCATCTCAGCATTCCGTTCATTGTATTCTTCCAGCTGGTCATCAAACTGAGCGGATTCAAGCTGAATTTGTTCTTCAAAGAGAGATTTATATACAATGGCTGCTGCGCCGGCCTCTTCAGCTCTTTTCAGATTATCAATTTTGGTTACAAGATTGCTGGCACCCAGGATAACAGGATTCCTTAAATCAAGTCCCAGATATTTTGTCTTAAGATCAACCATTTTATATGCTTTTTATTAAGTTTTCTATTTTTTTGATTATTGCCTGTGGCAGCCGCAAATTTATGAATTTAATTCATTAAAAAAATTGTAATCAGGCTCAAATTCAAGTTTCAAATATGAATTTGAAATCCGCTCAAAAAATGTTAATTTTAATTGCATTGTCAGGTATATGCCGTTATTGCCAATCTTGCGAAAAAGTCCGTTTTCCCGGCTTATTTTTCTATATGCTGCCGGAATAGCCTTTGCGGAATGCTTCAGGAGTTATTCCTTCCCTGTTGTTTTCCTTCTGTATGTTGTGGTTACCCTCTGGTTTATTCTTTGGCTGGTTAATAAGATGGCACAGGAATTTCAATACCGGATGGATTGCCGGTGTCCTTGTGGCCATGCTCATATTTGTATGCGGTATATGGGCGGCCGAAATTGATTTTAACAGGGAGAAGAAGGCCCTGGCACTCTCAGAAGATACTTTATTGTGCCGTGCGGTGATCATTGATATGCCGGAAACAAGAGCTCCTTCTTTCAAAGCCATTGCCAGGGTATTGGAAGTCAAAACCAAAGAAGGATGGATTCATCAGAATATGAAGGTGCTGCTATATATTTCGGTCGACTCCGCTGCCCAAATGCTTCGACCCGGCTCTGAACTGATCCTGCAAACTGCATTGAAAAATATACCTCCTCCGTCAAATCCGGAAGAATTCAATTATCACAAATATCTTGCAACCCGGCATATCTATAAGCATTCCTTTATTACCCTGCCACCCCGACGGGGTGGCAGGGACCCCGTCGGGGTGGCACCCTGCAATATGCGAAACCGGCTTTTGCTCTCATTCCGTAATATGGGCCTTGAACCTGGATATTTCGGACTGGTTTCTGCACTTACCCTTGGTTACAAGGAAGATGTGAATGCTGCTACAAGGAAGGCTTTTACACAGGCAGGAGTGATGCATATTATGGCTTTATCAGGCTACAATGTCGGAGTTATTGCTCTTGTTCTGGGTTTTATTTTGGGCATTTTCAATAATAATCCTGCCGGTAAATATGTAAAAACACTGATCATTATATTATTTCTCTGGCTATTTGCGCTGATCACAGGGCTTTCACCCTCAGTCACACGGGCCACAGTGATGATCAGTTTTGTGCTGACAGGACGTTTATTTCACAGGCATGTGAATACCTACAATATTTTGTTCATTACCGCATTTCTGCTTCTGACTTTTTCGCCCGGATTGCTTTCGGATGTAAGTTTTCAATTGTCGTTTTCCGCTGTGGCAGGGATATTGGTTTACCAGCCTTACATGAATAGTCTGCTTACTTTCAAAATTTCCTTCATCAATAAGATATGGCAATTATTTTCACTTTCCTGTGCGGCGCAGCTGGCTACCTTTCCACTAACGCTTTTCTATTTTCATCAATTTCCTGTATACTTCTGGCTCACCAATCTGTATGTGGTGCCCCTTGTTTCAGTTATCATTTGTATTGCCGGGGCTTACCTGGCCCTGGCATGGATTAAACCGGTCGCCTTGATGGTCAGTAAGATACTCGCTGTTTTACTGAAAACCCTGTTGCTGTCTGTCACTGTGGTCGAAAAACTGCCATTTTCAATGATAAACGGCGTTTATATCAGCGGTGTCCAGGCTGCTTTGCTCATGCTGATGATCTTTATGCTCGCACCTGCAATTCTTTTTAAAAAAGTCAGATGGTTTCCTGTCGTGTTTTTCCTCATGATTGCCTTTGAATGGATCCATTTTGTCCATGAAAAACAGCTGGCTGATCAGCAAACAGGACTCATTTCTACTATAAAGGGAACAACAGTTATAAATCTCATCCATGGTAAAAATGCAGTACTTCTTGTGAACGGGGGAAAGCCATCAGATCGAAATAATTTTGCCTATGCATTCAGCAATTTCTGGATAAAACATGGAGTCAGTCCACCTGTCATTTCACTTGACAGTCTGGATCCGGCGATATGCAATGGCCTGAAAATTCCCGGCTTTTATTGCCGTCCATCATGGCGGGGGAGCAACATTCTGATCACATTTAATGACCTGCGCCTCGCGCTGCTCCGGGATAACCGGTTTTACAGGTTTCATTCAAATCAACCCTTGCGGGCAGACTTTATTATGATCACTGGTGGTTTATCAGTTCATCCTGAAAGGATTACAAAGGAAATCCAATTCAAAATGCTGGTTATTGACGGATCGGTAAAAAAATCAAGGATAAAGCAATGGAAAAATGAATGTGAAAAAAACGGCCTTGCCTGTTATGTGATCGCGGAACAGGGTGCCTTTCGGATAGAGTCCCTCGCATTAAACAATTTTGCCCAAAATAAACTGAGATGGAAAATGCGAGCAAAGCGAGCATTCATCTGCGGCCGAAGGCATCCCTTCGGGAAAATCTGCGGGATCTGCGAGAGAAGTTTTTGGATTAAATCAGATTTCCACCTGGCCCATTCCCTGCCTTACCACAACAGGGACCTCACCGGTACAATCGATGACTGTAGAAGGGATATTGTTACCATATCCGCCATGGATGACAGCATCTACAAGGTCTTTATAATGATCATATATTAATTCAGGGTCTGTTGTATAATCGATCACCTGGTCTTCGTCGTGGATTGAAGTGGTTAAAACGGCATTGCCCAGTTCCCTGACGATTTCAAGAATGATATTATTGTCGGGCACACGTATACCGATCGTTTTTTTCCGGTTCCGGAATATACGCGGTACGTTGCTGTTTGCCTCAAGAATGAATGTAAAAGGTCCGGGCAAATGCTGTTTCATCAGTTTAAACGTAGCGTTATTCACATGCTTGGCGTAATCTGTCAGATGGCTCAGATTATGGCAGATAAACGAGAAATTGGCCTTTTCAAGATTAATGCCCTTAATGCGGGCCACCCGCTCCACGGCTTTGTGGTTAAATACATCGCATCCGAGTCCATATACAGTATCGGTGGGAAAAATGATGATACCACCATCCTTAAGGATTTCTACTGCCTTTTGAACCTGGCGCTGACCAGGAGTCTCAGGATGTATTTTAAGTAACATGGTTGCAAAGATAGGAAAAATAGGGGTTTAGGGGTTTAGCAGTTTAGGGATTTAGCGGATAAGCCCCTAAGCCTCAAGCCTAAGCCCCAAAACCCAAAGCTCCTAATAAGTTTCGTAGGTGTACTTCGTCAGAACCTTGTATTTGGTGGCGGGGTACCATGTATCGGTTGAAGTGCACAGTCCCCTGGCATCATATGAATAGGTAATGCGGTTAAATTCCTCATTTCCTTTTCTCCTCCAGTTAATCTCTTTGAGATTATTCATGGAATCATATGTATAGCTTTTTTTAATAAATTTTGCCATTCCCGGATTCTCCTCGCTGATCTCAATAAGGTCGCCCTTTGCATTGTAGTTATAGCAGGTTTTTAGTGTAACCTTATCCATCTTGTATTTTGCTTCCTCAGTCAGGTTTTTATTATCGTCATAATTATAGGTCTTTTTCTCGAGTTCACTCTGGTTAACACCATAGACAGCCTCTTCAACGAGGTTTTTCCGTTCGTCATACCGGAGCACCAGTTTGGACGTCAGAGCACCTGTTCCATTGTAAATTGAAACCATCGTTGATGCACCGGTCTTATTAAAGACCCTTTTTTCAGAAAGGACGGAATTTTTCATGTAACGGATTTCCAAAAGTTCTCCCTGATCGTCGTATTTATAAGTATTCGTAAAATGTTCGACCCCATCATAACCCGATTCCTCATATACAAGGTTTCTGTCATTGTATTTCGAAATTTTCTGATAGGCAGCCTGTGAATCAGTGCTTCCCGCATACCTTGAATATTCGGTCTTGTTACCGTGGGAATCGTATTTGTATTTTTCGATATTGACAATGGCACCTTTTGGATTAAAGGTGGTTACCCTGTCAATGTTTCCTTTAGCATCAAATACGGTGACCGACGTTTTTACACCAGTCTTTCCGGTTTTAGTTCCCTTATATGCATAATCCCAGCTTACCTGATTTTTGATATGGTTTTGCGTGATTATTTTTGCAGATCTGTTCTCGTCAGCCGATTGTGGACAGGCATGAATGAAAACAAGCAAGCTGGCCAGTGTTAAGCATATCCTCATTGTATCAAAAATTGCATTTTAGTATACCTGTAAAGTTCAAGGATTTAAATGTAAATGCGTTTACGATTGTATTGAGGTAAGGTTTCATATCAGGCAGTCTAAAATGCTGTAGGAAAATGCTATTTTTGTTCCCCAAATAGGTTAGAAATGAATATTCGTTCTTCCATTCCAACCCGTCGTGTGATACTGTGGTGTGGAATATTTTTTGTTTTAATCATAGCGATGTTTTCCGCAAGAGGCATATTCCTGCGCAAAGCCCTGTCATCCTTTGGGGTAAAGATGAAGGCACACCACTACCTTGTGCACTGGGAAGGAGCCAGGGTCAAAGGAATTAAATCAATTTTCATTAAGGACATCTACATTCAGAATGAAGATAATGTAAATGAAATATATGTTGATTCACTTACACTGAATGTACGGATCATGCCCCTTCTGATCAAAAAAATCCGGTTAAAGAAACTGGATTGCCGAAAAATCTCGATACGATATCTTGCAGAAGGAAGGGATACAGTGGTTGCCCTGCCCGTTCCCAGGGATACGACAGGAGGTATTTTTAAACGTCTGGCCGGAATAGAGCTGGCAGATGTGGCAAATAAAAATATTCGGCTCTTTTTTAGTTATGTACCTTCAAGGACAAGGATTCATTTGTTTGAGACCAGCATCTCCTATGCAGGCAAAAAAACGATGATCGGGTTTCGTGATATGAACATTATACACAGCAAGGTGACGGGTACACTTGTATTGTCTTCAAAAAATTCCACGGCTGAAATATCGGTTAACGGCCGTTTCAATAAATCATCATACCTGGCAGAAGTAGAGTTGATCAATCAGAGTGACAGTCTGCTCCCGCTGCCCATACTCAGCGATAAATACGGGATCATCGCAGGATTTGATACTATAGACATTTCATTGGATATGTCCCACCGTACGCGAAAGGTGGTAAACCTGGAAGGAAAATTTAATCTGACGGGATTTCTTCTGGGTGGTGATCGGATCTCTTCCACCAGTATAAAGATCAGCAAATTCAATTCTTCATTTCTTGTGCACGTCGGGCAGAAATATGTTGAAGTGGATAGCACCACCTATGCATATCTGAATAAGATATGGATACGTCCCTACATGCATATGCGGATGTCGCCCAAGCCGGTAGTTGAATTCAGATTACTTCCAGTGTCCTGGAACGCCGGTGATTTTTTCAGTTCACTGCCCGAGGGCATGTTTACCAGTGTAAACGGACTGAAAGCAAGCGGCACACTTCATTATTTCCTGAATTTCTCACTCGACATGGCTATTCCCGACAGCCTGAAATTTGCGACTACCCTTACTTCGGAAAATTTCAGGATACTTGAATATGGAACAGATGACTATCGCAAAATGAACGGCAGTTTTTACCATGAGGTTTATGAAAAAGGGAAACTGAAGACTGCTTTCATCGTAGGTTCGGATAATCCCGAGTTTGTTCCTTTTGACAATATATCTCCCTTTCTCAGGGCTGCTGTGATGACTTCGGAAGATGGCAGTTTTTTCTTTCACAATGGATTTAATCCCGAAGCATTTCGCGAATCCATCATTACAAATATTAAGGAAAACCGTTTCGCCCGCGGTGGAAGTACGCTTTCCATGCAGCTTGTAAAAAATGTGTTTCTCACACGAAATAAGACATTGGCCCGGAAAATAGAGGAAGCACTTATTGTATGGCTGATAGAGAATGAAAACCTGGTTCCAAAGAAACGGATGTATGAGGTTTATCTGAATCTGATCGAGTGGGGACCTGGAATATATGGAATAAATCAGGCCAGCATGTTCTATTTCAATAAAACGCCGCATGATCTGACCCTTCAGGAAAGTATTTACCTGGCAAGCATTGTTCCACGTCCAAAGTTATTCAGGTATACATTTGAGGTAAACGGGGTTCCGAAGGCATTTTTCGGGAATTACTTCCGCCGGATGGAAGAACTCATGGTAAGAAAGCAATTTATCCAGCCGATGGATACAACTGGTGTAAATCCGTATGTTTACCTTACTGGTGTTGCCGCAGCGTCGGTAGCAACGCAGGATATAGAGCGGGATGATGACCTGATCCTCCAGCAGTTGGAGATCATTCCGGCCATTGTGGAATGAAACAGTGCATGAAGATGATCATTTTAGAGAAAAATGTGTTCTTTACTATAATGAGGTTCTAATACATACTTTTAAAATAACAAGGCTATGACATTTGATTTGGAATTGATCAAGAGTGTTTATCGATCGTTTGCTCAGCGTGTTGATGCAGCCCGTAAACTGATCAATCATCCTTTAACACTCACTGAAAAAATATTGTATGCCCACCTGGCAGAGGATGCTCAGGGTAAGGTATATGAGCGGGGGAAGGATTATGTGAATTTCTTACCCGACAGGGTGGCGATGCAGGATGCCACCGCGCAGATGGCCTTGCTGCAATTTATGCAGGCTGGCAGGAAAAAGGTAGCCGTTCCTTCCACAGTGCACTGTGACCATCTTATCCTGGCCCGCGACGGAGCAAATGCCGACCTGGCAACAGCCCGGATCACCAATCGTGAGGTATATGATTTTCTGGCATCTGTATCTGATAAATATGGAATCGGTTTCTGGAAGCCTGGTGCAGGGATCATACACCAGGTGCTGTTGGAGAATTATGCCTTTCCCGGTGCCATGATGATTGGTACCGATTCACATACGGTAAATGCAGGTGGATTGGGAATGATCGCAATTGGAGTGGGTGGTGCCGATGCCTGCGATGTAATGGCAGGACTGCCATGGGAAATGCGCTTCCCCAGGCTTATTGGCATTCATTTAACCGGAAAACTCAGTGGCTGGGCCTCTGCAAAAGATGTAATCCTGAAAGTGGCAGGAATTCTCACTGTAAAAGGAGGAACAGGCTGCATACTTGAGTATTTTGGCGAGGGTGCCAAATCCATTTCCTGCACCGGCAAGGGAACGATCTGCAACATGGGCGCTGAAATTGGTGCAACAACTTCCGTTTTTGCCTATGACCGCAAGATGGAAGACTATCTTCGCGGAACGGACCGTAACGACGTCGCCGATGGCGCCAACCACATTAAAGAGTACCTGACTGCAGATGAGGATGTTTATAAGAATCCTGCAAAATATTTTGATCAGTTTATCGAAATTAATCTTTCGGAACTTGAGCCGCATATCAACGGTCCGTTCACACCTGATCTTGCCACGCCGGTATCACAATTTGCTTCATTGGTAAAAGAAAAAGGCTGGCCTGAAAAGCTCGAAGTAGGTCTGATCGGTTCCTGCACTAATTCGTCCTATGAGGATCTGACGAGGGCAGCATCGGTTGCACAGCAGGCTATTGACAAAAAACTCAAAGCGCAGTCTTCTTTTACAATAACTCCCGGATCGGAACAAGTACGCTTTACAGCCGAACGTGACGGATTGCTGGATACTTTTGAAGAAATGGGCGGAGTGGTTCTTGCCAATGCCTGTGGACCCTGTATCGGGCAATGGGCGAGGTACGGAGCTGACAAGCAGGAGCGTAATTCCATCATGACTTCCTTTAACAGGAATTTTGCCAAGCGTAATGACGGAAACCCCAACACTCATGGATTTGTTGCTTCTCCTGAAATAGTGACTGCTTATTCAATCGCAGGAACCCTGTTGTTCAATCCGCTTACAGATACCCTTACAAATAAGGATGGCATTGCCGTAAAGCTGGATGAACCAACCGGTGCAGAAATGCCTGAAAATGGATTTGATGTGAAGGACAGCGGTTACCAGAAACCAGCTGAGGATGGAAGTGGTATTGAAGTTCTTGTTGATCCAAAAAGCGACAGGCTGCAGCTGCTACTACCTTTTGAGCCATGGAATGGCAGGGATTTTGTCAATCTTCGGCTACTGATCAAGGCCAGGGGCAAATGCACCACCGACCATATTTCAATGGCCGGGCCCTGGCTTAAATACAGGGGTCATCTCGACAATATTTCAAACAACATGCTGATTGGCGCGTTGAACTATTTTAATGACAAGACAAATTCGATAAAAAATCACATCACCGGCCATTATGATGAGGTGCCTAGAACCGCCAGGATGTATAAGGCCCAGGGTATTGGCACGATCATCGTGGGAGATGAAAATTATGGAGAAGGCTCTTCACGTGAACACGCTGCCATGGAACCAAGGCATCTCGGTGTAAAAGTTGTGCTGGTAAGGTCCTATGCCCGTATTCATGAGGCAAATCTCAAGAAACAGGGTATGCTGGCACTAACCTTTATGGATAAAACCGATTATGATAAGATCCGGGAAGATGACCTGCTGGATATATCGGGATTAACCACATTTGAACCCGGCAAGCCCTTGGTCATCAGGTTGAGGCACGGAGATGGAAGCATTGAGGAGATATTTGCCACCCATACCTATAATGAAAGCCAGATTGGCTGGTTTAAGGCAGGTTCAGCACTTAACCTTATCCGGCAGTATCAGGAATAACCTGACCTTGCCGGAATAGGAGCATGAATTGTGGAGTAAAAAAATAATTATCTTAGCGTATATATTATTAACCAGCATCCCTGAGCCAATTTGAAAAACCTTTCACAATTCCGGCCTATTCCAAAAGGAGATAAGAGAACGATCCGGGGATGGGTGATGTACGACTGGGCCAATTCCGTATATCAATTGACGATTGGGTCCACTATTTTTCCAATATATTACAATGCTGTAACTCATCATGGGGATGATTTTACCGTAAATTTCTTTGGTTACAAGGCCATCAATACCGTATTGTATTCATGGTCAATAGCAGTTTCTTACCTTGTAGTTGCTTTCTTTTCGCCCTTGTTTTCATCTATTGCAGATTATACCGGCCTCCGGAAACGATTCATGATTGTCTTTACATGGATTGGTGCCCTGTCATGCGGATTCCTGTTTTTCTTCAATAAAAATACTGTTGAGCTGGGACTTATTGCTTTTACACTGGCCACAATCGGTTATGGAGGAAGCCTGGTTTTCTATAATTCATTTCTTCCGGTCATTGCCGAACCGGCAGACCAGGACAGGATCAGTGCAAGGGGGTATTCCATGGGATACCTTGGCGGGGTTGTATTGCTTATTTTTAACCTGATATTTGTTCTTTTTCCCGGTTTTTTTGGAATAACTGACGATTCATTTGCCCCGAGACTTGCTTTCCTCACGGTTTTTCTATGGTGGATCGGATTTTCACAGATCACTTTCAGGCGCTTGCCCCGGTATACTTTTGGCCACAGGGAAAAAGGAGGCAATGTTGTTCTCAAAGGTTACCAGGAACTTCGCACAGTATTTAACCAGATACGGAAAACGAATCATCTGAAAATTTACCTGTCAGGTTTTTTCTTTACTACGATGGGTCTTCTGACCGTGATGTTTATGGCCGCCACCTATGCCACGAAAGAACTGGGATTGCCGGATTCTGTGCTTATACCTACTATATTGCTGATTCAGCTTGTAGGAATGCTCGGAGCCTGGCTTTTCGCCCGAATATCCGGACGTTATGGTAATATCAGGGCCCTGATTGTCTCTATTATCATCTGGATTTTGGTATGTTTGGTCGTATATTTTATCACCAATGCCCTTGGTTTTATCCTGGTTGCCATAGTAGTTGGATTGGTAATGGGGGGCACCCAGTCGCTTGCCCGGTCAACCTACTCAAAAATGCTTCCCGAAACACGCGATCATACCTCCTTCTTCAGCTTTTATGATGTGATGGAAAAAATAGCAACGGTTGGCGGAACCTTCAGCTTCGGGATTATTGAAGCGATAACAGGAAGTATGCGCTTTTCCGTACTGGCCATCATTGTTTTTTTTGTGATCGGACTTATCTTTATGTTGGTTCTGCTTAGAAAGCAAAACCTTGCCTGAGAACAGATACTTATCCGGTCGGATCGATGCATTCCAGATACCTGATTATTATTGCCGGTCCCACAGCTGTTGGGAAAACGGATATGGCTATCCGGCTTGCCAAATACTTTGGTACTGAAATTATTAATGCTGATTCGCGACAGGTATACCAGGAAATGAAAACAGGAACCGCGGTTCCTTCTGCATGGCAGCTTGCACAGGTAAGGCATCATCTGGTAAGTCACAGGTCCATTCATCAACCATACAATGCAAGCCTTTATGAACTGGAGGCCATTGAAGTTCTTGACAGTCTCTTCACCCATCATAATACGGTGATTATGGCAGGAGGCAGTGGAATGTATATAGAGGCAGTATGTCATGGTATAGATGATATACCTTCTGTTGATCCTGAAATCCGGGAACGACTGCAGCGTGAATTCCTTGAGAATGGCCTTGCCGGTATACAAAACCGGTTGCTCTCTTCAGATCCTGAATATTATAAAAGAGCGGATCTGAACAATCCAAAGCGGATACTTAAGGCGCTTGAAATTTCCGAAATGACCGGAAGGCCATATTCATCTTTTCTTACAGGTCATGCCAAAGAAAGGAATTTTCGTCCTTTGCGCATTGGCCTGGATATTCCAAGGGAAGACCTGCATGCCAGCATAAACAGACGGGTGGATTCCATGATGGCAGAAGGTCTCGTTGAGGAAGCCCGCAGGCTATTTCCCTATCGTAAATTAAATGCAATGAATACAGTAGGTTACAAGGAACTATTCGATTATTTTGAAAACAAGTATTCCCTCGATGAGGCCGTTCAGAAGATCAAAGACCATACAAGGCAGTATGCCCGCAGACAGCTTACCTGGTTCAGGAAACAAAAGGATACGAAATGGTTCTTTCCCAATGAAGATGAATTAATTTTGAATTTTATAAATGAAACGATAGCCCGCAATGAACCTTCCTGAAATAAAGCGCTTTAATCTTAGGGTTTATGCCCTTATCATAAATGACGGGCATATTCTGCTAAGCGATGAGTTTGTGCATGACATGAAAATGACCAAGTTTCCCGGTGGAGGATTATACTTTGGCGAAGGTCCTGCAGATTGCCTTAAACGCGAAGCAATCGAAGAATTTGGCCAGGAAATAGAAATTGTTGAACATTATTATACAACTCATTTTTTCCAGCAGGCATTATTTTATGAAGACCAGCAGTTAATCAGCATCTATTATCTGGCCAGGTTTCCTGAGGTTCCGCGCTTCAGGATTTCGGAGAGGCCCTTTGATTTTCATGAACTGATTAATGAAAGTCAGTCATTCAGATGGGTCAGGATCACTGAGCTTTCGGAGAATGATCTTAGCTTTCCTGTTGACAGGTTTGTCTTCGGCATGCTTAAATCAGATACTAAACCAAAATATTGAACTAACGGGTTTGTTTCTTGTTGTAATCTCAAAATGAGGGTTCTTGATTGTTCAACAAGTTATGGCCTGAAATTTGTAATTACCTAATTCATTTTGGTAAAGAAAATGTTATATATATATTTACAAATGTTATGACAACCAATAAGTATAAACCTATAATCTGAAATTTTATGAATTTAGTTGCCATTAAAAGAGTTACCGGGCTTTTAATTATTTTCGCAGGTTTGCATGTAAGTCTGTTTGCCCAGGAGAAGAATGACGCAATCAACGCTTTCAATGAAAGTGTAAATTTAATGAAAACCGATCCGGTCAGCGCCATTGGTTCATTTGAAAACTGTATTAAAATCTGTGAGCAGGTAGGCGATTCGGCTAATGATATCAAATCAAAAGCCGTTAAGGTTTTGCCGGACTTATATTATCAAAAAGCCTCTGATCTTTTACTGGTTGACAAGAAAGTTAATGAATCAATCAGTGCATCAAAAAAAGCAATTGAAGTCGCCAAAAAATATGATGATACCGTCGTGGTTGAGAATGTAAAAAAGATTATGATACAGGCTTATTCTGCCATGGGATCTTCCTTAGCCGCTACTGAAGCAGATAAAGCCATCCTGGCCTATGACAGCGCCCTGGCAATTAATCCGCATCACCAGGCTTCTCTCTATAATAAGGCACTGATATACAGAAAAACCAACAATGCTGAAAAATTCGGTCAGACTATCGATCTTTATATCGATGAACTGAAGCCCGATCAGGATGAGCCGAAGATCATACAGGCAAATAAACTTGCCCTGGATTTTTATCGGGCGGCAGCAGGAAAAGCCAACCAGGCAAACAAGACAGCTGAAGCGCTCAGTTTATTAAATACATCACTTAAGTACGGAACTGATAAAACTGTTTATTACTATTTTGCCAATATCTACAATAAGCAGAAGAAGTATGCAGATGCCGCTATAAATGCGCAAAAGGGACTTGATTTGGAAACCGGCGATGCCGACGCAAAGGCAAAATTCTATTTTGAACTTGGACTCGCACAGAAGGGAAAAGGCGACACGGCCACTGCCTGCGAATCTTTCACAAACGCCCTGTATGGACAGTTTGCTGCTGCAGCAAAGGCAGAAAGAACAAATCTTAAATGTAAATAGGTTATCTTTTCAACTGTTTCAGGTTCTTTTCTCTCGCAGATTTCGCGGATCTCGCAGATTAATTTAAGTTTGCGGGATCTTCGGGATCACATCCCGGCGATTTCCCTGAAAAGTTCTTTTTGTTTTGCAGTGAGATTGGTGGGTATTTTAATGGAATACGTAATGTAAAGATCACCGAATTGTCCCTTGCTTCTGTAAACAGGGAACCCCTTGTTTTTTAGTTTAACATTCGTGCCGTTCTGGGTTTCAGGTTGCACCTTTACCTTGACTTTTCCGTTGAGTGTATCCACGGTAATATCACCGCCCAGCACAGCTGTATACAGATCAAGATCGACCGTGGTGTACAGATTATTTCCCTGGCGTTTAAATCGGGGATGATCGGCAATTGCAAAAGTAATATATAAATCACCATTGGCTGCTCCGTTGATTCCGGGGCCACCATGACCCGTAATTTTTATTGTTTGTCCGTTTTCGATTCCTGCCGGAATGGTGATGCGGATATTTTTGCCGTTAACTGTCAGGGTCTGCTGATGTGTTTCATATGCCCGGGCCAGATCTAGCTGTAATTGTACGGTATAATCTTCGCCCTTGATCTTCATTTGCCGGCTCCTTGTTCTGCTTTCAAATCCGCCGCCAAACATGGATTCAAAAAAATCTGAAAAGCCATCAAAATCCCGCGTTTCTGAAAATCCGCGCCCCCGTCGGCCGGATGCTTGCCCCTGGTATTGCCGTGTATTTTTAAATTGTTCAGCATGCTGCCAGTCTTTGCCGTGCTGGTCATATTTTTTACGTTTTTCAGGATCTCCCAGCACCTCATGTGCTTCATTGATCTGCTGAAAATTGGCCTTGGCATTCTTATCATCCGGATTCAGATCGGGATGATATTTTCGGGCCAGTTTCCGGTAAGCATTTTTGATTTCCTGCTGTGAAGCATTTTTTTCAATTCCAAGGATCTTATAATAGTCGATGAACATGCTGGCAAATTTTTGGCATCGTTAAATCAATTGCAAATTTAGGAAAAAACTACGCTGCTTTAAACCTCGTTAAAAAAGGGCGTAGTTTTTTCTTCAACACAATTTGCAGCATACAAATAAAGTGCTGCTGACCAGGTTTGCCAGTCCTGTCCCATTGGTTTGCCATCCTGGGCTTTCAGCCATTCATTGAAACCAAATTCCAGGTTTTCCCGGGATTGATTTCTTAATAATATATGTCAGAGCCAGCAATTTTTCTTCAGCAAGCTTATATTTTTTGGCAGCAACCAGGGCTGCGACATAAAATCCGCAGACAAAGGGCCAAATTCCTCCGTTGTGATACTCACCGGGATTGTTATAAAGTGCATAACGCGGTGTCCAGTCAGGATCACCCTCTCTCACAAAGGGAAAGAAATTCGGTGGCAGATCAAGGACCAGATCTCCCTTTTGTTTCATGCTATCACATTCTTCCTCAATCCATGAGATCATTTCTTCCGCCCTTGTAGGTGATGCTATTCCTGTAAGAATGGCGAGGCTGTTTCCCAGGAGGTCAAAACGCTCGCTGCTGTGAATTTTATATGACCACAATGCATAATAAGGCTTATACTTTACCTTAAGACCTTCATGCACATGACTATGCATAGTCCCTTCGGTAATTGTAAATCTGTCCATTTCGCGCTTCACCATTTCAGCTCTTTCATTAAAATCAACAGTTGGAGATAACTGTATACAATCGTGTTCACAAACAATCCATATCCTGTTACCCATTGTTCATCTCGCCAGTCAGTGGTGGGCTGCTGTGCAATAAGAAATCTGTCAGAAGGACTTTGATATTCCATCCAGGTAAGTGCTTTTGCAACGGCTTCCTCAAGAAAGCCGGTGTTACCGGTCACTTTTCTGAAAATGCCAACTCCCATCAGAAAAAGCGGTGTAGTATCGCTGGCACCCCGGTCTTCTTTGTCATGTACCAGGGAAGGAATATGTCCGTGACTGCGTCTGATTTTTTGCAAGTGTTTCCAAGACCTTTTGTATACTATCCAGCAACTTTTTGTTTCCTGAAACAGCAATTCCAAAAATGGAAAACATCAGATCCCTGGTATACGGTTCAGGATATCCCCATCCTGCTGTACGTGGAAGTCCGAAATAAGGGCCATGGGCATTATGAAGCAGCACTTCAAGAGCGGCATTTTTTGCTTCGCTGATCAGGGCCTGATTTGTATTTAGCATGTGACGTATTTTATCTATTTAGTTTATTCCCAGTTTATCCTGAATGATCTGCACAAATTTTTTGGCTACCACACGGTAGTCGAAATTCTCAATTGCCCGTTCTCTTCCGGCTTTGCCCATTTTTATACGAAGTTCTTCGTTTGTCATGAGTTTCATTAAATATTTGGCAATATCATTTACACTTGCGCGATAATCAACTGTTCTTGGCTGTTCAAATATTATCTTCTGTTTGTCTTCAATACCGTCCTGATTCTCTTCAAGGATCACCTCATTTACCACAATTTTCTGTGCCACCTTGGCCAGAAATGCAGTTTCACCATGAACAAGTGTATCGAGCATTCCCATGGCTTCAATGCCAATAACGGGTTTTCCACATGCTCCGGCTTCTACCTGGGGCATGCCAAAGCCTTCAAGCCTGGAAGGAGCTGCATAAATGTCGCACGCTCCAATAAGATAAGGCACGAAATTGCGGGAAATGGTATTGGTGGCATAAGTGACATTTTTTTCAATACCTAATTGGATTGCCATTTCAAGATCAGACAGGTTCTGAAGTTTGGTGCGTGGTTGTGGCCATACTTTGCACACATATTTCCAATCCGGTGCTTTACTGTCGATAAGGGCCAGTGCCTGCATAACTTCCTGTGCGCCTTTTGAGGCTGCATCCCCGCCGATCGTGAGTATCATTATCTGGTCGGGCGCAATACCCAATGCCTCCCTTACAGCAAGAATTTTTTTGTCATTTTTGTCGAATGGTCTGAAAGAATCAGTATCACATCCTACGGGCAGGACTTCAATTTGGTCTCCGTTAATTCCATCCCTAACATACATTTCCTTTACCCAGTTTGAAGTTACCAGAATGAGTGGCAGATCATTCAGCACTTCCTGGTATTTTGCAATATAGCCATCGGCAACAAGCCATGGTACCGGGCGGGCACCATATCGCA
Source organism: uncultured Bacteroidales bacterium (assembly GCA_963808745.1). Taxonomy (GTDB): domain Bacteria; phylum Bacteroidota; class Bacteroidia; order Bacteroidales; family UBA10428; genus UBA5072. The sequence continues at coordinate 267,317 of CAWEGX010000003.1, forward strand.
GGGGATGCAGAACAAGATTGGGCACGTGCCCCCAATAACCAACGCCAACCACAACATCAGGTTCGAACCAGCGATAATACCATTCTTTCTCCTGGGCAGATTCAAAATGAACAGCATGGGTGTCAACTCCCATTTCCTGCAGACCCCTGAAAAGAAGGTCACCCTGTGTAGCAAGCCCTCCGGGTGAGGGAGGATAGTCGTATAATACAAGTACTTTCATTTATTTATGTGGGTATTAGTAAGCCATTGCAAAGCATCTTCGTAATTGGCAAATTTCCAGAAGGATTCCGCTCGCGGGGTTGTTTGTCCTTCAAAACTGTCTTTGTCAAAACCGTATGTTTCGGTGATCAGATTGTATTTTTTTTTCCAGACAGGTTGTGACAGCTTTTGATAAATGGCGGCATTTTCAATGGGCTTTGGTAAATATTTTTTCCCTCCATCCTCATAAGCAAAGGTCCATAATTCTTTAGCAGATATTTTTCCTGAACTCCACAGCCTGATGACTGCCTGGCCCACTTCCTCATGGCGGAGATGCCGCGTATACTCTCCTTTCCGATCGTGAGAAATAATCAGATCATAGCTGGAGGGTGGTAACCCTTCCAATATTGCCCCGGAGACCAGGATAGAATCCAATGGTTCCTGTTGAGGACCATCATCCAGGTCTGCCATATTTCCGTCTGCCTTGAGTATTTTCAGCGCTTTGTAGAATTTTGGGGCCCGATCTTTATCACTTGCCCGGCAAAGCGACAGGATAAAACAATGCCAATCGGGATTATTCAGGATTGTTCCTCCTGCCCATAACGTTTCGTCATCAGGATGGGCTACAATGATAGCAACGGTTTTCGAATTTTTATTGTTCATTTTTATATTTCTCCACCGTCATTCTGGCCATCAGGTAACTGATTGTAGATTCCGCACCCTGATTGATATTTACATGCGTTTCTTCCAATCCGTCATAACATCCACCTGTGCAGGGATTATACACAATATGGTGCAGCCGGTTATTACCAGAGAACCAATTGAAGGCTATGGTCATTTTTCGAAGGTATTCATGATCATAAAATACGTCATAAAATCGGCTTAGGGTCATAAGAGTATAGGCCACATCGATAGGTTGTTCCCCATATTCTGCCGGTTCTGCGTCTTTATGCAGCCAATTTCTGTTGGAGATAACTGTTATTTCCTTGTCAGTGAATGTTTTTGTTATTAAAAAATCAAAAGACTGTCTGGCTATTTTTCTGTATTGCCAGTCACCTGTCATTTGCCAGGCGCACAATAAGGCCTCAGGCAATACACTGTTTGCATAGGTGAGGTAGCTTTCATACCATTGCCATTCCTGCGATGATTCATGTTTATACATTTGAACCAGCCTGTTTGCCAGCTTTATGGCAATCGATTTATGTTGGTCCAATTTACCCTGTAAATAAGCATAATACAACCCTTTTACCACAAAGGCCATAGCGCGTGTAGAATGTATGTTTTCCATATGGGATAAAGCTTTTTGCAGAATGTTCCAGGCAATGATGATCAAACTGGCAGGTAATTCAGATTTTTTTGAAATGACAAATCCCAAAGCCCATATTGCCCTCCCATTGGCGTCATCCAGATTTTCCTGGTTTTGATTGGTAAATTGCTTATTCTTGTCTACATAATTCAGGAAATCACCTTCCGGTTGCTGGCAAAACTTAATGAAATTGAGGTACCTGCGGATAAGAGCCAGGTCAGAAAAGTTCCCTGTTAATTCATAATGCATACACAGTGCGATCAAAGCCCTGGCATTATCATCGAGAGTATAACCCGACTCAATATCAGGATGATTTATGTTTGAAAACTGCACTATACCCACCTCCGTCGTCATGTTTTGAATATGTTTGAGGTTTAACGCAGGCAGATTGTAATTCAGTGCAATCCGGGCAGAAGGTATCTTTTCAAGAATAAGTGCGTGGCCAATGGCTGAGTTTTCCCAACTAGTGGATGTCATTTTTTGCAAGGAATTGATACTGATCTTTGTTCGTAATTCTTCATCGTTCAGAAGGCGGATCACCGCTGTTTCCAGTTGTTTTGAATTCCTGAAGTCAATGATAATACCGCTATTGTCGCTGAGAACTTCCTTTGCATGAGGTATGGGAGTGGAAATAATGGCGCATCCGCAGCTCATAGCATACGAAAAAGTACCGCTTACTGCCTGGTTGGGGTCATTGGTTGTAAAAACATAAATGTCTGTAAGCTGGAGATATTCGAGCAATTCCGGTAAGGCCAGGTATTTGTTTATGAATTTTACATTTTGGGAAAGATTATTTGATTTTACAATAGCTTTCAGGCTTTCCCTGTACCTTTCTCCCTCCGCTTTTACTACATCGGGGTGAGTTTTACCGAGAACAAGAAAGATAACATCAGGATTTATCTTAACAATGGCAGGCAAGGCTTCAAGGGTTGTCTCTATATTCTTTCCCGAACTAAGCAAGCCAAATGTGGTAAGCACTTTTCGACCAGAAAGCCCATATTTTTGCTTCAGAGATTCGCTGTTCAGGTAAGGCACAAGATGGGTTCCGTGAGCAATAACCTTAACTTTTTGTTCGGAAATGCCATAATCCCGGGTAAGAATACATGCTGCATTATTGGTCATTACGACAATTGATCCTGCGATGGCAGTCATGCTGATGACGTTTTTCTTTAAGCTCATCGTCCGGATAGGGAAGAACTGTATGAAATGCAATTACAACAGGTTTACTGAGTTCATACATAAACTTTTGAAATGCTTCAATCTGTTTTTGAAAAAATCCAAATTCATGTTGTATCACCACGATTTTAATCCTGCCATTTTCATTGATATGCCGGGCTAGCTTTGAATATTCACTTGATTTTGAAGTGTTTAGTCGGTACTTCACTTCCGGCGGATAAGTGTATCGGGCCAGTCCCGACTCCAGTGCACACACCTGAACGGAAAATGAATTACCGAATTTCTCCGATAAGGCCCTGGTCAGATCCTGGGAATAGGTGGCTATACCACAGACTCTTGGGGGAAATGAACATATAAATAATACCTCCGGAAGGGCGGTTTCAACCTCCATCGATCTGTTTTGTATTTTTTGATTCCGCGTTATGCCCGGGTTTGAATTTCCCCTTATATATTGTTGCAAATCAATAGATCCATCTATTGATTGCTTCCTTAGTTCACTTTTCATTTTTTTGTGTATTTAAAATCAGTTCTTTTAATAAGGCTGAAAAGCTTACAGATGCGCAAGCTATCCGCTCATCAGCGGCACCGTAATATATATACAGTCTGTCACCAAATAAACTGGTCCCGGTAGGAAAAACTACATTATTGACTTCACCGAAACATTCCCAGTCAAATTCAGGCGAAAACAATGGATAAGGCAGGCGGGCAATTTCTTTTAAAGGATTATTCAGATCCAGCAATGCCGCACAGGCAGAATAAACTTTGCCTATCTTTTTTTCATGTACTCCATGATATATAAATAACCATCCAAATTCTGTTTCTATTGGCGGACATCCGCCGCCAATATATGCCGATTCATGTTTGTGAACCGGGATCCATTACAATATAGTCCTGCATGTTAAGAAAATATTCATCCCAAAAACCGGGAGTCAAATCTTCTAAACTGTCGATAGAAACAATCTGAATGCCGGGCCTGATCCGGTGAAAAAAAACCAGTTTTCCGCCAATTTTTTTCGGAAAGAAGATTACATTCTTATCCCAAAGCAGCATTTTTTTCTCCGGGTCAAGTTTCTGGTAATAGAATTTTTGATTCCGGTAGTAGTTTTCATTGATACTTCCTGCCGATTCGGCCAGAAAGACAAACTCAGAATATGTGATGGGGGGCACTACAATCCCCCTTTTTGTAAAATGAATCAGGTCAATTGAAGTAGCTAATGCACCCCGGGCACTTATTCCATCATAACCGGTGTAAGACATATAAAAAGTGTCTTCAATTTTCACAATTCGTGCATCCTCTATTCCCTGGGATTCAAAATCGAATTCCGGTACCAGGAGCGGTTTATGCCATCGTTCCACAACAGTCAGTGGACCATTCAACCTGCAATATCCAATGGTCGAATGATTTCCTTTCCGTACAGCCCTATAGTAAAGATGAACTTTATCACCTTCCTGGTAAACTGCAGGATTTAAAACACCTTCATTTTCAAATCCAAGATGGGTTTTTTCTAAAAGTATACCTTCTTTTTTTACTTCTAACATGCTTTAAATCTAAACTGAAAGTGCCTGTTTCTTCAATTTTGAGACTTTTGATCTTTTATCAAATTGTTCTTTTGGAGAAAGAAGATGGGCACGTAAAAACCAGGCCATTTTTTCATGAACTTCCATTAAACCGGTTATAAAATCAATGGATGCCATATCATGGAACTTATCCGCAAACTTTTGAATATTCTCCCGTAAATTCATAATGATCGATTTGTGATCCATCAGCAATTCATAAATAAATCCCTGGCTGTCATTTTTTTCACGATTCATTTCGGAAAGCCGGGTAAGCCTTAAAAATGAACTCAATGAACCTGGAGCATAATGTCCCAATACCCGGATACGTTCCGCTACGCTGACAATTATTTCATCCAGCTGCGTATACTGGGTTTCAAACAATTTATGTTTCTCATAAGAGTCATTACCTTCCACATTCCAATGGGCGTATTCTGTTTTAGCACTCAGAACATATTCATCTGCCAGAATTTTTGATAATTCATCTGCCACTGACTGTTTGTTATGTTCAGATATTCCAATATTTGCCTTCATTTTTTAGGATTCTAAAAAGTTATATCTTCTCCGGTTTTAGAAATAGTCCGGCCCACATTTAAATTACTGGCCGAGGTGTAAAGGTCTTTCCCTCCAGGTTAAAAAGTATTACACAACTTTTAAAATATGTTGTATTATTCACACATTCTGAGTTTGTTGAGTAATGTGCACTTTATTTTACACGGCCGGGTTCGCTTACTGCATGTTCTGAAGGAGCGGCTTTTCCATGGTACTCATCGGAATATGCCTTGGTGAATTCAGCCCCAAAAAATACGATTATGGAAGAATAGGATGTCCATATTAAAATGAGAACAATGGATCCCGCGGCACCGTAACCCGACCCGGGATGGGCCTTTCCAAAATACAAGCCGAGTGCAGTTTTTCCCAGAATAAAAAGCAGGGAAGTTACTATTGCGCCGAACCAAACGGATCGCCATTTTATTTTGGCATCCGGGAGGAATTTGAATATCAGGGCAAATACAGCAGAGATTATCGCCAGGGAGAAAACAAAATTGAGCAATTTTAATATGATGAGAAATGACTCTGACCAGTATTTCTCTATCCAGTTACCTAATCCAGACAGGAGGGATGAAATAACCAATGAAATCAAAAGCAAAAAAGCAATAGAAAGGATCAGGCCAAATGAAAATAACCTTGTTCTGATAAATTTCCATATCCCCGACCGATAGGGCACAACTTTTACTTCCCAAATAATATTGAATGTTTTCTGGAGCTCGACAAAAATACCGATGGCACCAATTATAATGACAGTAATTCCCAGGATAGTAGCCCATATTGAATCCTTTGCACTCAAAGCCACTGTGATCATTTGCTGAATCTCATCAGCTGTGCTTGCTCCCATTGCACTGGCTATTTCACGGTGCAAGCGGCCACTGACAATATCAGTACCGAAAAAATATCCAACCAGAGTGATTACCATCACCAATAATCCCGGCAAGGCAAAAATTGCACTGTAAGCAATTACTGCACCTTCACGAAAAGGATCATGTTCATTCCATTTTATAAAAGTGGTTTTTAGTAAAGCCGGCAGGTTTCTGAGAAGATTCTTTTTCATGGTCAGTGCATATGGTGATTTTAATGTTTAGAATATTAAGATGCAGGGGACCTTTTGAAATATTAAGATGCAGATTACATATTGAAATGGTATCAAGTGTATCCTTTGCAAAACGCTGAATGAGGTCGTCACACTTTGGGGAATGCAGCGTATCCGTAATTGGCGATTTTTGGTTTGGAAATGCCGGTGATTTGAGTTCTTTATCAGTTTTGTTGGTGGCTGGAAGGCTCGAAAGAATGCTTTTTGGTGAAAACCCGTTTTAAAATAGTCTGGCCAATATTCTGGAGAATACCTGGTTTGCTGGCCACAGCTGCACTAATTCCCAGTTGCAGCGCACTTCCTAATATTTTTCTAAAAATGTTGACCGATTTTCCGACTACCAGTTTTCTTGAAAAATAGGCAGCTCCTAATCCTACCACCGCTCCGAGCAGGTTTAGTCTCAACCTGGGTGAGGTAGCCACTTCATCGAATGTATTCCTGATTATATTAGCAGGTTTTAAATTTTCCTTTATTACGTAGAATTTTTCCTTTATAGTGCGGCCTTGCTCTTTTTTTCTGATCTCCATTTCAAAAATGGCTTCTTTAAGCTGCACAGCGGAATTGATCGTATACATATGCCGGTTATTTAAGAGTCTGATGAATGATCATGTCTGTAAGGATTTTTTTCAGTCCCTTGTGCATAACGAAATACACCAATAATCCCAGCAGACCATAAAATGCAGCTACGACAAAAAAGCCATACCACATTCTGCCCAATACGTCTCCAAGCCAGAATGCAGCCCCAAAACTTGCCATTAACAAAAATGTAACAAAGGCGATGATTGCCGCTATTCGCGAAATAACGGTGCCTGCTATATCAGAAGCTTTGTCAAGCCTCTTCAGTTTAAACAGCTCAAAGGATGTTTTGCCATATTCCTCCACGCTATCAAGAAGCGATGACAGAATGTTTTCTTTTTCGTCCATTTCCTGCACTTTATAATCCGGGCCCATAGCTAAAAAGTAAATGTTATATTGTTCAATGAAAATCTGCCATTTCGCTGACCCTGAATTGAATTTTCAGAGGTCAGCAGGAATGCAGATTCTTCAAGCGAATCAAACTGGTATTTTGTCTTTTCATTAAGCTTCAGCAATTCACCTTTGCCAAGGACAACCGATTCATTGCGGATTTGGAATTTCAATTTCCCTTCCAGTATCTGATAAGTAATGGTGTCATTTAATTGTACCGATCTTATCTCGATTCCCGCTGGTAATAATGTAAGTACGATATTCTTTACCGGACTTTTCAAAAGAACCATAGTGCTTAGTTCTCTTCTTGACCAGAAGGGATCTTGTTTCAATGTTTCAATCAATGAGGGAATATCAAAATTCATATTTTAATGGATTTGACATAGCCAGATGATATAAAACAATTCAAACGGCTAAAAGGTTTTCTATTTCACTTTATCCGCCGCCTTGCCCAGCTTTTCTTCAGCAAATTCTGTAGCGTTTTCTTTCACTTTTTCGATCCGTTCAGTTACGGTTTCAAGAAAATCCTGAAATTTCATTTTCAGATCATCTACATAGTCTTCGCTTTTCTTTGCGATTTTACTGCGTGTCACTGATCCCTTTTCAGGTGCAAACAATACACCCAATAAAGCTCCTGCGGCTATGCCAGCCAGCAGACCTAAAGCAACTCTTCCTGAACTCATAATGCATTATTGTTAATTAGTGAATAAAAAATAATCTTAAAAAAATCAGGCAGGAATATTTGGTCCTATGCCGGATACCTGCCTTTTTTATTTCAAATAGCTCTTCTTCCGCTAATGACTCTGAACAGTACAGCAACGATTGCTATAACCAGAAGCACGTGGATGATTCCACCGGCATGGAATCCAACGAATCCTATCAGCCATGCTATGACCAATATTACCGCTACGATATAAAGTAAGTTACTCATTTTGGATAAGTTTAAATAGTTAAAGAAACTCAATATCAAATCTATACACTTAAAATTCTGAGTGTTAATCACTGTTATCTACAGTTAAATCCCTAAGAGAATTTCCTACTTCATCCATGTCGTGGTTAAACTCACGCTTAAAGGAAGCCCACTTATCGCCATTCTCCTCATTAAATTCATCAAGTCTTTTTTGGAGATCTTTATTCAATCCCTCCAGGTCCTTGATTTTTGCTTCATATTTAACTCTTGCAGATCTTTTGTCATTAGCAATTTTTTCCTTGAATTCATCAATCTTCCGGTTGTTTTCAGCGATCATTGCCTGAGCATCCATTTTAAACATCCGGATGGAGTCCTTCAGGGCTTGATTTAAATCCTGTTTGGCTTCAATTACTTCTTCTTTTGCTTTTAAGAGTTTATCCTCTTTGTTGTCAATACTGCTTGAAGAGGATTGATGACAGGACGTAAGCACATTGGCTAAAAAAAATCCCGTAAGAGCCAGCATTAAAATAGGTTTGTTCATTATTTAAAAATTTAAATTGACTATACAAAGTTGATTCTCTTCCAATTGGTAAGTGTTACACAATAATGAAATTGTGTTGTAACATTCACACTTTTTGTAAAGAACCTGATTTAAAATAAAAAGGTAAATCTTACATATGCCGCATTGTTTTTTCGTTTGGCATCCACCATAACATTGTACGTGTCACTGCTTGTTTTATCTGCATTCATTGAGACTAGCCCGTAAAAACCCCGGTATCCAAGATCAAGACGTACACTGTGAGCCTGGTTAAGGGCAAATTCAAGCCCTGCTCCGAATGCAGCTCCAACGTCACCCTTTTTAAGCGCTATTGTCGCTGTTGTAGTGCCATTCGAACCTGATGAACTGAGGCTCGATCCGACATTGATTCCGAACTGGGGTCCTACAACTGCATTCAGGTTGACCCGGGCTGTTTTGTTCGTGTTCAGGGAAAGGAGCATCGGAATATCGATGTATTTAATTTCTACATTCTGATTTACATCTAAATCCTTATAACTTTGGGAGGCCTTGTAATAATCAATTTCACCCTGAAAGCCGATATGCTGACTTAAATTGAAAGCCATCATGGCACCAAAGCCGTGGCTCATTGAAACCGAACCTTCAATAATACCTCCGTCAGAGGTTCTAAAATCCATGTTGTAAAATGTGGGCATATAATGAAATCCCAGTTCAAATACGCGAAAATCGGGATTACCGGCACTACTGAGCGACATACCGCTGATTACCGGTTTTTTCTGATGATCATTATCAGATGCCTTCACGGCGGGTAGAAATACGGTTGTTGATAGCACAACAACAGCTATGCTGATGATATTCTTCATTGTTCTCATTTTTTTAAAATTTTATTAGTTTATTAGTATAGGAAAAAGATCTTCTTCGCCTTATAAACATTGCGAGAGTAGCCACAATAGCAATACCCAGGAAGATATGAATCGCGACTCCGGCTTTGAAAGCGAAGTAACCAGCCGACCAAAGGATACTGGTTATAATAGAAATAGCAAATAACAGATCATTCATAGTTTGTGTGTTTCGTTGATTTTTATTCTGTAAAGGTCGATGACATCTCTTGCCAAAGCATTACACAATAATTAAAGAGTGTTATATGATTCACACTTTTAAAAAAGTATTAAATTCCGGTGGGAGTGTTTGCTACTTAATAAATGTGATAATTTAGTTCCAAAAAGTTTTAAACTGTAAGCAAAACGTTAATTTGCATTGCAATTAGTGCAATAAAATGCATTTATAATAAAATATTTGAAGAATTTGTTTTAATTTTGTTCTGTCGAAAAATGAAGGTATTAACGGTTACTTAACAAGGGAAATGATATGTGTGGAATTATTGGTGTTTTTGATCTGAAGACAGGCACCCAGTGAGCTAAGGCCCAAACTGCTTGAAATGTCGAAAAAAGTTCGTCACAGAGGGCCCGACTGGTCTGGTATATATTGCGGTGACAAGGCCATCATTACCCATGAACGCTTATCGATCGTGGACCCTGCCTCAGGGGGACAGCCTTTATATAGCAAGGACAGAAAACTGATCCTCGGGGTGAACGGGGAAATATATAATCACCAGTCTATCCGGGAAATATATAAGGATTCATATGAATTTCAAACCATGTCGGATTGTGAGGTTATTCTTGCGCTTTACCGGGAAAAAGGCAAGGATTTTCTTGAAGATCTCAATGGCATTTTTGCATTTGTACTGTATGACGAAGAAACCGACAGTTACCTTGTGGCCCGTGATCACATTGGCATAATTCCGTTATATATGGGCTGGGATGCTTTTGGCAATTATTATTTTGCCTCCGAGCTGAAAGCCCTGGAAGGGACCTGCAATAAAATTGAAGTATTTCCTCCGGGCCATTATTTCTATAGCAAGGAAGGAGAATTGAAAAAATGGTATACCCGCGACTGGATGGCATATGATGCAGTAAAAGACAACAAATCAGATATGAATGAACTGCGCACTGCCCTCGAAAGCGCAGTACACCGCCAGCTGATGTCGATGTACCTTACGGTGTTTTATTATCCGGCGGACTGGATAGTTCCATCATTTCGGCCATTGCACGAAAATATGCTGCACACCGGATTGAAACGAATGATGAAAAGATGCATGGTGGCCAACACTTACATTCTTTTGCTGTGGGCCTGGTTGGATCGCCTGATCTGGTTGCAGCCAGAAAAGTGGCTGAACACATTGGCACCGTTCATCACGAAATCCATTTTACCATTCAGGAAGGTCTTGATGCACTGCGTGATGTCATTTATCATCTTGAAACCTACGATGTGACAACTGTAAGGGCGTCGACTCCCATGTACCTTATGGCAAGAGTGATTAAATCAATGGGAGTAAAAATGGTTCTTTCAGGTGAAGGTGCAGACGAGATATTCGGAGGATACCTCTATTTTCATAAAGCCCCCAATGCCAAAGGAGTTTCATGAGGAAACGGTTCGAAAACTGAAGAAACTTTACTTATATGACTGCCTCCGTGCCAACAAATCACTGGCTGCCTGGGGTGTTGAAGGACGCGTGCCCTTTCTGGACAAAGAATTTATGGATGTGGCCATGCGCCTGAATCCCGAAGATAAAATGGCCAAAAACGGAAAAATGGAGAAATGGATTCTGCGGAAAGCATTTGAGGACTATTTGCCTGAAAGCGTTGCCTGGCGCCAGAAAGAACAGTTTTCGGATGGAGTAGGCTATGGATGGATCGACACGCTGAAAAAGATCACCTCTGCTGCTGTTACGGACGATATGCTGAATACTGCGAAGTTCCGTTTTCCTGTCAATACACCACGGAACAAGGAAGAGTATTATTATCGTTCTATTTTCAGCGAGCATTTTCCATCGGATTCTGCAGCCGCCTGTGTACCATCGGTTCCATCGGTGGCTTGCAGCACTGCAGAAGCGCTTGCCTGGGATGAATCGTTCCGGAACCAGAATGATCCTTCCGGCCGTGCAGTGAAAAGCATTCATGAACAAGCTTATAAAGAATAAATGGACATAGTCGGTTTAGTCCCGGCTGCAGGAATAGCCAGCCGGTTAGGTAAACTGCCATACAGCAAGGAAATCATGCCCTTACCGGGCATGAAAGATAAGGCTTCTGTCCTGTCCGAAAACCTGGTCCGTTATTTCAGGCTGGGGGGAATTCAAAATTTGTATTTTCACAGCTTGCTTTAAATCTGTTGATGAATAATTTATGCAGGCAGTAATTCTTGCCGGAGGCAGGGGCACCCGGCTTGGGGATATGACCCTTGAGATTCCTAAACCCATGTTGCTCCTGGGGAATAAACCCTTGTTGCATCACCAGGTTGACCTTCTGAGCAAATACGGAGTGAAGGAAATCATCATCCTTGTCAATTACCTGAAGGATCCCATCATGAATTACTTTGGCGATGGTTCCAGATATCATGTTAAAATAAGGTACTTTGAAGAAATCACCCCTCTTGGAACGGTAGGAGGAATAAAGGAAATTGAAGAATGGCTCACCGGTGACTTCCTTGTTTTGTATGGTGATGTGATGATCAACATGGATCTCGCCAGGCTGATCGCCTTTCACCAGTTGAAATACAGTCAATGTACCCTGGTCCTGCATCCGAATGATCATCCCTATGACAGCGACCTTGTTGAAATAAATACAACAGGCAGGGTTGTTGCCTTTCATTCCAAGCCCCATAACCCCCGACAATCCTGGCATAACCTGGTGAACGCAGGAGCCTATGTGCTTTCACCTAAGATATTTCCATTTCTTGAAAAGGGCATAAAAGCCGATTTCGGACGCGACATATTCCCACGGATTTTCAGCCGGTTACCTATGTTCGGGTACAGAACCACAGAATACCTTAAAGACATGGGTACCCCGGAGCGTCTTGATAAAGTCAGGCAGGATCTTGAATCAGGCCGCATCAGGAACAGCAGCTATGAATTTCCGCAAAAAGCTATATTTCTCGACCGGGACGGCGTATTAAACGTGGAAAAAAGCTATATAAGCAAACCCGAAGAACTTGAATTATTTGATTTCACGCCGGCTGCTGTCCGTAAAATCAACCAGAGTGGATACCTGTCCATTGTAGTCACCAACCAGAGCGCTATTGCCCGTAACCTTTGTACGGAAGAGGATATTGAGGAAATTCATCAAAGCATGGAAACCACCCTGGGCCGGGACAAGGCATGGCTGGATGGGATCTATTATTGTCCGCACCACCCCGACAAAGGCTTCCCGGAGGAGAATCCAAAATATAAAATCGACTGCGATTGCAGGAAGCCGCGGACTGGAATGTTCAGAAAGGCTGCAGAAGATTTCAACATCAGCACGGGGGATTCTTTTATGATCGGGGATTCGGAGCGTGACATACAGGCGGGCATCAATGCAGGATGCGTTACCCTGGGAGTAAGAACCGGATACGGAATTAAGAAAACAAAGGTGCTTCCCGATTACATGTTCAACAACCTGGCTGAAGCTGTGGATTTTATTGTGGATGATCCGTTGCGCACCTTTTTCGATAGGATATTCGCGAAATATACAAAATTCAAAGAAAGCCGTCCCTGGATCATTCTGATCGGCGGGAATACAAGGACAGGGAAAAGCACACTCGCATCCTATCTCCGGCTGGCTTTTGAAAAGAAGGGGCAGAAAACATTAAGCGTTTCCCTCGATAACTGGCTTTTATCAGAATCCGAGCGAAAACAGGATATGGATGTATACGCCCGTTTCCGGTTGCCGCAGATAGAAACCGATCTTAAGAAGCTTTTCAAAGGAGATACTTTGTATAAAACAACCTATGTGAACCATCCTGATCGGAATGCCCAGCCGCTGATACTGAATCCGCAGGGAGTGAGTATTATTCTTGTGGAAGGCGTTGTGGCATTAAGTTCACCGGCATTGCGGCATCTGGCGGATCTCAGACTATTCACTACCCTGACCCCGGAGGCATTCATGCAGCGAATGGAGGAATATTATACCTGGCGCGGCAGATCATTAGCTGATACGGCCCTTCTTGTTGAAAAAAGAAAAACCGATGAATATCAATTGATAGAAAAAGAAAGTAAATTCGCTGACATGATCATAAATGCTTACACTTCATGATAATCACCCGTACACCCTTCCGTATCAGTTTTGTAGGCGGTGGCTCGGACATGGAAACGTTTTACTCCCGGTCCCCCGGTGCCGTTTTAAGTACGAGCATCAACAAATACATGTATATTTCCTCGCATAAGTTTTTTTTCCCCGGACAGATCAGGGTGAAATATTCCGAAACGGAAACCGTTAATCATCTGGATGAGCTTAAACACCCCCTTCTCCGCGAATCCATGCGAAAGACCGGTGTTACAAGCGGCATTGAGATCAGTTCTATAGCTGATATACCTTCCGGAACAGGAATGGGCTCCTCTTCTTCTTTTACAGTCGGCCTGCTTCATTGCCTGTATGCCGTTAAAAGGCAGTATGTGACGCATGAACAGCTGGCACGTGAGGCCAGCGAGATAGAAATCGATATCCTGGGCGAGCCCATTGGCAAACAGGATCAGTATGCAGGGGCTTTCGGCGGATTGAACATCATCCATTTCAACCCAAATGGATCGGTACTTGTGGAGCCAATGTATATCAAGGACGAAGTTTACCTGGCATTGCAGGACAACCTGCTGATGTTTTATGTCGGCAACCAGCGCAAGGCCTCGGATATACTATCGGAGCAAAAAAGAAACTCATCCCAGGATGAAAAATTCGGCATTCTTAAATCGATGGTGTCGCTGGTTTTTAATTTACGGGACTGCCTTTTCAGTGAAAGGCTGGCGGATTTTGGTCCAATACTTCATGAAAACTGGATATTAAAACAAAAACTCGCTTCCCAGATCAGCAATTCGGAGATAAATGATATTTATGATGCCGGTATAAAGGCCGGGGCATCGGGTGGCAAACTATTAGGCGCCGGAGGGGGTGGATTCATGCTATTTTATTGTGAAAAAGACAAGCAGGCCCGGTTAATTGAAAGCCTGAGGCCCCTTGAACAGTTTCCATTTGCATTTGAACGCGAAGGTTCGAAACTTATATATTTTGCGGATGAAGAATTCTGAATTCAGTGATTATTTTAAGCGCCTGTCGGAAACCCTTGATAAGGTAGATACTGTTGCGATTGAAAAGCTGGCTGACATACTAATGAAAGCCCGTGAGCAGGGAAATACAATTTTCATTTTCGGAAACGGCGGAAGCGGTGCAACAGCCTCCCATGTGACGGGCGATTTCCTGAAAGGGATCTCATACCAGCTGGATAAGCGTTTCAGGATGCAGTGCCTGAATGACAATGATTCAGGGATGATGGCTATTTCAAATGATCTGTCGTATGAGGAGATCTTCATTGAACAATTAAAGGCATTTCTCAGGAAGGATGATATTGTGATCGGCATTTCAGGCAGCGGTAATTCCGCCAATGTGGTAAAGGCCATGCAGTATGCCAGGACAGAGGATGCAAAAACAGTTGCTTTTTGCGGCTATAAGGGAGGAAAGGTCAGGGAACTGGCCGATCTTGTAATTCATGCCCCTGTGCACGATATGGAAATCACCGAGGACGTACATATCATCATTTTTCATGCCCTGAAGCAAACGCTGATGCGCCGCCTGAAAGGGGATGACTTTTCAATGGGCAGGACTTACGATGAAAGAGTGAAATAGGGACAAGGGACGAGGGACGAGGGACAAGCAAGAAAATCCCGTGAGGGAAGGGAAAGCGAAAATCCGCGAGTAAAATCCCGTGAGGGATTGTCTGTCGGTAGAAAAGTAGGGATCTACGATTTGCGATATACGATTTACGATTGAATTGCCCGAAGGGCATTCGGATTAGGAATTTACGATTTAATGGCGTCAGCAATCGTAAATCGTAAATCCTAAACATCGTAAATTCCTTAGGCTCCTTTTGTAATTTCAGGTTTTTCGCTCTCTTTTTTGCTTTTAAGAACAAATCTCATAAAAATCGCCTTTAACATTCCGAGTCCATATCCTGTAAGCATAACCAGGGCGGCATACACACTCATCAGGCCAATGATCAGATTTCGATACTGAATTGTGGCATCAAGCAAAACAGCAATTACATAAGCTAATAATGAAGCTGCCCAAAGAATAAAAATAAATTTTGAAAACAGACTGATTATTATACCCCCGATTATATACAAAACAAATACGGAAGGCAGAATATGTACTGGTTTTAAGGCATCGCCATGTCTTTTCTGCAGGTCAATTCTTCCGCTGCCAAATGAAAACACCTGTCTGAAAAATTTGTAAAATGTTGACCGGCGTTTATGAAATACATATGCATTTTCAATAAGCCCGGATTGGAATCCATTTTTCTTCAATCGGATACTCAGATCAATATCTTCTGATACTTTTAAACCGCTAAACCCTTTTAATTCATTAAATACCTGTCTTTTTATGCCCATGTTAAAACTACGGGGCTGATACTGTCCGACATGGCTTTTTCTACCCCGGATACCCCCGGTGGTGAAAAAAGAAGTCATGGCATAACTGATGGCCTTTTGTTTAGAGTTAAAGTTCTCACCTGCTTTGTCAGGTCCTCCATATGCATCCAACGGATGAGCCAGAAGAAATTTTTTTACTTCAGCAAAATATTGGGGAGGTATTACACAGTCAGAATCAAAGAAAACCACAAAATCACCTTTGGCATTTTCCACGCCCCAGTTTCTGGATTCGCTAATTCCTAAAGCCTTTTTATAAAGATAAATTAGCTGCAGTTTGTCTTTAAATTTCAGAATTACATTACCTACAGAATCATCCGGGCTTCCATCAGCAATTATCACTTCGAAATTTTTATCCTGCTGTTCCACCAGGCTGGTTAACAACTCGGTAACTTCATCCGGACGGGAAAATGTGGGAACAACTACTGAAAAATACATCTCTATTTTGTGATGTTTTTTGATCTTCTGTTTGAATTTTTTTCTACCAGTAATCCTACGGGATTTTTCCTGATTGTCCCACGTCCCTCATCCCTGGTCCCTAAAGGGATTTTTCCTGCTCGTCCCTAGTCCCCAGTCCCCAGTCCCTATTTAAATCTCCTTCTCAATATGATACTCATTCCGGTCTGCAGAGGTGCGGGAAACAAGTTCTCCGAGGAATCCCGCCATGAAGAGTTGCGTGCCAATGATCATGGCAGTAAGTCCGATATAGAAATAAGGGCTTTGGGTAACCAGTCTTGCGGGGATATGCCTGGCCACTGCGATCAGCTTGTCAATGCCCAGGAAGGCCGCCATTCCAAAACCTACCAGGAACATCGCCGTGCCCATGGTTCCGAAAAAATGCATCGGCCGTCTCCCAAAACGCGAAATAAAAGAAATGGTCAGCAGGTCGAGGTATCCGTTGATAAAGCGCTCCAGGCCGAACTTGGTAACTCCGTATTGCCGCTTTCTGTGCTGAACCACTTTTTCACCAATGGCTTTGAATCCGGCCTTTTTGGCAATGAATGGTAAATAGCGGTGCATTTCTCCATACACTTCGATGGATTTCACCACATCGCGGCGGTATGCTTTTAAACCGCAATTGAAGTCGTGAATATTTATACCGCTGAAGCGGCGGGCAGTCCAATTATATAACCTGCTTGGCAGATTTTTTGTGAGTGTATTATCGTATCTTTTTTTCTTCCATCCCGAGATCAGATCATATCCTTCCCCGATCATCCGGTAAAGACCCGGTATTTCATCCGGACTGTCCTGCAGATCTGCATCCATAGTTATAACAACGTCACCCCTGGAGGCCTGAAATGCACAATGCAGGGCTGCCGATTTGCCATAATTGCGCCTGAATTTGATTCCTTTTACAGAGATATTTTCTTTGGCGATTTCTTCAATAACCTGCCATGATCCGTCATTACTGCCATCATCCACCAGGATCACTTCATAGGTAAACTTATTATCGTCCATTACCTGTTTGATCCACTTCAGCAGTTCAGGAAGGGATTCAGCTTCATTATACAGGGGAACAACCACGGAAATACTGGGCACTGTCATGGATGGCATTTAATTCTTAAGCAAACGGATTAGGATCTTTTTTCAGAAAGGCTGATGTGATAAGAGAAAAGATGAACCCAATCGATGAAAATACAAACACACCAGATGGAATGGACCAGACTGATGTCATGGATTCCCTTGCTTTTTCAAGCATTTCATCCAATTGGTCAGCTGCTATAAACCGGCTATTTTGAAAAGTTTCTTCCATGATGGCCATATTCTTATCTACAAGCCCCGGGTCAATATACCGCATCATGATAAAATTGAAGAAAATAACAATGATCCCAACGAAAACAGAAATAATCAGCCCAAATACCAGTGCTTTGCCGTATTTGATAAAGCCTCCCAGTTCTTTGTCGCGATAGGTTTTGGTTCCCAGGTAAATCCCAATAAAAATAATTATGTATTGTATAAAGCCCAGTGCTTTGTTAAAGTAAAAGTCGGTCAGATACAACAGAACACTGTATACAACCAGGATGAGCCCAATAATTGCACCATATGTCATGGCAGATTTTAACCGGTTGGAACTAGTTTCTTCCATTTTGGCAGGATTTTTAATGAATATTGACAAATATAGGGTTTTTCATCACTCAATATACAAAAAAAACCGGGCAAGCTTATCATATCGCACCGCTACAACCGCCTACCCTTGCTTCCTTCCGGACCTGGGGGGATTCAGCAGGAGCTGGCCGTATGAGACTTACCCGGCGTTGCAAAACTATTAACTTTTACGGGATTTGCAAAGGAAATAATGGATAACCGTAATCTACAATACCGTATGCGCATTGTGCAATGCTGCAAACTGCATAACTGCATAACTGCAATAAATTCGTTTCTACCGACATCCAATCCCTGAAGGGATTATTCTGCTAACCGTAGCTCAGTCCAAGTCCCGTAAATTCCTTGTCCCTAGTCCCTCGTCCCTTTCTTCACTTCCTCCGGGGCCTGAACCAGTTCCACCAGCACTCCTTCGCTGCACAGCGGAAACTCTTCATTGCCCTTTGGATGGATAAAGCAAACATCATAACCTGATGCGCCCTTGCGAATTCCGCCAGGTGTAAATCTTACGCCCTGCGCAGTAAGCCATTCAACTGCCTTTGGCAGGTCATCGATCCACAACCCGATATGATTCAGTTTAGGATCATGTACCCGGGGAGATTTTTCTGCATTCACCGGCTGCATGATATCTATTTCAACGGCATGGGGACCACTGCCGATACGCAGGATGTCCTCATCCACATTCTCACGTTCACTGGTGAATGTTCCTGTTTTTTCAAGCCCCATAATTTCAACCCAGAATTTCTGAAGCCTTTCTTTTGATTCATTGCCAATGGCAATCTGTTGAATTCCTAGTACCTTAAATGGTCTCATAATGATATGAATTTTCGGGCACGAAAATAGCTATAAAAATTCTTACATTTGGCTGCCTTTTTTTACATATGAAAAAAATTATTCCGTTCTTCATAAACCTTATCCCGCGGCCGTGGCTGATAAGGATCAGTATGGTTTTTATGCGGTTTGCAGCAGTCTTTTATCATGGTAACCAGGTAGAGTGTCCTGTTTGTGGAGGTAGATTCCGGAAATTTTTGCCCTATGGCTATAACCAGGTTCGCAAAAATGTACTTTGTCCAAAATGTCTTTCCCTTGAACGTCACCGCCTGCTCTGGCTCTATCTTAAAAACCGGACGGATTTTTTCAAAAAACCATTGAAGGTATTGCATGTAGCGCCGGAACAGTGTTTTTATAAAACTTTCCGAAAAATGCCTCAGCTCACCTATGTCACGGCAGATCTGGAATCCCCCCTGGCGGATGTTAAGCTCGATATACAAAATATGCCTTTTCCTGACGGTGAATTTGACATGATCATCTGCAATCATGTACTGGAACATGTGCCTGATGACCGAAAGGCAATCCGGGAAATTTTCAGGGTATTAAAAAAGGGCGGATCTGCGGTTCTCCAGGTTCCCACAAGTTATACAATGGAACATACGTATGAAGATCCTTCCATTACAAGTCCGGCTGAGCGCGAAAAACATTTCAGGCAGAAAGATCACTACCGGCTATATGGGAAAGATTATCTGCAGCGATTGACGGAAGCCGGTTTTCGTATTCCTGAAAAAAATTACCTGGATGAATTGACACTCGCTGAGAAAGAGCGTTACAGGCTCCCTGGATCCGAATATATGTACGGATATATCAAAGATAATAAATAGCCGTTGCTTAAACCAACGGTAAAAGATATTAGAATAGGCCGTTGGCTTAAACCAATAGTAACGAATGAGGAATTATGAATTTGCGATGAATTTTATTGAAAAAGTTTTATTCATTGGAAACATGCCTTCAGCTCTAAATATGAGCACTTTGTAGAAACCCGGACGCAATTCATAATTTATAATTCAACATTCATAATTTTTTTTCTTTTTTATTATTCACTTTATTATTTATATTTGCCCAAAATAAAAACATGAGAAATATCATGATTAGCGTGAACCTTTTTATTCTTGTATTGGTGCTTAGCCAAACAAGTTAGAATGGTTTACTCTATACCCGAGATACCGAGCCATTCTTTAGTAAGAGTGGCTTTTTTGATTTAATATGTATTTAACTGGTCTTATGGCTGATAATAATATGAAGATAAAATTAAGGAGTGCCGCTACAACGGAAGGACGCCGGATGGCAGGAGCGCGCAGCTTATGGCGGGCCGCGGGGATGAAAGAGGAACAGATGGGGAAACCCATTATTGCAGTAGTAAATTCATTTACGCAGTTTGTTCCCGGTCATACACATCTTCATGAAATTGGCCAGGAAGTGAAGGCGATCATTGAAAAAGAAGGATGTTATGCTGCGGAGTTCAATACAATTGCTATTGATGATGGAATCGCCATGGGCCATGACGGGATGCTTTATTCCCTGCCGTCCCGCGATCTGATTGCTGACAGCGTTGAATATATGATCAATGCCCATAAGGTAGATGGTATGATCTGTATCAGCAATTGCGACAAGATCACGCCGGGTATGCTTCTGGCAGCCATGCGTCTGAATATTCCGACCATTTTTGTTTCAGGGGGACCTATGGAGGCAGGTACAATTGGTACGAAGAAATACGACCTTGTTGATACCATGGTGATGGCAGCCGATGACAATATTTCTGAAGAGGAATTGTCGATGGTTGAAAGGGAATCCTGTCCAACCTGCGGATCGTGTTCCGGTATGTTTACTGCCAATTCCATGAACTGCCTGAATGAGGCCATTGGACTTGCCCTGCCCGGAAACGGAACCATTGTGGCCACTCACAAAAACCGCAAGGCCTTATTCGAAAAGGCAGCCCGCCAGATTGTCATCCTTACCAAAAAATATTATGATGAAGGGGATGCCTCTGTTCTTCCCCGTTCAATTGCCACAAGAACTGCTTTCATGAATGCCATGGCACTTGATATCGCCATGGGCGGATCAACCAATACCGTGCTGCATTTATTGGCTATTGCCCGTGAGGCCGAGGTTGATTTTAAAATGAAAGATATTGATCAGCTGTCGCGCAAAATTCCGGTATTGTGCAAGGTGGCTCCCAGTTCACATTATCATGTAGAAGATGTAAACAGGGCAGGAGGGATCCTTGCCATTATGGGGGAACTCGAAAAAGGCGGATTGGTTGACAAGTCGGCACGCCGTGTGGATTTGCTTACACTGGGGGAAGCCATAAAAGCTTATGATCTCACGAGTAGCTCAGCAAGTCCCGAAGCTAAAAACATTTATGCCAGTGCCCCGGCCGGCATTAAAAACCTGAAAATGGGCAGCCAGGGTGTGATGTTTAAAGAACCAGACCTGGACCGTGAGCAGGGATGTATACGCGACATTGCCCATGCCTATTTCAAAGACGGCGGCCTCGCTATATTATATGGCAACATCGCCCGTGATGGCTCCGTAGTGAAAACTGCCGGGGTTGACCCATCCATATTCAAATTTAAGGGAAGGGCACGTGTTTTCGAATCTCAGGATGACGCCTGTGATGGCATCCTGGAAGGAAAAGTAAAATCGGGAGATGTGGTAGTGATCCGGTATGAAGGTCCCAAAGGCGGACCCGGTATGCAGGAAATGCTATATCCCACCTCCTATATAAAATCAAAAGGATTGGGTAAGGATTGCGCCCTGTTTACCGATGGACGTTTCTCAGGAGGTACATCCGGACTGTCCATTGGCCATGTTTCTCCTGAAGCAGCTGCCGGTGGAGAAATTGCACTTCTGATGGATGGAGATGTAATTGAAATCGATATTCCCGCCCGGAGTGTCAATGTGGTGCTCCCCCAGGGGGAGCTTGAAAAACGGAAACAGAATAAGGCAAAGGAGGGTTATAAACCTGCCAGCCGTAACCGACAGATATCGAAAGCCCTGCAGGCATATGCCAGCATGGTTACATCAGCTGACACAGGTGCGGTAAGGGAACTTAAATAGAACCTGATTGTTACAAACTTAATTAATGAAATGTTTAAACGGTATTAATTTTCTTGTATGAAATCGACTAAAGAAAATACAGAAATCCTGGATATTCCTAAAACAATACGTGTAACAGGGGCGGAAGCCATCATGCTGAGCCTGATTAATGAAGGCGTTACCACCATTTTCGGATATCCCGGCGGGGCTATTATGCCAGCCTATGACGCCCTGATGAACTATCCCGACCAGTTAAGACACATACTTACACGCCATGAACAGGGCGCCATTCATGCGGCCCAGGGCTATGCAAGGGTAACCGGACAGGTAGGAGTGTGCATGGCGACATCAGGACCCGGGGCAACTAATTTAATTACCGGGATTGCCGATGCACAGATTGATTCCACACCGGTAGTTTGCATTACCGGCCAGGTATCAGCCGGACTGTTGGGCACGGATGCGTTCCAGGAAACTGATGTTATCGGTATTTCAATGCCTGTCACCAAATGGAATTACCTTGTGACCAAAGCAGAAGAAATTCCGTCCATCATGGCCCAGGCATTTTATATTGCAAGGTCAGGCCGGCCGGGTCCTGTACTTATCGATATCACCAAGAATGCCCAATTCGGTGAGCTTGATTATGAATACCGTAAATGCACAAAGATCAGGAGCTATGTGCCTAAACCGAAAATTGAGATGGATCCCATTAAGGAAGCCGCTGCAATGATCAATGAGGCAAAAAAGCCATATGTACTTGTAGGACAGGGTGTTATTTTGGGTGAAGCCGAAAAGGAATTCCTTGCTTTTATCGAAAAGGCAGGCATTCCAACTGCCTGGACCATCCTGGGAGCCTGTTCCTTACCCAGGAAACATCCTTTGAATGTAGGTATGCTTGGCATGCATGGTAATTATTCCACCAACCGCAAAACTAATGAATGCGATCTGTTGATCGGCATCGGCATGCGTTTCGATGACAGGGTTACGGGTGACGTTAAAACCTATGCCCGGCAGGCCAGGATCATACACCTCGAAATCGACAAAGCCGAGATCAACAAGGTGATCAAGGCAGATGTTGCTGTTCACGGTGATGTAAAAGAAACGCTTCCTTTGCTGACTGAACTGATCAACAAACGCAACCATGACGACTGGATAAATGAATTCCATGAGACGGATAAGATTGAATATGAAAAAGTAATCAGCAAAGACCTTTTCCCGGAAAAGCCCGGATTGACAATGGGGGAGGTTTTACAAATTATCAATGAAAAAACAAAAGGCGATGCCATTGCTGTCACCGATGTAGGTCAGCACCAGATGGTGGCATCACGCTACTTTAATTTCAGGAATAAGCGCAGCTTTGTTACATCGGGCGGACTGGGAACCATGGGCTTTGGCCTGCCTGCTGCCCACGGTGCAAAAATTGGCGCTCCGGATAAACAGGTTATTTTGTTTGTCGGGGATGGCGGATTGCAGATGACAATCCAGGAACTGGGTACGATTAATCAAACCCAGGCAGCTGTAAAGATTGTTTTATTGAACAACAAATATCTTGGAATGGTCCGCCAGTGGCAGCAAATGTTTTTCGAGAAAAGATATTCAGAGACCTATTTGCTGAATCCCGATTTCATCAAGGTTGCTGAAGGATTTGGGATAAAGGGGCAAAAGGTACTTGAACGTCCCCAATTAGCTGCAGCTATCCAGGAAATGCTGGATTACCAGGGCCCTTATATTCTTGAAGTATCCATTGAAAAGGAAGATAATGTATTTCCGATGGTGCCCACAGGTGCATCGGTATCAGAAGTAATTCTTGAACCTAAACAGTAATGCCATGTCAGACGAAAAAAAGCTGAACGGAAGTAACGTAGATGGGAAACAAACGTTTACCATATCTGCCTTTTCAGAAAACCATATTGGATTATTAAACCGGATCACCATTATTTTTACAAGGAGGCAGGTTAATATCGAAAGTCTGACTGTTTCAGGCTCTGCTTTACCCGGTATCCATAAATTTACCATTGTGGTAAATGACACACCCGAAAAAGTGGAAAAAGTGGTACGCCAGATCGAAAAACTGGTGGAAGTGCTGAAAGCTTTCAGTCACACCGAAGATGAGGTGATCCACCAGGAAATAGCTCTTTATAAGGTACCTACAAAGGCCCTTGTTGAAGGAGATATAATTGAGCAAACCATCAGGGAACATCATGCCCGGATCCTGGAAGTAAGGCCGGAATATACTGTCATCGAACTGACAGGTCATAAAGAAGAAACCCAGGCTTTGTTTGATGTATTGAACAATTATGGTCTTTTGCAGTTTACAAGATCAGGACGGATTGCTGTGACCAAGTCAAGTAAAGAACTATTCACCAGTTATTTACAAGAAGCCGGTGATAACACGGTAGAATATGCTTAATCATTTAATCAATTAATATTTATTACATTATGGCAAAAATTAATTTTGGAGGTGTAGTTGAGGATGTTATTACACGGGAAGAATTTCCGCTTAAAAAAGCACAGGAAGTTCTGAAAAACGAAATCGTAGCCGTTATCGGATACGGTGTTCAGGGACCTGCACAGGCCATGAACATGAAAGAAAACGGCATCAACGTGATCATCGGCCAGGCTCCTGAGTTCAAATCGGATTGGGACAAGGCAGTGAAAGATGGTTGGGTACCCGGTAAAACATTGTTTCCCATTGAGGAAGCAGCTACAAAAGGCACCATTATTCAATATCTGGTGTCAGACGCTGCTCAGCGCACAATCTGGCCAATTCTTAAACCTTGTCTGAAAAAGGGTGATGCCCTTTATTTTTCCCATGGTTTTTCCATTACCTATAAGGAACAGACAGGTGTGGTCCCTCCTAAGGATATTGATGTTATTCTTGTAGCCCCCAAAGGCTCCGGAACCAGCGTAAGGCGCAATTTTCTGGCCGGTGCAGGGATCAATTCAAGCTTTGCTGTTTTCCAGGATGCAACAGGCCGTGCTCATGAACGTACAGTTGCCATTGGCATTGCCATTGGTTCAGGCTATCTGTTCCCAACTACATTTGAAAGTGAAGTTTACAGCGATCTTACCGGCGAACGGGGAGTGCTGATGGGTGCACTGGCAGGCATTATGGATGCCCAGTACCAGGTTCTTCGCAAGCATGGACACAGTCCCAGTGAAGCTTTCAACGAAACTGTGGAAGAGCTTACCCAAAGTCTGATCCGCCTGGTGGATGAGAATGGAATGGACTGGATGTATTCCAATTGCAGTGCTACAGCACAGCGTGGTGCACTCGACTGGAGGCCGAAGTTTAAGGATGCCACTCTTCCGGTATTCAATGAATTATATGATCGGGTAAAAACCGGTGCAGAAACGAAACGTGTTCTTGAATCAACCGGCAGCGCCAATTACAAGGAATTACTTGAAATCGAACTCAAAGAACTCCGCGAATCAGAAATGTGGCAGGCCGGTCAGCAGGTGCGTAATCTTAAGGCCGAAACTGAAATAGGGACAAGGGACTGGGGACTAGGGACAAGCAAATCCTTACCGGGCTTAGCCTGTCATACGTATAGTCACTAGTCACTAGTCACCTCTAGTCACTTGTCTCTCGTCACTCGTCACTAAATTGCCCAAAGAACCCGACATTGAATACAAAAGGTTCATTCTGAGCCTGGTACCTCCAGCCATTCTTCTGTTTTTCATCTGGCTTGTATTTGTATACCAGGTTGCTGATGGTATTGATCTTTATTATTTTGGAATCTTTCCCCGCCGGTTTGGCGGCTTGATTGGCATCATCACCTGTCCCTTTATTCATGCCAATTTCAGTCACCTCATCAACAATACTGTTCCCTTCTTTTTCCTTCTCACAGCTATTTTCTATTTTTATCAGAATGTAGCCTGGCGTGTGGTTTTATTTTCATGGCTTGTTACTGGTATCCTTGTATGGCTTCTCGCACGTCCATCCTATCATGTGGGAGTCAGTGGCCAGATATATTGTTTTGCATCTTTTCTTTTCTTCAGTGGCATAGTCCGCAAAAACATCAATTTACTCGCTATTTCGCTCCTGGTGATCTTTGTATATGGCAGTATGGTTTGGGGAATCTTCCCATACCGGCCCGATATGTCGTTTGAATCACATCTGATGGGTCTCGTTGTAGGTGCTGTGCTGGCCGTTCATTACCGGCACGAAGGTCCCCAGCCCACGGTATTTATGAAGGACATGGAGGAGGAAGACGAAGAAGAGGAAGAAGTAAGGAGTGATGAGATGAGAGATGAGAATGAGAGATGAGAGATGAGAGATGAGAGATGAAATCATCAAATTAATCTCCCTAACGTATAGTTATCTGGAAACGTGCTTTTATTTTACCCCTTGATTTTCTCCTTTTGCCTTATCAGGAACTAAATACAGAATAAAAGATACAAATATCTTTTATTTAGATTTAATTTAAATAGCAAAGATGGATTTATTAGTTATAATTTGTTGAACTTCACATTATTAAATCCAACTAAATTTTATAGTATATGAAGAGATTATTGACTATCTGCATGATTTTCCTGGCTGTAATGGCTGTGGAAGCACAAACCGTAGCGGTTGTTGATTACATGAAAGTACCCGCAAACGGGGGAGACGCTTATTTGGCTATTGAAAAACAATGGAAAGCATTGCATCAGAGCAGGGTAGAATCAGGAGCAATTGTTGCCTGGGAACTCTATTATGTAAGAAATACGGGTACTAATTCTCCGTATAATTTTACCACCGTAACGGTTTATGAAAATTTTTCAAAGACCGAAAATTGGGCTACTGAGGCTGAGATGAAAAAGGTTTTCGGAGAAAAAATGGATGACTTTCTAAAGAAGACTGATGTGTCCAGAAACCTGGTTAACACAGAATCTTTCTTTTTACAGGTAGGAATTCCTTCTGATGTTCCGGATAAATACATAGTCGTTAATTCTATTCAAACCGACAATGTGGATAATTACATCAACATGGAAAAAGTAGGTTACATGCCTATTCACCAGGAAGCTAAAAAACTTGGTCAGAGAAATTCATGGGGGATCTGGACCCGTTGGCCAAATGCTGATAATAGTTACCAGGCAGTTGCAGTGGACGGATACACCAAGTTTGAAGATATTAATGGTGGTGACTATGGAAAAGCCCTTGATAATATATTGCCTGGTAAAAAGTCAGGTGAAGTATTTGATATGATGAGCCAGATTAACAAAACTGACCAGATTCGAAAATTTGTGAAAACCGAGATATGGGATCTTGTGGACATTACCACCCCAAAGAAGAAATAGTTAAATCACGTATTTGTAAGTTCAGGCTCACCTTTCCGGTGGGCCTTTTTTTTGAATCCCGGGGCATTCCCGGCATAAATTCATTTATGCAAGAAGGCCCTTCTGTTTCCGGAAGGGCCTCGTCCTGCATTATATTGATAATTAATTACAATTGAAACCTCACTACGATTGCCTGAGCAACATGCAGCAAGGCGACATTCAAAAATTAAAAAATATGAAGAAGGCTTAATTTATAAAATGCAATATATCAAATACAAATATAACTCAAGAAAGCCCGGTAAATGCCTTCAGATGCTATTTTGAGATTGTTTTGATTAATTTTAGTAAGTGCTTCACCTCATGTATTTTAACAGGTTTGTTTATTATTGATTGAAAATAGGGATCACAAGCACAGCTATTTTCAGGTATCCCAACAACAAAAACTATGGAATGAGTGTGCGCTGTTTAAAGAATTAACCTTTTGCTGCCTGTATAAACAAGGAACCGGCAATCGCTTTCAGAATGGGTGTTTTCTCGGCAATCTTGCTGATACCTATTACAGGATTTATCAATTTGGCAGGAACAGACGGATGCAGGAAATCAAAGGGCATTACCTGTACACTAATGAATCCGGCTCTGGTAAGCAATTTCTTTATTTTCCAGCTAAAAAACGCTGTTTCATCGGGTGAATCACCCAGTTTCCTTTTTAACCACGGGATATTTTTCTGCAGGGCTATTTGCGGGTTAAGCATGTTGGGTTCGGTAAACGCAATCATACCACCCGGCTTTAATACCCTGAAAATTTCAGTCACTGCTTTTTCAATTTCAAGATGATGTAATACAGAACTTCCAATAACCGCATTAAACTGATTCGACCCATATGTCATTTCATAAGCATTCTGCACCTCAAATGAAACATTTTCCGATTTGACTTCACTTTTTGCCACTTCGATCAGTTCCGGTGATATATCAATGGCTGTAACATGAACCTTCAGTTTAGCCAGTTCACGGGTAAAATAGCCGGTTCCGCATCCCAGTTCAAGTATACGATCATCTTCATGCAAAATGGATGAAAGCATTTTTACCCTGCGCTGCCAGCGTAGTTTTCCGGCAGGAGATTCCCAATTCCATACTTCGCCTGCGCCACTTGATATGAGGTATTTGCCATGCTCTATTTCCCGCACCAGTCTTTTATCCGTTTCCATAAAATGAATTAATTGAATTTAATTTTTACAGCTGCAAACATGCTCATTTTTAAAAGCAGCCAGCCATGCTTAAATCTGCTTATCTGGGTAGATCCATATGTACGTTCCTTATACCGGACAACTACTTCAACAATTTTAAGGTTAAGCCTGGCTGCCCCAAACAATAGATCAAAATCTCCAAAGGGATCAAAATCACCAAAATAGGAACGGTTGGCCTTGATCTTTTCATAATCTGCTTTAAAAATTACCTTGGTGCCGCAAAGTGTATCCTTTAGCCGCTGACCCAATAAATAGGAAAAAAACCATCCGAAGAATTTGTTGGCCATCAGGTTCAAAAATCTCATGGCTTGTTTTTCCATGGGATAAACCAGGCGGCATCCATTGATAAACTCCCCCCGGCTTAGTACGAGGGCATTGTAGAATTTGGGCAGTTCCTCAGGGGGAACGGTCAGATCAGCATCCAGGATGATCAATACGTCACCACTTGCAATATCAAATCCCTCCCGGACGGCATTACCCTTACCTTTGCCGGTTTGCTTGATAACAGTGATGTTTTTTTGAGGATAAAGTCCCTGCACCCTTATCATTTCATCCCATGTACCATCCGAAGAATGGCCTTCAACAAAAATAAACTCCTGGGAGCTGCCAAAAGCAGGCATACGGAGCATGGCACTTTCGATATTCCCTTTTTCGTTGCGTGCCGGTATAATGACAGAAACCTTGAAATCCTGCTGCCAGTTTGCCATCGGACGTGCCACAACAAAATTAACAAGCCCCAGGTTATTGATTAAAGGAAGATTTATAAGGAACTTGTTGAACAGAATATTGAATATGGGTATGTATTTCGGTAATAATAGTTTCCGGTAATTTGATATAATATCATATCCCTCAATCTCCAGCAAATTAAAAATATCATGGTGAGACAACCAGTTACTGTTTGGTGATTTTTGCTTTAATCCGATCCATTCACTAAACTTCAACATGGGTTCCCATAGGAAATTGTAGTTGGAAATGACAAGGCGGGTTCCGGGATGGCAAAATCTCTTCAACAAATGGAGCGCCTTCTGAACATCCCAGAGAATATGAAGAAGATCGGATAAGATA
The DNA here is from genome assembly GCA_963808745.1 of uncultured Bacteroidales bacterium. GTDB lineage: Bacteria > Bacteroidota > Bacteroidia > Bacteroidales > UBA10428 > UBA5072. The sequence continues at coordinate 296,637 of CAWEGX010000003.1, forward strand.
ATGTAATCAAACGGACCGCCCAGTCTCTCATCCTGGTCAGATAATTCCTCAACATCAGCAGAAATAAATTGTAAATCAGGATACAGGCTGCCTGCCTTAAGGACCATTTCTTCCGAAAAATCAATTCCCACGCCATATCCGGGTTTTACAGCATGCAGCAAGTCTCCCGTGCCACATCCAAGTTCCAGAACCCTTGAACCGGCCGGAATAATAAATGAGAAGTAATTTTCGAGGGAATGATGATAAAACCTGTTCCTTTTCTGCCACACTAATCTCTCCCGGGAAGTTTCCCTGAAATATTTTTTTATTTGTTCCTTTGAATTCAAATCCCGTGGTTTTATCTTTTTTTCAACATACAATCTTCAATCTATAATCTCAATTAATTTATATTTGTGGGTTCCTGATTGATTGGAACAAACATACGAACTTTTCATTTATACAGTTCATCATAAGATACAGATTATGGTATCCGGAAACAAAAACATCCCGCAGAAGAAACAGAATTCTCAGTCAAACCCGGTTCGGAAAAAGGAGCAGGTTAAACCCGGGAAAAGCAAGGAACAGATGAAGGATAAGTCCTCATTCATGGACAAGATTGATCAATGGCTTGAACCCCATTTGAACCCGGTATTTTATTTTTCCCTTTTTCTCACATTGCTTGTCGGCTTCTTTCTTTTTGATGTTAAGATCAGCACGGGCGGAGACGATTCGCATTACATTGAAATGGCCAATGATTTTTTAAAGGGGCGTTCATTTCCGTCCTGGCATGGCCCTCTTTATCCAATTTTTCTCAGTATTCCAATGAAGTTGTTTGGGGTTAAGGTCATGTTATTGAAATTGTTTTCTCTGGCTTTTGTGGTTGCCCACCTGGTGCTGTTCTACCTGACCTTCAAGAAGTTGGTTTCACCCACCCTTTTTGCCCTTGTCCTGCTAATCGTTTCCGTGAGCTCATCAATACTTTATTTTGCCAGTCAAACTTATACTGAAGCGATGTATATGTTTCTGCAATCGCTGTGTGTCTTTCTGTTTATCAGGACTTACCTCAAACTGCAATCCGATACTCCATTATCCTTGAAAAAGGAGGTTTCTGCCTGGCTGGTATTGGCCTTTTTTGTTTTTTTGTCAAGTCTCACACGCAACATTGGTATTGTAGCCCTGCTGGTTATGTTGATCTTTCTGGTATATGAAAGGAAGTTTCTTTCTTCTCTTATGCTATTCTTATCCTACCTTGTTTTTTTTGTCCCTTTTAAAATTTACAAAACCCTGGTTTGGGGATCAACCACAGGAAGTGCCGGCCAGTTATCGGAAATGTTGCTTAAAAATCCTTATGACAAGTCACAGGGATCCGAGGACTTTTCCGGAATCATAGTTCGTTTTTTTGAAAATGCCCGACTTTATCTTTCAAAGCACTTTATGATCGGAATTGGATTACATGATCCCGGCAGCACTGATAAAAGCTGGTTTGTAACCCTTCTTATTGCAGCTATCTTTCTTATTGCACTTTTTTATTCATTCAGAAAGAAAAATATTCTTTTGTTCATATCCCTTTACCTGGGAGCAGCCATCACGGCAACTTTTATCTCCCTTCAGCAGTCGTGGGACCAGATGCGGATGATCGTAATTTATATTCCCATGTTGCTGTTGCTGCTTGCCTGGGGAGTACAGCAGTTTTCAGAAAGAAAGGGATTTGCTTTTCTGGCCGTCCTGTTACCCTTTTTCCTTGTTTTTATCTTTTTTAAGACCCTGGGACATTCAGTGGAAAAGATGAAGGTAAACCAGAAGGTGCTTGCGAAAAATCTCTCCGGAAACCTTTATTACGGCTTTACTCCTGACTGGCAGAATTATCTTCTGATGAGCAAGTGGGTGGGGGAAAATATTCCTGATACGGCTGTAGTTGCTTCACGTAAGCCATCTATGTCATTCATTTACAGCAATGGCAGGGATTTTTATGGTATGTACCGTTTTCCTTCTTATGAACCGCGGGAACTGGTAAATGGAATAAGATCAAAGATCGGGGACATGCTTGTAATTCCCAATTCTGAATTCGATAAGAGTTTCCCTCCGGCTGTAAGAATATCTCTTAAACAGGCTGCTGTGGCCTATGTTGCAGAAGGAAGCACCCTTTATGGACTTTATGATATGAAGGAACCCATGGGTTCGGCCTTGAAAAAAGCATCGGCTGATTTTAAGGTGTCATCCTTTTCAACCGATTCATTATTGAACAGGGTAAAAGTATCGGGACAAAAATGCTTTGCCGTTTCTCCGGATTCGCTGGTGAATACCCTGAAGAAAAACCGGGTCAGCTATGTCATAGTCGCCAGTTTACGCGCCAATCCGAATATGAATACAGGCAATATCATCAATAATATTCAGCGTTACCTTTATTTTGTAGAACAAAAATATCCAGGGATACTCACGCTGGTTCACCAGATTGGTGATAATGCCGGTGAGCCTGCCTGGTTATACAAACTGGATTATAATACATACCATTTGTGAAAAGTGCAGATCAATGGAGACTCACGCTTGTCGGTGCCGGAAATGTAGCATGGCACATGGGGAAAGCTTTGTCTCAAAATGGTTATGTAATCCAACAGGTTCTTGACCGCACAGCATCATCTTCAAAACAACTGGCTGAAGAATTGAAAGCTGAATCATCCGGCACACCGGAAGATGGAATTGCCGGCACAGATGCATGCCTGATATGTGTTTCAGATGATGCGGTTGCTTCTGTTATCAGGCATTTAAAACCAGGTAATTGCCTTCTGATGCATACAGCCGGCAGTGTGCCGCTGGACGTATTCAGGAATAATGCCGACAATTACGGGGTTTTATATCCTCTGCAAACATTTACAAAGGGCCGCCCTCTCGATTACAGCCAGATTCCCTTTCTTACTGAAGCGAATAATCCTGGAAACCTGGGCCTCATCAATCAGATTGCCTCATCTGTTTCCCACAAGGTAATGGAGGCAGATTCAACCCAGCGGTTATATATTCACCTGGCTGCTATTTTTGCATCCAATTTTTCAAATCACATGTATGCCCTGGCTGAAAAATTGGCCGGGGATAATAATATGCCATTCGACCTTCTAAAACCCCTGATTGCAGAAACCACAGCAAAGGCAATGGATATTGCACCTTTTAAGGCACAGACCGGACCGGCTGTAAGAGGCAATGTGAAAGTAATTGAAAAGCATCTTGAATTGTTGAAGGATCAACCCCGGTTACAGGAATTATACAGGATGATCTCGGATAGTATTAGGGGCTTAGGGGTTTAGGGGTTTAGGGGCTTAGGGGTTTAGGGGCTTAGGATGCAGAACCGCAGAACTTCTTTTATGTTGCCCTGCATGCTACTGTCCTTTCAAAATTGATATTCACGCTGACGCCTTTGCCGGGACGGGAATTATAATCAATATTTCCACCCAATGCCTGGATCCTGCTGTGTATGTTGTATAGTCCCATACCCTTTTGCTTTCCCAGCGCTTCCTGGAGATTAAATCCCACGCCATTCTCCCTGTATTTGAGTGTAACCTTTCTGGACGAATCTGACAGGGCAATGCTGATATTATTTGCCGATCCGTATTTAACGGAATTTATGATCAGCTCTGCAAGTACCCTGTACAATGCCATTTCCACATTTTCAACAAATGGAAAATGATCAGGAATTGTCAGTTCAAATTTAATAACCCCGTCGGGATTGATTTTTTCGATATAACTGTTTAATGCGGCCCTGAGTCCAAGTGACCTCAGGACATGCGATCCGAGATTTCCGGAAATTTCGCGGATTGAGCTGATGGAAAGGTTCATCAGTTCGGATAATTCCTTCTTAATTTGAGCTGATCTTGGATCCATATCTGAAAATTCCATGGATTGGATATATAGCCTGGCAGCAGACAAATACGGTCCGACACTGTCGTGCAGGTCACGCGCAATCCTCAGTCGCTCTTCCTCTTCACTGCTGATCACTGCGTTCATTATTTTGATTTCATTCTCCCGGGCATCGGTCATGTTCTTTAAATGAGCGATGTACATTACTTCCGGATCGATCTGAAAGGGAAGAAGTTTGATTTCCACGGGTATTGTAATGTTCTTTTCCGAAGTCCTGACCTGGTGCTCGTTGTTATTGAAAATGGAGGATTGCAATGGTTTCTTGTCCAATACATCCTGAAGTTTTGTAGTATCTGAAAACAACGAGTTAAACGGACGGTTAAACAGGGTTTCTTTGGAGAATCCTGTCATTTTCACCATGCCATCATTGATGTCGACCATGTTATAATCATGATTAAGCAAAATGATCCCGTCTGAAATCATATTAAAAATATTCCTGAACTTGATCTCGCTTTGGATCAGTTGATGCTCGGTAAGTTGCCTTTCCTCCATTTCTTTGGCCAGCTGATTGTTTGATTTATTCAGGGTTTCAGTCTTAAGTGTAAGTTCATTCACATAATGTACCAGGTATTTCTCAAGCCGACCATAGATATATACTGCCAGTGAGGTGAAAAAAGCGGCCATAAAAATAAACGCCAGCCATGTGGTTGGTGAATGAAAATAGGCTACAATGTCAAAGTTATAAAGTAGCCAGTCCCTTGAAATTGACCAGGCGATTATCCCCGATGTCAGGATGGTGATGATCATGATAATGATGCCCGTCGTGATATTGATCAGCATGGAGGACAGAATGGCAATGATTATATAGTACAGCACGCCGTCACTGAGAAGTCCTTCGTTTGTTAATCCCGTGGTTCCGATGAAATATCCGAATGAGATCAGTATCCATGCTTTGACAAGGAAGGGAATTTTGTTCCGGAAAATCGCGGAAAAAAACATGATAATTAGCCCTGCAGCACTTAAATAAGGGAAGTGACCTTCTTTATGTGTGTTGAAAATAACGATGGCCAGGTTAGGTATTCCAAGGATCAAAATAATGATAATCAAGGTATCCAGCATTGAATTCTTGATCTCGGAGAGTTTTGCAGGAGCGTTTGTTGTCATCCTAAGTTTTTTCAAGTAAAACGAGAGTTTCAAGGTGATGAGTATGTGGAAGCATATCGAAGGGCTGGATCAGGCTTATTCTATAAACCTCGCAGAGTTGTTTCAGGTCAAATGCAAGGGAAACGGGATTACAGCTCAAATATATTACATTCTTCGCGCCGGAAGCATTGATCGTTTTTTTTATTTCGATCAGTGTGCCTGATCTGGGCGGATCAAGTACGATCAGATCGGGTTTGCCATGCCTGTCAAGAAAAGGTGATTTAAATGTTTCGAGTATATCCCCGCAAATGAATTCGGCATTTTGTATGTCATTCAAAATGGCATTTTCGGTGGCATCTGCAATGGCAAGGGACGACCCCTCAATGCCCGTTACATGATTGGCCCGGCCTGAAAGAAAAAGCGCAAGGGTGCCCACACCTGTATAAAGGTCATAAACCTTTTCATTCCCCTTCAGATTGGCCCAGTCCCTTGCCGTAACAAAAATATTTTCAGCCTGCCTCACGTTGGGTTGAAAAAATGAAGAAGCGTGAATGCGGAATCTTATCCCGGCAATTGTTTCTTCGAGGTAAGGAGCATTTCCGCCAAATGGAATAATTTCCCCCTGCATCTGGCTATGATCTGAAGAAAGGTGTATGGTGTAATTCAGGGAGACTATCTGAGGAAACGCTTCCCTGATCCTGGAAAACAGAACATCTCTCTGGTTATGGTTATCATGGGCCATGCCGATTACTAACAATACCTCTCCGGATGAATTTATCCTCAGGGACAGACTCCGGAGAAATCCTGACTTGCTTTCATGATTATAATAATCCATACCTTCTTCCAGTGCAACCTTTTCAATATAATTGCAAATGTCACGGCATGGATCAGACTGAAGATAGCATGTGCGAATGGCATTCACTTTTCCGGGTTCACCGGCCGGATGAAAACCCAGGCCGGGCATCCTCGGCCCGATTTCATGGTTACCGCGATAGGCAGAGGAGCTGAAACTATACTCCATCCTGTGCCTGTAATACATAATTTGGGGAGAAGCAAGTACAGGAGGCAGGGCAGGGTGCGCAATTCCATATTTGTCCAGAGCATTTTCCAGGATCTGTTGTTTCAGTTCCAGCTGATGGGAATATCCGATATGTTGCCACGGGCAACCGCCACAGGTGGAATAATGCCCGCAAAAAGGAATGGTCCGGAAAGGAGATGCTTCCAGGATACTTTCGGTTTTACCAGCCAGGAACCCCTGTTTTCTTCTTTCCAGGGTATAGGTAACTGTTTCGCCGGGTATACCGCAGTCAAGATATACATTTTTATTGCCAGCCAAACCCACACTCCTCCCAGACGAATGAATGCCACCAAGCGTTAGCGGACCGCGAATCATTTTATGCTGTTCCATCCCGGGCTTAAAATTATACCAAATATAGCAAGCCTGTATTTGAGTGCATTCAGGGATTTAGTTAATATACCTCATAAAACCCCTAAATGTTTAATTTAATCACATTTTAATTATATTTAAAATCGTATTTTAATGCGTTTCAAACATCCTGACTCATGAAAAAATTCCTGAAATGGCTAAGGAACTCCCTTTTATTTTTACTTGCATTACTGGTTTTATTGATTGTATTTCTTTATGTATATTATGGAATAAGGGCTAACCGGATTGAAGAACGGGAGCAGCTGGCCCAGGCTAATTCTGCCAAAAGAACTTCGCAAATTATGTCGCCGGAGATCTCCGAAAATTCTTCTTTATTAAACCTGTTGCCAGTGCCGAAATCGGTTGAAATGCATCCTGGCATCTTTCAAATTCCGGATGTCCTGACTTTTCAAATTGAACCGGAACTGAAAGAGGTGACTGAGAGATTTATTGGTAAATGGCTTGCTTCCCGGGTCGTATATAAGCAGCCAGGTTCAGGTGCATTCCTGAATTGCATCCGTGATACCTCGCTTGCCGATCAGGAATACAGGCTTACCATGAATCCCGGCACAGCAACAATTCGATATAACTCTGATGAAGGATTACACTATGCGCTGGTTACTCTCAAAGTATTAATGATCAATTACAGAAACAATATTCCATGTGCTTATATTCAGGATTCACCTGATCTGCCGGTCAGGGGCGTTATGCTGGATATAAGCCGTAATAAGGTTCCGACCCTGCAAACACTTATTGGCATTGTTGAACTTTTGGGAGATTTGAAATATAATCACCTGGAACTATATATCGAAGGGTTTTCCTTTGCCTATCCGTCATTTCAAAAATTATGGGAAGGAAGCCTGACACCATTGACAGGTGCTGAGATCCAAAAGCTGGATTCAGTGTGCAGGGAAAATTTTATTGACCTTGTACCCAACCAGAATTCATTGGGTCACATGGATGCCTGGCTGGCAACCAATGAGTATAAGGACCTTGCAGAATGCCCTGAAGGATATAAGCTGATGGGATTGATCACCATGAAAAGCACCCTCGATCCTTATGATGAACGCAGTCTGAATTTAGTGGAACGAATGACCGATGACCTGCTGCCTAATTTCACTTCTTCCACATTTAATGTAAATCTTGATGAACCATTTGAACTGGGAAAAGGAAAAAGCAAAAAAATCAGCAGGAAGAAAGGAGTGGAGAATGTGTATCTCGATTATGTTCTGAAGATGCATGATATAGCCTCATCCAGGCATAAGAAAATGCTGATGTGGGGTGATATCGGACTCCGGCATCGGGAAATTTTAAGCCGGTTGCCAAAGGATGTTACACTTCTCGACTGGGGCTATGAATCGTTATATCCATTCGAAAAAAATAGTTACAGACTGGATTCGGCAGGGGTTTCATTTTACGTTTGCCCGGGAACCAGTAGCTGGACATCCATCACCGGACGAACCGTTAACATGCTGGATAACATTGAAAATGCAGCCATGAACGGGAAGAAATTTGGAGCCAAAGGAATTCTTGTCACCGATTGGGGTGATATGGGCCATTGGCAGTATCTGCCGGTAAGCTATGCCGGTTATGCCGCAGGAGGAGCCCTGGGGTGGAACAGCGGCAGCCGCAATGCAATGCCCCTTCAGCATTTCCTCGATACCTATGTTTACAGGGATACTTCATTAAAAATGGCGGGTTTTACGCTAAATATGGGACGGTATAATCATTTTGAGGAGTTTAACATGTTCAATATGACAACCACAATGATGTCATTTCTGCTTGGAATTCAGGATAAGGTGATGGTGGATGCTGTGTTTGAAAAGACAATGAATGGAATTACCGGGCTGATGAAAGACCTTGCCCCTGAACTTATTGACACCGTGTGGAACCGTTATAACAGCCGGATAGACTATGATTATTACGGACTTAATGCCTTTCTTGATCATCAATTGGCTGTTCTTGGCAGTGTAAAAATGGAATTGCAGGACAGCATGCTGATAAAGGATGAATACCGGAATGCCATCATCTTAATCAGGCTGGGAGCTGAATTAAAACAATATATCCGGACGAAGAATAGTATGACAGTGAAAGCCCGGATGGAACATCTTGATAATATGAACCGGCTGTGTTCAAAGTATCTCAGCGAGAACAAAAGGCTGTGGATTATCAGAAACAAACCCGGCGGATATGATACAAGTGTTGCCTCATTGACAAGCCTTCAAAAAGGCATCGCACAGCAAATGGAACTTCTTGAGAAACCGCCATTTGCAAGGAGTATGAACCGGTTTCTTGAAAAGCTTTCTTCAGCAGGTATTACCATTTATTTGAAAATTATTGCTTAGTTTGCCTTGTTATTCCATCACCTTCATGCAGCCTTTTACGTATATAGAATATTATTAATTTATTTTTCACGCTCTCATTCTCTCAGGCAATGGTTCGTTTCTTTCAGATAATTATTCTTTTTCTTTGTTGGTTTCCCGGCATATGTGCTCAGCATGTTATGATCAACGAAGTAATGACGGCAAATGCTTCATCTGTCCTGGATCCGGTATATTATAACTATTCAGAATGGATTGAACTGTATAACCCGGGCAGCCAAGCCGTTTTTGTTTCAGGTTACAGTCTTTCAAATGATCCGGCAAATCTGAGTTTATGGAAGGTCCCTGGTGGTACTTATATTTCTGCCAGAGGATTTCTTGTTATCTGGATGGATAAACTAAACACAGGATTGCATACAAATTTCAGAACCAGGTCAGACAATGAACTCATTTTTCTGAGCAACACAAACGGTGTACTGATTGATACAGTGCATATTCAGAAGATGTTCCGTAACGCGTCCTATGGCCGCAACCCGGATGGGGCTGTAAACTGGGATATATTCCTTACTCCTTCACCCGGTGTAAAAAATACGGGTAATATTATCAGTGACCGTTCCCCGGAACCGGTTTTCAGTTTGTCAGGAGGCCGGTATAGTGCTTCCCAGACTCTTACTCTGACTAATCCCGGAACCACGGGAAAGATATATTACACAACTGATGGAAGTGAGCCGGATTTTAATTCTGCCGTATACAGTGATCCTATCAACGTCAGCAGCACCCAGACAATTAAAGCAAGGATCATTGAGACAGGAAAGGCATACGGCCGAATTGTCACAAACACGTTTTTTATCAGGGAACATAATTTCACTCTTCCGGTTGTTTCGGTTTCAACTGATCCCGGAAATCTCTGGGATGAGGATAAGGGAATTTACGTTGTAGGTATAAATGGGGTGGAAGGGTTTTGTTATGGAAAATCAAACTGGAACCAGGAATGGGAAAGGATGGCTACTTTTGAATATTTCACCCCGGATGGTGTAAAAAAGATCAGTACAGATGCAGGCATTAAAATTAATGGGGGCTGCAGCCGAACAAATCCACAGAAGTCATTGGGAGTTTATTTCCGTGACAAGTATGGCCCCGATGAAATAAGGTATCCCTTGTTCAACAGCAAGGATGTTGATCGTTTTAAATCGATCATGCTGCGGAATTCAGGAAATGATTGCAACCGCACCCAGATGCAGGATGCGATGATGCAAACACTTCTCATTGGACAGATGGATATCGACTATATGGCCTACCAGCCGGCAGCCTTATACCTGAATGGGGTTTACTGGGGAGTTCAGAATATTCGTGAGAAATCATCAGGTGATTACCTGTACACAAATTATGGACTCGATGAGGACAGTATTGATTTACTGGAATTTTACAATTCAGTGATTGAAGGAGACAATTCAGGTTATACGCCAATCATTAGTTTTCTGAATTCCAATAATCTCACCACCACACAAAATTATGAATATGTAACAAGCCGGATTGATTTGGAATCTTACATAGACTATCAGATTGCGCAGATCTATTATGCCAATCTCGACTGGCCCGGCAATAATAGTAAATTCTGGAAGTCAAAAAGGCCTGGCTCAAAGTGGAGGTGGCTCTTATACGATACAGATTTTGGATTTGGATTATATACAAGTCCTGATCATAATACCCTCACTTTTGCAGCAGACGCTCAGGGTCCGGACTGGCCTAATCCGCCCTGGTCAACCCTGCTGTTTCGAAAGCTTCTTGGAAATGCTGATTTCAGAACAAGATTTGTAGACAAATTCAATGTTTACATAAATTCCACATTCAATCCGGTAAGGGTAAACGCAGTAATTGATTCGCTGCGTGATAACATTGCAACGGAAATGCCCTATCATTTCCTCAGATGGGGTGGATCCATGGGCTCCTGGGAATATAACCTGAATGTAGACCGTGATTTTGGGAACAGGAGACCTGCTTATATGATGCAATACCTGGCCGATTATTTTGGATTATCGTCTCCGGTATCGTTGACCGTGAGTTCCAATGTCAAAGAAAATGAATGTTTTTCTGTAAATGATATCATCATTCATGATACTGCATTCACGGGACCCTATTTCGGAAACCGCGATGTAAAGCTGAAGGCGTTGTCAGATTATGCAAACGCGTTTAGTCACTGGAAAATTACATCCTATACGGCCTCAAGGGAAGAATTGGTTGCCACATCCTCTCAATGGCAATATTATGACATGGGTACTCAACCTCCCTTGCAATGGACCTCGCTTCTGTTTGATGATTCAGCGTGGAAAACGGGTAATGCCCGCTTTGGTTATGGCAATGGGAATGAGGTTACAACCATTGGCTACGGGCCCGATTCAAATAATAAATACATTGCAAGCTATTACAGAAAAAAGTTCACTGTAACTGATACGACTGGCGCTGACTCATTGATTGTGAGTATATTGGCAGATGACGGTGCCGTATTATATCTTAATGGAACCGAAATTGTAAGGATCAACATGCCGGGTGGAACGGTTACCTTTTCCACTTTGGCCAATGCAAACCCGGTGGATGAAAATGCCTTTCTCACCTTTGCCGTGGACAAAATGCTGCTTAAACCGGGTGAAAATATACTTGCCGCAGAAGTTCACCAGGTATCCGCCAGTAGCAGTGATGTAAGTTTTGATACGAAACTGACATTAACCGGCAAGCAGGGTCTGATTACAGAAATAAATACAAATCAGGAGATCATACTGAATATGTCGTCTTCTGCCAGTTGCGAGGCATTTTTTGACCAGGTGCCCGTAATGCATCATTTGTACATCAACGAGTTTTGTGCAAAAAATTCAGTGATTCCTGATGAGAATGGCGAATTTGATGACTGGATTGAAATATACAATGCAGGGCAGGATACTGTCAATCTGAGCGGATTGTATATGACGAATTCGCTTCTTGAGCCACTGGCCTATAAAATACCTCCGGCGCGGGATTCAGAGACCATATTACCCCCTGGTGAATTTAAGATTTTATGGGCCGACTGCCAGCCGGAAGATGGCACTTTGCACCTTGATTTTAATCTTGAAAAAAGCGGAGGCGAAATTGCAATTACAGAGTTGGTGCAAGGCAAACCTGAAATACTTGACTCAGTAAAATATACTCAGCAATTTACAAACTACTCTTTTGGTCGATACGGCGATGGAACCTCACGGTGGTTTGTTCTTTCAGGGATGACCCCGGGTGAGTCAAATTTATATACTTATATGGCTGAGCTGCCAAAGGATGATGAAATAGAAGTTTATCCCAATCCGGTAAGCGATTTTCTTGAAATCCGTTTATTTGAGCCGGATGTCAATGATCTTGATATTTCCATCATTGACCAGATGGGTAGGGAAAGAATTCACCAGTCAATTGATGGTCATGGTGGACAGGTAGATGTATCGGCCCTGGCTCCGGGCATCTATATACTGCGCGTTAGGGGCACTGAGGGCACTTTTGTGCATAAACTGATAAAGGGGTATTAGGGGCTTAGGGGCTTAGGGGCTTAGGGGCTTAGGGGCTTAGGGGCCTAGGGAATTAGGGGATTAGGGGCTTAGGATTAGGGAATTAGGCTGTTAGGCTGAAGGCTATTAGGTGGAACACCGAAGATGTTCCCCGACTGCAAAATTTCATTTTCCATAATATATGCAGGTAATCGTACAGACAAGGCATTGCCTTGTCTCTACAACATTCTTCCTTTCACGCAAATCGTAAATCGTAAATTTCTTTCTACCGATATACAATCCCTTCGGGATTTTTCTTCCTTGTCCCTAGTCCCCAGTCCCTGTCCCTATTTAAATCGTAAATTTCTACAATACCGTATGCGCTCCGCGCAATTCGTCACTCGTTATTCATAAATTCATAATTCTTTTCTACATTTACGATTCTTAAGAAATTTCCCATGCCCAAAAAAGTACTTGTAGTATACTATTCGCAAACGGGACAGTTGCGGGAGATAGTGGATTCTGTTATGGCGCCGTTAAAGGCCAGCGGTGAGGTAACCCTGACTTTTGAGGAGATCAGACCTAAAACGCCATTTCCCTATCCATGGACTTCCGATGAGTTTTTCCAGGCCATGCCGGAATCGGTAAGGGGAATAGCCTGTGAACTCCAGCCTTTGTCGCTGAACGGGCAGGAGTTTTTTGACCTCGTTATTATAGCCTGGCAGCCCTGGTACCTGTCACCCTCAATACCCATCCATGCTTTTTTTCAGCATGAAACTGCAAAAAAATTATTATCCGGGAAACCTGTTATTACCATTATTGGAAGCCGGAATATGTGGATCATGGCCCATGAAAGGATAAGGGAGTACCTGAAGCCCATGCAGGCAAAGCTTGTGGGAAATATTGTATTGTATGACAAAGCGCCAAATCTTCTCAGTGTGGTTTCAATAATCCACTGGCTTTTTACAGGCAGAAAAGAAAGATATTTAAAAATAATTCCGCCGGCAGGTGTTTCAAAGGATGATATTAGAAATTCATCCAAATTTGGTGATATCATACTTGATTCAATCCGGCACAATGACATGGAACATCTCAGGCCAGCCCTGGTTAAAGCAGGAGCGGTGGATGTGCTTCCTTCACTTGTTATGCTTGAAAAGAGGGGCAAGATATTTTTCAGATTATGGGCTGCCTTTATTTTGAAAAAAGGAGGCTATGGTGATCCGGCTCGAATAGCGAGGGTAAGGCTATTCAAATACTATCTATTAACAGTAATATATATCGTCTCTCCCTTTGCCAGCCTGTTGTATTATATGCTTAAACCATTCAGGAAGAAGGCCTTAAAAAGACAAATATCTTTATATCAATCGAATTAGGCTGGTATAATTGTTTTTTTTAGTTTTGTACTTTTATTTTTTAGAGGTTCGGGCCGGAAAAACTTATATTTTTTATATTTTTTATGTCCAACGAAGTTTTTATAACAGGAATCACAAAGTATTTGCCAAATAATCCGGTTTCAAATGATGAAATGGAAGATTATCTGGGAATGATCAACAACAAGCCTTCCAAGGCACGAAGAATTGTGCTTAGAAATAACGGGATCATTAACCGCTATTATGCATTGGAAAAGGGAGGCAAACCCACTCATACCAATGCGGAACTTGCTGCTGAATCAGTAAAAATGCTTTTCCCGGATCGCATTAAAGAAAGAGGATGTTCAGCTCCTTGCCTGCGGAACTGCATCACCCGACCAGATGATGCCTTCCCATGCCTCCATGGTACATGGTTTGCTCGATATTCCATCCATTGAAATCGCTTCATTTGCCGGATCATGCTGCGCAAGCATTCAGGCGTTAAAATTCGGTTACCTCTCTGTATTATCCGGAAATACAAAAAATGCTGTATGCACCGGTTCTGAAATTCTCTCTCAATGGATGCTTGCCAAATACTTTGAAAAGGAAAATGAGAATGAAAGCAAATTAAAGGAGAATCCACTTCTTGCTTTTGAAAAGGAATTTCTTCGCTGGATGCTTTCGGATGGAGCAGGGGCAGTACTTCTCCAGCCTGCGCCTGCCGGAAATTGTCCCATGAAGGTGGAATGGATCGAAATCAGATCCTATGCCAATATGATGGAAACATGCATGTATTCAGGCGGTGATAAAGATGACGAAGGTAAATTCCAGGGGTGGTGCCGGTTTGAAGCGGAAGATTGGCTGAATAAATCACTTTTTTCACTGAAACAGGATACCCGGATGCTGGGCAGCCACATTGTTCAGCTGGGCGGACAGTTTCTGAAAGATATTATTGAGCAAAAAAACCTGGATATCAGTACGGTAGATTATTTTTTGCCGCATCTTTCCTCTGAATATTTCAGGGAGCATATATTTAATGAATTAAAAATATTGAATATTGACATTCCCAAGGAAAAATGGTTTACCAATCTTACCACAGTCGGGAATGTGGCTTCGGTTTCATTTATCTTAATGCTGGATGGACTTATCCAGGCTCACAAACTTAAATCGGGTCAGAAAATACTGATCCAGGTACCTGAGAGTGCAAGATTTACCTATGCGTATGCATTGTTAACCGTTTGTTGAAAGTTCCGGCGTATGAAATTCAATGAAGTCCCCCAGGATGAAGCCTTTCTGAAGGAAGGCAAGATCCGCGACGTTTGTTATGTTGTAGACAAGGATGGACATTATACCAGTGTTCTGAGTAAGGGATGGACGCCTAAAAATGATGCGATAAAGCTGGCCTGGAACCAGATTTATGAACATGCAGAAGAAACACGCCTCAGGGTATTGGACGGAAAGTTAAGTCCCATCGCCTTATATATGGAACTCAATATCATGGACCTGGCAATACTTGCCAATTACATGGAACTGCCAAAATGGAAAGTCAGGAGACATCTTAAGATGAAGGGATTTAAGAAACTCAATACAGAAATGCTCTCCAGATATGCTGAAGCATTGAACATTACAGCCGCGGATTTAGTTGATATAGAAAGAATAAAGGGGATTGTGATTGCACATGAAGATTGATTTTCAACATAACCAGGCTGCGCATTGTGAGAATGGCGTCACATCCAACCTGCTTCAGTTTTATGGAATAACCCTCAGTGAGCCCATGATCTTTGGTATGGGATCGGGCTATTTCTTTTCCCATATGCCGTTTATTAAGTTAAACGGCATGGCCGTTACCTCATTCAGGGTCTGGCCCGGATGGATCTTTAAACGGGTAACCCGTCGCCTGGGCATTCAGGTTAAGCGAAAAAAATACAGCAATCCTGACAAAGCCATGCAGGAACTGGATGAGCTTCTTGCCAGGGGAACGCCAGTAGGAATGCTGGTGGGCGTTTTTCACCTTCCCTATTTTCCCAAGGAATACCGGTTTCATTTTAATGCACACAATATCACCGTATTTGGAAAGGAAGGTGACCGCTATTTAGTCAGTGATCCGGTAATGGAAAATATTGAAACACTGTCCTATGAGGAATTAAAAAAAGTTCGTTTCGCCCGGGGGACTTATCCTCCCAGCGGAAGAATGTATTATATCGATAAAGTTCCGGCTAAACCCGATTTCCGGCCTGCGATAATCAAGGGTATCCGGAAAACAGCCAAGGATATGCTGACAATACCCTTACCTATGTTTGGCATCAATGGTATCCGGTATCTGGCTAAAAGATTGCGCAAATGGCCGTCCAAAATGGGAGAAAAAACTGCTGCGCTCAACCTGGCACAGGTAATCCGGATGCTGGAGGAGATCGGTACAGGGGGGGCAGGTTTCAGGTTCATTTATGCCGCATTCTTACAGGAATGTGCTGAAAAACTCAATCAGCCTCTTTTAAATGAAACTTCGGTTGAAATGACTGCAATTGGGGATGCATGGCGTAATTTTGCAGGGCAGGCTGCCCGTTGTTTCAAAAACAGGGATAAGGGCTCAATAACCTATGATGCACTGGCCGACCTGCTGATGGACATCGCGGACAAGGAGGAAAAAGTATTCAGCAAACTCAGGACAATGAAACTATGACCCAAAAGACACTAGCGATTGATATCCAAAATCTTACCAAGTATTATAGGGGAAGTGAAAAGCCCGCTATTGACAAGGTGACTTTGGGTATTACCGAAGGTCATATTTTTGGCTTGCTGGGTCCCAACGGCGCAGGAAAAACTACGATGATCCGTATTCTTTGCGGATTACTTACCCCCACGGAGGGTGAAATTACCATTGGAGGGTACTCACTGAAAAATGATATGGCCCGGATAAGGAAGATCATAGGCGTGGTACCACAGGAAATTGCCTTATACCAAAGCCTGACAGCACGTGAAAATCTGGCTGTTTACGGGGGTATATACGGCCTGAGGGGAGAATATTTAAAAAAGAAGATCGATGAACAACTGCATAAATTCGGTTTGGAAAAAAGCAGAAACATGCAGGTAGGAAGATTTTCAGGGGGAATGAAAAGAAGACTTAACCTGATTGTAGGTTTAATGCACGATCCGCATATTTTGTTCCTTGATGAACCAACAGTAGGTGTTGATGTGCAATCAAAGAACGTGATCATCGAAAGCCTTATGGATATTAACCAGGCCGGAACTACCATCATTTATACATCCCATTATCTTGAGGAAGCCGAGAATCTCTGCTCATCCCTTGCCATCATTGACGAGGGTCGCATCATCACCCAGGGGAGTCTGAATGAGATCAGAAAAGAACATAACCCCCACGCAAAACTGGAAGATATTTTCCTCCAGCTGACGGGAAAAAGCTTGAGGGACTAACCATGCGCATCCTTTTCAGACTGGCATATAAAGATTATCTGGTGATCGTCAGGGACAGGGGCGGACTGGCCATGCTGTTTCTCATGCCCCTGGCACTGGTGCTTATTATGACCAGTCTGCAAGACAATACTTTCAGGGCAATCAATGAAAGCGGGATCAGGATGGTGATCCTGAATGGAGACAGGGATTCCCTGGGCATAGCCATTGAGCAGGAGATCAAACGATCAGACTTCTTTAATATCCAGCATGAAATTGATCATAAAACACCCACAGAACAATCGATACGTGAGGCTGTTGCTTCGGGAAAATTCCAGATTGGCATGATCATTCCGCCGGGTGCAACACAACATATAAGGGAACAGGTAAAAAAAGGTGTTGCAGATTTATTCTCCGGTGATTCGACAGAACTTCCGGCAGTGGATTCATTAATTATTAAAATGTTTGTGGATCCCGCCACCAAGAATTCCATGCGGTCTGCTTTGCAGGGTTCAATCCGGGAATTTGCTGCCCGGGTAGAATCACATATCATACTCAACGAATTAACACGGGAGATCAACATGCATTTGATGGTGCCTGTCGCTAACCTGAACAGGATGAACAGGGAAACGGTATTTTACAAAGAGGAATATGTGGCACGGGGAAATAAAAATGTAATTCCCAATTCAACGCAGCATAACGTTCCTGCATGGACACTTTTTGCGATGTTTTTTATTGTTATTCCCTTTGCCAGCGCAATGATCAAGGAAAAAGAGGATGGCAGCCTGTCGCGTCTTCTTACAATGCCTGGTTCCTATGCAAAGATCATGTTCAGCAAGATCCTTGTTTACCTTGTGGTTTGTTACCTGCAGTTTATTTTAATCATGTTGATGGGAGTATATCTTTTCCCTCATTTCGGGCTTCCTGCTTTATACATTACAGGTAAAATTACCAGCCTTACTGTAATGGCCTTCGCAGCCGCCGTGGCTGCCATAGGATACGGCATAGCTATTGGGACTATTGCCCGTACGCATCAGCAAGCCGCCATATTTGGCTCCATTTCAGTAGTAATTCTCGCGGCAGTAGGAGGTATTTGGGTACCTGTTTTCATGATGCCACCCTTTTTCAGGGTTATTAGTACTGCCTCACCTTTGAATTGGGGACTCAATGGCTTTTATGATATCCTGGTCAGAAATGCAAGCCTCACCGATGTGTTGCATTACGGAGTGTGGATGGTCCTTTTTGCATTTTGTTGTGTTGTAGTTGCCTTGTATTATCACAAACTCAGAAAGGAATTTGTTTAGAATTCATCTCAAATTAAAGATTAGTATCTGATCTCCATAAAAATGAATGAGAAAATCAGGACAGCCCGATTGTCCATCATTTCAAACTGCAGCCTGATCATTATGAAACTGATGGCAGGAATTTTCAGCGGATCTGTCAGTATTATTTCCGAGGCTATTCACTCAGGCATGGATCTTCTTGCATCCATAATCGCCTTTTTATCCGTTAAGATGTCGGATACCCCGCCCGACAGGGAACACCCGTATGGACATGGAAAAGTGGAAAATATCTCCGGAGTAGTTGAAGCTATATTAATATTTGTTGCCGCAGGCTGGATTATTTATGAAGCTATCCATAAAATAATAAAACCTCAACCCATCGAAAACATAGAAGTTGGTGCCGCTGTAATGGCTGTTTCTGCCTTTATCAATTTTCTGGTATCACGAAGACTGTATAAGGTGGCAAAAAAAACGGACTCAATTGCCCTGGAAGCGGATGCGCTGCATTTGAAAACAGATGTGTATACATCGGCAGGTGTAGCTGCCGGATTGCTGTTAATCTGGATAACAGGCTGGAAATTCCTGGATCCGATCGTGGCCATCAGCGTTGCCATGCTAATTCTGAAAGAATCCTATTCACTGCTAAAAAATGCTTATTCTCCCTTGCTCGATACTTCCCTGTCAACTGAGGAAAATAAAGTGATTGGCGATGTGATCGCTCATAAGGGCCTTTCCTTCCATGATCTGAGATCTCGTAAATCAGGACAATACAGGTTTGCCGATGTTCATCTTGAATTACCTGAAAATATGGTTCTGAAAGATGTCCACAGAATATGTGATGAAATCGAGGCTGAAATAAAGAATAAAATCAACCACATAGAAATTCAAATACACGTTGAACCGAACCACTAGATTTTATAACTTGCCGAATCATTTTGATACGTATTTTAGTAATAAATATAAACCAACCGGTATAATTCTTGTTAAGAGGTATACTGGAATGTAATTGAAAATTATGGAAGAACTTATTGTGCAGCTTAAAAGTGATATCATTGAAGCACTTTCATTGGAAGACGTTGTTCCCGGCGATTTTGATGCAGATACCCCATTGTTTGTTGAAGGACTTGGTTTGGATTCAATCGATGCGCTTGAGCTGATCCTGCTCATGGAAAGGAAATACGGAGTAAAAATTGAAGATCCGAAAGAACGGAGAAATGTATTGCGCAATGTAAGAGCCATGGCAGAATGTATTACTGAACACCGAAATAACCTTAATTAATGAGTCAAAGGGTTTTTGTCACCGGAGTGGGCATTGTCTCGGCTATCGGGAACGGAACCGGAGAAACCCTTTCATCTCTAAAAAATCTTACCTCCGGGATCGGGAAACTGTCCCTTTTTGAATCAATACATGCTCATATACCTGTAGCTGAAGTTAAACTTAACCACAGGCAGATGGCAAAACTGGCAGGAATTAATGACGATCATTTCCCTTATTCGCGGAATTCACTGCTGGCCCTGATCGCTGCAAAGGAAGCACTGGCTTCTGCTAAATGGGACAGTAACAGGGATATGACTTCCGGAGCTGTAATGGCTACTACTGTTGGGGGAATGGACCTGAATGAACAATATTACAGGTCCCTTTTACAGGATGATTCACATAAAGAAGTCATCTTGCTTTTGGACAGCGCTGATTGTACCGGGAAAGTTGCATTCATGGCAGGTATCCGGCATAACGTAACTACAATATCTACAGCCTGTTCTTCATCTGCCAACTCCATTATGCTGGGTGCAAGACTGATTAAAAATAACCGGTTGCAGCGGGTATTGGTCGGGGGCACAGATGCACTTACACGATTTACATTAAATGGCTTTCTGGCCCTTGAAATACTGTCCATTACAGGTTGCAGGCCATTTGACAGGAACCGGAACGGCCTCACCATTGGAGAAGGAGCTGCTGTATTGATCCTTGAATCCGAAGAAGTGGCTGATCCGGCCAGGATTATTTGTGAGATCACAGGATTTGCCAATGCAAATGAGGCCTTTCATGCAACAGCCTCATCAGCCGATGGCCGGGGCGCATACCTGGCCATGTCGGGTGCACTTGAAACGGCTTCACTCAAACCACAGGATATCAGTTATATCAATGCACACGGAACCGGGACCGGGATCAATGATTTGTCCGAAGGCCGTGCCATCCAGAAGGTTTTCGGATTGGCGATTCCGCCAGTCAGCTCAACAAAAGCTTTTACAGGGCATACCCTGGGTGCAGCCGGGGCAGTAGAAGCGGTTTTTTCAGTTCTTGCCCTTCAGAATCAGATAGTACTTCCGGGACTGAATTTTTCCAATCCAATGGAAGAACTTCACTTTCAGCCTGTGACGAAGCCCTCTCCTGCAGGGCTTAAACACGTAATGTCCAATTCCTTTGGTTTTGGAGGAAATAATACATCACTTATTTTTTCAAAAGTGTAATATGAAGGCCTACATTACCTCCACCGGTGTTATTTCTCCACAGGAAACCCATAATACGGAGCAATTTCCTGATTCCGTATGGGAAGAGGTTAATAACAGGCTTATATGCATGGAACCGGATTACAGGGATCTGATCAATCCTTTGCAGCTGCGGCGCATGCCCAGAATACTGAAAATGGGACTGGCAGCCGCCCGATTATGCATAAACCGAAGCGGTGGCATTAATCCTGATGGCATTATTGTTGGCACCGGTCTCGGATGCCTTGATAATCTCGAGAAATTTCTTCTGGATGTTCTGGATAACCATGAACATATTACCAGCGTCCTGCCTTTTATCAATTCCACTCATAATGCAGTGGCAGCAAATATTGCCATGCTTTTGCAAAATCATGGCTATAATCTGACGTATTGCCACAGGGGATTGTCGTTCGAGAGTGCACTGGATGATGCCCTGATGAATCTCGAGGAAAAAAAGGCCAGCCATATGCTCCTGGGAGGAATTGACGAAAGTACAAATGATTTCAGGCTTCTCCATTCCTATTTGGGATACTGGAAAAAACCCATCAGTAACCTGTTGCTTCTGGAAGATAAATCTCCCGGTTCAATTGCCGGTGAGGGTTCAGCTTTTTTCATGCTTTCATCTGTTCCTTCTCATGACCATCACGTGATTGTTGATGGAGTGCATACATTCATCACACCCGATACGGCTCAGGAAAGTGACATCATTCCTGAAATTGACCGGTTTCTGAAAAATCATGGTACGGATAAGAGGGATATCAGCCTTCTCCTGTCCGGAATGAACGGTGATACAAATTTTGACCCGGTATACAAACAACTCAAACAGGATTATTTTTCCCCTCAAGCCGGATTGGCCTGGTATAAGCACCTTTGCGGGGAGTATTATACTTCTTCTTCTTTTGCCCTATGGCTTGCATCGATTATTCTTGAAAATCAGGTAATTCCAAAGATTACCGAACTCATCTCTCCGGAAAAAAGGGAGATTGAAAAAATACTGATATACAATCATACCCGTAACACCGAACATGCCCTCATACTTGTCAGTCATGCGAAAATATGATGTTGTAATTATCGGTGGCGGTCTTGGCGGGTTGCTGTGCGGATATGTTCTCAGCAAAGAAGGTAGTAGTGTTTGTATTATCGAGAAAAACCACAAACCCGGAGGATCACTGCAAACATTCGGACGCAAGGGCTGTGTTTTCAATACCGGGCTGAATTATACCGAAAGTCTGGATGATGGCCAGATTCTCAACCAGTATTTCAGGTATTTCGGACTGATGGACAAGGTTTCATTCAGGAGACTGGATGCAGATGGCTTTGAAAGGATCAGTTTCAATGACGGGCAATACCGGTTCGCCATGGGCCAGACGTGATTTTGTAGAAACCCTCGCGGCAGCCTTTCCCGGAGAAAGGGCGGGACTTGAGGAATATACCGGCAAGATCAGCGACGTATGCGCAGCAATCCCCTTATATACATTGCAGGAAGAGCAGCTCAGCCTTATTGGAAATCAGGATCTGAGCGCCGGAGCAGCAGATTATATCAACTCTGTCATTGGCAGTCCCAGGCTCCGAAATATACTGGCAGGCAATAACCTGCTGTATGCCGGTCATGAGCTGAAAACCCCGCTTTTTATTCATGCCCTGATCAATCATTCTTTTATTGAAAGTGCCTGGAGGATAATGGATGGCAGTCATCAGATTGTCAATAAGTTGATTGAAAGTATAAAATCCGCCGGGGGTACAGTCATGCTGGGTTCAAAAGCGGTCAGACTAACCGGCGATCATAATTTGATTGGCGGAGTTGAACTGCAAAATGGAGATTATGTTGAGGGAAAACACTTTATTGCCGCCATACATCCTGATCAGATCCTTGATATGGTTGATCCGGGCATGATCCGGAAGGCCTATTCTTCCAGGATCAGGGGATTGGAAAGTACAATGGGCATGTTCACTGTATACCTGGTCTTTAAGAAGGATTCATTTCCATACATGAACCATAATTTTTATCATTATAATCAGAATAATGTCTGGATTGCCTCCGATTACAGGAAGGAGGAATGGCCCCAGAATTACCTGTTCATGAATACTGCCACCTCCGGTTCACAAACATTTGCTGAAAGCGGTTCCATCATAACTTACATGGATTATTCTGAACTGGCTCAATGGGAACATACCTTTACCGGAGACCGCGGAGATGATTATCTTGCCTTTAAACAGGCCAGGGCAGAAAAATTACTGGATGCTGTGGGAAAGCAGTTTCCGGGAATACGGAACAGCATCGCCGCCTGGTATACATCCACTCCGCTTACATGGAGAGATTATACGGGTACCCGCGAAGGTTCAGCTTATGGCATACTGAAAGATCATAACCGACCGCTGGAATCCATGGTGATGCCCAGAACAAAAATTCAAAATCTTTTTCTTACCGGACAAAATACCAATGTTCATGGGATATTGGGCGTGACAATCAGCTCAATTGTTACCTGCGCCGAACTGGTGGATATCCGGAATCTGGTTCGTAAGATCAGAAAGGCTTAAATTTGCATAAAACTGAAACAAGCGGATGAAGTATGATGTGGTAATAATAGGCAGCGGACTGAGTGGCTTACAGAGTGCCTATATCCTTAGCAAAGAAGGTTTCAGTGTTTGCCTGGTTGAAAAACAAAGAATTCTGGGTGGCTGCCTGCAGACATTTTCACGATGCGGAACGGTATTTGATACGGGCATGCATTATATAGGCGGATTGGATGAGGGACAGGTATTGCACAAGTTTTTTACCTATTTTGATCTGAACAGCAGGTTGAAACTTAAACGACTTGATGAGGACGGTTATGATGTGGTTCGTTTCAGGGGTGAAGAATACAAATTCGCCATGGGCTATGATCGGTTTACAGATACCATGTTAAATCATTTTCCGGGTGAGCGGAAGGCCCTTGAAAGTTATATTTCCAAATTAAAGGAAATCAACAAGTCGGTTGACATTTACAACATGCGTGATTTTAAAGACACCAATGTAGAATATTTCCAGTATTTCTCCATAGGCATCGATCCCTATCTCGATTCGATCACTTCAAATCCGGTACTGAAAAATGTGCTGGTGGGCATGGCTCCGCTTTATGCAGGAATTAAGGAAAAATCGCCTCTGTATATTCATATGATGATCCATTCTTCTTACATCGAAGGTGCTTACCGGTTTATTGACGGCGGATACCAGCTGAGCCATTTTCTGCGCGATTCGATCCTGTCTTTCGGGGGTACCATCATGGCCAATGCAGAAGTAACGCACATCAATACCACTAAAAACAGGATCACCGATGTGGTGATCAATGGTGAAGAGCATCTGGAAGCAGAAAATTATATTTCAGCCATACATCCGAAGACCCTGCTCAATTTAATGGATGAAGATGCATTTAAACCCGCCTATCGTAAACGCATTTTTGACAATGAGGAAACCTATGGCATGTTTTCGATATACCTGGCCATGAAAGATAATTCATTCAAATATATCAACCACAATTATTATAATTATAATACAGATGATATATGGAGTGCATATAACTACACCGAAGAATCATGGCCCGAAGGGTATATGATCCATTTTTCCCCGATTTCAAAAAACGAAACGTATACAAATGCCATCATTGTAAATACCGTGATGAAATGGAGCGAAATGCTTCCCTGGATAAATACGCGCGTTGAAAACCGGGGTGATGATTACAAGGAATTCAAACAAAGAAAAGGAGAGAAATTACTAGCTTTACTGGAGAAGGATTTCCCGGGTATCAGGGCGGCTACCAAAATCTGGTACAGTTCAACGCCACTTACTTACCGTGATTACACCGGAACCTGGGAAGGATCGGTATATGGTTTACTGAAGGATTACACAAACCCGATGAAGTCGATGGTGTTGCCCCGGACAAGAATAGAAAACCTTTTGCTGACCGGACAAAGCATAAGCATACATGGTGTGGTGGGAGTTACCATCGGCGCATTTCTTACCTGTTCCGAATTATTGGGAAAGCAATATTTAATTGATAAGATTCGCAATGCAGGGTAAAGGCAGGAATCGCTTTAGAAGATTTATGATCAGGTTCATACTTGGATTTTTCCTTGTATTATTGATTCTTGTGGTATACTTTGTGATCATTGCCATTGATCATCCGCCCAGGGTAGAGGATTTGTCGAGCCTGAATACACAGAGGCTTCATCCTTCAAAAAATACATACATATACGGGCACAACTGGCTGAGGAAAAGTGAAAGCGGCCTGTGGGAAGCATATATCGAGGGCAAACCTTTTGAGCGGGGAGTGGCCTTCGGACGGCTTACACAGGAGCTGCTCTATTACCAGGAAACTTCCTTTGTTGAACAGATCCGTGAACTGGTGCCTTCGGATGCATACCTGAAAGTTTTAAAATATTTCATTGCTTTTTTTAACCGTAACCTGGATACGAGCATTCCTGAGGAATACCGGTATGAAATATATGGCACTTCATTTTCATGCAGTCCGGAATATGATTTTATCGGATCGGGTTACCAGCGGCAGCTTAATTACCATGCGGCCCATGATATCGGCCATGCACTGCAGGGACTGAATATGGTTGGCTGCACTTCATTTTCAGTATGGAAAGGCAGTTCTGCCGATTCTTCCCTTTTGGTGGCCCGTAATTTCGATTTTTACATGGGGAAAAAATTCGGGGAGAACAAGATAGTATGTTTTGTTAATCCTTCTTCCGGACATAAGTTTATGATGGTCACCTGGGCCGACCTGATCGGAGTTGTATCAGGCATGAATGACCAGGGACTTACAGTCACCCTGAATGCCGCCAAATCAACCATACCGCACCAGGCAGCCACACCTGTAACCCTTCTGGCCAGGGAAATACTTCAATATGCCTCCAATATTGAAGAAGCATATGCAATATTTCCAAAAAGCGAAAACTGTTTGTTTCTGAATCCATCATGATCGGATCGGCCCGCGATGGAAAAACAGCCGTCATTGAAAAATCACCTGACCGCAATGATCTGGTGTATCCCGACAGCACCGGATCATTTGTTCCAATCATTTCCAGGGAAAGGTATTTGCCAATGACGAAAAAAACCTGGAAAACATTCATGGCAGTGACAGCTATTCCCGTTACATGCGGGTTAAAGAACTTTTATCGACACACAAAATGTTGAATGTGGCGATATGGTGCAGATATTGCGGGATCAGCGGGGATTGGGCAATAAAGATGTTGGCATGGGAAATCAGTTGTCGGTTAACCAGCTCATTGCCCACCATTCAGTGGTTTTCAAACCCGACAGCCTGCTTGTATGGGTATCTGCCGGGCCCTGGCAGGAGGGTAAATTCATTTGTTATGACCTGAAAAAGGTATTTAATCTTGAATATCAGCCAGATAAAAGAGAACAGGGAGATTTATATGACCTCACGCACAATTCCGGCCGACACCTTTATGAATTCGGAAAATTTCAGGCTGTTCAGGGAATATCAAAGCATGTCGGAACAGTTGGCCCTTTTCATGAAAAACCAAACAGCCGCTTCCGCAGAATTTTGATGCTGACGTACCGGAAAACCAATCCCTCGCTTTATCTTACATATGTTCACCTTGGAGAATATTACGAAGCATATTGGTATATTTGACAAGGCATTATCCTGTTACAATACAGCTCTTTCCTGTGCCCTGCCCGGTTTGGACGAGGAGCAGAAGCTGAAGGAAAAAGCGGGTGAATTGAATAAAAAAATCGATCATGGCATATCCCGAAATTGAATTTAAAAGCAAAACAGAAATTGAGCTGTTCCAGAATGAAGAATTGCACAAATTGCTGGAATACCTTCAGGGGAAATCCAGGTTTTATAGCCAGTTATTTCAAAATCATAAAATAGATATCTCCCGGATAAAAACTGTTCAGGATCTTCGCCAGATACCTCCTACAACCAAGGAGGACCTGCAATTGCATGGCGAGGATTTCATCTGCGTGGAAAAGAACAGGATCATTGATTATATTACAACCTCTGGCACCCTGGGGGAACCGGTAACCTTTGCCATGACCGACAGTGACCTTAACCGTCTTGCCTACAATGAATCCCAGGGATTCAAATGTGCTAATTGTACAAGGGACGAGGTGTTTCAGTTAATGACCACAATGGACAGGAGGTTTATGGCGGGACTGGCCTATTTTATGGGTTCCCGCATGCTGCAGGCAGCCATGATCAGGGTGGGGAACGGAATACCTGAATTGCAGTGGGATTCCATAAAGCGCTTTTCACCGACGGCCCTGGTGGCAGTTCCTTCATTTTTGCTGAATATCATCGATTACGCTGAAAAGCATGGCATAAACCACCATGAATCAAGCGTAAAAAAAGTAATTTGTATCGGCGATTCGATCCGGAATACGGATTTTAGTGCCAATACACTGGGTAAGAAAATATCCGAGCGCTGGCCCGAAATCAAGCTTTATTCAACCTACGCTTCAACCGAAATGGCCACTTCATTTACTGAATGTGAATACGGACTCGGCGGACACCATCATCCCGATCTGATCATTGTTGAATTTCTCGATGAAAAGGATAATCCGGTCAATCCGGGAGAACCGGGTGAAGTTACCATTACCACACTGGGCGTGGAAGGAATGCCGTTGCTTCGTTTTAAGACGGGAGACATTTGCATTGCACATGAAGAGCCCTGCCGGTGCGGAAGAAATTCAATCCGGCTGGGACCGGTGATCGGCCGTAAAAAGCAAATGATCAAGTATAAGGGCACTACCTTATATCCGCCGGCCTTATATGATATTCTGGATAACATTGAACAGATTAAAAATTATATTGTTGAAGTCTATACAAATAACATTGGAACAGATGAAATCCTGATCCGGGTGGGAGCGGAAAATCATTCCGAAGCATTTGAAAAATCAATTAAGGACCATTTCAGGGCCAAACTCAGGGTGGCACCTTCCATTTCATTTGAAACAGTGGATTATATCAGCAGCATGCAGCTGCCCGCAATGAGCAGGAAGCCCATTAAATTAATCGACAGAAGGGAGAGCAACTGAAACTAACCAATACTTTAATCATATGAAAACAAAATCCTTATTAATCGCTGTATTGATCTTTTCGTTCTTTTCAGGTACCATGCAGGCACAGGACAAGAAAAAGGCTGTCGCCGAAAAAAACATAACCTGGTTTGGGGTGGATTTTACACTGGCACGTTTTACACTTGTGACAGAAGATCCCGCTGCTATTGTCAGTACCTCTCTTAAAGCCATCAATAACCTTATTCTGGCTGAGCCGGATAAATATGATCTGAAAAAATTCTTTTCCAAATCAGAGGTAACTTCTGATATTGAAATGGTTAACGAAAGAAACAGCAAGATTGATCCTACCATGCTGGTTGTGCCGGATAAATATGCCATAACTCCCGATGACGTGAAAAAAGTGATCAGCAGTTATGATACCAGGGGCAAAACGGGAATGGGACTTGTTATTTGTTGCAGAGAATCTTCATAAGGTAGATCAGACAGGAAGTTATTATGTTGTATTCTTTGACATGGCCAGCAAAGAAATTATTGACTCGGAACACAAGGTGGGAAAGGCTTCAGGAATTGGTTTCCGCAATTACTGGGCCGGTTCAATTTACAATGTTATGAAAGCATGGTTGAAATAAGCTTTTAATTCGTTTTTGAAATTAAGTTTGTCCCGGTTTCAGGGAATAACTATATTAGCTCCCCATTCATGCAACAGTTATGAATGGGGAGTATTTTATTTCATATTTCAGTCAATATCATGATTCAGACAGAATTAAAATGCCGTACAGAGATCAGGATAAGGTTTAGTGAGGTGGATTCAATGGGTGTGGTGTGGCATGGGAATTATA
Source organism: uncultured Bacteroidales bacterium (assembly GCA_963808745.1). GTDB lineage: Bacteria > Bacteroidota > Bacteroidia > Bacteroidales > UBA10428 > UBA5072. Next base: position 325,251 of record CAWEGX010000003.1, read on the forward strand.
TCCGCTATTTTGAAGATGGCCGGGAATCATTCGGCAACCAATATGGAATTAGTTATCTCGATTTCCATCACGAAAACGTGATGATACCCCTCGTAAAAGTGAATTGTGACTTCAAAAAACCGTTGTTCTACGGTGATACTGCCATTATTGAAACCCGCTTTGTAAATTGTGAAGCAGCAAAGCTGCAGTATGATTATACCATTTACCGGAACAATACAAATGAAATTGCCGCCACCGGTTCAACAATCCAGGTATTTCTCAATCCCGATATGGAACTGTTGCTTGATTTTCCCCCGTTTTTTCGCGCAATGGAAGAAAAAGACACTTTGGATTGTAGAATGAAAGACGTATACTATCATATCCGATAATATCATTTCTTCCCTGGGTTTTACCACTGCAGAGAATATGCAGCACATGCTGGCAGGAGAGACCGGTATCCGGCAATGGGAGGACCAGTCCCTTTCACCGGTGCCTTTCTGGGCATCCAGGGTGGATGATATCCGGTTAAGCAAAAGTTTTTCAGCATACGCCGATCCCAAAGATTATAGCCGGTTTGAACAGATGGTTGTATGCTCGGTAATGGATGCCCTCAGCCATACTTCAATGGATATATCGGATGAAAAAACACTGTTTATTTTGTCTACTACCAAAGGAAACATCGATCTGCTAAAAAAACCGGATAACGGATCAAAAGCAGGAAATCCTGTTTATTTATGGCAGACTGCTTCCAAACTGCAGCATTTGCTAAACCTGGCAAATACCCCGATGATCATATCAAATGCCTGTATTTCAGGATTAATGGCGATCATTGTAGGTTCAAGGCTTATCCGGACCGGGAAGTATGAGAAAGTGATCGTGACAGGTGCTGACCTTGTTTCTGAGTTTGTCCTCTCCGGCTTTAACTCATTTCTTTCGCTGAGTAATGGTCCATGCAAGCCGTTTGACAAAAATCGCCAGGGATTATCGCTGGGGGAAGGTGCCGGAACAGTTGTCCTCACATCCGGTCTTCATGCAGCACAGGCGCATAAGATTCGCGTAGGCTATGGTTTTTCAAGCAATGATGCAAATCATATTTCAGGACCTTCCCGGACCGGTGAGGGCTTATACCTGGCCATTCGGAAAACACTGGAAAAAAATAAATTCCATGTGGATTATATTTCCGCACATGGAACAGCCACCCCGTTTAACGATGAAATGGAATCGGTGGCCATCACCCGTGCCTGCTTGCAGGATATTCCGGTTAACAGTTACAAAGGATACTGGGGACATACGCTGGGTGCAGCAGGGGTTATAGAATCAATTGCCGGCGCTCATTCACTCGTCAGCAATCAGCTTATCCGCACAATGGGGTTCTCAGAACCAGGCACTACTCATCCGCTGGCTATTATTGATGCGAACAGGAAAGCCGCGTTAAATTCCTGCCTGAAAATTGCATCCGGATTTGGCGGTTGTAACGCCGCACTATTAATGTATAAATGATGGAGAATAATTACATCATCACTGATTATTGCATCATTCGGAATAACCGGATTGTTCTGAACGGAGAGGTTGTTTACACGGGAAATGAAAGTTCCCCGGGTGAATTTTTCACAGCCGCTTACCGGTATTTTAATTTCAGCTATGCCAAGTTTTTCAAAATGGATAGTTTATGCAAGCTGGGATTTCTCGCCTCGGAAATATTGTTGGGCGGGAAGAATATCGGCGAAATATACCCCGGTGATGAGGTGGGGATATTGTTTTCAAATGCAGGTTCTTCAATCGATACAGACCGGAATCACCAGAAATCCATTTCAAATAGGAATGAATATTTTCCCAGCCCGTCCGTGTTTGTTTATACACTGGCAAATATTGTGATCGGTGAAATTTGTATACGTCATAAGTTGTTTGGTGAAAGTTACTTCATGATTGAAAAGGAATTCAATGCGAAGAGAATATACGAACAGCTAAAGCAGTGGCTCGATGAAGAAATTGTCCGCAGTTGTATCACCGGATGGGTTGAAATAGATAATGACAGGTATGAGGCAGTTATGTATTTCATTCAAAAAACATCTGTCCTTCAGGAGGGAATTGCTATTTTTGGTCCTGAAATATTAACTGACATTTATTTGCTGGGAAAATAACATATGGAAGCGCTCATAGCCAAATTAAAGAACGAAATCATCGAGGTGCTGAATCTCACTGAAATGACCCCCGAAAGTATTGATGAAAATGAACCCCTGTTTGTGGAGGGACTGGGTCTGGATTCAATTGATGCACTGGAGCTCATCGTTCTGCTGGAAAAAAATTACGGATTGAAAATTGCCACTGCCGAGGAAGGAAAGACAGTTCTTAAATCGGTAAGGTCAATGGCCGAATTTATCAGGAAAAATAACAAAGGATAATCGTTCCCTATTTTGCCGAACCGGGTTTTTGTCACTGGAATTGGTATCATCTCTGCCATAGGGAATGATATTCGGGAGGTGCAGGATTCTCTCATCAATCTGCGTTCTGGAATCGGCCATCTCACCCGCATTGACTCTGTTTATAAAAATGAGATCCCTGTAGCGGAAATAAAGATATCGAACAACGACCTCCTGCCACTCGCAAATCCTTTAAAAAACTGCCCACAGACACGTACCGCACTACTTGCGCTCATTGCCGCGAGGCAGGCTATCAGGCAATCGGGACTTGAATCAATGAACGATCAGAGGACTGGACTTATCTCCGGAACTACCGTGGGCGGAATGGATCTGAGTGAGAGATTTTATAAACGGTTTCTTACCGATCATTCGCACGGAAGATTAAGAAACATTATAGGCCACGATTGCGGGGACAGCACGGAAACTCTTGCCAGAACGCTTGGCATTGGCGGATTTATTTCAACCATTAATACAGCCTGTTCATCTTCGGCCAATGCCATCATGGTTGGCGCAAGAATGATCCGCCATGGATTGCTCGACAGCGCTGTAGCAGGTGGCACTGATGCACTTACACTATTCACTTTGAATGGATTTAACAGTTTGATGATCCTTGATCGCGAGCCCTGCCGGCCATTGGATGAAACAAGGAATGGATTGAACCTGGGTGAAGGAGCGGGTTTTCTGGTTCTCGAATCAGAAGAAATGGTCAGGAAATCAGGCAAGCCGGTCCTGGGAGAGGTCAGCGGATACGGCAATGCTTGTGATGCCCATCACCAGACGGCATCGTCGCCCGAGGGAAACGGTGCATTTCTCTCCATGAAACTTGCCCTCAGATCAGCGGGACTTGCCCCGGGAGATATCGATTATATCAATGCACACGGGACCGGGACCAAAAACAATGATCTTTCCGAAGGGATTGCTGTTGAGCGGATCTTCGGTTCAAGGGTGCCTGCCATCAGTTCCACTAAATCATATACAGGTCATACACTCGGTGCTGCAGGGGCCATCGAGGCAGTCATCAGTATCCTGGCTCTGACGACAGGGAATATTTATCCCAACCTGCGTTTCTCCCAACGGATGAATGAGCTGAACTTTCTTCCCGTAACTGAATTAAAAGCAGGGGCCGTGATCAGGCATATTATGTCCAATTCATTTGGCTTCGGAGGCAATAATTCAACGCTGATTTTTTCACGCGCATGAAAGCCTATATTAACAATACCGCCATCGTGTCGCCGCAAAGGACTTTCGACCAGGAGTTTCCCATGGAGATTGTCCGCTATCCGGATGTGAAATATCTTACATGCATTGAACCGGCTTATAAGGATTTTCTTGATCCCATGGTTTCACGCCGGATGAGCCGGATCGTTAAAATGGGCGTGTGTGCTGCACTGAGCTGCCTGCGTAAGTCCGGCGTGGAAATGCCTGATGCAGTTATTGCCGGAACCGGCCTTGGTTGCCTGGAGGATACCGAAAAATTCCTCGGATCAATCTACACGCTTCAGGAGCATCTGCTGAATCCAACACCTTTCATAAACAGCACCCATAATACTATCGCCGGTGCCATTGCCCTGGCCATCAAATGTCATGGCTACAACGCCACCTTTACCCACAGGGGTTTTTCATTTGAAAGCGCCTTGTTTGATGCCCTGATGCTGGCATCTGAAAATCCGGAAGCCTCTATTCTTGCCGGTGCATTTGATGAAATTACGGCCAATTCCTATGATATCACAAAACGGCTGGGCTTATGGGAAAGCACTGTTCCCGGTGAGGGCGTGGCCTTCTTCATGCTGTCAGGCAAAAGACAGGCAAACAGCATGGCACAACTGAACGCTTTGCATACACTTTTTAATCCTGAAAAGGAGAGTGATGTGGAAAAGGAAATGCACAAATTCATTAAAAGTGCCGGGCTTTCAGCGCAGGATATTGACCTTATTGTGATGGGAATAAACAGGGATCCCTTGACTGATGGATATTATAAGCACCTCATGAGCGGTATGTTTGAAGGAAAACCTGTGGCAGAGTTCAAACATCTGAGCGGGGAATATGATACAGCTTCCTCCTTTGCACTTTGGCTGGCGGCCGAGGTAATTCACAAACAGCATATTCCTGAATACATAAGGGCAAATGAGCATACACCCGATAAACTTAAAAACATTCTGATTTATAACCATCTTCGGGGAGTCAATCATTCTTTCTATTTGCTATCTGCATGTTAAATTACCGAAATACAGTCATCCTGTTTATGATGCTTCTTGCCGGATTGATACTGGCTGATGTTTTTTTGCCTGTGCATGCGGGATGGTATGTTGGCATGGGAATTGTCTTGCTTTCATTGCTTGTTGCAGGTTCGATCTGTATAAGGATGGAATTTTATGTTAAATCATATAATGCAGGCGACAGAAATCAAAAAAAGGTGGCCTTTTCGTTTGATGACGGTCCCGATCCGGGTTATACCCCGGTTATCCTCGACCTGCTTAAACAGCAGGGGATACAGGCAGCTTTTTTTGTGGTGGGAAACAAGCTGGAAGATAATATGGAAATCATCCGGAGAATTGATCAGGAAGGGCATATCATCGGAGGGCATAGCTTTTCTCATCACTTTTTTTTCGATCTGTTCACTGCCCGGCGAATGAAAATTGAATTGGAACACACAGAAGAAATGGTCATGAAGATAACGGGTAAAAAGATGAAACTGTTCCGGCCTCCATATGGTGTGACTAATCCGGTTCTGGCCCGGGTAATCAGAAAACTGGATTATCATGTGATCGGATGGAGCCTGAAATCAAGAGACACTGTTACCGGCGATAGTCAGGTGCTGCTTGAGCGGTTGCAGAAAAAAGTAAGAGGCGGGGATCTTCTTCTTTTTCATGATACAAAACCAATTTTATCAGGAGTCCTTCCATCCTTTATAACTTTTCTGAAATCAGAAAAATATCAGATCGTGCGACCCGATCAACTGCTCAATTTGGAGGCCTATGAATAATTATATGAAGTATTTTTTGTTTTGTTTTCTGGTAATCATTGTATTACCGGCCTGGGCGCAGGTTCCCGCAACCCCGATGAAGGATGTCCCCGGTTTCAGGCAGAAACTGACCACAGTTACGGCAGGGATCAATACAATTGAAAGCGATTTCACCCAGGAAAAGAAACTGAGCATATTATCCAATACACTGGTGTCAAAGGGGCATTTTTGTTTCAGAAGGGAAAACAACATACGGTGGGAATACCTGCAGCCCTATAAATACCTGATCATCATCAGCCAGGATAAGATCTTTATAAAGGAAGAAAAGGACCAGAAACAGTATGATATTCAGTCGAACAAGATGTTCCAGGAAATGAACAAGTTTATCAGCGGATGCATCCAGGGAGACATCCTGAAAAATGAAAAGGAATATAAGATCGGGTATTTTGAGGATAGCCGCTATTTTTTCGTGACTCTTGTACCTGTTGCTGAAAAAATGCGGCAGATGCTGAATGAAATACAGATATGGTTCGATCGCACTGACCTTACAGTAGCCCGCATTCGAATGATGGAACAGGGTGGGGATTACACAAAGATCGACTTCGTAAATAAAAAACTGAATACAGATATTCCTGTTGAAAAATTCAGCTTCAAATAAATCATCGGGCTGGCAAATGAAATGTTACCGGTATGGCAACCAAAGGGGTGCGGGCAGGCACATGGGGTTGCCCTGCAGGCATAAACACGCGGGTTTGCCCCTGCTATTGATCATTTTATTTTGTTTAAACGGTTGTTCATTCGGGTTGCTCGAAGGTTATCAGAAAACGGAACAGGTTTCCATGGCACCCGTTTCCTGGTTCAAAACGGACTCGGATCATCTGCTGATGAATACAACCATTGATGTGATGAAAAACCATTTCAGCGGATTGATGGTGATCAAGACTTTAACAAATGGCGGATACCGGGTGGTTTTCATAACTGAGGTGGGATTGAAGATATTTGATATGGAATTTGTTCCAGGTGAGACGGTTAAGGTGTATTATCTAATGGATGCACTGAATAAAAAGATACTTGGTCAAGACGCTTTCTGCTGACCTGAGGTTACTGCTGATCCAGCCACAGGAGGACGAAAAACCTGTTCTGTATGATAGTCCGTCAGGACAAAAAATGGTCAGGTATAAGCATAAACGAAAGAGAGATTATTATGAGATTTCTGCTGTGACCGGTAAGCCTTTTCAGGCTTATCAGGTGTCAGGGACTTCAAAAAAAGCCAGGATTAACTATTACAGCAGGGACAGCATTCAAATTGACTCTGTTAACATAACTCATTATCATGTCAACCTCCGGATTGGCATGCACCTTATCAATGAAAATTCACAGGATGCTGTTAAATAAATTATATAAGATCCGGAGCCTGAATGCGAATGCGGATGGATCCGGATTTATGGCAGAGATTGAACTCGATCCCAATCATCCTCTTTTTGAGGGCCACTTTCCCGGCAATCCGATATTACCCGGAGTGTGCACAGTACAAATCATCAGGGAGCTTTTGGAGCAGTCGGTTCAGAAATCACTGCGGATGACAAAGGCAGGAAATATTAAATATCTTGGCTTTGTAAATCCTGTCACCATGCCATTGTTGACATTTCAGCTGCAAATAAAGGCTGGAGTTTCAACAAGCATATCCTGTTCCGCCACCGTTTCCGCCAAGGGAGTCATGGTTTGCAGTTTTAAGGGCGAGTTTTCACCCACCCCGACGGGGTGGTAAGGGGGGTACCCCGACGGGGTGTCTTTTTCCGGTGATTGATTGGATGACCCATTTTCCGGATTGGACGGCCGGAGGAATACCACCTCCGGGGAACATCCACTGGCCAACCATGTAAAATCCTTTTAAGCCGGGAATTGTATTGGGAAGTGTTTTTTTAATCATGTTACCGGTGGGCAGAAATCCCTCATAGGCTCCTTTCCAGACTCCGGTGTATTTTACCAGCGTTTTCGGCGTGGAGACATCAATCACCTCAATTTTATCCCGGACTCCGGGGTAATGGCTTTCAAGGATCTCAATTCCCTTTTCCCGTATCAGCACAGTGATTTTTTTGTATTCCTCATCACTGATATGCTCCCAGTTTTCCCAGGCACTGTCAAACCGGACCAGGATGGTGGTTTTTCCTTCGGGGGCCAGGGTAGGGTCTGCAAAGGACTGATTCAAAACAGAATAACCATGCTTTACTTCCAGGCTGCCGATCATGAAGTTATCTTTCAGGCAGGTGGTGACAACGGTTTTTGAAACAAGTTTATCATTCACACCAAAGGCAACCTGGACAAAAGGAATAAAAAGATCCCAATTGGTATAGGCTTCCTTGAGCTTTGGAGTCAGGTAACGGCCCCCAAGCATATCATACAGTGTACTGTGGCCATCGGCCGCACTGATGACGTAATCGGCTTTATAAACAGTTCCATCGGTCAATTCAATTCCGGTGGCCCGGTCGTTTTCAACAAGAATGGTTTTCACCCGCTTCCTGAGCAGCAGCTCACCCCCAAGCGCCTTGTATCTGTCAGCCATCCTGAGCGACATCGGAAGAGATCCACCGATCAGGTAACCGGCATTTTTTGCATGAAACCAACCCAGCATCATGATGACCACAAGGGCTGAGAAATTGGTTTCTCCATACAGCCGGTTTAAGAAATAGGTAAGACGTGGATTTTTAAGATCAAGACTTTTAAAATAGTCTTTTGCTGAGACCTTGCTGAGCCGGTTGAGAAGAAACAGCAGATTTCTCATTTTAAGCAAGGCCTTGAAGTAATCGGTAAATTTTCTCAGACCGGGTGTGATGCCAAAGGGTTCAAGCCTTGCCCCCATTTTCATTTGCCGGCACATTTTCCGGATTCCCTTCTCATCTTCAGGGGCTATGCCGATCAGATATTCCTGCCACCTGTCAACATTGGTATAAACCATGAAATCTCCCCATTTGTCATCCTTTACCAGAGTATGAATTTCACCGTCCACAATTTTCACCGTGTCATTGATCACATCGGTTTCTTTCCAGATGTCATGAAACACAGAGGACCGGGTACCGATCAGCCAGTGAATGCAATAGTCGAACCGGTATCCCTTGCGATCCCAGGCAGTGCACAGACCTCCCGGAACGGAATGCATCTCGAAGATTTGCGTATCAAACCCGTTCAGTTGCCCGTAGATACCCGCAGACAAACCTGCTACACCTCCGCCTATGATGATAATCTTCTTATTTTCCAATTTCAGTTATTTTCCCAGTATACGCATCTCGCATTCGGCCAGTAACCGGTCTTCCTGATAAACGCGACCGGCAATTATCGTGTATCCCACAATTTCATTTTCAACCACAATTTCGGATTGAATGGGGCTATTAACTTTTGGAAGTTCATGAATGACCAGGTTCTTTATGGCACCAATATAGCCTTCGCTTACTTCCCTGTTTGTTGTCTTGTTTTTATAACCCGTATACGCTGCTGCAGTCTGTGCAATGAATTCGATCAGGCCAGGTTCGGCCAGAACCCCGTTGTCACTGAACAGATTCGATTCCTGGATATAGAGTTGTCCCCGGGCAGATTTCTCATCGGCGGCGATCAAAGCATCTATCATTGTCATGGGAGGCCGCTGCGGGATCAAATCAAGTATTTCAAAATCACCGGGGGTCATAAATCTGGTTTAATGTATATTAATTATGTGCAATTTAAGAAATAGGAACGACAGGATTTTAGCTTATGCCCAGAAATTGTAATAGTTGAACCATTGATCCGGATATTGACTGAGTTTTTGTTCAACATGGCTTATATAATCCTGAATAATTGTTTTGAGCATTTCATCGCGTTTTACCTGATTTCCCTGCTGCAGATAACTTTTCGGAGGTGTTGCATAAAAATGATAATGCGATTTTCCTTCTTTCATTGCAAAAACAAACGATACCGGAATACCGTATTTCATGGCAAGATAAAAAGGACCAGTAGGAAACCTGGCTTTTTCGCCGAAAAAATCAATTTCAAGAGTTTTGCTGCCTTCCAAAAATCGGTCACCGTGTATGCATAGAATTTCCTTGTTTTCAAGTGCCGTGTTAATTTCATAAACATGGGCATTGTCCTCCCGGATAGCGATCACATGGAAGCTTTTTTGTGTAATGGAGGAAAGATAATTTTTAATCCGCTGATATTCAGCATCCAACATGATGATGTTTACCCTGGCCTCGAGTCTTTCGAGCATGTGGCCTGCCATCTCAAAATTGCCCAGGTGTGCGCTGATAAGCAGGCAACCAGAGTTATCTGCTGTCATTTCCCGGAGGTATTCTTCCCCGTCGAAGTCAAATGTAAATTTGGAGCGGAAGCCGGCAAGGGTGGCAGTTTTATCAAGCAACACCTGGCCGAAGATGAAATAATTCCTGTAAACAAAAAGTATGGATTTGAAGAAGCCAAATTTCAACCGGTGACGGTATACCTTGTAAATATTGCGAAAAGACGCAGGAGAAAATATAAAGAAATACAGGGCAACAAACCGAAGTATAAAATATGCCGGTTTTAATCCGAAATTTTTCAGTAAGGTTACAAAGATTTTATAACCCAATAGGTTACCGCGTGATTGCCCTTTCCATGAAGCCACTTGAGGCTATTTCTTATTGATTGTAGTAAGTATATAATCGTATAAATCCCCAAGCGATCTGATGGCCGTCATTTCTTCGCCTTTCAGAGTTATACCGAATTCCTTCTGCACAATAACGGCAATATCAACGAAATCAAGACTTTCAAGGCCCAGATCGTCTTTCAGATGGGCATCGGGATTTATCTTGCTTTCATCAATTTCGAATTCTTCGATCAGAAAATTGTTAATGATCCGGGTTATGTCCTCTTTCGTCATAAGATTTTTTAACGATTATTTTGTAAATTTTTTAATGATCAGGCTTGAATTAGTTCCGCCAAATCCAAATGAATTGGAAAGAAAAGTATTTATTTCCAGGGGAATTGTCTTGTTTGTAATATTCAGTTTGGCGGAGTATTCATCCGGTTCTTCAAAATTGATATTGGGGGCAACAAATGAATGTTCCATCATGATCATAGAATAGACGATTTCGCTGGCTCCAGCCATCCACATTTCATGTCCTGTCATTGATTTTGTTGAAGTAACAACAGGTTTATGTTCCCTGAACAGGAAATCAAGCGCCCTGGCTTCGTTCTGGTCCCCAATGGGTGTTGATGTGGCATGTGCGTTAATGTAATCAATATCACCGGGAGTAATACCGGCATTTTTCATTGCCATGGATATAGCCCTTATGGGACCATCAACATCCGGAACGGAAATATGTTTTCCATCTGATGAAAATCCATAGCCGATTACTTCTGCCAAAATGGGCGCGCCGCGTTTGAGGGCATGATCCAGACTTTCGAGCATGACTGTTGCTGCTCCTCCGCTGGGTACCAGTCCGTCCCTTCTTTTGTCGAAAGGTTTCGATGCGGTAGCAGGATTTTGTTCCATTTTTGAAAAAGCGCCGAGTGCATCAAAACTACCTACACAGAACAGGTTGATCTCCTGGGATCCGCCGCAGATAATATGATCCTGGTAACCATGGCCAATGAGTGTGTATCCCATGCCAATAGCATGGGAACCACTTGCACAGGCACCACTTAGCGTGAAGTTAACACCCCGAAGATGAAAAATCACGGAGAGATTCATGGTAACCGAGGAGTTCATTGATTGAAATACAGAACCTGAGCCAACCATGCTGGTATCCCTTTTTTCACGAATGATATCCGCGCTTTGTATAACAGAAGGAGTGGAGCTGTCATTTCCAAAAATGATACCCACCTCGTTGTGATCGAAATATTCCGGATCCAGCCCCGATGTTCTGATCGCCTCGAGCGTTGATATATATGCATATTCTGCATGGTCGGGCATACAAACCCGCGAACGTCGGTCGAGCATTCCTTTAAGCTGCGGACGTTCTACTTTTCCGGTAAGTCCAGACTGGTATCCAAAGGCTTTTCTTTCAGGATCAAGGATGATCCCTGAGGTACCCTTAAACAGAGATTCCTTAACCTCTTCCAGGTTACTGCCTATTGAAGAATAAATTCCGGCTCCGGTGATAACTACCCTGTTCATAGAAGTGCTGAGATACAATAATATATATTAAGTATATAATCCGCCATTTACTGAAATGACTTCACCAGTAATGTAAGAGGCCTGTTCTGAAGCCAGAAAACACACGGCCGCGGCAACTTCTTCAGGAAGTCCAAAACGGTTCAATGGGATCATGTTCTTCAGTTCACTCTCATTCAGGTCCTGCGTCATGTCGGTTCTTATAAATCCAGGCGCAACTGCATTAACAGTCACCTTTTTCTTGCCTATCTCCTGCGCCAATGCCTTGGTGGCACCAATAATACCAGCCTTTGCGGCTGAGTAATTTATCTGGCCGGGCATTCCCTTCAAACCCGAAAGAGATACTACATTCACGATCCGGCCATATTTCTTTACCAGCATTTCCTTCAGCAAAAAACGGGTTGTATAAAAAAATCCGTTCAGATTGGTATCCACAACATCCTGCCAAATCTGGTTCTCCATCCATATCATCAGTGCATCTTTACGGATGCCTGCATTGTTTATCAGGACCTCAATATAAGAATCCGGGTTCTTTTCCTTCCACTCTCCAAGTTCCTTCTCAACAGATAAAGAATCAGCCACATCAAAGGGAATTAAAGTACTTTCACCACCGGCCTGACGGATCAATTCCTGGGTTGAAAGCGCCTCCTGCTTTTGCGATTTGTAATTGATCAGCACATGATATCCCATGCCGGAAAGTCCAATACAGACCGCCCTGCCTATTCCTCTTGATCCGCCTGTAACAAGTGCGTATTTCATTATACTACAAGCAATTGAAATATTCTAACCTATTTTAACAAATAGTTCGCAAAGGTACTCTTTAATTCTTTTAATTTCCACATATTTTATTGTGTCCTCCCTGAATTTCGGAACAATACCGCGCAACTCACGGAATGCATGAGCAGTAGCTGAGGACATCCGTTGTTCAATATTCAGGTAATCGATGGCCTGAATAATGGATATCATTTCAATGGCCAGGACCTGGTAAGTATTGTCGATTACCTTGCGTGCAAACTGGGCCGAATTGGTGCCCATGCTCACAATGTCCTGGTTATCATTATTGTTTGAAATGCTGTGAAGGTAATTCGGAAATGACAGGGTTTGATTTTCTGCCACTGTGGAAGTGGCTGTGAACTGTGCTCCCTGCATTCCAAAATTCACACCCAGTTTACCCAGGTTGACAAACGGTGGTAATTTACTGTTCAGCTTGTCATTCATCAGGTAGTTGATCTGCCGTTCAAGCAGCATGGATAATTTGGAAATGGCTATTTTCAGCTTATCCATTTCAAGGGATATATAGTCGCCGTGAAAATTTCCGCCGTGGAAAATATTGCCATGCACAAAATCAATGACAGGATTATCACTCGCGGAGTTGGCCTCATTGACAAGCACTTTTTCAGCATATTCAATGGTGTCGAGAATCGGACCGAGGATCTGCGGCACGCAACGGATTGAATAATATTCCTGCACCTTATCGGCGATCACATATTTTTCCTTGTTCTTATCATTAAAGAAATGATCTTCCCTTTTGCGGATCAGCTTGCTGTCATGCAGTATTTTTCTTTCCAGCTCTGCAATCCTGTTTTGCCCGGGATGCAGTTTTACCTCGTTAAGTTCCTTTGAGAAATAATCATCAAACGACCTGACAATCTCATTGATCATTGTGGCCGCCAGCAAGGACCAGTTAAGAAGGTTTTTTGCGTGAAGCAGGTTTACAATGCCGGTACCGGTCATAAAACTGGTGCCGTTTATTAACGACAATCCCTCACGCAGATGAACGGCTATCGGTTTCAGTCCGTTTTGCTCAAAAACCTGTGCAGTAGGCAATATATTACCTTCAAATATAACTTCTCCTTCGCCTATGAGAACCAGTGCAATATGGGCAAGCTGCACAAGGTCACCACTGGCACCAACACCCCCGTGTTCAGGTACTATCGGAACAATGTTTTTGTTAACAAGGTTTTTGATGAGTTCCACCACCTCGGGATGAATCCCTGAACATCCGCGGGAAAAATTGGTGAGCAGGGTGATCATAGCTGCACGCACATAGAGTGGATTCACAGGATCACCGCATCCTGCTGCATGACTGCGGATTGCGTTATATTGAAGCTTGATGCGATCGGTATCATCTACCTTATATTGGGCCATTGGGCCCAGGCCTGTATTTATCCCGTAAATGATCTTATCCTGATGGAATGTTTCCAGAAAGGCAAAGCTTTTCCTTATTCTTTCCTGAGCCAGATCGTCTATTGTTACAGTTTCTCCCTCAAATAGTATTTTTTTGTAATCCTCGGGTGTTATTTGCCATTCGCCTATTTTGAACATCTTAGCACAAATGAGTAGATATTAAATTAAATTTCCAATTGCTATGGAAACAAGTGATTTAGTGTTATTGAAAAAGTGGCTGCAAAGTAATAAAAATTTTACTTATTCCTTCTACGAGTTTTTTCTGTTTAATAAATTATGTAAATTTCATTCATTGCTATTTTACTTCATTAACCAATCCAACTACCATGAAACATTTCAAAATCCCAGGTACTTTTCAATTATTGCAGGATTTTTCTCTTAACCTCCGCTTTTTTACTGTATTTTTGCAGGCAACATTCTTCGTGCGCAGGAAACCGATGCAGGGAAAGATGAAGTATATCCTTCCTTTGGAATGGCTGTCGGTTTTTTCTATCCGGGCGATGTGAATGATTATATTGAGGCTTCGCTGGCTAATGCAGGGGTTACAAAACAATACGGAACCACGGACATGTTTTTGAATTATCAGATTCATGGCGGGGTAACCTTTCGTTTGAAAAGGATGGATTTTTCCGGTGAACTCGCCTTTGCTGTTTGCTCCAAAATGGATATTGGTTGAGAACGGGGACAATATGAACTTCTATTTTAGCAGGATTTCGCCGGGAATATCTGCAAATTACTATATTCCCATGAAATCTGAAAAGATGGACTTCTTTTTGGGTGGCGGGGTTCAATATCATTTCATGAAATTTGAAGATATTCAAGGCAATACATCCCGGATTTTGCCTGCAGGGCTGGGATCAGTATGCAATTCGGAAGATTTAATATGCAGCCCAATGTTTCCTTTTTGTATGCCAAAAGTGAGGACAATTACACTGACGACCTTATGGAAAACGGTTTTGTTATGAACTATACCAGCGGGTTTATAGGGATAATCATGTCATTCCATCCTCCTATTGACCGCAATTAAAATTATATTTGCATCAAAATAATATTTCAATAAAAATTAAGATCAGAAAGGGATAAGGATCAAAATGAACTGGTGTGTTGTGATTCCAACCTACAACAATGAGAAGACGCTGGAGAAGGTTGTGCAGGATGTATTGGGTATTACCGGTGATGTAATTGTTGTGAACGATGGATCTACTGACTCTACACCCCTGATCCTCGAAAAATTCAGGAATATCCGGGTGGTGAGCTATGCACAGAACCAGGGGAAAGGCTATGCGCTAAAAAAGGGATTCGAACTGGCAATAAAAGAAGGATACCAGTATGCGATCACCATAGATTCCGATGGCCAGCATTATGCCAGGGACATTGCTGCCTTTATTGAGAAATCGAAAGATCAGCCTGATGCTTTGATTGTGGGAAGCCGCCAGTTACCTAAGGACAAGATGAGGCAGGGAAGTAGTTTCGCCAACCGTTTCTCCAATTTCTGGTTTAAGTTTATTGCGGGTATTACCCTGCCTGATACGCAAAGCGGATTCAGGCTTTATCCGTTATCAAAGCTGAAAGACATTCATTTTTATACCCGCAAGTATGAATTTGAACTGGAAGTATTGGTAAGATCGGCCTGGAGAGGCATTCCTGTTACCAGTATTCCCATCAGCGTATTTTATCCCCCACGTGAGGAAAGGATCAGCCATTACAGGCCTTTCAAGGATTTTGTGCGCATCAGCCTGTTATATACCGTATTTTTTTTCGTTGTTGTATTTTATATAAAGCCATTTTCCTTTCTCAAATACCTGAAGAAGGAGAATATAAAAGGATTTTTTAACCGGCATATTCTTCACAGTGAAGACTCTACGGCAAAAATAACCTTGTCCGTTATGCTGGGTGTTTTTATGGGCATCGCTCCCATCTGGGGATACCAGCTGATCACGGCCATTTCACTTGCCTATCTTCTGAGATTGAATAAATTTCTTGTAATTGTCGCAGCCAAGATCAGTATTCCGCCCCTGATTCCCGTTATTTTGTATTTGAGTTTTGTTACAGGAAGTATCGTTATGGGTAGAGGTATTCACCTGAACCTTGTTTCTCCCGTTACGTTTGCATTTGTGAAAAATAACCTGTTTCAGTATGTCATAGGCAGCATCATCCTGGCCGCAGTTGCATCCTTGTTTTTTGGGATGATGATGTATTTCTTCATGACACTGATCCGCAAAAGCAGGTAAAACATACATTTACGAATGGAAGTCATTTTTATAGCCCTTTACCGTTATTTCAATTCAAGGCGATTTCTTTTCATATTCCTTGTTTTGGGGTTTGTCCTGGTTGCCCTGTATTTTGCTTCCGGAATGAAGCTGGAAGAGGATATCTCCAAATCAATGCCGGGTGAAAATGATCAGATCGCCCTTGTGATAAACAATTCCAGACTGACAAACAAACTTATCATCCCCGTTTTTCTGCGTGATACAACTGCCAAACCTGATCCCGATAAACTCGTTGCTTTTGCAAACCGGTTAACAGACTCGCTGAGAGGACCGGGCTTTTCTTCCTTCCTTTCCACCTCTGCCTTTTCCGTAAGTGACACTACGGTGGAGGATATGATGTCCCTGTTTTATGATAACATCCCCTTGTTTCTGACAGAGGAAGACTACGTAAAGCTGGACAGCCTGCTGTTGCCGGAAAGTATAGACAGGACGCTGCAGAAAAATATCAGGACACTGACTTCGCCAACAGGTTTTGCCCTTAAAAAATACATTCTGCAGGATCCTTTGGGCATCAGCGGGCTGGCATTATCCAAGCTAAGGCAGTTTCAGATTGAAGAAGGGTATGACATTCTCAACGGATATATTTTTACCCGCGACAGGAAAACACTGCTGATCATCACTGATCCGGCCAATCCGCCCAGTGAAACGCGCAAAAACGCAATTTTTTTCAGAAAGCTGGATAAACTGCTAAGCGATCTTTCTACCGGTGAAAACAGCCAGGTCCAGGCTGAATACTATGGAGCCTCTGCGGTTGCAGTCGGCAATGCCGACCGGATAAAGAAGGATATAACCCTCACCGTTACTGTATCCTTATTAATTATACTCCTGTTTGTTGGCTGGTTTTTCAGGAAGGCAAGCATTCCCTTTATCAGTTTTCTTCCGGCGGTATTTGGAGGGATCGGGGCAATGGCATTTATATTCCTGCTCAAGGGAAGTATGTCTACAATTGCCCTGGGTATCGGTTCTGTTTTACTGGGGATCATTGTGGATTATGCACTGTATTTTTACAGTCTATACAGAGCCAAAGGTTCGGTTGAATCCGTCATGAGTGATCTGACACTTTCGATAATCATGTGTTCGCTTACATCAGCCATAGCGTTCCTGAGTCTTTTATTTGTAAAGTCGGAAGTATTAAGGGATCTGGGTTTATTTGCCGGATTGAGCATTCTTGGAAGCGCCTTGTTTTCCCTTGTCATTCTTCCGCAACTGGTGAAACTTAAGAAAAAGCAAGACGGGAAAGAAAGCGCCAATCCGGTGATCAGAATGGCATCCTATTCTTATGAATCCAACCGGATATTGATTGCGGTCATCCTAATTATCACTGTTTTCTTTTGTTTCAGCCCGAAAGCAGGATTTGAAACGGACATGTATTCGATCAATTATCTTTCGCCAGGGATGAAAGAGGTTGAAAAAGATCTGAATAAGTTCAATGATCTTTCATTGAAATCGGTGTATGTTGTTTCCACCGGAAAAAATCTTGATCTGGCACTGGCTGCAAATGCCAGAGTGAAGGAAAAGCTCGACTCACTAAAGGATTCCCGGATCGTCAGCCGATTTTCCAACGCGGGGACCATTCTTATCAGCGATTCAATCCAGAGGGAAAGAATTGAACGATGGAAGAGATACTGGACACCGGAAAAGAGTTCATCAGTTGAAAGGATGCTTGCGAAAACAGGTGCAAAATATGGATTCAACAAAGAAGCCTTCCTGCCGTTCCATGAATATATCACAACAGATTTTCAGACCCTGGATATAAGCCGGTTTAATTCGGTTCGGAATCTATTTCTGAACGACATGATCACTGAAATGCCGGGTTTAACAATGGTAATATCCATTGTGAAAATGAAAAATGAAAACCGGCATGAGGTTTATACAAGGTTTACAGGACAAAAAAATATCCTTGTTATAGACCGGCAGGAGATCACTTCCCAATTCGTTGAGAATGTGCGGCATGACTTCGACCTGCTTGTCAGATTATGCCTCATCTTTGTCACACTTATGCTGATCCTGTCCTTTGGAAGGCTTGAAACCGGTCTGATTGCAGCGGTTCCTATGTATCTGAGCTGGTTGTGGACACTTGGTTTCATGGGTGTATTTGATATCCGTTTCAACATTATAAATATCATCGTTTCCACCTTTATTTTTGGTTTAGGTGTGGATTACAGTATCCTGATGATGAGGGGACTCCTGCTTGAATACCGTTACGGACGCAGGGAATTGCCATCCTACCGTACATCGATCTTTCTTTCGGGTTTTACTACGATTGTCGGCGTGGGAGTTTTAATCCTGGCACGCCATCCCTCGCTTCATTCCATTGCACTCATTTCGGTAGTTGGATTACTGTCAGTAATTCTGATCGCTTATACAATTGATCCCTTGTTATTTAATTACCTTGTGACAAAGAAGAAGTCACGGCGGGTTTTGCCTGTGACCCTATTTGATATCCTGACCACCATCCTGGTTTTTGGCATTTTTGTCGTTGGAAGCCTTTTGCTGAATGTTGTTCTGCTGATTGTTATCATCATGCCCTTTCCATCTGCAAAAAAGAAATATTTCATGCACCAGGCCATGGCTTTTAGCAGCAAGCTGCCGGTTTATGCCATGGTGCATATCAGGAAAACGATTGTAAATGATTCCGGAGAGGATTTTAAAAAGCCGGCTCTCATCATCTGCAATCATCAGTCACATATTGATCTGCTCTTAATGCTGATGCTGAATCCCCGCATCATTGTGATCACAACAAGATGGGTATGGAATAACCCAATTTATGCCCTGGTGATCCGGTATCTGGAGTTTTATCCTACGCTGACCGGTTATGAAGAAATTACTGAAAAGCTTAGATCAAGTGTGAAACAGGGATATTCTGTGCTTGTCTTTCCCGAAGGAAGCCGCTCGGAAGATTCCGGCATCAACAGGTTCCATAAGGGAGCATTTGTTATGGCCCATAGCCTCGGGCTTGACATAGTGCCGGTTTTTATTCATGGGGCAGGAGATTGCATGACCAAGGGTGAAAACCATCTGAGGGGTGGTTCGGTCACGGTAAAGATATATCCCAGGATAACCCCGGGGAATCCCTTATATGGCATGGACTATCATGAACAGGCTAAAAACATGCTCACCTATTACAGGCAGGAATGGAAACGAATCCGTGAAGAGCTCGAAACGCCCGATTATTTCAGGGGAAAGCTGATCCGGAATTATATATACAAGGGGCCGCTGCTCGAATGGTATACCCGCATTAAGCTCAGGCTTGAGAAAAATTACAATGTGTATGACAAATATATCCCACGAAAGGCCAAAATTGTGGATATCGGCTGTGGCTATGGATACCTGGTTTACTTACTCAGTTTTATTTCGCGTGACAGGCAAATACTGGGCATTGATTATGATGCCGAAAAAATAGAACTCGCAAACCATTGCATATCCAAACATGACCAGGTGACATTTGAGGCTGCAGACGCATCCTCCTATCCCTTTAATAACAGCGATGTTTTTATTCTGAATGATGTGCTTCATTATATGCCTGAGGATAAGCAGAAGGAATTACTGAAACGATGTATATCAAGCTTAAATGAGGGTGGCATTATAATGATCAGGGATGCGGATAAGGACCTTGAAAAACGGCATCTCGGTACACGTTATACTGAGTTCTTTTCAACCCATTCAGGTTTTAACAAAGCGAAAGATAACCGACTATATTTCTTTTCAGGAAGTAAAATCAGGGAAATTGCCCATGAATATGAACTTCAGCTTGAAGTTGTAGATAATACAAAACTTACTTCAAATATTTTGTATGTACTTCGGAAAGAGAATTTTCCGGGTGGTTGATAAAAATATGGGAAGTTGCTTTCTGAATTCGGTAATTTAGTGCCGTTGTTTGAATAACTAAAACTATCCCATTATGAAAAAAATTGTTTTGTTTTCTTTTGTGATGCTACTCATTTCAGGAGCCTACCTGAATGCCCAGAAAATGGTCGTAAAGAGCGGTGCAATCGATTTTCTGAAGGACCAGAAGAACCTGCTTGTTAAATATGATTACAGCAATATGGCCGTAGGCAAGTACGATAAAGAGGCAGATTATGTTGATTTCAAAGTAAAGGAAGGAAACGATGCTGAACCGGGCAAAGGCGACAAATGGAAAGAAGACTGGTTTGGCAAACGAACCGCTGCATACGAACCGAGCTTTGAGGAATTGTTTAATAAGGGTCTGGAAAAAAACGGACTTTCATGCAGTAAAATAGCCACAGATGCCGTGTATTCCATAACTATCCACACCACATTCACTGATGTTGGATATTTTATAGGGATCTCTTCCAAACCTGCCTACATCAACGCCGAGATCACATTCACCAAAATTGCCACCGGCGAGATTGCAGCAGTTATTACAGCAGAAAAAGTTCCTGGTGTCGGAGGTATTAAAGAGTCCTATGCCAAATTAGGTAAGTCATTGGCAGCCATGATTGCAAAGAAATTTTAACGGAAATTTTAAAAATTCATCTATCATTTGCCGTCGGCTTAAACCGGCGGCAAATGATTTCAAGATAGATTTTTCAAATTCCTATATATTTGCCGCTATCCGCAATCTTAATTATATTGTCATGGAATTCCTGAGCTCACCCTATTTTACTTACATATTATTACCACTGTCCATTTTTTGTCTTCGTATCTGCGACGTTACGCTGGATACGATGCGAATCATTTTCATGACCAAGGGATTTAAAAATCTGGCCCCAATTATTGGCTTTTTTGAGATCCTTATCTGGATAGTTGCCATCAGCCGCACCATGCAAAATCTGAACAACAACTGGCTTTGCTATATTGCCTATGCAGGTGGATTTGCTACCGGTAATTATGTGGGTATGCTGCTCGACGAAAAACTGGCAATCGGTCACGAGATCATCCGGATCATTGCCAAATTTAATTCGGGTGACATTGCCGGCACACTAAGGGCCTCGGGATATGGTGTAACTACAGTAAATGCAAGGGGAATGGAAGGGGATGTTGAGATACTATATGTAGTTGTTAACAGGAAGAATCTGAAGAAAGCAATTGAAATTATTCAGAAGCAAAATCCTTCAGCTTTTTTTACTATTGAAAATGTACATTTTGTAAACCGGCCGGTCGATAAAAATATTCTCACCGATGCAACCCGCGGTGTGAGGATATTTCCTTTTGCAAAGTGGTAATATATCTCTGATCTCGCTGATCTCGCAGAATAAATTGTGTTTACGGGGCTTTTTTTCTCGCAGATTTCGCAGATCTCGCAGATTAATTTGTGTTTAACGGGGCTTTTGTTCTCGCGGATCTCGCAGATCTCGCAGATTAATTTGTGTTTAACGGGGCTTTTTTGCTCGCAGATTTCGCGGATTTCGCAGATTTAAATTGTTTAACGGGGCTTTGCTTTGGTTAATATGTGGAATTATTAAAAAATATCTGCGTAAAAATCTGCGCGATCCGCGAGATCTGCGAGAGATATTATTACGCTATCTTGTCATGGGACGTCAAAATCGAATGCAATGAGATTTCTGTGACCTCAAGAGCCGCGTTAAACTCACAATAAAACTCTGTGAAACTTTGTGTTAAATTTTTGGTAATCTCACCCCTTACCGGATTATTTGAAGAGGATATAAAGTCCAAATCCGATCATGATGATTCCCGACATGACTTTTATCCCACGCAGTACCCGGGGATTCAGCATATGGCTAAGCCGGTAGGCAAAATATGCCTTGGTTATATCCAGGATGGCAACAACAGTCATTATTGTCGCAAAATAAAGGAAAGTCTGCCTACCTGACAATTTGAAATGAGTAAGCGCCACAGCCATACTTCCAAGCCAAAATATGATTACGGCCGGATTGAGCAGATTAATAAAAAATCCATTGAGGATGAGTTTGATTACCTTGCTGTTTTTCACATTAAGATGATGCTTCTCTTTTCTCCTGGACAGAATGTAGTTGGCACCAAAGCCAATAAATGCAATTCCTCCGGCGATGTTGAAATAGAAGTTATTTTCCAGGATCCGGTTTATGGCAGCAGTAAAAAAATATACCACTATAATGATGAGGGAATCGCACAGCAACACACCCAGGTCGAACCATAGCGCAGCGGTGAAACCCCGCGTCATGCTGGTTTCGATCAACATAAAAAAGGTGGCCCCGACAAAAATGCTCAATAGCAGTCCCGTGATAAATCCCTCCAGAATAATACCCATCAGCTACTTATATTGTTTTGCGAATTCATCCCATTCACAATAGGAACTGCCAATCACCCGGGGAAATTTATGTTGTCCTCCTTCTTTGCCTTTCAACTTCAGCCAGTCATAGAATGCCTTTGAAGGAAGTATCTCAACCAGTACATCCCTGAGGGCGGCTTTTCGCTCTACAGCATAATCGTCATTCAGTTTTGAAAGGGTTTCATCCAGAAGGCGTTTGAGTTTCTGAACATCATCAACCTGTTGATCTGTGCCAATATACCATTTATGAGCGAAAAGTTTCTGGTATGGAATGCCTGCAACAGTGAATTCCTTGATATCAATATTCAGTTTTTCTGAGATTTCACTGATGGCCCTGGTCATATTATCCACGCTGAGATGTTCCCCGCAAAGGCTGAGAAAGTGCTTTGTACGGCCGGTAATTACTATTTCAAAGTCCTTCACGGAAGTAAATCTGATTGTATCTCCGATAAGGTATCTCCAGGCTCCTGCACAGGTGGTGATGAGTAATGGCATAATCTTCCTCTTCATTTACCTGGTCGAGCAACCGTACATCCGGGTTTTCAACCAGCCTGCCATCGGCTTTGAAATTATCTGAATTAAAGGGAACAAATTCAAAAAAGATTCCACTGTCGAGCACCAGTTGCATTGGATGATCCTGTTTACGCTGATAGGCAAGGAATCCTTCCGATGCGAGGTATGTTTCGAGATAGAACATATCACGGCCCATCAGTTTTTCAAAACTCTTTTTATAGGGAGCGAAATTGACGCCGCCATGGGTGTAAACCCTGAAATTTGGCCATAGATCATGTATGGTGTTCAACCCGTAGTATTCGATGATCCTTTCCAAAAGTATCTGTACCCAGGCCGGAACACCTGATATGCCTCCAATATCCCAGTCACAGGCCTTTTTGACGATCTTGTCGATTTTAGTATTCCAGTCTGTTTCCTTTGCAATAACCCCCGGTTTGTAAAAACGGTTGAACCAGAAAGGTAGCCGGCCTGCCATGATCCCGCTCAAATCGCCTTCGAAATATTTCTCCATTTTTACCAGGGTTGTGCTGCCGCCAAGCATGAGCACACTTTTCTCGAAATAATAGGGAGGAAGGTCGAGCTCTGCCAGGGATAAAAACTGTCTGATCCCAATACGGCGGATAGACCGCATCATATCCCGGGTTAGCGGAACCCTCTTGCTTGCATCATTCGAGGTACCTGAGGTGAGACCGAAATACTTTACTTTCCCGGGCCAGGTTACATCTTCTTTGCCTTCCAGCAATTTATACCAGTATTCACTGAATAATTTTTCATAATCATAAACTGGCACATTCAGTTGAAAGTTCTTCAGAAAATCAGGAGAAGAAATCATTTCAGCAAAATGATGCTGCATCCCGAATTCAGTATATTTTGCTTTATTAATGAGCTGTCGGAGAGTCAATTCCTGGACATCAAAACTCACCAGTCTTTTTTCAAGATTGTCCTTTTTCTTCTTGATAACCTCTTGAAGAATAGTTCCTACAATAGCCATAGAATTAATCTGGATTTTGAAAAGTGGAAGTAAAAATAATTAATAATACTTATAGATACTCACCACGGTCAAAAAACTTGGGATTTGGCTGTGTTAATGACCCGGTACCAGGTGAACTGCTTTTTCCCCTGCTTCTATCCTAACAGGAAGTATATTACTGCGATGCGGAAGCTGACAGGTTGCGTATGGCGTAAATGCGCAGGGCGGATTATAGGCTTTATTAAAATCGATGATTACCTTATTATGTTCGTCGGGTGCACTGATGTCGAGAAAACGGCCCGCATCGTAGGTTTCTTCCCCATTGGTCTGATCACCGAAAACAATGGACCATTCTCCTTGGTAAGTGGCCGGATATAATTTATATTTTTTACCGTTTAGCCTGAAGCTGAGGACGCCCGGAATGGTGTTTTCCGCATCCGTGCCAATGACCGTATGCACCAACTGCTTTTCAGGCACATCGAATGGCTTAAAATTTGCGACCACCCTGTACAGTTCATTTGTTTCAAAAATGGGGATGTTCTTCAGGCTGTCGAGAATGGGACTCTCAAAATCACGCAGTCTCACACCGAAACGATCACCTCTTTTAATAATATTCCAGGCATAGCGGTCAAGTATGCATCCGGGTAGGCTTACCCGACATGTCATCAACCAGTTTCATATGTGAAGCAGGCACACTGTCGATCAGCACCGGCTGAACTGTCTCCTGCAGATAAACGGTGCTGTCCCTTAATTCCAGGGTGCCTATAAATGGTGGTGCATATTTGGGAAAAACCAGGCTGTTTGAAGAGTCAGAACCAAAGGTGTTTGATCCTTCCTTTAGCCAGAACAGGCCAGCCAGGGCAAGCCATCCGTTTTTGTCCTTCAGCCTGCTTAGCCGGTCGGCATGCCACTGATCCATTTCCTTTGCATAGGCATCATGGTCAATGGTGGGCTGTTGCTGGCAGGAGACCAGAACCATAAGCAGCATTACAACAGCAAATCCAATGTTTTTCATTTCTTTATTTTTAAATAATATTTAACTGGCAATCTTTCTTCGTTATTCGGCGTTCGATGTTCTCCCGATAAATCGGGACAGGCTTTGTTCGACATTGTTTTGCCCCAAATAACACCGAACAAGGAACACCGAATATTCGAATAATGAACTTATATCTTACCATCGTTGAGATTTACCTCTTATCCATGTCTCCAAAACCCTTGCCCCGGCTATGGAATCCTCCGGAACCGTCATAATATTCCTGTCAAGTACAACAAAATCCGCATCCTTTCCGGGTTCCAGACTACCCCTGTTTTTTTCTCCGAAAGAGGCTTTTGCTGCCCAGATGGTCATTGCTTTCAGGGCCTGTTCCCGGGTAAGTGCCTGCTCTTTTTGATATCCGCCTGCAGGCATTCCCTGCAAATCTTTTCGTGCAACGGCAGCATAAAACCCATAGACAGGATTGATGGATTCCACCGGGAAATCGCTTCCATTGGGAATCCAGCCATTCTGTTCAAGCAGTGATCTGTAAGCATACGCATGGTTTAACCGCACAGGACCGAGCCTGTCTTTCGCCCAGTACATATCGGATGTGGCATGTGTGGTTTGTACACTCGGAATTACAGCATATCGTTTAAACATTTCAAGGTCCGCAGGGTCGACCACCTGGGCATGTTCTATACGCCAGCGGAGGTCATTGTGTTCAGAAAGGATGGACGCATATAAATTTAGTACCAGACTGACGGCCGAATCACCGATACAATGCGTATTCACCTGGTATCCATTATCGAAGGCCAAACGGCAAATGTCCTTCAGGTATTTTGTCTCACTTACCTGCAGTCCACGGTTGGATGGATCATCCGCATAAGGTTTTTTCAGCAGCGCGCCGCGGGATCCCAGGGCACCATCCGCATAAAGCTTTATTGACCTGACAGTCAACCTGTCGGTTTGATAAATTCCTTTATTAATGTAAAAATCTATGTTTTCTTTTGATGGATTAAGCATTACATTGATATGCATGTGCAGGGAGTCCATTTTCTGCAACGAATCCATAAGCTCAACGATTTCTTTGTCAAGACCTGCGTCGCCCACAGAGGTAAGGCCTACAGCAAAACAGTTGCTTTGTGCCATCAGCAAGGCCCGTATTTTCTCATCACTTGTTGCCGGTGGGATCAGTTTTTCTACAAGGGCCATGGCGTTATCGATGAGGATACCGGTAGGTCCATGCTGATCATAAACAATTTCTCCTCCTTCAATGCGGGTGTCTTTGCTGATTCCTGCCAGTGCAATCGCCTTCGAATTAACCCATGCTGCATGCCCGTCAATTCTCACCAGGTAAACAGGTATATCAGGAAACAGTGAATCAAGCAATTCTTTGTTTGGAAATTTTTTGGTTTGCCAGTCATTTTGATCCCAACCCCGTCCTAAAACCCATTTGCCCGGGTTTAATGTGACATGCAGAGCAAGCCGGTCGGCAATTTCCTTTACAGAGGTTGTGCCTGACAGGTCTGCCTGTCGCAGGGTGAGTCCGTAGCTAAAGAAATGGCAGTGGGGATCAATGAATCCTGGAAATACCGGTTTACCTTTCAGGTCGATTTCCTGGTGAGCCCTGTATTTTTCCCGAAGAACGGCTTCCTTACCTGTGGCAATTACATGTCCGTCAAGGATCACCATGGCACTGACAATGTCAGATTGGGTATTCACTGTATATATACTGCCATTGAACAGCAGCAAGTCAGCATCTTTCCGGCAGCCCACAGTCATAAACAGTGCAATTAAACAAAATAGTCTGATCCATCTCATATTATTATGCAAAATTAGTCTCAAAAGTGCGTTTAAGTTCCATACTTCGGATATATGAGAAATCAAATATAACGATTAAGACCATATGGTGAAATTTGGATATGGAGCAATATCATTTTTTTCAGAGGATAATTGTTTTACCTTTTCTGCTTAATGATAAAAAGCATTTATGAGTAAGCTGGCAGTAGTCGCTTTGGGAGGGAATGCCCTTCAAAGGGACAATCAAAGGGGAACCATTGAGGAACAGGAAAAAAATACTTTCAATACCCTTGAAAATCTGATATTTCTTTTAGCGGATGGATATGACCTGGTAATAACGCATGGTAACGGACCGCAGGTTGGAGATGCTTTGCAACGAAATGATGCGGGTGAATTAAATTACGGTATCCCGCAAATGCCACTCGACATATGTGTGGCAGGCACACAGGGAGAAATCGGTTATATGATCGAAAGGATCCTGCATAATGTATTGCATAAACATAAGATCAAAAAGAATGTGGTTAGTTTGATAAGCCAGGTAGTAGTGGATCGCAAAGGGAAATCATTTCACAATATGGTGAAGCGCGTAGGAAGAATGTATCCGAAAGAAATGGCAGAAAAATTGGGCAAGGAGAAGGGCTGGATGTTCAAAGAGGAAATCAAATCGGGTGGCGGATTCCGGAGGGTGGTGGCTTCTCCTGACCCGATTGATGTAGTGAACAGCAACATCATTAAGCAACTGGTTTCAGAGGGCAATATAGTGATTGCTGGCGGTGGAGGCGGCATTCCCGTGTACATCGACAGCAGGGGTAATTACAGGCCTGTGGAAGCGGTTATCGACAAAGACATGGCATCTGCCCTGCTCGCCGTGATCATTCATGCCGATGAATTTTACATCCTCACTGATGTTCCGTATGTTTATCTGAATTATAAAAAACCGGATCAGGAAATTGCTGAATTCATCACCCGCGACCAGGCCCGTCAGTATATCAAAATGGGAATGTTTGGCGAAGGAAGTATGGCCCCTAAAATGGAAGCAGCCCTTTATTTTATCGAGCACGGCGGGAAGAAAAGTGTGATCACCGAAGCCACCAAACTCGAAAATAAAAAATACGGTTCAAGAATAACAATGGATTAAAAACAATTGCCGTCAGCTTAAACTGACGGCAATTCATGAAGAAATAACCTGCCTAACCCTACCGAACCAGGAACGGAAAACAGATGCACATTTGTATCCGTTCCTGTATTTAAGACCCTTTTCTGTGGTGAAACCCTATCTGAAGTATCATAAAAAATGCCAAATCCGGGGGAATGTTGAAAACCTTCGGATTATTAACAACATATGCTTGTACTCTGTCGTTATTTTTACAGAATTTAAAGCCATTTATGAGACGATCCCTGCTATTGCTCCTGCTAATTATGGTGTTATGCGTATCCTGGTCCCAGTCAGGCGGAAAAATGACACGCCTGCAATATTTTGAGAAATTTCATATGTTGGCGGTTGAGGAGATGCACCGGAGTGGCATACCGGCCAGCATTACGCTGGCACAGGGAGCCCTGGAATCCGGCGATGGCAACAGCAGCCTGGCACGTGAGGCCAACAATCATTTCGGGATTAAGTGCCATAACGACTGGACCGGCAAGAAGGTCTACCAGGATGATGATGAAAGAGAACGAATGTTTCAGAAAATACCCTTCAGTGGAAGATTCCTACCGTGACCATACCGATTACCTGAAGGCGAAATCGAGATATGCATTCCTTTTTGAACTTAAACTCACTGATTATAAAGGATGGGCGAGAGGATTGAAAAAGGCAGGATATGCAACCAATCCATCGTATGCTGACCGGCTTATCAAGATAATTGAAGATTTTGACCTTTACCGTTACGATGATATGGTCCTTCCGCAAAAAACAGAGGTCAGAAAATCCAGGCATACCCGGGATAAGCTGGCCATGCGGGAGGTACTGGAAACAAACCGCGTAAAATTCGTCAGGGCAGCTCCAGGTGATACGTATGCAAAAATCACGGCAGAACTGGGGAAACTTGATTGGGAAATTCCTGAATACAATGAGGCGTCGATGGGCGATTCAATCGTTGCCGGCCAGGTTGTTTATATACAGCCAAAAAAGAACCGTGCCCAGGCAGGTGATAAAGAACACGTATTTAAAGCAGGTGAGACTATGCGCATGGTATCCCAGTTGTATGCCATCAAACTGGAAAGCCTGTACAAGATGAATAATCTGAAACCGGGCACCCAGCCCGAACCGGGGACAAGGCTTCAGTTAAGAAAGGCATTAAAAACGGTGGCAGTAAAACAGCCGGAACCAAAAGAAAAAGTGCAGGGTGGCGATGAGGAAGAAGATTTCAAAATAGATCTGAACCTGGAATAATCATTATTTACTGAAACCTGAAACTGGCAGCGGAAAATCCATGCAGGAATTCGGGTGTATTCATTTGTTTCTTCCCTTCAAGCTGAATCCGTTCAATGGCAATCATGCCATCACCGGTTGATACATGGAGAAAACTCCGGTTATCGGTGGTCAGCGTTCCGGGTTTTTCGGTATTTGATCTGCTTACTGTCCGGGCAAAGAAAATTTTTACCTTCAGCACATCCCCCTCACCTGTTGTGAGTTCACTCCAGGCAGCAGGGTGGGGACTCAATCCCCGGATAAAATTATAAAGCGAAACGGAATCACGGCTCCAGTCGATTTTACAGTCGGCCTTGAAGAGTTTTGGCGCTGGACGAAGCGGCACCCTATTTTCAATTAAATGCTGGTCAATGGCAGTCACTTTTCCTGATGCGATGCCTTCAATTGTCGCTACGACCAGGTCAGCTCCGATGACCATCAGTCTGTCATGCACATCGCCGGCTGTTTCTTCAGCGGATATGTTTATTTCCTCCTGGTAGATCACAGATCCCTTGTCGATCTCATGATTCAGAAAAAAGGTAGTTACCCCTGTTTTTGTTTCCCCGTTCATAACGGCCCAGTTGATGGGAGCGGCTCCCCTGTATTGGGGCAACAGGGAGGCATGGAGGTTAAAGGTGCCAAGCCGGGGCATGCTCCACACTTCCTCGGGAAGCATGCGAAAAGCCACAATTACCTGCAGATCAGCCTGCCATTTGCGCAAGGCCTCGAGGAAATCCGGATCCTTTAGTTTCAGGGGCTGCAATACAGGAATATTATTTTCCAGCGCAAATATCTTCACAGGGGAAGAACGCAATTGAAGTCCCCTCCCGGATGGTTTATCCTGGGAGGTAACCACGCCCTTAACCGGGTAACCGGCCCCGATAATAGCCTTCAATGATTCCACCGCAAATTCGGGTGTACCCATGAAAACGATCCCCGGGCCTGAATGTGCCATTTTTATTCTCCGTTATCGATTTTGAAGTCTTTATCTTCCAGCAGTTCCAGCAGGTGACCCATTTTGTTTTTTTTGGTCTTGAGATAAAACTCATTGTGTTCGTTGGGTGGAATATTAAGCGGTATGTTTTTTACAATGGTAATACCGTATCCTTCCAATCCTGCTCTTTTTACAGGGTTATTGGTGATCAGATTGATCTTGCCCAGTCCCAGCTCATGAAGGATGCTGGCACCCACGCCATAGTCGCGTTCATCTTCTTCGAAACCCAGATCAAGATTTGCTTCAACTGTGTCACGTCCTTTTTCCTGGAGATTATAGGCCTTGATCTTGTTAAACAATCCTATTCCCCTTCCTTCCTGGTTCAGGTATATGATAACTCCCTGGCCGGCCGTTTCGATCATCTTCATGGCAGCATGCAGCTGTGAACCGCAGTCGCACCGGTAAGAGCCGAAAATGTCACCTGTCATGCAGGATGAATGTACCCTTACCATTACGGGTTCATCCCTGTTCCAGGTACCCTTGATCAATGCCAGGTGCTCAAGCCGGTTGGATTTCTGAATAAAAGGAATAACTGTAAAAGTGCCGTATTTGGTAGGAAGTCTGGCCTTATCACCCCGGATGACCAGACTTTCCTGCTCGAGCATATAGGCGATGAGGCTTTTTATTGTAATGATCTTCAGCTTATGCTTTTTAGCCATGGTGATCAGTTCCGGCAGGCGGGCCATGGTTCCATCATCATTCATGATTTCTACCAGTGCACCTCCGGGCCTTAGTCCCGCCAGGCGGGCCAGATCAGTGGCAGCCTCTGTATGACCGGGTCTGCGTAATACACCCTTTGTTTTTGCTTTAAGCGGGAATATATGCCCCGGCCTTCCAAGATCCTCAGGCCTGGTATTCGGATCAACAAGTGCCCTGATCGTTTTTGCCCTGTCACTGGCTGAAATGCCGGTTGTGCATCCCTGGCCCAATAAATCCACAGATACGGTGAACGGGGTGGCGTGAAAAGATGTATTGCTTCTCACCATCAATTCCAGTTCCAGTTGTTCACATCTTTTTTCAGGGATCGGCGCACAAATAAGGCCGCGACCATGCATGGCCATGAAATTTACTATTTCCGGCGTAATCAGTTCAGCCGCACAAATAAAATCTCCTTCATTTTCCCGGTCTTCATCATCCACAACAATAACAACCTTTCCTGCCCGTATATCATCAAGCGCATCTTTGATTGTGTTTAATTCCATCAGGATGTTATTTTTTACTCTGCCAGGCATAAGCGTTATTTCTAAATTTAAAACAGAAGGCAAAATTACAAATTGTAACCGGAACTGAGTCGGGATATCACGAATTAATCAATTTTAGCAAACATATGCAATGAAAATAATCAGCTTCTCCTGGCTTTCTGCCAATTTACGGAATATTTGCCGGTTATGAAGTGCCAAATACCCACAACCACAGCGTAGTTCATTACAAGAAGGTAATAGGGGGCAAAGATTGTTTTCAGGCGCAACCTTACATTATGAAGCACCGCTCCTGCAATTACGAGGAGGTAATAAATGCACTGAAGCACGAAGAAGGCAGGATAAAAATCGGGTCTGCCGGGTTGGAAAAGAATTGCAGCGTTCAGGATAAAGACCAGGGGAAAGCAAAACGGAACCAGGGTCCACCTGAGTACCTTGTGGGATATGTATTTAAATGACAGCAATCCATGCCTGAACGGGTTTAGCAGGCTTGTCATCCTGAAAAGCGTTTGCATGCCCCCCGTGGCAATCCTCACTTTTCGCTTCATTTCTTCCGTCACTGATATAGATGCTGTTTCCACTCCCCAGGCTTCAGGGGAGTATTTTACCTGGTAACCCTTGCATGCAATCTGAAGTGATATCGTAAAATCATCCAGAAGAGTATCCTCAGATACCGGTTCAAACAAATCACGCCGGATGGCGAATAATTCCCCCACCGCTCCCACGGCTGAACCTGTCTCGGATTCCAGCATCTTTATGAGCGATTCATATTTCCAGTAAAGACCTTCCCCTGCCCCCACAGCCTTATCCATATGAGCTTCACTGATTCTTTTTTCTCCTGCAACACATCCCACCCGGCTATCCGAAAAAAACTGAACCATTTCCCGCAAGGCACGTGAATTCATCATTGTGTTGGCATCGGTAAATATCACATAGGGTGTGGTGGTATGCAATATTCCCCTGTTCATGGCATGGATCTTTCCACGCCGTTCTGCCTCATGAAATACGGAAATGCCGTCATAGCGGGCCAGATATTCTCGGCTTGCATCTGTTGATCCATCAGTGATCCAGATAACCTTCAGCTTGTCGGGCGGATAATCCAGTGATCGGATATTTTGCATTTTCCGGTCAATAAATTCATCTTCGTTATAGGCAGGAATAAAGAGTGTGACTTCAGGCTCAAAGTTCATTTCCTTACCCGACGGTTTCTTCGAAAATATGCGGTGAATGCCTGGCAAGTATAAACAATACAAGCGTATATCCGAGGTAGGTATATACCACAATGCCAAGAAAAATCCAAAACAATATGTACAGCATCATGATAGGTGATTTGAGTAAAATGAGACAAGATCTGCTGTAATCTTCATATTGTCAAAATGTTGCCGGACAAACGACAGCGCATTTGTTCCGATTTTTACGTAAAAGTCAGGAATTTTAAGCAAACGGTCAATATGATCCACAAATTCAGTGGATGAATGACCGATCAGGATGTTTTTTCCATGGACCGCACCCAGCCCTTCTGCCCCAATAGAAGTGGTAACTACCGGTTTTCCCTGTGTCATGGCTTCAATGATCTTCACCCGCATGCCTCCGCCCGAAAAACAGGGAGAAACCAATATGCCATGTTCCCTCATAAATTGGGTGGCATCCGGAATTTCACCATGAAACAAAACACCATCGCCCTGAATTTTATCCTGCAGCCAGTCAGGAGCATTTCTGCCGGCAACATGAAATGTAATTTCCTGATGAAGTGATTTAACTTTCGGAAATACCTGGTTAATAAACCAGAGCAGTCCTTCCTGGTTTGGTTTCCAGTCGAGCGACCCAAGGAAAAACAACAAATTGGAGGGTTTAATTGAATCCGGACTAATAGGATCACAGCCATCGAGGGTAGCGGGACAGACAAATGCCGGTTTCAGGTTTCCCATCCGGTTAAATTCTTCCTTGTCTCTTTGTGTAATAGGAACCAACAGGTCATAAAGGTTTATGGCACCTTGTTCGAAAAGCATGAGACGCCTGGCGAGCAAACTGAAATATAATTTCTTCAGCGGATTTTTTTCAGTTTGTGAAATTCTTTTCCAGATCTCCTGTTCAATGTTGTGTGCGCGCAACACAACTTTTGCATTGCAGTGACGACGAATTGTTTCCACATAGGGCATCAGGTAAAGTCCTTCGAGCTGCACAATGTCAAATTGTGCCGACTCCAGGATATATCCAAGCTCTTTTTCAAAGGCAGGGAAAAGGAATCTTTCCGCATTATAGGGTAAACGTGAAAAAATAAGGTTTCTTAAAAGTCTTCCGGTCCGCACATCTGTGTCGACATTTACCGTATGCAACTGCACCATGGATGAGAGCGTCTCCCTGTCTGCAGCAATAAGGTTATGCTTGGGCGTGCACATGGTAAGCAATGTCACCTGATGTCCTAGCCGGCTGAAAGAACGCATCAGGCTGTAACTGGCAAGTGAACCCCCGTCATGCGGGGGGTAAGGGGTTTTATTACAAACCTGAAGAATGTTCATCATGCATATTCAAATTCAGTCTTGATAGCGGAACTGTTTAACAGATTCACCATACCCATTGCCAGTTCATGTACAAGTTGAAGACTTCTTTTCATGCGCTGGACTTTAATCCAGGTAATTAAGAAGATACCTATCCAAACCGGAAAAAGTATAAGTGAACCCCACTTTATGAATGGTTTATACAGGTTATTATTCGTAAGCCGGCCATTCAAAAAAGGAAATTCGGTAAGTCGTTTATTAAAATAGGGTATTCTGAACCACTGGCTGAGAATAATCCTGTCAATCAGACTATTATAATGCACCCCAAATTCAATCACATTTGTATAACCCTTATTGGATATGATTTTCCTGGCCAGACTGAGAATGCTGATTTCTTTGCGAAGCTGTACCCCGCAGCTAACAGCCTGCTGGCTGATGGAAGTAAAGTCATCCTGCAATTCTTTCCGGGGAATATCGATTATCTCAAATTTACCGGTAAGGTGGGCCTTTCTGTCAAGGAGGACGCTTTTTCGCAATCCCAGCTTGTCGCGCACCCAGCCAATGTAGGAATCGAAATTCAGGATTGCCGAATCATTCGTGGCCTCATAAGTAAGAAATATGCCTGCAACGATCAAAATCCAGGAAGAAATCCACATCCCATTGAAAGCACTGATAACACTTTCGCGTACGAATTTTTCGCCCGTAAGCGACATGATGTAATAAAGAATGAAAAGCAGGGTTGAGATGACAGTGGGCATGCCTAATCCGCCTTTCCGGATGATTGCTCCGAGTGGGGCCCCGATAAACAGGAAAATCAGACAAGCCAGTGAAAGGGTAAACTTCCGGTGCCATTCAATTTCATGCCGCCGGAGGTATCTCATATCAAACTTAAGATTTGCTGCAGTGCTGACCACCATATACTGGTTCATGGAGGTATAATTGAGCGCTGTTCTCACTATGTTGTGTTTCTCGAATGTATTGAAGGAATTATACAGGCTGTCAAAACTATGCACTTTAATCAAGGGTTTTAGCGCCTGGATGGAATCAGCGGCAATGACACGGGGTTTCTTTACGGCAGCGGGAACCTTGCCGGGATCAAAACGGCGTGATGGATTGATCTTATTGCCCGGCAGACTGCGGTTACCCAATACGGGTGCATTTGCATTGTAGGATGTGGCAGGAGGTGGCTGTTCCTGGCTGAAATAAACCGGCCTGCTGAAATTCATCGTGTTCTTAGAGCTCATCCTGAAATAATTGTTCTTTATGACTGTATTGTAAAACTGCCTGCTTCGCAGATTCAATTCCTTTTGCAATGAATCGACCGCCTTGTTCAGCTGGTCCAGGTTGAGCATACTGTAAGAATTCCTGAAAATGCTTTCATCCGAACGCATAAGCTCAAATCCCGACATTTCAATGATGATGCGCTGCTCACCGAATTTATCCATTTCATGCGGAAATCGCCTTCCCCTTTTTCGCTTCTTTTCATCGATTTCCTCATACTTGTAACCACTCCAAAGTGTAACGACAAGGTTTCTCCTGTCGGCTGTCATCTTCATTCTTCCGGAATCGGCAACAATAACCACTACATTTCCTTTACGGGATGAATGGTCATATATTTTAATATCATACATCATGTCTGTATTCGCGTCTTTCCGGTTAACGCGAATGACGTAATTAGTAATGCCATTATAAAATACCCCTTCCGTAATCTGAACACCCGGCTGCTGGTTCCTTACATCATACAAAAGCGATTTCATTTTGAGATTGGTAACCGGAAGTACATTATTTGCAAAAAAAAAGGCACCCGCCGATATCAGGATCACCAGGATGATAAGCGGAAACATAATGCGTCGGAATGATATACCGGACGACTTCATGAGCAGTAAGCTCATAAAACTCACCCATGTTGCCAAAAGTCATGAGCGATGAAAGCAGTATAGCGAGGGGAAGAGCCAGCGGTACAAGGCTGGAAGCGGCATATAACATCAGTTCGCCGATAATTTTGAATTCCAGGCCTTTTCCAACCAACTCATCAATATACCGCCATAAAAACTGCATGAGCAGGAGGAACAGCACGATGAAGAAGGTCATTATAAATGGACCCAGAAAGGAGGCAATTACCAGCCGATGCAGTCGCTTCACAATAATTCGCAATAAATGGTCAATGGTAGAAACTACCGCACAAAGCTAAAATATTTTTAGTACCGGAAAAAGTACTTTACACACCAATCACATGTCTTAGTTTGGAGATCTGTGAGTTCCATAGTTCAACGGTGCTTTCTTTTTCATCATCTTCCACAAAATCGGTTATGATTAGGGCAGTATCACCTGTAATTTCATCCGTGTTAATCCGGAATTCAAACCATTGTGAATCGGGATCATCTGCATCTAACCATCTGAATCGTACATACTTGTTTTCTTTTCTTTGAACGACCTCCGCACGTTGTTCTGTTTTTTCCCAAAAAAAAGAAAGAAAACTTCCGTTGATGTTCACATTATCGGCAAACCATTCCGAAAGACCACCCGCCGTGCTCAACCGCGGAAAAATCACTTTAGGAGACGAATTGAGCGTATACTCAAGCACTATCTTTTTCTTCATTTGAATAACATGGGTGAGGTTAATTTTGCAGGTGCATTTTTACTGTTTTTTTGCAATATACAAAAAATAAGGAAGGAATGCAAATGTAAATAACTTATGCAGTTCTGCATAACTGCATAACTAATTCTCGTCATTCATCATTTTTCGGAGTATCCATTCAAATTCTGTTACTGCTTTCTCCCATGAACGGGCCTGAATATAATATTGCGAGGCAGCTGAACACAATGCGGAATATCTTGCCGGGTCGTCAAAAAGGGACCGGATTGCTTCTGCCAGCTGTTCCTCATTTCCGGGTTCGGTCAGCAATCCCATTCCGGCAGGCACAGTATAGGGTATGTTTCCTGCTGATGTGGTCACCACAGGTATTCCATGTGCAAGTGATTCAGTGAGTGCCATTCCATAAGATTCAAACAGGCTTGGCATCAGAAACAGATCCGCATTCAGGAAAACTGTGGATATTTCATGACGCTCAACAATTCCATGCATTATTATCCTGTGTTCTATCTTTAATTGCTGAATGAGCGATCTCACTGCTTCGGTATACTCCTTGTCACGGTCCGTATCTCCATATATATGCAATGACCAGTTCCATGCAGTGAGCCTGTGAAGCGCACGGATCATCACATCCTGCGCTTTGAGGGCAGAATAATTTGCAATGCAGAGCAATTGCGAAGGAACCGGTTTATATCGATTTTTCCGGGGAAAATGATCTGTTCCGGGTTCCACCAGACAGATCCTGGCTGGATTCAACCCGACATTGCTCAGAAGATCAAAGGTAAACTGTCCTGTAACGATCACCTGGCGCATATGATCAAGTGCGGTTAATTCTTCGTCGGCCAGTTTACCATGCACACCGGAAAGCACATCATAACTTGCGGGCAGATGTATTAACCCAAGAAATTTTAACCTGTCACCGAATTCCTTTACTATAAGGTGCAAAGAGGCCAAAATAAGACTGTCAACTATAACAAGGGATCCCTGAGGCAGTTTTTTTAAATGGTGCCTGCAGATATCTGCAAGGCTGTCACTATCCTTCCATTGCCAGTCTGTTCCGAAAACATTTACTATATGACCCTTTCCCTTCAATCCGTTGATCATATGCATATTATACAGATAACCACCCGTAAGTGAATGGATGTCACCCATAATGAGAAAATGCATTGTCATGGCTTCCTGTTATCTGGATTGCAGCCGGGCATAAATATCTCCGGATTTACGGCCGGAATATGCCTTTATCATATGGATCATCCCGGATGCATTCAGCCAGGACGGGGAATTCATCCTGAAAGACTCCGTAAGCGACCAGTTATATTCATAATTCCCGAGCTTCCCGATTTTTTTAATACAGGCAATTGTACGCTCCGGAGTAGTTGGAAAAAGCTCAAATGAAAGGGCGGGCAGGGGAACGGATAAACCTGACAAAACCTCCATTTCGAATCCCTCCACATCAATTTTGCAGAAGACTGGATTGCCATAACGGGCAAGCAGCTCATCCAGGGTTTCAACTTCAACATCTGCATAATCCTCCCAGGTGAGAGCCGGCTCGAAATCAGTCATTATTTTTTTCCACTCATCAGATAAGGTTGAAATCGCAGGGTTCATTCTTGAAATGTGTAACCTGGCCTTTCCCGGATTACTCCCAATTGCCTTACTTTCCAAAAGGAAGCTGGGATTATGTGCATATTTTTTTTGCAATAACCGGATGAATGCCG
Organism: uncultured Bacteroidales bacterium; assembly: GCA_963808745.1. Classification (GTDB taxonomy): domain Bacteria; phylum Bacteroidota; class Bacteroidia; order Bacteroidales; family UBA10428; genus UBA5072. Next base: position 363,093 of record CAWEGX010000003.1, read on the forward strand.
GCTGCGGTTCAACTGAAACAACTCTGGCTCCCATGCTGAGCCAGGTTCCTGTGCGGTTTCCGGTATGAGCACCAATATCAAAGCACAAGTCTCCGGGCTTGATGAATTCACTGTAAAACCGTACCATCCGCTTACGGTTGAATGGTTTATAGTCGTAAATCAGGCGGCTTCTGAACATGCCCAGATTTCGTCTTATAGATCGGGTTTCTGTTATCAGGTTAGTCTTCATCATATGATGCCCATGCTATATGAGATTCACCCAGTGTCACACTAATTTTACCATTAAACTGGCCCGAGGTCTTATCTTTCACGGCATCGTGAATATATCGCGCCATAAATTCGGCAGTGGTTAGTTTTCCCTTGAATTCCGGCAATTCATCGAGATTTTTATACCGTAGTTTTTCAAGCACTTTATGAAGGATGTCAGATGCCAGTGCAATGTCAATTACCGTATTAAACGGCCCGATGGAACGGGAATAAAAAGTGACATCTACCACGAAGGTTGCACCATGAAGTGATTGTGCGGGTCCAAATACCGGATTATCAAATGAATGGGCGATCATGAAATGATCCCGGATCTTGACGGAATACATAAGGTTGGTTTTGTTAATATTGAAATACCACTGAAATGTCGTTAATCAGGCCATACCGGATTTGATTGAAAATAACCGGCGCATGTTCAAAAGGCATAATATTACCGGCCAGCAAATCAAACCGGTTATCTTTTAAGATATCGAATACCAGTTTTTTTCTTCGCGCTAAATCCCACCTGATTATCCTTTGTGAGGGTATTTGCGATACCTGGGACATTACAATCCGTTTGCGTCCGGTATGGAAGGTTTCGCCAAGCATAAGGGTGATGCGTTTTTTTTCCATAAAAACTTACCTCTGTTACCTGGCTTTCATCACCGATATGATCAATGCAGAATTGCAGGGCTTTTTCATCTCCTGTAGTATGAATGGCCACATCAAATACCTCTTCATTTTCATCCATCCTGTCAAGCACATGAAAACACATCTCCCTTGCAATCTCTTTCCGATATTCGTTTTTTTCAAGGATGGTAACCTTTACTCCCGGAATTCCTGAAGTTAGCAGGGCAATGATCGCCCCGACAAGTCCAAAGCCTGCAACAAGCACATAATCTCCAAGAGATATACCGCTATCCCAGACTGCATTGACAGCTGTTTCAACCTGACTTGCCAGCACGGCGCGTTGAGATGGAATATCAGGAGGGACAACAAATACGGAGGAAGCATTCACCCAGGTCTTGTCCTGATGAGGATGCATAAGATGTACTGTTTTCCCCTTATATTCATCCGCTCCTTTCAATACTCTTCCTACGAGAGAATACCCGTATTTACAAGGCAAAGAAAAAGATCCTTCCATATAGGGAACGGCCATCCTGTTCCATATCGCAACTGGCATTAGCGCCGAGGCTACAAGTCTTTCTGTTCCCAGACTGACAAGGGAATAGAGCGATTCTATCAACAGCATATGATTATTCCTGTCGGGCAATTCATGCTCCAGAATGGCTGAAGCCTGAGAGGAAGTATGCCACAATGCATGCGCTTTCACACTTTGGCCTGTTTAATACATCCTCTGATCAACATGCCCTCACCCATGCGAATGTAATTACAGTTCTGAAGACATATGGCATCTTCAACACTTTCAATTCCCTGAAAATCAATTGATATTCCTGAGCCAATGATGACAGGCGAAATATAAAAATTGATCATGTCAGCTGCTTTTTCCCTGATAAATGCAGAAATGGTGAAAGCACCTCCCTCAATATAAACCGAATAGATACCTAGTTTATATAATTGCGTCAGAATATCGGCGGGACGGATCCGCCCGGATATATCTTCCATTATAATTGATTCAATTCCTTTTTCTTCAGGTACAGGCCTTGTCACCAGGTGGATCACACGGTCTCTGCTCTCAAGGATGCTTGCGAAATATTTTGCCGAATTGCCTACAATCACTTTCACCGGGTTGGGTCCCCTGACATACCTCACAGTCAGGGCAGGTTTATCATTTAGCAAGGTATTCGCTCCGATCAGTATGGAGTCGGATAATGCCCTCATGCGATGAACATAAATCAGGTTTTCGGAATTGCTTATCCAGCGGGAATTATGATTCATCGTTGCCATTCGGCCATCAATGCTTTGCGCCAGGTGCAGGATTGAAATGGACCTCTGCATTTTAAAAGCCTGGGCCGGCATTACGCAAAAGGAAATGAACGAACTGATGAATTCAATGGCCGGGAGGGTTTAATTGACCCGTCTGCAATACTTCCACCTGCAATTCATTATCAACATAAAAAACAGCCACCCTCTTTCCGGGATTTCTGATCTTTTTCAGCGACAAAACAATGGCATGCTGGCCAGAGCTTATATCAGGTATCTCATTTACAAGCAACTGAAAATCCGGATCTTATCAAATATAGCAGTGACCATGTCAGTTCGTGACGGATTCAGAGCAAATTGGTTCCTGAACCCGAGCAATATGTTCCACAATATTTCGTGTTGAATGATCACTTGAATTGGCATTGTAATATATATACAATCCAATACGCATACTGTTTAATAAATGCCCCATTATTTTGAACTGACCTGCGGTATTGAGGCGTTCTGTTTCCTTGTTGTATATCCTGCAAGCCGCGGGAAATGAACAAATGAAGTCAACAATTGTAACTATAATATAATTTTAAAAAATGCGCCGGAACGAAATCAGATTTTGGCTTTTATTTCTTATTCTGAATTTTCTGTTTTTTCTGCCAGGTTATCTCGTCAATGCAGGAACATCCTCATTTCTTCCTGTTAGGGACTTTATGCATGGAAATATGTATGAGAGAGCAAAAACAGTATTTGTACGTTCCAACTATGATATTTTTCGTCTGAGTGTTGATCTGTTCCTGATCTCGATGGTTTATTTCCTGTTGCGGAAACATATCAGGATGGCTTTGTATGGATGGCTTGCAGGAATTTATTATGTCATCACATTCGCTTACCTGACCTATTACGTCACGTTTGAAAAGATATATCTCATTCCACCTGTAATTTATAATGACATTTCCTTACTAAAACTGGGATTTGTAAATATTATGGATGGACAATGGCTGAAATCTGCCGGAATAATTACGCTGGTTTTAGCCCTGTCATATGGATTGATATGGCTGGTAAGGCAGATGATCAAAATTTTAAATGAAGTCAACTGGGGCAAATACAGCAGGACGGTCATCATTGTCCTGGTTATCCTCATCCTGGTCAATACAGTGAAATCAGGCCTTACCTATACATCTGACCAGGCCTTTCAGGAAACGTTTGCCCTGATAGGTGCCAATGCAAAGAGTTCTGTTGATGCCAGGAATAACCTGATGCACTTTAACGTGGACAGAATAAACAGCTTCATGAACTATAAGCAATTGAGCCTGAAATCAAAACCGGATATCTACCTTCTTTTTGTTGAATCTTACGGAAGACTGCTCTATGAAAGCCCCGAACTGCGGGCTTCATATCTAAGATGCATGGATAGCTGCGAATCAGTGCTTCTCCGCAAGGGCCTGAATGCGTCCACGGGCTTCAGCATATCTCCCGTTTCAGGGGGACAATCATGGGTAAGCTATTCCACCGTTTTATTCGGATATAACATCCGCAACCAGGGTACATTTAATTCACTTCTAAAGAATCCGGCGATGGCTCGTTATGATAATCTTTTCAGGGTATTGAACCAAAACGGTTACAGGACATACAGGCTTAATGCCATGCCCCAGGCTTCCAATCTGGAAGTGCCATGGGAAACCTATTCCCGGTTTTACAGTATTGACAGATGGATCAATTTTTCTGACCTGAATTATACCGGCAGGTTATATGGATTTGGACCGTCTCCTCCTGATCAGTATTCTATTAATTTTGCCGGCCGGTATATGGATAAGGACAGTCACGGGCCCATGCGCCTTGTTTTTCATCACACAAACCACACATAATCCGTTTTATTGTCCGGATTCCCTGGCCGTGACTGGCAAAGCCTGAATAGTGAACCAGACAGTATTTCATTTCATGCATCTGTTTTTTTAAAGAAGCCCCGAATAACTGACTATGCAAAAGCGGTTCATTATGATCTGTCTGCCCTTATGCAATTCATAACCCAGCGTTCCCGACAGCAACACAATTTTTATTCTTATCGGAGATCATCAGCCTCCTTTAATTACAAGTCGCGAAAGACGGATTTGAGACGCCCGTGCATATCATCAGCAGGAATAAGGAATTTACAAAAGCATTTTTGCAGTATCGGCTTCCGGGAAGGAATGAAGGCTAATGAAAAAGCTATCCCCATCCGGCATGAGGGAATTTATTCCATGTTCATGCGGGAATTTGTGCGCTTTTATGGAACAGATCATTCACCACTGCCCGGGTACCGGCCCTATGGCATAAAAGTAAGCGAGATATGAGCCTGAAGCAATGGAATATTATTCATAGCATCGCCATGCTGCTCGCATTGGCTGTTTTTCATCTCACAGGAAGGTATTGGCCGGTTCTTGCAGTTGCATTTCTTTCGTTGATTTTGCTATGGACTTCCCAATGGTATTCCATTTCAAACATAAAACCTGCCGGTGGATATGCCAACATGCTTACTTCACTGCGGTATATTCTCCAGTTGCTGATCGTTGCTTTTTCCAACATATGGCCTTTGTGGGGCCTGGGATTACTTTTCGCAATACCTGTATTGTTTGATGGCCTTGATGGCTATCTGGCCAGGAGATTGAACCATACAACCAGATTTGGTGCACTTTTCGACCTGGAAACGGATTCCCTTTTCGTGACATTAACAGGAATGATTTTGTACCAAAGGCATATTGTCGGCGTTTGGCTGCTTCCGGCAGCCTACATGAGGTATTTTTATGTACTGTTGATTGCAATTTTGCAGTTGAGCAGGATCCAGGAAAAAAGAACACGGTTTGGTCCGTTCATTGCATTTTTCATGTTTGTGAGCCTGATCCTTGAATTTTTGTTTCAGTCGGCCGCCACCCGGATTATACTGTTTTTAGCCTCCTGTATGATCGTTCTTTCCTTTATCTATTCTTTTTTTGGTGTCATTTCACAAAGAAGGGATGAGTGAATTCCTGAGTTTTTCGTAATTTTGCATATTTTCCGCGCACTTATACAGAGGTTCCTTCCATGCTTAAGATATTAAATAAGCCATATCCATTTAGTGACGATCTGAAATATAATACAAAAGTTATTTTTTTTATCAGCATTGGCATTTTCGTTTTCCTTTGGCTCTTCCAGCCATTCGAAATCGATTCCCTTGATACAAAAAAGAAGTATTATCTTATTGTTGGTTTCGCTATCATCACTTTTCTCACCCTCAGTGTATACCTGCTTTTTATACCGAGTCTTTTTCCAAAGAAGTTTTCTTCCAGCTGTATGGACCATTAAAAAGGAAATAGGCTGGAATCTGTGGATTTTATTTACAATCCTGGTGGGTTATTTCTTTTTTACCAATTCTTTGGGCGTGATGAAATTTAATTTTTATATGGTGATCAAAATGGTCCTTACTGCCATTCTGCCTATCACCGTAATGATCATTATCAACCACAATAAAATGTTGCGCACCCATGTGAAAAAGTGCGGACGAACTAAACAGGCAATTGAAGGAACATAAACAGAACCAGGAGAAAGTGATCAATTTTAAATCGGATTACCAGAAGGACAGCCTGGCAATAAAAGTGAATACCCTGCTTGTCATTCGTCAGCAGACAATTATATTGAAGTATTCTGGAAAGAAGGAGATGCCATAAAGAACCAGATGGTACGTTGCAGCATGACACATGGCAGAAGAAGCAGTAAAAGAATATAAATTCATATTTAAATGTCATCGGTCATACATGGTGAATATCAATTACATTGACCGGTTTGAAGGAAATTCACAAGGGCTACAAACTTTTCTTTGAGAAACTCAGCTTTCCGATTCCTGTTTCAAAAAATCTCGTAGGCAAACTGCAGGAATTGATTTAACATCGTATTAACTTATTAGGCATTTCGCCCCTGAAACTTCAGTTTTCGTCCCTAAAACTGAATTTGAACCCTATAATTTATCAATCAGCCCTATTATTTTATATCCGTTATCCACGGGGGTAATTTTGACGTTTAATAGTTCGAATTTAAATTTTTCCGACTATGATGGATCGATTGAGAATTGGAGATATCGAAGTAAGACTTCCCATTATTCAGGGAGGAATGGGTGTGGCTATTTCATTGTCGGGACTGGCATCTGCGGTTGCCAACGAGGGAGGGATAGGTATAATTTCGGCTGCAGCAATCGGAATGAATGAACCTGATTACAGTAAAAATTCCAGGGAAGCAAATAAAAGAGCGCTGCAAAAAGAGATCAGAAAGACCAGGAGCCTTACAAATGGAGTTATTGGTGTGAATATCATGATGGCGTTGACCGATCATGAGGAACTGATAAAACTTGCCGTTGAGGAAGGCGTTGATATAATTGTACTGGGTGCCGGACTGCCGTTAAAGATACCTGGCATGCTTGCAGAGGCAGGCCTCACCAATCACCATACAAAACTTGCCGTGAAGGTGTCATCTGCCAAGGCTGCAAAACTGATTTTTCAATACTGGGCCAACAAATACCAGATGATCCCCGATGCAGTTGTTGTTGAGGGGCCGATGGCAGGCGGACACCTTGGATTCAAGAAAGAAGAACTCAGTGGCCCGCTTGTTCCCCTTCGCAGTTAATTGAAGAAACAGTCAGCACGGTGCGGGTATTTGAACAGCAATTTGGAAGATCCGTACCCGTTATAGCTGCCGGTGGAATTTATACCGGAAAAGATATATTCGAAATTATGCAGGCAGGAGCAAAAGGAGTAAAATTGGGTACCCGTTTTGTAACCACCTATGAATGTGATGCATCGCAGGAATTTAAGGATGCATATATAAATTGCAATAAAGATGACATCACGATCATCGACAGTCCGGTTGGATTACCTGGCCGTGCGGTGAAAAATGAATTCATCAACCAGATTCAGCAGGGGAATACCAAACCGTTTAAATGTGCCTGGCATTGTCTGAGTTCCTGTAATTTCAGGGAAGCTCCCTATTGTATTGCGCAGGCCTTGTTTAATTCCGCCCGGGGTAAGATGTCAGAAGGTTTTGCCTTTTCAGGCACCAACGCATACCTGGCCAAAAAAATCCAGCATGTATCGGAAGTATTCAGTGAACTGGTCTCCGAATATGTCTCAGAATCAGCCGTTTACCGGCTTACTCAATCTAAACGTGAACTTGTACTGATAGCAGGATAGAAATTTTCAATTTAATAAATTGCAACCAGGTTGATGTGCAACCTGGCGAATATGTATAATGTATTATGACATAACAAAACTGATAAACAAAATTGACAATGATCGTTCGTGGGAGAAGATCATTATGAAATATAACAGGCCGGATTTGCGAAAAAGCATATGGCAAATCGTGAATTCGTTCGTTCCGTATGTGGTACTCTGGTATCTTATGATTCTGAGTTTGCAGTATTCTTACTGGCTGACTCTTTTGTTGGCCTTGCCGGCAGCAGGATTTCTGATCCGGCTATTTATTATATTCCATGATTGCGGCCATGGCTCTTTCTTTAAATCGAGAAAAACGAATGACATCGTTGGTAAGATCATTGGAATACTGACTATTTACACCGTATTCGCACTGGCATAATAATCATAAGATTCATCATGCCACATCAGGTGACCTCGATAAAAGGGGAATTGGAGATGTCTGGACGCTCACTGTGGATGAGTACCTTGCCTTGTCGAAATAAGGAGAAGCTGTTTTACCGGTTATATCGCCATCCTCTTCTGATGTTTACTTTTGGTTCAGTTTATCTGGTGCTGTTCAGGAACAGGATAACACACAAAGGGATGAACCGGGATGGTAAAAAGAATGTATACCTCACCAACATAGGGTTGCTCATATTGGCTGCGGTCCTTGGTTTCACAATAGGCTTGAAAGCATTTCTGATGATCCAGTTGCCAGTCATTATTTTTGCGCATACTGCAGGATTGTGGTTATTTTATGTACAACACCAGTTTGATGATGTATATTGGGATCATACTCCAGATTGGGGTTACGCAACCGCAGCTGTTGAAGGAAGTTCATTTCTGAAACTGCCGGTTGTTCTTCAGTTTTTTACCGGGAACATCGGTTTCCATCATGTTCATCATTTGAGTTCAAGAATTCCCAATTATAACCTGGCCAGATGCCATTATGAAAATGAATTCTTCACGAGAATAAAGCCGCTCACCTTTTGGGCCAGCTTTAAGACACTGAACCTAAGATTGTGGGATGAAACCACCAGGCGCATGATCAGTTTCCGGAAATTATCATTAATGCGTTCATAGGACATCGTTAAGGATTTCCCTGGCGTCTTTTCAAAAAATCGATTATCTTTAAAAGAAAAGACGCCTATATGAAATTTTACAGGTTTATCTTCGCTTTGTTTCTTGTTTTATCATTACCGGGTTGTAACAAGACTCCCGATTTTTTGAAAAGCAAGACTCAACAGGTTGAAATTATCAAGCCTCCATATCTTGAAAAACAAGGTACTGCTACCAGGCTCGTTGTCAAAGGAAAACCCTTTCTGCTGATTTCAGGAGAACTGCATAATTCCACCTGTGGTGGTTATGATAGCATGAAGCCAGTTTGGCAAAAGCTGGCCAAAAAGAATCTCAATTCCGTTATTGCTACAGTTTCATGGGAACTGATTGAGCCGGAACAGGGCAAATTCAATTTTGCACTGGTTGACAGCATGATTACGGGCGCACGTAAGGCCAATCTAAAGTTGGTGCTCATCTGGTTTGCCAGCTGGAAAAATGCCAGTTCTGTATATATTCCTTCGTGGATAAAGAGAGATTATGAAAAGTATCCCCGTGCCAGGGATGAACACGGAAAAGCCCTTGAGATATTGTCCACTTTTGGCGAGGCCTCGTGCGAAGCTGATTGCGCCGCATTTGCAGCCCTTATGAGGCATATCAGGGAAATGGATGGAAGGCAGCAAACCGTGGTAATGATGCAGGTTGAGAATGAAGTGGGATTGCTTGATCACATGGGTAATACACCTGGCAATGCAAGACGTGATTTTAGTGCTCCGGCGAATGCTGCCTATTATGGCCCGGTCCCGGGTGAATTGATCGAATACCTTTCCCTCCATAAGGACAATCTTTACCCCGAGCTGAGCAAGGTATGGCAAAACAATGGAAGTAAGACATCCGGCTCATGGGAAGAGGTGTTTGGTAAGAGTGAATTTAAACCTGACGCAGAGGATTGGCGGTTTTATTCATACTATACTGAAGAACTTTTCTCTGCCTGGAATTATGCCAGCTATATTCAAAAGGTCGTTGCAGCCGGAAAAAAGGAATATGCCTTGCCAATGTATGTGAATGCCTGGCTCAAACAACCTTTCAGTTACTGGCCCGGAAGATATCCATCCGGAGGTCCCCTGCCCCAGGTTATTGATATATGGCGGGCAGCAGCACCGTCAATCGACTTCATTGCCCCGGACATATATACAGACGAATTCACCTGGGTTTGCAAAGAGTATACCCGGAGCGGCAATCCGTTGTTCATTCCTGAAACCCAAAGAGGAGATATGGCTGCCATGAGGGCTTTTTATGCATTTGGGGAATTTGACGCCAGTTGTTTTGCACCTTTTGGTATTGACCATAATCTTCCGGAGGGGACAATTGACCCATTGGATGAAACCTACAAAGTGCTTGGAAGCTTGTCGGCAATAATTCTCAGGAACCAGGGAAAAGGAACCATGCGTGGAATACTTGTCACTGAAGATTCCAGTAGTTGCCCGATGGATCTGGGAAATTTCAGGATCGAGTCCCGGCTTGCCGGAAATCAAAAGGCCGGTGGCGGAATAGTAATTAAAACCGGACCGCAGGAGTTTATCGTTGCCGGAAAGGCCCTGGATGTATTTTTTTCAACCTACCTCGATTCAATGCACGTTGGCATCGAGACCGTGAATGAAGGCATTTTCATCGGTGAAAAATGGGTCCCCCTTAAAAGGCTGAACGGAGATGAGGTACATGCAAGCACCTGGTCGGGTACCGGTCTGAAACTTCCGGATGACAAGGTCAGTATTCAGAGAGTTTCACTTTACCTGTATAAATAACTATTTAAACGTTTAAGTTCTATGAAATTTACACGGGATGATTATAACAAACGGATCATCGATACGGCCGGTAAAATTCCTGATGATGAACCCGTTTTCCTTTTAAGGGCGCAGGATGTGCATGCACCGTCTACACTAAGGTTTTATGCAAAGCTTCTGGAAGAGGATGGAAATAAGGCAATGGCAGATGAATTGCTCCTTCATGCCCGACAGATGGTCATATGGCAAAAATCGGTCAGGGTGCATAAACCTGATAAGTAGCAGATACCTGTTTAGTGATCAGTTGGATCAGTGTTCATGTAAAATTTGAATCGGGCCTTCGTTAAGGTTTCCTGGTAAACCTGACCCTTCAATAATGCATCCTCGTCTCCCTCATCATAATGCCAGTTAATGATCAGTTTCTTGATGTCGGGATTTACATCCATTACCTTAAAAAGCTGAAAAAGCTTTTTGGATGAGCGGCTGTTGACATATTCCAGGTCAACATCCACTTCAAGTAGTTTTACCTGTAGCATGGATGCCCATGCAATAATTGGCTTATAAAAGGTGATTTCATTTTCAGAAATAGAGCGTCCCGTGATCACCAGTTTTCTGTTGTCTATAAAACTCACAAAGGGTGTTGAGTTTGTAGCATCAAAATGAATTTTTTCCATGACCCGTTGGATTGGTTATCAAATAATTAAACGATAATTCCGGGTACATGAATAATTATTTTGACTAACAACTGTTCAGCGTTGACAAATTGAACAGAAGAGGCCTCCAAGCTTTCCAAAACCCCGGAGGCCTTATCCGGCTTACCTAGGTTGCATCAGCCTTCGTGGATGAGGTCGGAGTGCGCAATGTAAGAATATCCCTGTCAAAAATATATAGACTCTCTTTTCCGAGTAATTTCAGCTTGTCCAGGATAGTACGTGCATTTTTTTCTTCTTCAATCTGCTCATTTACAAACCACTGTATCCAATGGTTTGTGGTATAGTCCTTTTCAGCAATAGTTACGGCCACGATTTCGTTGATTGACGCTGTAATGTGCTGTTCATGGGCATAAACCTGTTCAAACATTTTCTTTACATCAGGATAAGTTACAGGTGGCTTTTTGAATGCGGGAATAATGGCATTTCCGCCACTGTCATTAACGTAATGAAGCAGTTTCAGCATATGCATGTGTTCTTCCTCTGCCTGGGCATAGAGCCATTGAGAAATTCCCGAGTATCCTTCTGATTCCGCCCATGAGGCCATCGCCAAATACAGGTTGGAGGAAAATCCTTCTTTTTCAACCTGTGCATTTAGAATATCCTGTACATTCTTGTTTAGCATAATGATGTATTTTTTTTGTAAAACATAAAGTTACACAAATTAGTTTTCAAAAACCTGGATTTTTTTCTGCAGACTTTGCCAGGAACCTCCGTTGACTACTTTTGCATAGCCTTTTGATTCCAATAATCCCTTAGCGGATGCACTTCTCATTCCTGAGGCGCAGCAGGTAATAATGGGTTTGCTTTTTGATTTTAATTTATTCAGGTTTTCTGACAGTTTATTGACAGGAATATTGACCGATCCTTCAATATGTCCGGAAACATATTCGCCATGACTGCGTACGTCAAGAATAACGGCACCTTCAGACATCAGCTGGGCATAATCGGTTTTTGTTGCACTGAACATTTTTTTTAATGATTCAAACATATAATCGTATTTTTTAATTGTTTAAAAATGATTGCCCAAAGATAAACTTAAAAAGTAATTGAATCACTATGGTACCACTTAAACCTCATTAATAACACCCAAAAGCATTTCTTTACATTTATGGGTAGCCGTTTCTTATTTTTTCCCGTATACAGGATCAATTATTAACCAACCTGTGATCATGCTGAAAACATTCGTATTTGTCCTGCTTATTGCTGTGTCAGGTATTGAGACCTTTACCGGAAAGGTTATTAAAATTACTGACGGGGATACTATTGTGGTTTTGAACCGGAAAAAGGAACAAATAAAGATCAGGCTTGAAGGAATCGATTGTCCCGAATCGCACCAGGAATTTGGTGAAAAAGCAAAGCAGGCCATAGCAGGAATATGTTTTGGGAAAGAGGTGGAGATCCGGAAAAGTGGCACAGATCGCTATGGTAGAACCCTGGCATTTGTTTTTGTAAATAATGTTTGTGTCAACAAGCAAATGATCATCCAGGGCATGGCATGGCATTACAAGAAATATAATCAGGATCCTGAACTGGCCAGACTCGAAGAACAGGCCAGGAAGAACAAGGTTGGATTATGGTCGCAGCCCTTTCCTGTGGCGCCGTGGGAGTGGAGGCGCTAGAAGGATCCCGATGACGGTGATCTCGCGGAGTCTCATTTTATTCAGGAAATATAAGAACAATTTAAAATTTAGTCTGTTTTAGGGGGACTAAATCCTCTAGTTATGAAAAGAATATTCACCCTAAAATCATTATTGATTTATGGATTGAGTTTTAATTTCATTATCCAATCCTGTAATGTTTCCGAGAAAAAGGCCTCATCATTAAAAAATGACCGGGAAGCCTTGTATGAAAATTATTGTATGCCTGAACTTGCAGATAATGCTTGGTATACTTCCTCAAAGAAAGCCCCCCTTTTTAAAGGACTTGACGGCATTCATTTTAAAATTTCAACCAAATCAAAGGAGGCCCAGGCATATTTTAACCAGGGTATGATGCTCGCTTATGGATTTAACCATGCCGAGGCGGCACGTTCGTTTTTTGAAGCCGCAAGAATTGATACAGCCTGTGCCATGTGTCAATGGGGATTTGCCTATGTGTTGGGACCTAATTATAATGCCGGAATGGAGCCCGACAATCTTCAGCGGGCGTATGATGCTGTGACCCGGGCTCAAAAATTGACGAGGCATTGTACCCAAAAAGAGAATGACCTGATCGATGCACTTGCTGCAAGGTATTCAATTGATGCTTCAGTAAAGCGATCCGTACTCGATTCGACCTATGCAGCTGAGATGCGAAAGGTTTACGGGAAATACCCAAACGATGAAGATATTGCAGCGCTATTCGCTGAATCGCTGATGAACCTTCATCCCTGGGACCTGTTTCGAAGTGATGGAACTGTCCAGCCGTGGACCCCTGAAATTATTGCTGTCCTTGAGAATTCATTGAAGACATCCTCCCGTCATGCCGGACTGAATCATTTTTATATTCATGCAGTGGAAATGTCGAACGAAGCAGATAAGGCTTTGCCCAGTGCTTCATTGCTGGAAGACCTTGTGCCGGCTTCGGGTCATCTGGTTCACATGCCTTCACATACATATATCCGGACAGGTCATTATCATGAAGGGACTGTTACAAACATAAATTCTGTTACTGCGGACAGCACCTATACGGAGGCATGTCATGCCTTTGGCGCATACCCCCTGTTGTACAATCCGCATAATTACCATTTTCTGGCAGCCTGTGCAACTTTGGGTGGTGAAAGCAGGTTTGCCATGATCGGGGCATACCAGACCAAGGCACATGCTTATAAAAAGCTGCTGCTGCATCCCAATTTTACCACATTACAGCATTTTTATTGTATACCGCTTTTTGTGCAGGTGAAGCTGGGACGATGGGATGAGATCCGGAATACACCAGAACCCGATAACGAGCTGAAATATCCGCGGATTATCTGGGACTATGCTCAGGGAATGGCTGCACTCGCCCAAAATAAACCCAAAAAAGCAGAAAAATACCTGAATCAGCTAAATATAATTATGCAGGATACTTCATTAAAAAACATGACCATATGGGGTACTAACCGGCTAATTGACATATGCCAAATTGCATCTCAATCACTCGATGGAGAGCTGCATGCAAAAAAAGGTGATTATGACGGGGCCGTCAGGTTGCTGAAAAGTGCGATATCCAGGGAAGACCAACTGAAATACCAGGAACCTCCGGACTGGTTTTTTTCAGTTCGACACAACCTTGGGGCTATTTTGGTTGAATCCGGAAAATATCGCGAAGCCATTGAAGTTTATCAGCAGGACCTTGTAGAATATCCTGAAAATGGCTGGGCCCTGGTTGGGCTCATGAATGCCTATAATAAGCTTGGTGAAAAATTGAATTATGAGGATTCAAAAAGACGATTTGAACAGGCGTGGAAATATGCGGATATATCTATAGCATCTTCAAGGATTATTTAAAAAGCTTCTTGCAGATATCGGATTTTTGCTCGGTGAGGTCATACATAGTCACGAAGTGATTCAATTTCAATAACCAAGGGTGCAAACCTATGATAGTGGGTGTACCCCACCGTAAGTGTGTGCGTCGTATTAGCCCATGGTAATCCTGGGAATAATTGTCTCAAGACATATTTCCAGGGATTCGTCAATCGAATATTTAACAGTATCGATCACCAGCTCGGGATTTAACGGAATTTCATAAGACGAACCGATACCCGTGAAATTACGGATTTCTCCCCTTCTGGCTGATTTGTACAATCCCTTGGGATCCCTTTGCTCACAAACTTCCAAAGAGGCCTTCAGATAGATTTCTATAAAATTTTCGCTGCCAATGATCTGCCTTGCTGTTTGTCGCATAACTATTGTTGGACTAATGAAACTGTCAATGCAAATTACCCCGCATTCAATAAAAAGCCTGGATATCTCAGCCACCCGGCGGATGTTTTCCTGGCGGTCCTGATCAGTAAATCCCAGGTTTGCATTAATGCCGGATCTTAATTGGTCCCCATCCAGGATCTTTGTTATGAAGCCCTTTTTGAATAATGCTTTTTCAAGACCTGTTGCCAAAGTGGTTTTGCCGGCTCCTGAAAGGCCAGTAAGCCAAATGACAACTGATTTCTGTTTTAGAAGATTTTCTTTTTCCGATCGGGAAACCATAATTAAATTATTACTTGTGAATTTATTCTTTACTGGATCCTGCTTGCTGGCTTTCTTTCTTTTTTTCTGCAGGTACTAACTTTTCAACAAGGAAAAGATTATCCGACAGGCCCTGGTCAAATTTTACATCCTTTAACAAGATTTTAGTGGAGTGATTTTTCTCATAATCCATCATGGTCACTTCTGCAGCGTTCCAGTATTCTCCTACCTTTTCAAACTTGTAATTAGACTCCTTGAATTTTTTATCCATCCGGTTGAAAAATTCCATGGTTACAGGATATCCATTTGTTTTATCAATCTTCACAAATACTTTCGAATAATTCGATTTTCCCGATTTTGGTATTAGTTTGAGCAAATAGGTGCTTCCTGCTGATGATAGTAATGTAGGGGTATATCGGTCGGAATACGGTGTGGTGACCATATCCTCATAAGAGAAATCAGTACCGGTAAATGACTGGTCCTTTGCCAGCATGGATATTTTTTTTGGTTTTTCGAATGCGGGCATGTACAGCCACATCACGTCGTTCGACAAAGATAGCGTGGCAATTCCGGCCTGCGATTCAGGCTTTGTATAGCGGTATAGTTTTTTATCGCGTCCCTTTTGAAGCATGGTGGCTTCCCGTACTTTTTCCTTGCCCGATTTATCAGTAAGGATAATGGTAACCTTACCCTGCTTGTCCTTTGGTGAAAATATGATCTTATCCATTTTTGCAAGAATGGATTCTGCATCCTGGGCCTCAGCATTCAAGATGCAGCCGGACAACATCAAAACCAAAAACAGGCATGAAAATTTAATAGTTTTCATCATTTTATAGTTTATATCACCATTCATTTTTTTTCCCTTTGGGTGTTCTTAAAGGATCCCGATCCTTATGGGCAAGAATTAGGATCACCGGTAAAAAGGTCAAAGCACCCAGTCCTGATCCAACCATACTCAGAAATATCAGCAATCCAAAATATTGCAAAGGTACCATTTCAGAGAAAAGCAGAATAAGAAAACCGGAAGAAACGGAAATAACATTGATCGCAATTGCTTTGCCGCTTATCCCTATTGTTTTTTCCAATGCCTGGTAAACATTGCTCCCATTTGTCAGGGATTCATTAAAATGGGTAATTACATGGATTGAATAATCGATTCCAATTCCCATGGCAATGCTGGCCACGAGTACAGTGGCAACATTCAGAGGAATCCCGGTATAGCCCATGAGTCCAAAAAGTATGATAATCGCTGATATGATCGGGATTGAGGCAAAAATTCCAGCTGAGAACGATCGTAAAATAGCACTTACAATAATGATTACAAATATCAGGGCAACGGCCAGACTTCCAAGCTGACTGTATATCAGGCTCCTGTCCATGGTCACATCGATAAATGGCATACCTGTTATCTCAATTTTACATTCGGCTGTGGAATTTTTCTGAATGAATTTCTTCATGTAATTTCCAAATTCAATTTTGTCTTTGTTTTCGGGCGACAAAAATTTGGAAATGATAATGGCCTCACCCTGATCTTCTGACACATACTTCTGCATATTTTCATTTCCTTCCAGCAAAAACCACAATTGTTCCACCTTATCCTGGTCATCCGGAATTTTTCTGCCTTCACCGAGCGCGGCATTTATATCCAGTATCAGATCAGCCACCGAATTGGTATAGGCAACCCCGGGACTTTTTTTCATATATTCTTCTGTTCGGAGCATGGTCCGCAGGAACTCCGGGCTTTTTATATCGCCTTTAAACAAAACAAAAATTGGTCTGGTCCCTCCGAATTTCGATGTCATGATATCTTCAGCAATCCTGGTGGAATTTCCCTTTCGGAAATAATTCCGTATGTCCACATTTCTTTCAATACGAAAAATACCTCCTATGTTGACCAGGGTAAGGATAATCCATACTACAAAAATCGCTTTTGAATGCTTAAACAATAGGTTTCGCAAAGGGATCAGGAAATATCTGGAAAAAGCCAAACGCTCATCCTTGCTGTCTTCCACTGCAGTGGCCTTGCTCTTCCATGCAAATGCCGAAACCATCGCACGGAACAAAAAACAAGTGAAAGAACCAGTGCTATGAACGTTCCAAGAGCTGTAAACATGCCAAAATCACGGATCATGGTAAGATATGATCCAAAAATGAAAGATACAAAGCCGGCAACGGTGGTCAGCGCAGCAAGGATCACCGGAATAAATACAGAGGTAAGAGCAATGATGATCGCCTGATTCAGGTTATCCTTCACCTGGTCGATCCTGTTAAGTACATGGATGGCATAGGCTGTGCCCACAGCCAGTAAAACGATGGGGATGTTATTTGAAACCATGCTCACTTCTTTTCCCATAATCGACATTATGCCAATAACCCAAATGATTGCAATGATGGCAGTGAGCAGGGGAAGAACCGTACCCCTGAAGGACCGGAATCCCAGAAAAAGAACAAAAGCGATCAGTACAAAGGCAATCGGAAGCAACCGCGTCAGATCAGCAGAGATCAAATGGGCGATCGATGTGATCATCATGGGTGATCCGGCATAATAAATATGTTCGGGCAGATGGAGAGATTCAGTTTTTTGTTTTACAGTGTTGGCCAATTCCTGGATATTGGCATTATCATAAAGCGAGAAAATGATTATTGTGGTTGTTCCGTCTTCCGAAACAATTACTCCTTTGTACATTTCTTTTGAAAAAACTTTTTCTTTTAACCGGGCAAACTCTTCAGGTGTATCGGGAAGATCATTCTCATCAATCAGTTTGCCAATATCCATTCCGCTTTCGCCTTCTTTAATATCCATGATATTGGTAAGGCTTGTCACCGAAGAAACTCCTTCGATTTGCTCGGAGTGTGTCAGTTATCTGTTGCACATCCTTAATAACTCCGGGTGTGAAAATATTTTCAGATTCAAGAATGATCATACCCATTTTATTTCCGCCAAACTGTGCTCCGATCTTTTTTAACAACACGGCATCCGGATCTGTGTCAGGCAAGGAACTGATCACATCAGAATTGATCCGGATATTGGGAATCTGCCAGGCCAGGGCAACGGTTATGGCGACTACAAGGATGATGATCAGCCATCTGACCTTTAAAACTGCTTTAAACATTTTTTCCATCCGGCTTGTTTTTGCTTTCATTTTCAGGAGATGAAAATAGCATTTTATTTTGACAGCTTACTCTGAAGGACTGGTTATTTGATACTCCAGCCGGGTTATAATATCCGCCGCATAATTATTAACAAGGAAGTAAGTTTCCGGTTCAATAGTATATGGTTGCCGTCCGTCGGGTTTGTTCCTGCTGAGATACGACTCCATCCGGGGTAGTGCTTCCTCTATGTCAGGCATGTTAAATTGCCTGTAAATATCCCGGATCATTTCAACAGGCTGCTTTTTGAAATCCTCATACCTGATTTCGATAAGATTGCCGGGTCTGATCGTTTCACGTACATTCAGGTATTCATGCAGTGCATCCTTATATAACCTGGCAAAATACTCGCGGGGAATTCCACCTTCAAGATGCTGTAGCTCTGATCCGGGAAGGATTTCATTGGCAAACCGGTACAACGATTCAACAACTGAATAGGGATTTCTGTATATAAAGATGAAACGTGCATCGGGGTATAGTTCCATGAGAGTTTTGATCCTGAATATATTGCATGGATTTTTGGAAATGAATCGCACACCGTCTGTATTTTTCATGGCCTTGTGAACAAGAGACAGGTATTTCTTTTTCCAGTGCTTTCGTTCCGTTTCAGGGAGATCTTCGAAATGCAGTTCTTTTTTATAGATGTCGTTGCAGTCCTTTGGGAAATAGAACATTTTATAAATGCTTCTCGGCTGAAGGCTCATCATGGCAAAATCCTCTTCCTGCGGAAAATCCATATCCATTGAATATCCGTCAAATGGCCTGTTCTTTGGCAGAATCATGTTGGTAAACTCTTTCAGCCATTTTTTCTGTGTAAGTACCAGGTTTGGGAAAACACCCTGGAAAGTGGTTACATACCCTGCCCGTTTATCCTGGCAAAGCATGCTGTGCAAAAGGGTAGTTCCGCTTCTCCAGAATCCAATGACAAATATGGGTGGTTCTTCAGCAAAAACATTCTTAAGCATCCTTTTCTCAACTATCCGTTCTGCCAGGTTCATCACCTCAAAAATCAGGGATATCAGGAATGACAAAAGAAACTTCGGATAATAACGAATATCAATCCGGTATCCCTTAATTACCCGGAGGATATTTGAAGGAGAACTTCCGATCAGTATGGAAACAGGGAATTTAAATGGTCTGTTGCGAGTGCTCATTGGGTGATTGAAGGATTTAGTGCAGCAAAGATATAAAAGATAATTCTCAGAATATCTATTGCCGTTGGTTTAAACCAACGGCAATAGAAGGCAATAAATAAAATGATCCTAAACCATCAATTCATTAATTAATAGGATATTATTGAATAGATACATACTTTTGTAAAATAATTTAAAATATTAATAAAATGGCTAAGGAAAATCTACTGAATTCTATCGCAGAATTGCTTAACATGCAGGAACAATGGATGGTAAAAGATGATGATGGTGAACTGCATCACCTGGAAGAAGGTATTAAGGGAACTCCCATTCTTGTATCTGCAAAGAATGAGATTTACAGGCTGTATTTTGGAAAAGAAAGAATCAATGCAAATGATTTTAAGATGCTGGATGAAGTGCATTCGGATCTGATGCGGTTTATCTGGGAAAACTTCGCCCATAAAATCAAGACCGAAAGTCAGAAGGACCTTGCTGATATTATTGAAAAATATCAGTTGAAAAAAATCAAAACAAGAGCTAAAAAATAGAAATCTGACAATTTAAACGCAGGGATCACGAATAAATACGCAATAGCGCGCAAAGTGGTCTCAGAGAATAGATTTGATTATCTGCGAGATTCATGAGATCTGCGACTTTAAAGGGATTATTCATCCCATCGCAACATAAATAAAATTTAAGTGTTATTTTTGTATAGTACTGGAAAATATACTTAACCTTAAATTAGCCTTATGAAGAATGTTATTAAAATTAGCCTTTTGGCAATTCTGTTTGCCTCTTTTGCTGTTTTTACCGGTTGCAAGGATGAGTCTGAGGAGGAAGTATCCCCTTTTGTTGGCAACTTTACCATCAGCAATGCTGAAGTCGCCGAGGAGTTAATACTGACAACTGACCAGGTTGGAGCTGTCCCAGTTCCTGTTGGTACCAATATTACCCTTCAGATACAGGCTGCTTTATTGAGTTCAGTTGATTGTGCATCGGCAGGGTATGCATATGTGGAATTAAGAAAAAATTTCTCCATATTTATGAGTTGTGCCGGACAAAATGAATTCAATGCCGGAACCTGGGAAGAAGTAGATGCCTCAACACTTATCCTGAATATGAACAGCACAGCTATTCCTTCTTCTCCAAGTGGCTTTGTTTTAACAGTAAGTGAAATTGTGAAAAACGAAACCGGCATGAGAGGAAAGACCAGCGTGCCCCTTCCAAAGGAAATGGTTGCTGCTATGATTGCACCCTTAACCCTGGTTGCGGAAACTCCGGCAGTAATCAATATGGTTTTTTATATTGACTTTGCAAAGAAATAGGCAGCAATTTTACCCATTTATCATAAACCACTGATCATCAATCAGTGGTTTTTTTTCGGCCTGCATATCCTAAAATGTCTTCATAGATAAGGGTTACATAATACAAACCGCCAATTTGCGGACTGCCAAAACTGGTTGTGTAATAGTGGTTCAGGAGATTTGATCCGCCGACTTTAAAAAGCATTTTTATGGCAGTGACCTTATAGGAAATATGCGCATCGAGTGTTATGGTGGATGGGATTTCCCCTGCTCCAAAACCCGACTCCCATACAAAACTGTTTTGCCAGTGGAAATTGACATTGAATCCCATTTTCCGGACTATCTCATTGTGACCAATGGAGAGATTGGCTCTGTAATCAGGTGTGTTGAAGCGTGTTTCTACTCCGGGTTCTTTAATATCTTCAAGCAACTTATCATACGCCACATTACCCCTGACCATGATGCCGTTGGGTAACTTATAATCCATACCCACTGCCCAGCCTAAGGACGAAACAGGCTGATCGGTCGTAAAATAAGTCTGGTAAAGCTGGTCAGTTTCTGTGCCGGCATCCTCGGCAAGTTGTGCTACCAGTTGAACGGCCTCAAATCCCTTGTACTTATTATAATATGCATAAGTGTCGAGGAAAAGTTTTTTGCCAAAGACCAGTCCTTTATACCCAATTTCTGTAGATGTCACTTTTTCAGGACTTAAGCCGGGCAAAACAATAGGTCCGTTTTCAGTTACGGGCTTATCTTTCACGGGATTTCTGCCCGACATGGGGTACAGGGGGATTGTATTAAATCCATATTTATTCTGAACCTCGGGCATTCCGCCGATTGTTCTGAAAATTCCAGCGTTAATATCAACCCATTGATCTGAGGAGGACGGGAAACGGTAGGCTGTCTGAAAAGTTCCCCTGATACTGTGTTCCTTCCTTTTATCAAGAAAATAGATCAACGAAAACCTGGGGGTATATTGTGATTCGAAATATTGGTTTTTGTCAAACCGGAATGCCCCGGTTATTCTTAAACGGTCATTAATAAAGTTCTTATTAACCTGGATAAATGTACCAAACTGGTTTATATTGATCGGATGTCCGGGCTCATCTGCAAATATTGTTCCATTGCTGTTCATAGACTGGAATCTCTCAGAAACGCCAACCTGTGTTTCCATAAATTTGATAAGATGGGTAAAGTTGTACATTCCCTCTATCTGTCCCATTCTGCTTTGATCAAACACCATGGCTCCGCCATCCGAAATGGAAGTTGAGGAAATCTTATCGAGTATCTGGTCAAATTCTTCAGTTCCGTAAACCGGGAAGGCTGGTTTTGTGTTATCAAAAATATTACCTGTTTTAGGGTCGCGGTTATCTGCCACAAGGCGGGCAAACTGATGTGCATTGTTCATGTCACCTGATATAAGTGCGGTTTGCGTATAGGCTGACAGGTAATCTGCAAACCAGTCTGGTGAAGGTTTCCATTCTTCATTCATCCTTAAGGCAGCACCTCCAAGGTCGAACGAAGATCCTGAGTTTTCGATTACTCCCCAGGCCCTGACATAATAATTGGGATTATTCACTTCCACTTTTCCCGAAAGGATGTTGAAATCCCTTGCTGCAAAACGGTTCTGGGCTGTATACACACTTGTTCCCTGCGAGTAATTCGCCTGAACCACAGCTCTTGTCCGGTCAGTAATGAAATAGTGCAAGGCAGCAGCCAGCCTCACGTTCTCGGTCTTATCGTCTGAAAGATCTTTCTCCAGCCATCCTGTACGGGTAACCATCTGGTCGGGGAAATAGGGCATCGCCTTATTAACGAGTGCTTCATATTCCGGGGTTCCCGGAGTTATACCCTGAGACTCAGCAATGCCGCTTATCACCTGTGGCGCCACCTCTTTCAGGTTCAGTGAAACCAACGCTTCATCGCCATAGACATTCACACCATCATATCCGGGGTTTGTAAGGCGGGTTAATGACGGATCATTCAAGTCACCGCGGTCTCTGACATCACCAGCCTGCCAGTCGGTAGCCAATAAATAGGAACCAACCACCTTTATGGCAAACCGGTCATTGAAGGTCTTGGCATACCTGAGGTTGACATCATACATGGGCGTGGGATTATCAACCACCGCACTTCCGATGTTCATGACCCCGGTTTGAACAGAAACCGACAGTCCCTGGTAGGTAAAGGGATCCCTGCTTGTCATCACCAGGGTGCCATTCATGCCGCCGGGACCGTAGAGTGCAGATGAGGCACCGATTACCATTTCCAGACTTTCAATGTCGAGTTGCGACAGGCCAAAAATGTTGCCGGCTGCAAAGCTCAATCCGGGTGAAATATTTTCAACGCCATCAATAATCTGATTCATCCGGTAATTTGTATAGTCATTGAATCCCCTTGCATTGGGCAGGCGAAAAGTAAGTCCGTGCACATTCATATCAACCCCTTTCAACTGGTACAAGCCGTCATAGAAATTAGCCGTGGAAATTTGCTGAATATCCTTCAGATTCATTTTTTCAATGCTGACAGGAGATCTTAATATGTTTTCCTCCATGCGGCTTGCAGACACAACCACTTCCTGTCCGAGATACGGCTGTTCACTCAACTTAACATCAAGCGTTTTGCCAGGTTCCGTTACCAGAATTTCCTGTGTTTCATAACCTACAAATGAAAACCGCAACGTAAAAGGGGGAGCTGTCTTACTCTTTAATACAAACTTTCCATCATATCCGCTAACAGTTCCATGCACATCACCTGCTACAATGATGTTCACACCGATCATGGTTTCACCGGTCTCTGAATCAATGACTTTTCCCTTAATTTCATAGCCCTGGGCAGAAATTGCAATAGAAGTAGTAAAGAAAATCAGAAAAAGGGTCAGGTATCTCAGGAGTTTCATTGGACTAAAATTAGTTTCCTAATGACAGTGTTAGGCGCCATGATTTTGTACTTTTATCAAATCCCCATATGCATCCCATCATGGCGATTCAAAAATAGCAATTTAATTTTATAAGTTTTTAAATCCTGGCCATAGCCATAAACACCGCATGCAGGGAAATGGTTAAAAACAAATACAAATTTCTTGATGCTGCCGGACTCAATTTTAAATATTTATATTTTATTGAATTGTCCCTGCAAGCTGCCAGGCAATCTCCACAAAGCGTGCAGGAGAAGGATGGTTTTTTATTTTTAATGTCTTGCGGATTAAGGGCATCGTACTTGCAGAAGCTCGAACACTTCATGCAAAGGCTGCAGTTGCTGTCAATATACATTCTGAAAGGATTGACATATCTGAATATATTTACAATCGTTCCAATGGGGCAATACATAATACAATGGATCATCCTGCCTTTTTTGTGCGAAATAAAAATTAATTATCACAATTCCTCCAATTCCAAAAGCCACAGCCAGGAGGGTTGCCCAAAATACCGGCACATTGAACCAGCGTAAAAGAATTATGGTAACGATTATCAATAACAATAGGGTAGATTTTATGGTGATTTTGTTTTTCAACGCGCCAGCGTTGAGTTTTACCTCGCGAAGCCAGGCTGTCAAAAGCCCCGAAATAACATAGCTGGCTGCACCAGGCAGGCCCCGAAAGTATAACTGTACTCAGGAATAATAAGGTCATTATGGAGGTTTGTCCCCTGTATAAGGGTCCAGCCAAAATCATCATCGGAATGGGAAGGTGAAGCTTGCCTGTCATGAGGAATTTATCAAGGCCTGATAATCCAAGTATAAGTTGGGTGAAAAAAACAATTGAAAAGGTAATCCAGGTTATTCTTCTCCAGCGGGGGACATTTATCGGATCCTGCATTTTAAATGCCACATAGCCGCCATAAATTGAAATAACCGCTATCTCAAACCAGCCGGCGCCTGGAATGAAACGTTCCAGGATCATCATGGGCATTTTTATTTTCAATTGCACAATGGATAACATTAAGGATACGAATGCAAAAACTGCCAGGGGTAGGGTAAACATACTTTTGAAAGTACGGGGAATCATCCATGGTGATCGTAAAATAACCTGACTCACTGTGTTTATTTGATTAGATATAACTCATACATTATTTTTCCTCCATACATATATCTTTGGATTTCAAGCTTATTACCATCGAACCTGTAATAGTATATGCCCCTTGGAACAAAGGCATATCCGTATACCGGCAATATGGGTAAAATCAATGTATCTGAAAATCCAATCGTGTTTTCACCGACCATCAACTTTCCTGCACCCCGCCCGTTTTGCAGAGTGGTGTTGAATTCATAGGTTCCATTATCAATAAGCAGGGTTACAGGGCCATAATAGGCAGCAGTGGCAAAAATCCCATTAAAGAATAGAGAATCTTCCGGGTTGATCTTTATGCTCTTGTGTTCCTTTTCACAACCGGTGCCAATAGCCAGTATAGATATTGCAAATACCAGGAGATGCTTCATTTTCCAGGGATAAGGGACATCTAAATTACGCATAAAACAGTTAAAAACCTCAAACCTCAAACCTCAAAACTCAACCTCAAACTAAATACCATTTGTATTTTAATCCCGATGAAAGCTAAACGTACATCGGGCATCGGAACGATTGGATATTTTTGTTAAATTTGATTTTGCCTTACATATGAACACCAGTCATTTTGCACATCTTATGCATCAATGATCCTGAATCCTTCTTAACAGAATTATTATGATATATCAAAATCTGCTGGTCTTTGTACTTTTCATACTCATATATGGACTGATTGCAAAAAGGATTGAGAAAACGGCAATTAGCGGACCCTTCCTGGCTGTAATAGTGGGTCTGCTTGCCGGACCGCTGCTATTGGATCTGATAGACCTAAAGGTTGGCATTGAAAATTATAGGGTTATCGCTGAACTAACCCTGGCCCTGGTACTTTTCACAGATGCTTCCAACACGGATATACGGGAACTCTTAAAAAATGTCACCATTCCGTCGCGTTTGCTGCTGATCGGGCTCCCCCTGACTATTGCCTTCGGTATGATAGGCGGATTGTTTCTTTTTAATGGCTTTACATGGCTGGAACTGGGAATCCTTTCAACTCTTCTGGCCCCTACCGATGCGGCCCTTGGAAAGCCGGTGGTTACAAATTCCTCGGTCCCTTCAAAAATCAGGGAATCCCTTAATGTAGAAAGCGGTTTGAATGATGGAATCTGTGTTCCTGTTCTTTTTTTGCTGATGGCCCTGTTTTCGGCCCAGACAGGGGAGGGCATCAGTTTTCACGATGGCCTGCTTCTTTTTGCTGAAGAGATTGGGATTGGACTGGGAGTTGGTTTGGGTGTCACATTTATTATCGACCGCTTAATTCACTTTTCCGAAAATCATGGATGGATCAGTAAATCCTGGCGTACTATCCTCATCATTGCCCTTTCATTCTGTTGTTTCACTACTGCCCAATTGGCAGGTGGAAGTGGTTTTATTGCCTGCTTTACGGGCGGACTTTTATATAGTGCAATAAACCGCAAATATAAGCATGATCTGCTTGAAGAAGCCGAAGGGGCTGGAGATACCCTGAGCATGTTCACATGGATCATTTTTGGCTCGGTTGTTATTGCAGGAAATCTAAAGTATTTTACCTGGAATATAGTTGTTTATGCCTTATTAAGCCTGACAGTCATTCGTATGGTGCCGGTACTTATTTCTCTTATTAATACCGGATTGACAGGCAGGGAAAAGATATTCATCAGCTGGTTTGGACCCAGGGGACTCGCAAGTATTGTCTTTGCCATCATAATTTTTGATATCGGACTGCCGCATATAGGCACCATTATTCTTACAGCAGCCTGTACAATCCTGCTGAGCATTGTATTACATGGATTCTCGGCAAATCCGTTTATCCGGAGATTAAATAAGGAAAAGCAATCATAACGTTAGCTTATCGCGATAAAAGCTCCCGCAACCTGACAAGGTTGTTGTGAAACATTTTCTCAATGACCGGATCCTGAATATACCTGGGAAACATCGGCGGAGTATTCGACATGGCACTGAAAACTATGTGAACTTTTTGAGGAGCAGTTTCTGTGATAGTCCAGGTTGCATTGTAATCTTTCAAACGTTCAATGCCAGGCTTTGAAGGAACATGATCCGCCCTGCTGTTAATATTAATTATTACCGTTTTGTTACCGGGATTAGTTTTAAGTGCAAATGACGATACCAGATCCCGATTATTGAACGGCCAGGGAATGCTATACAAAGTGTACGTGTACCATTCTGAAGGATTGGATTTTGACAGCAGGTAGTTTTCGGAAACACCAGACATCCAGATCTTTGTTTCTGCAGGATCAGTCAAAACTTCTACCGTTTTTTTAAGACTGCAGTCCGCCTGCATGTCTCCCATTCTTTCACGCGTTTTGGAGCCATCGTTATGGTGAAGCCATCGCACAAAACTTACAACACCCTTGCTGTTTCTTACCTCTTCCCATTGATCAGAAGATGTATGCATTTTCTTTTCCAAAACGGTTTCTTCACTATTAACAGGTGCTGCAAGTAATATTCCGGTCAAAATAATCAAAGATCTCACCATAAACCACATATTTGTATATTGAATCATCTATAACAGTTCAAAAGTAATTCTACCTTTTAAATTGGCAAGATAATTTTTCCAGTTCTGTAAAACGGACTTGGAAGACAGTATAAACAATGAATTACTATTTTTGATTAATAAAGATAATCCCTGTTAAAACTTCAAACAAACGATCCATGGCATATGATCAAAGATTAGCGGACCGCATTCGTGAAAGATTGTGCAATTTGCCTCATATCCAGGAGAAAGAAATGATGGGTGGCCTTGCATTCATGAACAACAATAAAATGTGTGTTGGAATAATCAAAGATGAGATGATGTGCCGTATTGATCCCGATCTGCATGAAACCGTCGTTGAGAAAACTGGCTGCCGGACAATGGATTTTACCGGAAGGCCGATGAAAGGTTGGGTCATGATAGATGAAACCGGCATGCGATCAGAAAAAGATTTTGAATACTGGATCAGCATTTGCCTGGAGTATAACAGCAAGGCCAGGGCATCGAATAAGAAAAACAAGATCTGATTATGGATTCTGATGTACAAGATATATTCTGGATCCGGATCCTGGGATTGATCTTATTTTGCCGTAGTAATTACAATATTCCTGAATTCAATTGGGCCATGGTCTCCCTGCAGTAAAAGCGGACCTGGTTCGGCTTCCTTGCTGTCCAATGCTCCCCCTGTAATGCCCGGTATGATCGCATCACAGATCACGGTTTTTCCGTTTGCCTCAACGGTGATCCGTCTGCCCACCAGGGTTATGTCATAGGTTTGCCACTCTCCCGGTACTTTAGCCACGTTTTCATTTGGAGTGAGAAAACCATAAATACCTCCGAGATAAATTGATGAAGGCTCCTGGCCATGACTGTCCACGATCTGCAATTCATACCTTCCGCGCAGATAAACACCGCTGTTACTCCCTGCAGGATAGCGGAATTCGATATGCAATTTGAAATCCTGGAACTTATCTTTGGTCAGAAGGTTTGATCCGGATTTCGGACTTTTCAGAACGCCATTTTCAACAACCCATTGGTTATTGGCTTTCTGGGCTACCCAGCCGTCAAGGTTTTTGTCATTAAATAGCTTGACCGGTTCATTCCAAACCGGAGGTTTTTCCCTTACCAGGGTCGGGGCCCTTTCGCCGGTAAAAGAATGTTTCTGGCCATTGGGAAGGGTGATTACGCCGAATAATTTATTCATTTCAACGGTTCCTTCAAATAAAAGGTCATTTTGTCCGAACTCCCACTGGGGAGGTATACTGAAGGTGACTTTTTGTCCTTCAAAATTCACTTTTGAAATAGGCCGGGCGCTTCCTGCGTCGGAAACAAAATATCCCACAAGCGTTTTCATTCCTGAAAGCTTAACCTCAAGCCAGGAAGGCGAGGTCTGGTTATTTCCCATGTCTACCGTTAGATCCCAGTGCCCGATGATGGCCGGTTGATTACTCGTCTGAGCGCTTAATCCGGTGCAAAACACGATCAGAATGATCAGAATAAATATCCCGGTATTTTGTACTTTACGGAATGCAGTTGTACGAATGTTTTTCATTTGACAGATTATTATTTTAAGTGCTAATCAAAAATACGTCTTTTTGCGCAAAGGACAAATTGCACTTTATTAAAAATCAGTATTATATTTATTCTAATTTCTTGCCATATTTAGCATTTGAAAACTAACCCTTATTGAATGAATCCCTGAGTATGAATGATCCAAAGGAAAACATAAACCGGGCCACAATAACCTTCCTGATAATAATATTCCTGGCAATGCAATTCTGTTCATCCTTCGGCCAGGGCACTAAAATCTTAATTGATGATGATTTTTCATCCTTAAATAATCAGTGGAAAGAGGTGAAGCTAGAAGGTGCAAGTAAGGGTACCTTTTCATTTGCTGATCATAAATTAACCATTTTGAATCAGTCACAGATTGGTGCATTCGGGTTATATAATACAACAAGTTTTGGGGGTAATTTTTATGCCGAAGCTGAGTTTGTTGATGATGATGTAATTGGTTTGGTATTATTCGCAAGTAAAAACGGGATTCCGGATACGGCGAATTATACAATGCTTGCCATTTCAAACAAGGGACGGGATTACTTATGTAAATCAATATGACAAACAAAATAATGTAAGCAATGTCCATGATCCTAAGAAAGTCATCGATGCTTCCCGTTATGAAGCCAAACTCGACAGTATGACCTTTTCAATACCTTACCGTTCCACTAATAAAAGAATCAGGATTTTACACGAGGCCCTTTCAAATACATTTCATTTTTATTATGGAACAAGGCTCATTAAATGGGGCATCACTTCAAACGATTGGATGGAAGTTGCACCCCAATACAGCTGGCTCGCTCCTGACCAGGAGTATTTTTTGGCCCTGGCAGGCAGGGCATCTGCCGGCGCAAAGCCTAAATCTGCCGTATTTACCAAAATCAAGGTGGTTCAAACTCCAACAGATGATCTTGATGATAGTCAAACAGGTTTTAAAGCGGTTCAGCGCAATTTTTCATGGTCGGGGTTTGATGGTGAAGCAACCGTCGTCACTTTTGGGGCAGAATTTGTTTATAATAAGAATATCAAATTTGTGCTGTGGGACCGTGCCAATAATGCACCGGCATGGAGGTTAACCAATCAGTTCCTGTTGAATTTCGAGTTCTTCGAGAGTGGTGATTCAATTTATCCGGGCTGTCATGAAGCCATGTCGGATCGTCAGCGTCATGGACAGACGGTAACCATCGTTGAAAATAATGATGTACGAAAAATCATTCACTGGCGATGGTATTCCGCTAAATCCTAACTACAATTTTGCCGGTGAACAGGAAGGTGGCGATCAATTTCCTTATTATGAGGAATATTGGACCTTTTATCCTGATGGTACCGGTACTCGCCAGTTCATTGATATGCCTAACATCGATGTTAAGCATCGCCGAATTTGGGGTCCGGAAGTAATTGAACCCATGGTCATAGGGGGTTCATTGGTTGAGGCGGGTGATCTGTGCAATGCACCTGCTCTTTCGGTCTTCAGTATGAAGGATTCAATTAAGACTTATTTTCCTGAACCACCAAATCACACTTATTCAAAAGATTCATGGGGATGGGATCAGGTTGTTTATGATTGTCATTTTAAAAACGACAATCCCGATTTTTATATTGTTTACAGCCAATCCGAAGCTTATCCGGAAATATGGCCCGGAATAAAGATCGAAACCCAGATCGACTGGCATAATACTACCTGGAACTTTTCACATTGGCCGGTCGGACGGGAACCTTATGGACAAAATGCCGATGATTGGGGTAAAACATCGCGTTCCTATGCCTCAAATAAAAATGAGGTAACGCATACTTCATTAGTGAGTGCAGGTTTTTATCATAAGCTGGGAGTTGATTTTAACGACCACTTCCAGGTGGATCCTGCAGGTCGCAAATTTCGCCGGCATGTGATGCTTGTTGGCGTGTCCGGGCAATACAATTATGATGAGGTTCGAAACCAGGTTCAAACCTGGCTGGAGCCTGGCACAATCACGATGCTTAACAATCATTGCGAATTTGTTAAAGTGGATCGGATCTATCACTCCATCATATTTAAATCAATCGATAATTCAGTTGACTGTAAATTCAACATCATTCCTCAAAAAACAATTATCAATCCGTGTCTGACCATTGAAGACTGGCATGGAAATTCCCTTGTTGAAGTGACTGTGAACGGAATCAAAGCCCAGGTTAGAACAGCAAAAGAAGGAAATAATCTGTTGATCTGGATTCAAACATCCATTGAGAAGTCATCAGAAATTTCGATTCATGCAATCTGATCATTTATGAATCTAAAAGTCTGTCAATAATTCAATCATGAAAAAAACAGCAAGTAATCATAAAATTTTAATCTTTCCGGCTTTGCTTGTGTTTCTCGTCAGCCTCTCCGCTGGGGCACAAGTCCCTGCCGGTTACACGGGGAAACCATTTTCTGATGATACCCTGGGTTTTATAGGGACCACAGGTCATTCCAGGAAGAATAGAATTGGCATATTTCGATTTTGGAGGCGAAGGAGTCGCTTATCATGATAGTACATCAACCAATGATGGCGCCATACTCAACCACCAGTGCTTTGACTATGGATGTCACTGGAGACCGGGCATACCATACCATATTGCCTTTTTCAGGGAAAACGAAGGAGTCGATATTTCCTATACAAAAGACTGGGCAGATTATAAAAAGCCGAACGTAGTTGAGCCAAGGGTGAACCAGTTATATATCGGTTGGGAATCCAATGGTGAATGGTTAAATTATACAGTTGATGTGAAATCTCCGGGGAAATACAAGATCATAACTGTTTATGCCAATTTCGACAACAAGTCGGAACTGTGGTTGAACAATCAGTTTGCCACTAAATTGTATTTGCCCAAAAACACGGGCTATTACCATCAATGGGACCAGGCAACAATTGGAGAAATTGAGTTTCCCAGGGAAGGACTGCAATTGATTACATTAAAATATAACATAGGACCCAATCTGGCCTACCTTGATTTTGTAAAAATATATTAATGACGGGCAACCTGCTAAAAGTAAAAAAAATGAAATATCTGTTTAAATCTTTCCTTTATAGTGTTTCTGTTGTGATGCTTTTAATATCAGGAACAGGTTATGCAAATGCGCAGTTGCCGGACTCCTATAAAGGAACTCCATACAGAGATTCCTTATATACCGGAAATAAGTTGAATCCGTTTGGAGCACAAATGCTTCCGGGCCGTATAGAACTTGCTTACTTTGATAGGGGTGGAGAAGGTGTTGCCTATCATGATAACAATTCTGGAAATGAGGGAGCCCAATTAAATAGAAAAACCGGTGAAATGCGTCCGGGAATATCAGAATATATTACCTGTTTCAGGGCAAATGAAGGCGTAGATATCAATTATACAAAAGATATAGAGGATTTCAATCATCTCAATAAAGTGGATCCCAGAGTGAACCAGTTATATATCGGATGGCAGGAAGACGGCGAATGGACAAACTATACAATATTTGTAAACAAGGAAGGCAGATACATCATTTATACTGTATACAGCAACCTTGATAACAAACCGGCAGAACTTTGGATAAACAATAAGTTTGCTTGCCAACTTAAGTTTTCCTGAAAAAACCGGTAATGCGCATAACTGGACGCAGTCCGAAATTGGTTCAATTTCATTTCCGGAAAAAGGACTGTATCTTTTAACTGTTAAATTCAGTACCGGCCTCAATTACGGGTATTTGGATTTTCTTTACAATGACGCGCGTCAGTAAGTGAATTCTGTCCAGGATCTACTGATCAATCGTCAACTTGGAGCTGGCAGTATTCTTGTCACCTCTTATCCTTAGCAGAAATGTCTTCTTATTCTTTTAGAGAGGTTATCTTTCCTTTTTATAATACCATACAGTGACCGGGAATAATAAGACTGATATAGCCAGGGAAGCTCCGAGGGCCTTAACAATCTCATGAGCGGTTGAGGTGCCTCCCAACAGTCCCCGGACAGCATTTACCTGCCAGGCCAGGGGATTATACGAAATAAAGGACTGGAGCCATTTCGGCATGGTGGAAGGATCGGCAAAAATGTTTGACATAAATACCAGGGGCATCAGGATGAGCCATCCGAAGGACATTACGGCTGATACACTGCGCATGGTAAGTCCCATAATGATAAATATCCAGGACACACTCATCGAAAAGAATATCATGATCAAAAAGGAGACTGCAAATGCCAGGATACCTGCATCGGTTCTGAATCCAATGATAAATCCGAACAACAATACCAGGCTTCCTGAAATAAGATGCCTGAAAAAATCGCCGATAAAAATACCCGAAAGAGGAGCAGGCAGCCAGATGGGCATTGAACGAAACCGGTCGAAAATGCCTTTGGATACATCGTTGTTGATGTTTATGCCAGCATACATGGCATTAAAGGTTACGGTCT
Source organism: uncultured Bacteroidales bacterium (assembly GCA_963808745.1). GTDB lineage: Bacteria > Bacteroidota > Bacteroidia > Bacteroidales > UBA10428 > UBA5072. Next base: position 396,176 of record CAWEGX010000003.1, read on the forward strand.
GCACCAGGATACCTGGAATAAAAAACTGCAGGTAAGCACGGGTTGATCCGGCCAGCGCACCTCCGAACAGAAATGTGAACATGAAGGTGAACATGATGGGTGTGATCAGCACATCCATAAACTGTTCGGGAATATGTTTTATTTTGATCAGGTTTCTCCACCCGAACATCAGTTTATTGCCAAAAAAGCCTGATTTGTGTAAGGGACTGGCATGGTCCAGAAGTCGGGAAACGGATGTTGCCGCCGGTAGTCCGTCGGTCTCCCTGTCATTCTGCATGTTCTGTCCGTTCTCTTCTTCGGTGGTCTTCCCTGTGAGTGACAGGAAGACTTCATTCAGGTCGGGCCGTGAAAGATTGAATGCCGTGATTTCAATGTTGTTTTTTCCAAGTTCGCTAAGAATGGCAACAGCCTGCTCCAGTCCAGATACCTGGAACAAGAGCTTTTTGCCCACCGGATCTTTTTGGGCTTGTCCGAATTCCATTTTTTTTAGAACAGTGGACAGGTACTGTTGATCCACACCGTCAAGATGTACATGGAGTATATTCTGACCCACAGAGGCTTTCAGCTCATTGCTTGTACCTTCTGAGATCACCCTGCCTTCATCAATTACAGTAATTTTATCGGCCAGTTGTTCGGCCTCTTCAAGATACTGTGTAGTAAGCAGGATTGTGGTCCCTTTTCGGGCAAGACTCCGGATCACTGACCACATGCTGTTGCGGCTTCGCGGATCAAGTCCGGTCGTAGGTTCATCCAGGAACAGTATTTCCGAGATCTTAACCATGCTGGCGGCAATGTCGAGTCTCCTGCGCATGCCACCGGAATAGGTCTTAACAAGGCGTTTGGATGCTTCCTGCAGATCAAACGCTGATAACAGCTCACTGGCACGTTGTCTTGCTTCGGAAACCGGGTAATTCAATAGCCGGGCAAACAGGTACAGATTTTCATAGCCGGTTAATTCCTCATCCACTGAGGCACTCTGGCCTGTGAGGCTGATACTTGCCCTCACTTTATCAGGATCCCCGGAAACACTATGTCCGCTGACCAGGATATTTCCCTCATCAGCCTTAAGCAGGGTGGAAAGGATTTTGATCAGGGTGGTTTTTCCTGACCCGTTAGGTCCAAGGACTGCGTGGATGCTGCCCTTTTGAATCTTCAGATTAATTCCCCTGAGGACCTGTTTCTTGCCAAACGATTTGACAATACCTGTAGCATCTATTGCAAACATTGCATGTACCTTTTACAGGTCCTAACAAAAAACAATCAAAAGAGTTTATTGAATACACCCCGTCGGGGTGGAGGGGGGGACTCCGACGGGGTGTCAACCTGCGGGACAATTTTTCTTCAATTTCATTATGGAAATTTTGGATCAGGAGCATCTATTTGATACTTTTAGTGGCTGTTATCCCATATTTTTAAAAACAACATTCATGAAATCACAAAAAAATTCTGCATTTATCATTGTCTCACTGTTTGTTATGATGACTATCCTGCCTGCAAAAGGACAGGAAAAACAGGTCGGACTTAAAAAAGGTGTGCTTGTCACAGATGTATTAAAAAAGGATGCCCCGCATCGGTATGCCGTCAGTCTCGAAGCCAACCAGTTTGCCTTTTTCAACCTTGTACAGCATGGCATCGATGCCCAAATTACAACCATTGATCCCAATGGGAATAAAATGGAAGATTTCGACAGTCCGAATTTCCGGAACGGGGATGAGCCTGTAACCCTGTTCAGTGGCCTAAAAGGAACGTATATTCTTGAAGTCAGTTCAATTGATACAAAAGAGCAGCAGGGAAAGTTTGAACTCACCTGGCTGAAACTTGAACCCAAAGGAACAACCCCGGAAAAACAGATCGATCAGCTTTTCACTGTTTGGAACAATCTTCAGTCGCCCGGAGCAGCCGTAGCTGTTGCAAAGGATGGCAGAATAATATTTGAGAAGGGATACGGCAGTGCTGAACTGGAATATAACATCCCGATCACACCGGCCACGGTGTTTCATATTGCCTCGGTTTCCAAGCAGTTTACGGCTTTTTCCATCCTTCTGCTGGAAAAAGATGGAAAACTTTCCATAAATGATGATATCCGGAGGTACATCCCGGAGGTACCGGATTTCGGAAAGGTTATCACCCTCAACCACCTTCTTCATCATACAAGCGGACTGAGGGATCAATGGGAACTATTGGCTATGGCAGGATGGAGGCTCGATGACAATATTTCAACGGAACAGATCCTTCGACTTGTGAGCCGGCAGAAAGAACTGAACTTCAATCCGGGCGAGAAGGAGATGTATTGCAATACGGGATTCACTCTGCTTGCAGAAGTGGTTGCGCGGGTATCCGGAATGAGCTTTGCCGATTTCACACGAATCCGCATCTTTGAACCCTTAAAAATGACACATACGCTCTTTTATGACAATTGCGAAAAACTGGTTCCAAACAGGGCCTATTCCTTTTATGCCGACAGCACCGGGTATAAGAAATCTAACCTGAATTATTCCACGGTAGGGGCCACAAGCCTGTTTACCACGGCACCGGATCTTTGCCTCTGGGCCATGAATTTCGAGAAACCCGTTGTGGGTAAGGAAATCATGGATAAGATGTCCGAACGGGGCGTTCTCAACAATGGAGATACCATTGATTATGCCATGGGCCAGTTGATTGGCAAATACAAGGGATTAAAAGTCTTTGCCCATGGCGGGGCCGACGCCGGGTATCGTTCCCAATTGTACCGGGTACCGGATGAACATTTTTCAGTTAATGTGCTCAGTAACCTGGCATCCTTCAGTCCCTGGAGCCTTGGAAACAAGATAATTGACATTTACCTGAAGGACAAGGAGGTGAATGATGCGCCTAAAGCGGATGCTGCAACACCGAAAACAGATACGGGAACCATAACTGTGGATCCTTCAGTACTGGCCAGGTATAGTGGAAAATACGAATTGCGGCCGGGCATTATTGCCACTATCTCAGCTGAAGGATCGGTACTGTATGCCGAAGCCCATGAACTGCCCAAAACTCCCATGACGCCGCTTTCTGAAACGGAATTTAGTGTGCCGGCTGCGCAGGCAAAGGTGAATTTCCCGACAGATCCGGACGGGAAAATTACTAAAATGATGGTGTATATGGGGGGACAGGAAATTACAGCCAGGCGTTTGCCGGATTTTGACCCGTCAACCGTTAACCTGGCTGAATTTACCGGCGATTTTTACAGCCCTGAATTAAATACCACCTATTCCTTCGTGGTGGAATCCGGCAAACTGATTGCAAGGCATTTCCGCACCGGGGATGTTGTTCTCACTGCCTCCAAAGCCGATACTTTTACAGGCAATAAATGGTATTTCGGCCTGGTTCAAATCATCCGTGACGCCAACAACCAGGTTACAGGCTGTAAAGTCGGGAACAGCCGGGTAATGAACCTGAAGTTTGACAAAGTGAATCCGGTTAAGTTAAGTGAATTGTAATCGTAACATTTCATGAGTGAAAAGTCCAGGCAGAATTGCAAACCTGCCTGGATTTTCATTACAATGATGCATGGCAGTAATACCATTTATCAGGATGATTTATTGCCTTACTTGAAAAAAACCGATCCTGTATTATCAACTCTTTTTCTTACATTTTATTTACTGATAATCAATTTTGAGTAGGCAAAATTGTTATCACCGCTGATTTTCAGAAGGTATAATCCATTTACCAGGTTGAAATCCAGGGAGGAACTTTCCGATACGTCCTTGTGATCCACCATTACTAATTGTCCATTTAGGCTGAAGATTTCAGTGGTATGGAAAGGGAAGCGGGAGTGGATGGAAAGATGTGTTTTTGCCGGGTTGGGATAAACAACCGGTTTTTCAGCCTCGTTGTTTTGATCGGAAGTGATAATAGCTTTGACAGTATCGACGAAAGGTCATCCATTTTAATAAAAACAATTTGGAAGTTCCTGTTCCTGTAAATTCAAATACACATCATGCCTTCCGGATACATTTAAAACCGGTGCTTTGAACCGTTTGAATTCACTCCAGCTGACCGTATTGCTGATGGTGCATTCGGCAATTTTAGTGCCGGTATCAAGTGAATCGAGCCATACTTCAACCGTACCGCCTTCCGTCGCTGAAGATGCGAAGAATTCAACAGAATCAGGAGTTTCATAATAGTCACCGTTTCCAAATTCCACCCCGGCGTACAGGCTCCAGTCATTAGGATGAATATTATCCAGCACACTAATGCCCTGCACAGGTGCGCTCCGGGTGGTGCCAAACTGATTTGCAGGGCATTCTGCCAGGATGGGGGTAAAAGCATCACGATAAATATACAGGTCAAAATAGGCAGGACTGCCCTGTGCATATAATCCCTGCCTGGTTCCTATCCACGATGAAAAATCGGAATATGAATCAATCGAACTGATATCCATCCGTGAACCAACCTGTTTCCAGTTGATCCCATTGTTGCTGAAATAGCCGCTCACACCGTGGTTGATCCGGATAATCTTAAGCCATACGGTGTCACCGTCAGGGTAAGCTGACTCGTATTTCGTGGTTCCAAAAGTGAAGCCAATAACATTTCCGCCCTCTGAATTGATAGAGATGTAAAGTTTTACAAACCGGGTTTCATCACCCCTGATGATGCGCAATCCGGCTTCATCACCGGTTGTTTTTGCCCTGAAACTGAGCCGGGTAATGAGCGAGTAATTGTGTTCCCCATCATTCTTGATTACAGTGTTGGCTTTGACGGTGCTTTTTGGAGTAAGGCGCAACCATCCCGGACGATCGGAAGGGAATACTTATCAGGAGATGTGTATCCGAGAAATGACCATTCCGGATCCAGTTTACCAGAGGTAAAATAAGTCGGATTTCGGAACCATCCAGGGAATTCCGCTGCAGGATAAAATGGGGGCGTTGAAGGAATGGTTAGCAGGGTAATCGGCCAGAGGATAGTCATTTGTATCATATCTTACCTGGTTCAGCAATCCCTGCCGTCCCTGACCTTTCCACTCTCCCTTTGCATATACCGGATGAATGACCCACGACGTGCTGTCGTTCAGCATTACCGGCTGCGACGTATGGTTTGGACCCGTAAAAAGGGAAGATGACTTGAGGGGATCCTTTTCGTTAAAAAAATCGCCGAGCATTTCCCATGACGACTGATCGGCTGAAAGGGTATCGCTCCGCATTACCTTTTGCCCGCCTCCCACATCGCGGGCAAAGGAATAATAGTAACGGCCTTTGTATTTCCACATGACGGGTCCTTCCGCCCAGCCATAGAAAGACCGGGAGACGGGTTGAGCCAGTTCAGGTCAAAGACAACACCCGTAGGCTGGCCATCGGGTCCCAGTTCAACAATACCATTGTTTGGCTGTCCGTTTTTCACAACCAGGTACCATTTGTTGTTGTCATCTATAAATATGGAATTATCGCCCCCAAGCCCATAAGGAAGCTGGGATGGATTGTTAACTTTTACAGGAGTGCTCCAGGGACCTCTGGGATTATCCGCTTTGACGAAATACATGGTGAAGGCCCGGGCGAAATAATCCCAGTATTTTCCATTGTAGAAAACGATCTGGCCACCCCAGCAACCGCCTCCCGGATTGTCGCCGAAATTCGGCCATGATGCGCTGACCGGTTGGGAAATGGCTTCCCAGTGCACCAGGTCAGTGGAATGATATATTACCGGTGTTGTATTGAAAGATGAACCTGTGGTATAAAAATCGTTTCCAACCCTGGTGATAGTGCAATCCGGATGGTCCCCCGGTATTACAGGATTCATGTAAGTAAGGAAAGAAGGGGACTGGCCGGATATATTCACACAGAATGCCAGTATAGATATAATAATCTGAGCTTGTTTCATCCTAAGAATTGATTAAACAGAATTTTTCGCAGGTGTTTGTCTCCACATTTAGAAATTAATTGGAGCCAATATAATCATATTTTTCCCCCAATACTTCTGCTTTAAACCAGTCGAAGTCAACATAACCTCCGGTGGCCAATGTGGCATAGTTAAAAAGACAAAATTTATTCCCTGTAAAAACTGAAAGGTTAAACTGCATTTCAAGTTCATTGCCGAACTTATAAAGAATTTATTGTCCAGGCTATAAGAAAATGAGGCTTTGCCGGTTCCAAATCCGGCGCAGGCTTCAGGTAAACCGTAGTAGTTTTTACAATAGCTGAATCAATTGTTTTCCCATTGTTAACCATGATAATATATTGATACCATTATTTTCTTTATTCCGATAAAGGCATAAGGATCCTGAAAAACGGCAAGTCCGGCCACATCCCCTTCAAGCATATTACCGATATTCATTTTAACTGAAGCTGATGACAAGGGAAAGTTGAATAATAAGCAAAAATTCTTTGTGTAAGGGTATTTCGGGCATCGCGCAAATTTGAAACGACCTAAGAGGTTAAAAGTCTTAGGTTACCCGGATTTTGCGTCAGAGACCATTTCGTTGAATCAGGATTGTGGTTCCAGCCCCATTGCATACCTAACCTTGTACTGTCAAATTCATCTGAAGTGGGTAATACAGTTATCGGGTAGTTTTTTCCAACACCTGGCTTTTTGTACTTAATTACTCCTTCTCCATTAATCCCAACCATGGGCCAATCATTTTGCCAGTTACAGGCTGCAAGGTAGGAAAACGTCCAAAGGGGCCCCTGTCCTGGAAGATAACTGACCACCATTCGCCAGTTTGGGTTTCGACAAGTGCACCCTGATGAATCCCAGTACCTTTCCCTTATAACGATTTTTTCTTCATAAGGGCCATAAATATTTTTTGAACGCAATGCCACCTGAAATCCATCGCCGCCCCCATAAGTGCAATATAAATAATAGTAACCATTGATTTTATATACATGCGTTCCTTCAAGTCCGCCACGGATATCGCCTGTAAAGACCAAAGAATCTTTGTCCTGTGGCAACAAAATTGGCATCCAATTCTGTAATAAATAGCTTTCTATATCCATGTGCAACATAGATTTTTCCATCTTCGTCGAAGAACAAGCCGGGATCATAAAATCCTCTGGGTAAGTGTTTTATTTCCCATGGGCCTTCAGGTTTTGTTGCTGAACACAGAAATCCACCTTCATCGAGTGTAATAAACAGTAAATAATATTTGCCCTTATGGTACTTTAAGCTGGTAGCCCATTGGCCATGTGAATATCTGTTACAGCCATCAAGATTGTAGCATTTGCTGAAATCGAATCTGCTGCACGGCATTGCTGCAATATTCCCAGTTTACCAGATCATAGGATTTCAGTATAGTAACTCCGGGAAAAATAAACATGGTGGTTGAAACCATGTAATAAGTTGAATCAACACGGATCACGTCAGGATCCGGGAAATCGGCATAAATAATCGGATTGGTATAGGTTCCGTCGCCATTATCGCTTTGTAATTGCTGTGCGCTCAGATTCACTGTTATAATGAACCATAGTAATAAAACCATAATGAAAATTGAATTTCTCAAATTGTAGATCATCAAATTATTCTGTCTAGTCAAATCTAAAGATCTTTTTCCAAACCAACCCTTACTTATTCAGCCACTCCTTAAAATTCCATACCCTTTCCCGGCTTACGATCACTTCGCGGTTGTCGGGCCTGAGCTGAACAATCACCCGGCGGTTGAAATAATTGGATATTTTAATAATTGCGCTTATACCCGCAATGGTATTTCGGTTTATCTGGAAGAATTTTCCGGGGTCAAGCACTTCAGTCAATTCACTCAGGCTGTTTTCAACTATGGATTTGCCTCCAGATAATAAATTGGCAAATACGACACCATCTTCAGACATGAAACTGGCAATTTCATCGGTTACTATATTTTTGAAGCTGTTGCCCGATTTAACAAGGAACCGCTGCTTGTAGGCTTTCTGATCTGGTAAAAAAATTTGATTATAATCCTTATAATGCCGTACGTAAACTTCCCTGGTCTTGATTAACTTATCAAAAGCCTTTTTCAGTTCAGCAAAATTCAGTGGTTTCAATAAGTAATCAATACTGTTAAGCCTGAAAGCATTCAATGCAAATTCGTTATAGGCAGTGATAAATATGACTGGCAGGTCAAGGTTTACCTGGTTAAAAAGATCGAATGATGTTCCATCGGTGAGTTGAATATCTGCAAGAACCAGATCGGGCGATATGGTTTTATGAATGAACCATTCCACCCCGCTCTCCACCGAATCAATCACACCCAGAACAGAATAGGAATTGTCATACTGCTTTATCAGCTTAATGATCAGGTCAACTGTACGCTGTTCATCTTCAATGATCAATATCTTCATACTTTATTTGAGTTTGGGAAGTTTTACTATAAACTGATCATGGGTTTCTTCGATCAGAACCTCTCTTTTGCTTTCGATGGCATATCTTTTAAAAATATTTTGTAATCCGATTCCAGTAGATTCATGCAAGGTCCTGCGTTTGTTTAAATTGTTACGGATGATCAGATAATCATCATCTTCCAGGATTTCAATCTGAAGTGGATTGTTCTTTTTATAGATATTGTGTTTCACTGCATTTTCAACAAGCATTTGCAAAGAGTAGGGGAGCACCATGCATGTTGATCGCGTTCGTTCAGAAAGGGTTACAGTGAATTTTATATAGTCTTCGTGCCGTATGTTTATCAGGAAAAAATAGGAATCGAGGTATTCAAGTTCCTTGCCAACTGTGACCAGACTATCAGTGTTTACCTCAAGGGTATATCGGTAATGCTTTGACAGATGAGAGATATAGGCTGCGGAAAGCTCGGTGCTTTCATAAATTAAGGATGACAGTACACTCAGGCTGTTAAAGAAAAAGTGAGGGTCAATCTGATTTTTAAGTGCGGCATATTGTGCTGTAATACTCTCTTTATTTTTCCGGGCAGCAATGACTTCCAGTTCTTTCACATTTTTTATGGAAGTGATAAAAACATGTGTTCCATATACCAAAATGAAAAACAGGATAAAGCCAAAAAGCAGTTCGGGGTTAATATGAATGGAATCAAAAATATCAGTAGTTTCAAACACCTCGGGATTAATCAAATGAACATCCTTCCATATATTTCCAAACATGTAATAATCAATAATAAAGTACCCCCAGTTAAAGATCATTGCACATAAGATTGCAAAAGACATAAGGATAAAGGTGGCGACTGAGAGCCTGCGATACCAGATCTTTTTATCCTGCGAAAATTTTAAAAGCTTCATATAGATTAAACTGCAAGCTTCCCAAAACAACATCCAGTAGCTTATGAAATATGCGCTGAATAATAAGCTCCTGAAGCTGGGCTCAAAGGCGCCAGTAAAAGTAGTATCGCCCTGTTTGAAGATTAGGTGAAAAATTATTACTACAGATAAACGGAGTAAAAAGCTCTGCCTGGATCTTTTCATAGCCAGATATTCAGTTTTTAAGATACCCATGCTGCCTGAACCATTTCAAGGCATCCGAAATAGCATTATCCACAGGGGTTTGTGGCAACATCAGTTCACTCACCGCCTTGGCGCTGCTATAGTAATTATCTACACAAAGTATCCTGGCATTGACCGGATTGAGGTCGGATTTGAATCCTGACTTGCTTGCAAGCTTCGCCAATACTGCAATAGCATGTAATAATCGGGGTGCGAGTTTTATCTGATAAAAAGATTTGCCCGCTGCTTTCGCCAGTTTTGTATAGAATTCACTATAGGATAGATTTTCATTTGCCAGCAGGTAACATGATCCTGATTTCCCCTTGTCGATTGCATTGCAAATACCCGCAGCAACATCAGCCACATGTATGAAGTTTTTTCCTCCCGGTGGCACAAGCACAAACTTCTTATTATAAACCATCGTTATTATTTTGCCTGAATTGGGCTTGGCATCATGTGGGCCAATCATAAAAGTGGGATTTACGACTACTGTTTCAAGTTTACCGCTATTGGCATATTCAAGAACAAGTTCCTGGGCTTTCATTTTACTCATGGCATATCCCGACGAGGTAAAAGGATATTTTGGCAGGCATATTCTCATTTCCGGGATTGGATTTTGTACCGTATCCGAATGTGTTGGCTGTGCTGACAAAAATGAACCGCTTTACATTATTTTTGAGAGCAGCCTCAAGCATGTTAAAGGTCCCCAAAACATTGGTCCGCATATAGAATTCAGCGTTAGTATGATGTTGTGAAGTATCCGCCGCAATGTGTATCACCACATCACAATCCTTTGCTGCTTCCATAGTGTGGATAATATTGGTTATGTTGCCATAAAACAATTCGTAATCAGTTCCTGGCAAAGACCGTAAATCAGCAGTGGACCTAACCATGGCGCGAACGCTATATCCACGCCGATTAAGCTCCCTGACCACATTGGAAGCCAGAAAACCATTGGCACCTGTCACCAAAGCCTTCATGTTTGAAAGTTAATTATTTATTTTCAGAGCAAGATCAAATTGTTCTTCTTTCAATTCGCGCCTGATAACCCTTGACAGGAGGTTGAGTCTGAGCCATACCGGTACGATCTGGATCATTAGCCAGTTCAGTTTATTTATAAAACCGGGGATGATCAATGAATCATGTTTTAACAAATTATTCACGGCAATTTTTGCAATTCTCTCTGTAGTGACTACCCCCATTCTGCCAAAGAACTTTTGTTTCTCAATTCGTTTGATCACATCCGAATTGGTTCTCATGGGACCCGGATGTATTACACTTACAAATACGCCTGAATCTTTTAATTCCTCATATAATCCCCTTGAAAATGACCAGATAAAGGCTTTTGATGCCGGATAAACGGTTTTATAGGCAATGGGACTAAATGAAGCCATACTGGCAACATTTAAAATATAGGCCTGTTTCTGGCATTTTAGTTCAGGGAGGATCAGGCGGGTAAGCAATGAAGTCGCCCGGATATTTAGCTGGATAATATTATCAATATATTCTGTGGAGGCCTCATCAAATGCTCTTGTACCACCGATTCCGGCATTGTTTACCAGAATACTGACAGGGCCTTTTGACAAAGCCCATGCTGTAACCTGAAATACAGCCTGTGATTCGGATAGATCTGCTTCGAGATAATATACTTTAACGCCATATCTGGTTTCCATTTCTGAACTTAATTCCGGCAATCCCTCGTCTTTTAGCGAAACTAAAAGCAAATTGAAATTTTTAAGTGCCAATTCCCGGGCTATTTCTTTTCCTAATCCGCGACTTGCCCCTGTAATCAGGGCAAATGATGATCCTGTGCCGATTTGTGAATTCCAGTCTGTTTTTTTCATAAAGTGGAGGTCTTTTGAGATAAAAGTTCTTTAAGTCTAACGAGATTGTTATGAAACATTTTTTCAATAACCGGATCCTGGATATATCTTGGGAATAGCGGAGGAGTATCGGATATTGCACTGAAAATAATCTGAACCTGTTGTAACGAAGTTTCTGTGATTGTCCAGGTTGCGTTATAATTGATCAAACGTTCAATGCCGGGTTTTTCATGGATATAGCCAGCCTTGCTCTGTATCTTTATTGTTGCACGCTTATTCCCCGGCATATAATTAAGGTCATAAGCCGACACCAGGTCACGTTTGTTGAACGGCCAGGGAATATCATAGAGCGTATAAGTATACCATTGTTTCGGGTTTGCCTGAGTTAACAAATAATTTTCCGAAACACCCGACATCCATTTCTTTGTTGAAGTGGCGTCTGTTAAGATTTCGATTGTTTTGTCCAGACTGCAATCCGCGATAATCTCTCCCATTCTTTCCCGTGTTTTTTTCCCGTCAGCATAATAAAGCCACCTCACATAGGTTTTTACTCCGTTCGAGATCTTAACCTCTTCCCAGTTACCATAGGTCAGATTGATTTTCTTTTCAACCACGATACCGGAATTCATGTGTGTCGTATTGATTATAATACCTGCCAAAAGCAATATGAGTCTGATCATGGTAAACTCATTTATAGTTCATAAAAATCATCCATCGCAGGTAAAAATAGGATTGGATTTACCGCAATACAAGGTAATTCCCGGGAACAGGTCTTTATATCAGGCGGATTGTACATCCGCACAGTTGGACTGTACACAGATTTATTACTCAGATTTTGTACCTGGGTGCTCTGTTTTCCATTTCATTGCCATGAAGATGCTGATATTCCCGCCGGGCTTCGGACTCTGTGGTCCTGGAAATATATTTAAATACGGTTAGGTTGCTGATTTAGAGTAATAAACATCAAGCGGCAAATTGGTTTTTTACTACAAATTTTATATATTTATTTACTCATTCAACATATTACAAAAAATTGGGAGGACACTTATGAAAAGTTATCTTCTGTCGTTCGTTTTAATTTTTGTAAGCATATGCATTACTTGTAACAATCCATCTCAATCCAATGACCAGATCAAGCCATCCCTTAAATCAGAGAAAAAAACATCTCAAAAGCTATCCATTCCGGTGAAATTTGTGCGGTACAGCTTCATCGACCGGCAGGGTACAGGTTCAGAGGCCTTTAGTTTTCTTAAGCCTGTGGACTGGATATTTAAAGGCGGGATCCTATGGATTACAGATAATCCCGGTATGCCTGCAACAGCAGCATTTACAGTAAAAAATACCAGGGGATCTGAAGAATTTGAGGTATTCCCGAACCAGCCTTTTTTCTGGTCAACCAATCAACAGTTGTTGAATATGGTTCCCATTGGCTCAAAATATTTCGGTAATGAAGTAAAACCAATTTGTAACGCCAGTCAGGCCTTACACAATATAGTATTACCGCGTTTCCGGAATAATGTTGGAGATCTTCGTGTTATTAAAGATGAATCTGTTCCGGCGCTGGCCAAAGCGGTTGGTGCAAATTTTACTCCACAGGGAGGAGTGATGGCAGAATTTGATGCATCCAAGGTCAGGATTGAATATACCCTTGCCGGCAAATCCATGGAAGAGGAAATATATGCCGTGGTGGAGTCATATAGCTTCCCCATTCAAGCCTGGGGCTCCGTTAAATACAATACAAACTGGACTGTAAGCAACATATTTTCCTATAAAGCAGAGAAGGGCAAACTGGAGGCTTCCTCAAAGATATTTGAGACAATGACTTATTCCTTTCAAGTAAATAAGTATTGGTATAACAAGTACGTTCAGCTGGTGGAATATCTTATAAGTGGTCAGATTCAACAAATCCACAGTATTGGTGAGTTCAGCCGGAAACTGGCACAAATGAGTGATGAGATACGTGAAGATAATCTACGCTCATGGGAGAACCGTCAGGCTGTTGGGGACAGAATTGCAGAAGATTTCAGCCAGTATGTCAGAGGTGTGGATGAATATTATGATCCCATTGAAGAGAAGCCGGTTGAATTGCCCTCTGGTTATGACAATGCCTGGACCAATGCCAATGGCGAATACATTATTTCTGACGATCCGAGCTATAATCCGAATATCGGCTCCAACTTAAACTGGGAGCAGATGAAAAAAAGATAGATTGGAGATTTCCCTATTTTAGAACATAAATTATCTGTTGACCGGGAAAATATATAATGCATTTTCAGGAAGATTCCGGCTTTATATTACGTATTTTTTACGGAATGTCAAAAAAGATATTATTTTTGTGAGCATCATAGTTGAAATTAGAGTTTGAACTTATTATCCCTTGAAATTAAAATTGATCCAATAAATTACATGCATTATGAAAAACCTTTTTAGTTTTTGTGTTATGGCGGTGATGGCGCTCTTCATCACAACTTCAGCTCTTTCCGGAGCACCCGGCCCTAAAAAGCACCTTGGAATCGCTACTTATTCTGTTAAAGGACTTGAATCCGACATCGAGGGCTCTTTCAAGGCACTTGCCGAAGATGGCTATGTAGTGATGGAGATTTCGAACTACGATGCAGGCACCGGAAAGGTGGCCGGTTATTCACCTGCCGATTATGCTGCCCTTGCCGGGAAATATGGTCTTAAAATTATTTCAAGTCATGCCCGCGCCAAATTTGATGTAAAAGATGCTGAAGGAACTTTGGCTGCCTGGGGAAAAGATATTTGACGACCATAAAATTATGGGCTGCAAATACGTTATACTTCCCATGAATATGTGGTCAGGCACTCTCGAAGGACTTAAGGTTGAGTGCGATTGCTGAACAAGATAGGAGACGAGGCTAATAAAAGAGGAATTAAATTCGGTTATCACAACCACAATCTTGAGTTTGCCAAAATTGCAGGTACAGATCAGATGTATGAAGATTTCCTTATATCAAATACAGATCCTGACAAAGTAATCTTTGAAATGGATGTATACTGGACTACAGTAGGTGGCCAGGATCCGGTTGCCTATCTTAAAAAATATCCCAACCGAATTAAGGTACTGCATATCAAAGATGATTATGTGCTTGGTGAGAGCGGAAAAATTGATTACAAAGCCATATTCAAACAGTTTTACAAAAATGGCAATGAAGATTGGTTTGTTGAAATGGAGGGTAAAATGACCCCGGAGCAAAGGGAAAAGTATGGCTTTGATGGAGAAGATGAAAGAAATTCAGGGCAAGGGTGGTACGATGCAGGAATTATTGCGGAAATGTCAAAAAACAGGCCTAAGGATGACAAAGGCCAGCAAGGTGGCTCCCGGATTCGGTCCGCAGGATCCAAAGGTGAGTGGCAGAACAACTTAAAACTTCGCTTGAAGGGATCAAGCAAAGTGCAGATTATCTGATAAAATCAGACTTCGTAAAATAGTGTTTGCATATCATAAGGCCGCACCTTATAAAAACATGTGCAGAAAAAAAGGAAAGAGGTCATAAACGGCCTCTTTCCTTTTTAATCAGGGAATAATGCTTTTTGTCAATCCAATTACTGCTTAAATCCCGGACAACTGGCCCTGCCATTGGCCTACTATAACATAGTTAATGGTTAAAAGCTTATCATTCAGTGAACCGGTTCCCGTAACGGTAACCGAATAGTCTCCAAGGGAAATGGATTGGGTTCCTATGGCTAACGAAGTGCCTTCCACAGTGGCCGTTACATTCATCTGCGCTCCATAAGCCGTGATCGTATTGCCAAGATTATTAATCAGAATTTGTTTGCTGTTAACATTTGATTTTGTAATAGTTATGGTATAATTATCGGTTCCGCTTCCGCCCCCGTCAAGGGTCCATGTTTCACTCATGGAGTATGATCCGACAAACTTATCTCTGGCATCATTATCTTCCTTCTTACACGAAGTGATCAATATGACAGAAATAGCAAACAATAAAAAGAATGGATTTGGTTTTTTCATTTTTTGAAAGTATTAGAAATGGGTTAAGAATATTGGGATTTTTGTAGGATATTGTGGTATGATGAAACATACATTAAAATAGGAGCGCAGATGAATTTTAACTCTTTCATTGGATTAGAGTTAAGCCAATAAATGGGAATTATATTGGAGACGTTCAGTAATGAAAGTTATGAGATTTTGAAATGAAAGTCAAGTATTTTAAACGAAAAAAGAGGTCATTTTGACCTCTTTCCCTTAAAGATTTTTATCCGGTAATGCATCTTATTTCTTCTGCCCTTTCAAAAACGATTGATACCAGTAATAGCTCTGTTTTGGATAACGTTCCTGTGTTTTGAAATCCACATAGGTAATACCAAATCGCCTCGAATATCCCATGATCCATTCCAGGTTATCGAACATACTCCAAACGTAATATCCTTTTATGTTAACGCCTGCCTGAATTGCATCGTGTATGGCTTTTATGTGTTTTTGAATATAGGAGGTGCGTAAAGCATCATTTACTTTACCATTTTCCAGTATTTCATCTGATGGGCCATAACCGGCTCCATTTTCTGTGATAATAATTTCCGGATTATTATATTGTTCTTTTAAACTTACCAGACCATCAACAAATGCTGCTGGATTAACGAATCCATTAAACATTTCGGGTTTATCGGGATTCTTTCCATTAACAAGACCAAAAAAGCCAGCACCCGGCTTTTCGTGATACATGTTTACACCGTAATAATTAATGCCGAGAAAGTCGGTTTTGGCTGATTTTATAATTTCCATATCACCGGCTTGAATATCTCCATATTGGGATGCTTTCAACCGGTCAAAGAGCTCTTGAGGATATGAACCTTTGAAAACCGGATCCATAAACAAATTATTCCACGCCATCTTCACTAAACTCAGGGAAGCTTTTCCTGCTTCTGAGGCTGTGGTATCAAGGTCACAAAGCATGAAATTGTAAGTGATTCCGATCTTACCGCCCAGATTTTTCTTATGGTATAAATTTACTGCATGGGCATGAGCCAGCATCAGATGATGGATGTGTGCAAAATGTTCGGAGATATATTTTTCAGATGCAGGGACTGATGGCATCTGACGAGTGTTAATCGCATCAAAGACCGATTGAAGGAAGAACATTTCAATGGAAGGCTCATTGAACGTAAGGAAGATTTTTACGCGGTCTCCAAATCTGTCAAAACAGAGGTTTGCATAGTCCGCAAACCATTTCACGGATTCCCGGTTCATCCAGCCACCTTTATTTTCCAGTGCCAGGGGCATATCAAAATGATAAAGCGTGACCAGGGGTTTAATATCATTTTTTATGAAGGTATTGATTACGAAGTTATAGTAATCAATGCCAGCTTCATTAACTTTTCCGGTTCCTTCAGGCAAAATACGGGACCATGAAATGGACAGCCGGTAGGTGTTAATGCCCAAATCTTTCATTAATCTTGCATCTTTAAGAAACTGGTTTCTGTCATATTCGATTGATGGCAACGTCCCCATTTACATCCTCACCGGTAGCCATTTTTGCAAGACTATAGGGAGGATTCAAATATTTGTCCCAGATATTCGGGCCCCTTCCGTCAGCTTTGGTGCCACCTTCTACCTGGTAGGCCGCGGAGGCAGCACCCCCAGAGAAAACCTTTCGGGAACTTTAATTTATTACTATCTTTATTTTGCGCATTTGCAGGCTGTAACAGACAACCGAACAGTATCAAAGCGATCCAGGTTGATTTCATAGCATTATTCCAAATAGATGAATAGCAGAAAACTTTAATGGCGCAAAATTAATAATATTCTTTATATTCCGTAAAAAATACGTAATATTGTTAATCAATTGAAAATTATGAAGGAATTCGGAAAAACTCCGCGAAGATGTTTTAAATGGCAGTAATTATTTTCTCGGAAATGTATCTATCGATAATGTGATTTTTGGCTATCACAAAAAGGAATTGAAAGTATTGCTTCAGCGCCCCAATGGATTAAGTAAATGGACTGTATGCGGTGGTTATATCAAACGGACTGAAACCATTGAAGAAGCTGCCGCACGCATTGCCAGGGAAAGAACAGGGTTGCATGATCTGTATCTTAAGCAGTTCAAAGCATTTGGCAATCCATCCAGAACAAGTGACGGCTCCATATCAGCCAAAATAATTGGCGATCTTATCGGGGTTACCATTGCTAAAGAAAACTGGATGTTTGATTATTTTGTTTCTATTGGCTTCTATACACTTACCGAATTTGATCTTGTTAAACCAACCAGTGAATTTTATGCTGAAGAATGTCGGTGGTGGGACATTTTCGTCTTCCCGCATTATTGTTTGATCATAAGTTGATCATAGAAGAAGCTTTGAAATCCTTACGGCTCCATATCTATCATAATCCGGTCGGGTACGAGCTATTACCTGATAAATTTACACTTCCGGAAATTACATCCCTGTATGAGACCATATTGGGCAAGAAGCTTGACGACAGGAATTTTGCCAAGAAACTTCTGGCTACAGGCATAATCGAAAACTAGAACGAAGGTATATTGGCCCCCACCGTTCTCCGTTTCTTTATGTGTTTAATAAGGCTAAATATAGTGAGGCCTTGGAGAATGGAATAGTATTGGCTATTTAATGATCTTTAAATCAGCTAATTATTTTTTTGGGCAACGAGAATGTACTCCTTTTCTTTAAAGCCGGTTTTATTTTCAGCTGGTTCAGTATACTCTCTCACATCAACCTGAAAACCTGCTGACAATAGCCTGTTTCTTAATCCGTTTACCGAATAGATCCTCACATGGTCTGTCTGCCCAAAGTGTTTTAGTCTTTCTGAGGAAGTCTGAATTAGCGGGTCCTCATAAATATCACCGTCTTTAAAAGGAGTCTGGATCAGGCAGGTGCCGCCAATCCTTAAGATCCTGTGTAATTCTGTCATTGCCCTGCCATCATTGTCAATATGTTCCAAAATATGATAGCAGATTATAAGATCAATGCTTTGATCCGGAAGGTCAATTTTAGTGATATCATAATGATGATCTGACAAAAATTCTCCGGAGAAATCTGTGCTTATGTATTTAATATTTTCATTCTCCTTTAAAACGCGGTAAAGATTTCTTGAGGGTGAAAAATCCAGAACCCTGTTATTCTTCTTTAGATAACCTTTTTGCAGCACATCAAATAACCGGCGGTTTCTGCCCAGGCTTCCACAGCGGGGACATAGTTTATCCCCATCATGTACCGGAATAAATTTTCTCAGGCCCTGATTGCATATATTGCAGTAAAAATTTCTTCCTCGAAAAAACAAATAAAAAATGCCTCTGAACTTCATTTCATGTTTGTACATGAAGTTTCGGGGTAAAATAGCCTTAATCGCTTTTTTAATATTTGTGTACATCAGGTAATTTTAAAAATGTGTTTATTGATTTCAGCAAACCCACTACCAAATATAGAAGCTTCATTGATATTTTTTCCGGTACGATCGATATTGCGGGAACAATTTTGCAGAACCTGAGTTGCCCAAGTTGGAAAAACATGATGTTGGTACAGAAAAATGGCACTTTGGTATATTTTTTTTCCCCGGGACCTGGCAAAGTTTAAATTTGCTTCATAAAAAATTGATTTGCTTTCTGGAAATAATATCTGATTATGAAAAAAGTAACAACATTAACATGTATACTGTTTCTTCTGATCACAGGGAAAATTAGCTCAGCAGCTGATCCCCTGTTGTTCCCAAAGGACAATTTTACCATCGAGACTAAGACAGTGAAGACCTCTGCAGGTGAAAAGAAGGTCACATACCACTCTTATATTCACATTCCTTATGTTTCGAACCCTGTTGACAAAGATTATCAGAGTCTGAACGTTAGTGTTCCCGTTGAGATTGATGGTAAGGTAGTTGACGCTGAAAATGCCCCTGTATTATTTGAAATTGGCGTTGGCGGTTACATGTCTGTCAGGAATTCCGGTGGTAATACAGGTGGCCCGGGTGGTGGCATGGGTCCCCGTAATAGCAGCAATGTCAGCAGCAGATCGGATCTGTCGCTGGCCGCAGGCTATGTAGTGGTAACTCCCGGTTGTCGCGGTCGTGATAACAAGGCTGTCGATGGTACATACTATGGCAAGGCGCCTGCTGCCATTGTGGATCTCAAGGCTGCCGTCCGCTACATCCGGCACAACAAGGGTGTTATGCCGGGCAACACTGACAGGATTGTATCAGTTGGCTGCAGCGCAGGCGGGGCATTATCCGCCCTTCTCGGTGCTTCCGGTAATAGCCCGTTATATGATTCATATCTAAAGGAAATTGGCGCTGCTGATGCGGCTGATAATATTTTCGCCAGTGCATGCTACAGCCCTATTACCGATTTGGAGCACGCTGACGGGGCTTATGAGTGGATGTATGGGACCTTGCCAACCCGATCCGGCCCCGTGGACCAGGAGCTTTCAAAACAACTGAAAGCATCCTTTGTTGAGTATCAGAAATCACTGAATATTAAGGGTAAGAATGGCTTTGGAATCATCTCAGCTGACAACTACGACAATTATCTTCTGCAGTATTATCTTGTACCCTCAGCAAATACATACCTGAAAGAATTATCAGATATCGAACGCAAGGAATACCTTGCAAAAAATGCATGGATCACATGGACGGATAATGGAGCCGCATTTGCCTTTGCCGATTATGTAAAGCACGTTGGCAGAATGAAAGGACTACCGGCCTTCGACGACTTTAACATGAAACAGCCCGAGCCCGAATTGTTCGGCAACACGACAACCGCCGCCAGACACTTTACCAATTTCAGTCTGCAGCAATCTACCGGTGATAAAAATGCAGAGATTGACAGTGAACTGGGAACGGTAGTAAACATGATGAATGCCATGTACTTCATCGGGCAGGGCAATAGTGGCTGCGCTCCTGAATGGTGGCTCCGGAACGGCAGCAGTGACAACCACACTTCTCAAACCGTTATGGTTAACCTGGCCACAAGCCTTGAGAACCTGAAAAGGGAAGTGAATGCATGGGTTTTCTGGGATGGGGGGCATTGCGCAGATGATGACCCTGAAGGATTGATCCTGTGGATCGGCTCTGTTACCGGTTACTCCAAAAAATAAAGTGACTGTGAATAATTGATTCCATGCAAAGTGACCGTCTGATTCTTCCTTCTATTTAAATGGAAAATTTTCAACCTGGTTTAAATACATTTCACATCCCTAATTAGAAGCTTCACAGACATTTTCTAAGGCAAACAAGGATGGTGGTTTAGTTTTGTCCATAAATAAGGACGGACTAATGGATTTTGTAATTAAGGAAAAACCACTATGAAAAAGAATGCCTGTTTTTTCAGCATAGTTCTTTTATTTTTTATAACAGTACCTGTTCAATCACAGGCAATACCTGTTGAACTGATGACCGGTTACCGGTATCTGACCATTAATTTGGTGGTCAGTAAGAGCTTTACAGAAACCTCAAAGTTTGGATTCTTTCATATGAATACCATTGGGGTAGATTATGATAACAAGGAAGAAAATGATTTTTCCATGCAGGATTTATTGACCTATGAACCTCTGAATAATTTCCGACTTACCGGTGGCGCCTTCTATGGGAAACCCGGATTTAAGCCAACAATGGGAATACAATACCTGGTTACCGGAAAAAAGCTTTTCATTCTGATTGCCCCCCGTGTGAATATTGAAAGTGATCCAGCTTATGATATTTTCTCCATTATCCAATTTAAAGCCCCACTGACTGAAAATACAAAACTGTATACCCGGTTACAATTGTTGAATTTATTTGATTCAAATGGAAATATAAAAAGTTACCAATGGTTTCGCCTGGGCCTGGAAATAAAGGGTATTCAGTTTGGAGCGGCATTTAATCTTGATGAATTCGGGCCGGACCCTCAAGTTCAATATAATGCCGGTTTGTTTATCAGGCGTGAAATATTTTAGAGTACTATACTTAAACATAAATTAATATCAAATTAAAAAACATCACTTATGGAACAGAAAATAAAGAAATCAGCACAAAATCGAATTCGCTCCCTGCATCGCAATATTGGATTTTTTCTTGTCGGACTTTTAATTATCTATAGTCTAAGCGGAGTTTTGCTGATATACAGAGATACGAATTTTTTAAAACACGAAACGGCGGTGGAAAAGAAATTATCACCAGGCCTGGAGGAATCTGATCTCGAAAAAGCCCTGCAAATGAGGAACTTTAAAATCGAAAAGAGCGAAGGGGAAATTTTCTATTTTCAAAACGGGACCTACAATAAGGTAACAGGCGTGGCAGCCTATTCCATCATGGAGCATCCCGGATGGTTAAAGAAGTTTTCTGATCTGCACAAAACACCCAGTAAGAATTTCGTACACTGGTTTACCACTATATTCGGGATTTTGCTTTTGTTCATGGCCCTTTCTTCATTCTGGATGTTCAGGCCAGGCACAAAGTTATTTCGCAGAGGAATTCTCATGGCAGGCATGGGTGTACTCGCAGCGGTACTTATGTTGTTATTATAGTGGTGACAGAGCAGTTATTTGTAGCTCACCCATGTCGTTCCTGACAAAATCAGAATTGGCAACATCCCTTTTCTTGCAGTACTGATGCCTATATTAATCAGTTAATTTTTATGGATATAGCATGAGTCGAAAACTGCTTCAATGATATTTAGCAGAGCAAAAGGAACAAGGATAATCCTATTCATCATAGCACGCTTCTAATTTACCCGATTCAATTGCTCTTTTGAAAGCAGCATAATCCTTTTCATTCTGATTTGCGTATGCAACAGCGAATTTGGAAACAGCAACATCGAAGGTGTCGTTGTTTCCCATATATCCGCTGAGCATGGCTGCATCTCCCGAGCGTGCATGAGAAAGTGCGAGTGCCTCGCCACACCAGTCTGCATAGGCCATCATCTTAGCTTTTCCAAAAGTTTCCACTCTCATAGAAATTTTGATATCCCGCAACTGCCGGATAAAAAAATGTCTTCCCTCAGGACCTGTGGCCCATCCCAAAAACGGATCGCTGTATGGTTGCATAATGCGATAACCGTTTACAATACGCTGTCCCTCATTCGGGAAAATGCTCTTACCTGCATAAGGCTCAAGTACTGATTGCTTGGCTTGCTTTACCTGGAGGAATAAGGGATCTCCGTCTCCTGTCATCAGAAGAAGAACCCAGCAGGAAGTACCCACACTGCCCACACCAACAACTTTGATCGCAGCATCTTTTAGCTCGTAACGGCTCAGTAGAAAATTGAAACCCGGAGGCAGGGTTTTGACATAAAGTGCAAAGGCTTCCCTGACGCCCTCTTTAACATCTCCGGGTAAATGTCCTTCCCAATGAAAAATGGAGGGCAACTGATCCTTTATAATCTTTGATTCGCCTGGTCCTTTTACCAGTTGCGGGAAGATTTCTTCTGCTATACTGCGCCCTTTTTCTTTTGCCAGCCGTTTCTTGCCCTGTCGGATCATTTCCTTGTCTTTCAACTTCGAGATCATCATTTCGGCTACCAGGGAATGATGCCATAGCTCCTTTGTTTTCATCTGGCTGAAAACATCCATATTTTCACGATAAGACCTGACACATGCAAGAGCTGCTTCCTTTGCAGTATCATCACTAAGGTTATTATTCCTGCAAGCGACTATAAAACTGGCCACCAGTCGTTTCAGATCCCATTCCCAGGGTGCCGGAAGAGTTTCGTCCAGATCGTTTATTGAGAAGATTACATTCCGTTCAGGAGTGGCAAATCCTCCGAAATTGCATAAATGAGCATCTCCGCAGGCCTGCAAATACATTCCGGTAACAGGTGTACCGGACAGATCTGAAGCCATATTAAGGGCTGCACCGCGGTAAAATGTAAAGGGTGACTTAACCATTCTGCCATGACGAAGTGGAACTAAATTAGGAATACGTCCTTTATTGCTTTCCTTAATCAGCTCAACCGGATCCGGGCGATTGGCAGGAACTTCCCAGTTTGCATGTGAAGAGCGCGGACAGGCCTTCCGCATTTGCTTCCCTGCTTCATAACGCTCCTTCCGGGGTCTTTGATAAATCCATAATTTAGCTATTGCACGATCCTTATTGGTCGGCAAATCAGCTGGTGTTGGTTCCTTTTTTTTCATACCAGATTGGTTAGGCAAGATCTTAAATATCTCATTATTAACTAAAGTTATTCTTTTTTCAATTAAATGACAAGAGGTATTTCCACTTCATCATATTCCCGCCCTCATCAAAGATATCTAAAAATTGCCTTCAGTTTATTTCTGGAAATCAATTCCTGACAAGGGCTGAACTGAGCAGGTGACTCCGGATTCCTGATAAGCAGTTCATATGATAATCGGGTGGATTTTATTATCTTTATTTAAGTATTTGAAACATCATCTAACTAAAATTCCGGGTTATGAATTTCCATAAAAGATTCCTTCTGATAGCTGTGATTTTTATATCATTGGAACAAGTTTTTGGTCAGGTGACCATTCTATCAGGTCCGGAGAAAGGATCATACAGTCGTTTTGTCAGTGATATGGCTACCGTACTGGGTGAAAAAAACGGGATCAGGATCATTAACAAGCCCACGGGGGGAAGTGCTTACAATTTTAAAGTGCTCACCAATCCCTCATCTGACGACAAAATTGCGCTTATTCAATCCGATTACCTGAACCTTATGATAGCGGAAGATAAGCTTAATAATACCGACAAAACAGGCTCACTAAAAGTGGTTATGCAACTTGCGACGGAGGAAATTCACATCATAGCCAAAAAAAGCAGTGGTTTAGCAAAACTCCAGGACCTTGACAAAAAGAAATTAGGTATCGGGAATGAAGACCAGGGATCAGTGGCCACTGCTCAGTTGATCAAGGACAGGTCTAAAATAAACTGGTATACCTATCGTGTGGGCTTTGAAGAGATGCTGAAGAAGATTTCCGCAGGTACTATTGATGCCGGTCTCCTGGTGGGAAGCGCTCCTCTGAACATGCTGGACATTGATCCACAGGTTATGGTCGGCGGAATTTCCCTGCTGGAACTGGATGACTTCAATGGCTGGGCCAGATATTACGAAAATGATACGATTCATAATGGCGACTACAAATGGCTCGATAAAGATGTTCCGACCTTTGGTGTAAGAACGCTTCTGATCGTTAATGAATCAAAGCTGACGGATATTGATAAGCAGGCTATTGCTTCCATTAAATCAGGTATCGTCCTGAATCTTGATCTATTAAAAAAACAGGGTCATCCAAAATGGAAAACGGTTATCATACCCGGTGATCTCCCTGTTGAAGTGGAAGAGAACACAGGTATGACCAAAAATCCTGAACCAGCTGCTGCCGTTGCAAAAGATGCGGTATCCTACCGGGTGCAGATATATTCAAGGAAGTATCAGCAAAAGGAGGATCAGATTGAAATAAGCGGTAAAAGCTATAAGACCTATGCATATTCCTATTTAGGAGCCTACAGATATACCGTTGGTGAATTTACTACTCTGTCTGCTGCACTGGAGCTTCAGAAAATCTGCAGGCAATCAGGGTTTCCCGAGGCCTTCGTGGTTGCCTTTAAGAACAATGTAAGGTCCACGGACCCTGCACTATTTAAATAGCAACAATTGCTATAGCATAAAATGCCCTGCAACACGCGATATTGTCGCAGAATCACTGCCGGCTTACCATTAAGCCGGCGTCATCCAGATCATCTGTTTTTCAATATTGTCACTAAGCCTGTAATGCTTTATATGATTGGGTATACTTTCGCCGACAATTTCAATATGGCTTAAATCAGCCATACCCAGGCCGGTTTGATGGCAATAGTTGAGATATCCGACTTTTGTAAAATCAATGCCCATAAGTTCAACGGCCACACGATCCGCTGCCAGCCAGTCTGTGCTTGCAACACACACCCTGTGATCAACCGGGGTTCCCTGGGTGGGGCCATTCCCTTCCATGCCTTCGAATCCGTCAATGATGGCGAGTTGTGGATGAAGCCGGGGAGCCAGGTTATACAGATTGTAGTTGATGCCCCGGAATCCGCCTCCATGTGCAATCGCTTTATCACTCTTTGTGCCTTCCTTGTGATTTGCTCCCCATGCAAATCCCGCGTCTTTTATGGGAGCCCCGAATACAATATTCTTCAGGGAAAGAGTGGCCAGTACGCGGTCGTGGGTTTTCATCCTGGCCACTGATACAATATAGGAATCAGGATTCAGAAGTACACGGGAAAACCTTACAGGATGCGGTCTGAAATCCTTTTCATCAAACACATAGAGTACTTCAAATCCTTCCTGGTCCAGATCAACGAGTTTAACGGGATATTTATTGACGAGCCGCATGTACCCATAATTGCTGAATCCGTCAAGTGCAGGTCCATCGGCAGGTGACTCGGCAATGATCACATTATCAAGTTTATTGATGGATTTGAGAAATTCCAGTATGCCTTCAAGGGTATCGACATGGGTTGAACTTAAAGGTATGCTGGTTGAAACATTGTTAGGTTTGAGAACCACACGAAGATTCCCGATGGCTTGCTTGATTTGTTTCGAGTATGGTTGCAGGGCACGGAATGCAAGGTCAGCCCTGTTATCACCTGTAGTGATGGCAACACTGGAAGAAAAAGGTTCCTGTTTTTGCCAGGATGCAATTTTTTGAAAGGCAGCAAAGGTGTTTGAAGAACTAATAAAAGAAGCGGCTACTCCTCCCAAAACAGACGTTCTTATGAAATTCCGACGGTTAATTGCATTCATAATGTTAGTTTGTCAGTTGAATATTTCTTTAAGAAATACAAATTATGTATATTTTCTCAATTATAAAATAGAAAAATGCAGCTTGTCATATTGAGTATGATTTTCCCGGTATATTATGCTGAACTTCTTTTAAGGTTTAATTGAATTATTATCAACGTATAACAAAATAATTTGCTAAAATGAAAAAAACAGTATTAGCGATTTCAGTATTCATTATGACCGGATTTTTCGCCAAGGGTCAGAATGTTGGTTCTTCTCCTGAATATATTAAGGCCTTGACGGCTGAGTGGAAAGGTGAGCGGTTTGAAGACGGGCGGCCTAAGGTTTCTGAGAATATCCTTAACAGGTTGAAAAACATATCAATAGAGGAGGCCTGGGGTGTATTGCGTAACAAGGGATTTATGAACCAGTTTGAAGGTGACTGGACTATTATCCATCCCGACAGCAGTATGACCGGGCGTGTAGTCACTGCCCAGTACATGCCTTTACGACCTGATCTTGAAAAACAGGTTAAGGAACAGGGCAAGATTGAAAACAGGGCACAGCAAGGCGGAACAAACTCATGGCCAATTGATGTGCTCAGGGAAGGAGATGTGTATGTGGCCGATTCATATGGTAAGATTGCCGATGGCACACTCATTGGCGATAATCTGGGTAACTCAATTTATGCCAGGTCGAAAAGAGGAGTTATATTCTATGGTTCCGTAAGAGATGTGGAAGGATTAAGCGAGATAGATGGCTTCAATGGATGGATTAAAGGATCGGACCCTTCCTATATTCAGCAGATGATGCTGACTTCGATCAATGCCCCAATACGGGTAGGACGGGCAACTGTATTACCCGGGGATGTTGTTCTTGCTAAAAGATATGGTGTGATCTTCATTCCGGCCTATCTTGTCGAAGACCTTGTATTGACTTCCGAAGTTACTGCGCTTCGCGATGAGTTTGGACATCAGCGCCTTCGTGAAAAAAAATACCTGGCCGGACAAATAGACAGCCAATGGTCAGAAGAAATTAAGAAGGACTTCCTGGACTGGTTGAATAATTACCCGGGTAAGTTGCCTATGACAAGAACCGAACTGGACAACTATCTGAAAGAACGTAATTACTAAATAATAAATCATTAGTTATGAAAAGTATTATACAGCAGATTGTTGAAAAAAACAGGCAGGAGGAGAACAGCGGCAAAAGTCGTAGAAACTTCCTTAGAAAAGCTGCATTGGGTGGAGTTGCTCTTGGCGGCTTTATGACAATGTCAATTGAGGACACTATTGCTGAAACCACCTCAAAAGTACAGCGTTCCTCGGCTCCATCCGACCTGAAAATCACCGATTTGCGGGTGGCTGTTCTCGCAGTCAGCGGCCGCAAAGCGCTTATCCGGATAGATACCAACCAGGGTATTTACGGGCTGGGCGAGGTAAGAGACGGAGCTGATGAACGGTATGCGCTGATGCTTAAAAGCCGCATCATGGGCCTTAATCCCTGTAATGTGGAGATGTTGTTCAAGATAATCCGACAGTTTGGATTCCATGGCCGCCAGGGAGGCGGAGTATGTGCAGTGGAAATGGCACTCTGGGATTTGTGCGGCAAAGCTTATGGTGTTCCTTGCTGGCAACTGCTTGGCGGCAGATACCGTGACAAAATACGGTTATACGCAGATACTCCCGGCGTTAACGATCCGGAGGGATTTGCCGCCAAATTAAAGAAGAGGATTGATGATCAGGGCTTTACATGGTTAAAAATGGACCTGGGAATACATCTTGTAAGTGCAACCGAAGGGACTATTATGAATAAGAAATTCTGGGGTGGGCTGGAACAATACAACCTGAGAGAATATATGGGTTATGGAAACACCCTGCATCCTTTTACCCAGGTACAGATCACGGAAAAAGGCATTGAGGAACTGTCAGACTATGTTGAGACTATCAGAAATGCCGTAGGATATGAAATTCCCCTGGCATCTGACCATTTTGGCCATTTTGATATTAATAATTCAATCCGCTTCGGTCGGGCAATGGAAAAGTTCAGGCTGGCCTGGCTGGAAGATATGGTTCCATGGTTTAATACGGCTCAATGGAAAACAGTCAGCGATGCCCTGGAAACACCAACCTGCACAGGAGAAGATATTTATATGCTCAAAGACGGGTTTAAGCCTCTGATTGATGCTCATGCAGTTGATATTATCCACCCGGATCTTGCAACCTCCGGGGGTCTGCTGGAAACAAAAAGGATCGGCGATTATGCGGAGGAAAACGGTGTGGCAATGGCCATGCATATGGCAGGGTCACCGGTTTGCTTTATGGCCAATGTTCACTGCGCAGCTGCCACCCAGAACTTTCTGGCACTGGAGCATCACTCGGTGGATAGTCCATTTTGGGAAAACCTGGTGAAGGTGACGGGAACACAACCGATGATTACAAAAGGATTTGGAAATGTTCCGTTAGACTCACCCGGATTGGGTATTGAACTTAATGAAGAGGAAGTAAGGAAACATCTTGATCCCAACAATAAAGGTTATTTTGAGCCAACACCGGAGTGGGACAGGAATATTTCGCATGACAGACTTTGGAGTTAGTATTTCAATAAAATAATTTTCATATTTTGAACCGAAAAAACATTTATAAGATTGCATTGATCATGGGCATGGTATGCCTGGTCATTACCGTGGCAATGATTGCCGGAGGGATTATTTCAAAGTCAGGTCCTTTTTTTATAGGCTTCTTCCTTTTCCTTGCCATTGCAGTAAGGGGATTTGAAGGGGTAAAAGGCTTGTCCTATACTGTTTGGATTTTTATGGCAGTCACAGCCTCCATGTTTTATCCTCAATACTTCACTTCGATAGGCAACTTTCAATTGAAAACACTTATTGTTCCCCTCCTTCAGATTATCATGTTCGGTATGGGATCGCAAATGAGTTTAAACGATTTTACGGGAGTCATTAAAATGCCCAAAGGAGTATTTATCGGGGTTGGATCTCACTACATTATAATGCCACTGGTAGGCTTTGGCATTGCCAGCATTTTTAATTTTACGCCCGAAATCAAGGCCGGGATAATCCTGATAGGATGCGTACCAAGCGGACTCGCCTCAAACGTGATGTCATATATTGCCAGGGCCAATCTTGCCCTTGCAGTTACAATCGGAGCAATTTCAACCTTACTTTCTCCGGTTATCACCCCTTTTCTTATGAAATTCCTTGGAGGACAGTTTATTGAGGTGAGCTTCTGGAAAATGATGCTGGATATCCTGAATATGATAATCCTTCCCATTGTAGCCGGCTTTATTTTCAACCTGTTCTCCGCCGGGAAAGAAACACAGAGGGGGAAAATAGTTCAGTTAATCAGCTACTTCATAATAATCCTTCTTACTAACCTGGTTTATATGAAATCGAAGCAAACCGATATAACCGGATTTCTTATTGCTTTTATGAAATCGATGTGCTGGTTCTTTTTCCTGCCGGCCATTGTGGCTGTTATGCTTCGTTATCTCCTTAAAGGCAGCAACTTATGGATGAGCAAGATATTATCACTTATCTCAATGGTTGGAATTGCAGTGATCATTACCATAATTACAGCTACAGGACGTGACAGCCTGTTAAAAGTCGGAGCATTGCTGATCATAACAAGTCTTCTTCATAATCTTACAGGCTATTTACTTGGATATTGTGTTTCCTGGATTTCCGGCATGTCTGAAAAGGACCGCCGGACTGTTGCTTTTGAAGTGGGTATGCAGAATGGAGGGCTCGCCTCCGGACTGGCGCTTCAGATGGGGAAAATTGCAACGGTAGGATTGGCTCCGGCCATATTTGGACCCTTGATGAATATTACAGGTTCGGTTCTGGCCAGTTGGTGGAGGGGCAAACCCACTGAAGAAAACAGGGATACATAAGGGCAAAGCCTTACCTGGTTATTCAACTGAAGACATTTCCTCAAACATAATCAGGCTTGCAATCATG
Organism: uncultured Bacteroidales bacterium; assembly: GCA_963808745.1. GTDB lineage: Bacteria > Bacteroidota > Bacteroidia > Bacteroidales > UBA10428 > UBA5072. The sequence goes on from CAWEGX010000003.1 coordinate 426,036, forward strand.
CAATTAAGCCAGAATTCAGGCAAGGTTGGCGTAAGAAAAGTCGGGACCTTTCCATTTTCATCCTGAATATTTACAATTGTATTTGCCAATGCTTTTGCCTTTTCCAGGTATATTGGTTCGCCTAGAATTTTATATGCTTTAAGGTAAGTATTAACCATATGGTCACTGCTTGCATCCACAGGAACATAGCCCTGATATTGTTCTGCAGTGCAGGGTACGGCCCACCTGTTTGCCAAAGTGCCAAATGAGTCATATATATCTGGTTTTTCCCAAAAAACAAACTGATCCTCGCAAAATGAGATCAACTCCCTTGCCATACTTTCATATGAGGCATCTTTAGCCCTGTTCTCAAGGAGGTATTGTGCAAACCAGGCAGCTTCATATTTGGTCAGATTTTCATAGGGAGATGCCGCGGCGTAATCTTCAAACTGGCCGGTCCAGTCATAGGTTTTAACCGGATTATTCATTATCCAGGTCACAGCGGGTCCGATAACCGGCCTGAATTGCTCCTGGTGATATTTGTCAATGAGGATGGTCAGAAAATTAATAATTCCTATAGGAATACAGAGAACTTCCGTAACAGGCTTTCCTGTCTCCTTATTGATCCTGATATACCAGGTCCCGTCCGGTAACTGATTTTTTGCGTACGTATTGGCAATATTAATCGCGTAATCCAGGTATTGATGATCCCTTGTTGCTTCATATAAATAAAGAAATACCTCACCCGTTTCTGCAGGTTGCATCAATATTAATTCTTTGCTGAATCTTCCGGCAGTCAGTGCATCCCCTTCATAAACCTGGGGAAAAAAAGCCAATGGAGATCCGGCTGGTTCGGCTGTTCTCATCAGATAGTCGGCAGCCTTGCGAGCGATAACCATTGATGTATCATTTTCCGGGAAATATTTGTGGTACATTATCATCCCATAAATAAGTGTCCCGGCAATTTTTGCAGGATAACAATATAGGGGATAATCCTGATGATCGGGCTTCCCGGTAAAGTACCAGTTTTTTATATAGGGCTGGTTGTATAAGAATTTCAGACCTTTCAGAAGTGCCTGTTTATAAGAATATTTTGGCCCGGGATAGGGTGGGCAAAATACAGGTGATTTGTAAAACATCCGGCTTCCGGCCAAATCAATATCTATTCCATTGGTACTGATCCCTTCAACTTTAAGGTATATATTTCCATTTGGAATCTTGTCCCAGATTGGCGTTAACGCTTCATAGGGAGTATTCGCCAGGAAAGTATATTCCTTATGGTCAGTAAATGAAAATGCAGTATACCGATATGTGCGGGATTCGTTAAACAACCAGCTTTTGCCGTTATTATTAAATGAGGGAGCATTTTTAAACATTCTGGAGTTTTTATTCCAGAACTCCTGTTTACCTGGTATACCGGGATGAATGGGAACTAAAGACTCTTTTATGCTCTGGTTGCAGTAATCATTTATGGTATCCTGCGCCTGAGATATAACCGGCGACATAAATGAAATACAAATACTATACAGGACTGTCCTTGCAGGAATGCTTTTCATGTTTTACAGATATACCTAAAAGTAATACTTTTTTAACTTGCTGCCATGTTTGGTTTGATTTTATGCTGCCTTGTGGGCAGAGGTTTTCAAAATACCCAGGGTTGTCAGAAGGATAAGCAAAACAATGCAGAAATAAGCGAACCAGTCGCCCGTTTGGGCATAGATGGTCCGCACTCCTTTCATAGGCATTTCTGTAATTATAGTCCTGTTATTCATTGTATTATAAAAATTCATTTGTGAAAGAACCCGCCCCTGGTAGTCAGCGCCCATGGTTAACCCCTCAAGGGTTGTTCTTAACATCGAGCATCCGTTTTCAATGGCACGTAGCATCGACAATTCAGTATGCATATTGGAAGCGCCCCTCGCGGGTTCATCACCCGGCACAATGAGGATATCCACACCTTTTTTCCCTGCCTGCCGGATGAAACGGTGAAACTCCATTTCATAACAAATAGGTGAGGCAATTCTTCCATAAGGCGTCTTTATGATTTCGACAAGATTGCCCTGGTAGTATCCTTTGTTTGGACTTCTGCCTTTGTAATGGTCGTAGGCAATTATTCCATCGGGTTGAATAGCAAGTACATGATTTTCATCAGCACCTTTGTAATCGCCAAGTACGAGCAGGCTTGGAAAAAAGTAAATTTGATGTTTTCTGGCAAAATTCTGCATTCGCTCGATCAACTGATCTTCGTCTTCGGCGAACACAACTGCGTTTCCACTTGCCCATGAAAGAATTTTAATTCCCGACGGTAAAAGCTGTTCTGAAGTAGAAAACAATTCATCCTGCACCTGGTGGGTTAATTCACGGTATTTCTCTTTCTGTTCAAGCTTTATTTTTTTAGGCATGTCATCATAAGTATAAAAGAAGTTATCCTCCTGAAATCCAACCACTACCGATCCAACCTTGACAGTGCCAGGTTTAGGAGCAAGGAAAAGCATACGGATACTGCCCCACAGTATCACGGTAAAAATCAATCCAATGAACACAACAACCGGAATTTTGACTTTCCATAGGTTAAATTGTTCCTCCCACAAAAGATTGATTGTAGAAGCCAGCCATCCGACCAAAAAGGAAGGGCCCCAAACGCCGGTAATGGAAACAAGCTGTAAAAGAGGTTTATATGAGAACATCGAGCCGGTCCAGTGAAGAATAGTTCCCAGTTGCTCAACATAGGAAAGTGCGAATTGGATGGCAATCAGGGCGGCAGGGTAGACAAGGGTTGAATGAAACGGGTTGCGGAATCTTTTGTGCAGGAATCTGTCTATCAGGCAAGGTACCATGATATACAGTGTAAAACTCAGGGCGATGAGAATTTTAAATGACAATTCTACCTGTTCTGCCAAACCGATGAAATATATATGTGATGCAAGAAGAATAAATGGAAATGCAAGCATAATCCCCCGGAAACCTCGTACCATCCTGAAGTATCTTAAAAAGAAGATGGATCCTATCCACGTAATAGCAGGCAGGTTCCATTTACCGCCCATAAACAGAAGAAAAGCGCATCCCAATAAGAGCCAGAAAAGGTTTATGAACGATTGTTTTTTTTCAGTCTTATTCATGATATATGGAGTGGAAGGTTCAGAATATTATCTTTCAAGGTAAAAATACCAAGGGGTTTATCACAATAAAAGATAATTCCTCCCAATGGGCCTATTTAATTGCTGGATTGTACCTTGATGAATTTGAATTGTACTTTGAGCTTACTTATTATTCCGGTTTCTGAATTTCTGAACATTTTCCTGCGACAGAGATGGTAATTACATGCATGATCTCACGCTGGATAGTGTTCTTTCATCATTCATCAAAATCCACTTGACAAACGGTTCCAGTTTTCGTAACTTACTTATTCTCCCTTGATTATAATTCTCAATTTAAAAATTAAACAATCAAAACCACAATGAAAACACTGAAATTCGTTGTAATGGGATTAATGATCACAGGATCATTATCCATTTCAACAGCACAGACCATGAAAAAAAGTGGTAATGCTGAAGTGTATGAAACCCTGGCTCAAAAACTGGTAACCCAATGCGGAGCCGTTAAAGAAGGTGAAATTGTTGCTGTCATTGGATCGGTAAGGGATAATGAGTTGTTGGAGGATATTGCTGTAAATGTCAGGAAACAAGGGGCGTTTCCGTTAGTGGTTATAGGAAGTGACAGGATGACCCGCCGCATGTTTACCGAAGTTCCGGTAAAATACGATACACAAACCCCGGAACTTGACATGAAATTATCCGGATTTGTAAATGCATTTATCAGTGTGGAAACGAATGAAAATCCGGGTTTGTTGTCGGATATCCCACCCGAACGATTTGTAACAATTAACAAAGCCTTTGAACCGGTAAATGAACTGTTGATGAAAAGAAATGTGAGAGGAATTTATCTGGGGAACGGGCTGTATCCAACCGAGGCTAAAGCCAAACAATATGGTTTGACATTGAATGAACTGACAGATATGTTCTGGAATGGAGTGAACGTAGACTATACCAAACTCGAGGCTACCGGTAAATCCGTGAAATCGTTACTTATGGCCGGCAAAGAGGTACACATTACCAATCCAAACGGGACTGACCTGAAGGTACGCATTGAAAACAGGCCGGTGATCGTCAGTGATGGTGCCTTATCCCCTGAGGACCTCCAAAAGGGATTTGCATCTTCCCAGGTATACTTTCCGGCAGGCGAAGTTTATTTGAGTCCGGTTCCTGGAACAGCTGAAGGCAAGATCGTAGTTGAAAATGTTTTTTATCAGGATAAGGAAATTACCGGACTGACCCTCACTTTTTCAAAGGGTAAACTTATTTCAATGACTGCAAAATCAGGTCTTGAACCATTGAAGGCGTATTATGATGCTGCCGCAGCAGGAAAAGAAGAGTTTTCAGTCATTGATCTTGGAATAAATCCGAATGTAAAACTGAAACCAGGTAGTAAATTTGCCAACTGGGTACCGGCAGGAATGTTAACAGTGGCCATTGGCAACAATGCATGGGCAGGGGGAGAAAACAAATCTCCATTTTCGTACCAGTTCTTTCTCCCGGGATGTACTTTAGATGTTGATGGTAAGACATTGGTGGATAAAGGAAATTTAAAGAATTAGCAGACTGCCTGTAATCCCTGGTCAACAGGCATTGTACAAGTTAAAAAAGTTGCCTCCCCTGATCATCGGGGAGGCAACATTTGACGGGGTTGAACGGAATAAAACAAACAACCATGCCAATAAATACCAATCGCGAAAAATTTCAATTTTTCTATGGATGGACACTATTAAGTTTTGGAATAGTACCCTTGAGCTATATAATCAGTCTTTTTGCTGTGCTATTAGTACATACAGCCTTTGGATTTACTATGACAGAATGGGGAACACCTCTTTCACAAACCCTGATGCAAATTGCGGGTGGTGCTGTAATAGGTTTTGGAACAGGTGTTTATCAAAGATCCCTCTTGCGAAAGTTGTTCGATGTAACTTCAACCTGGATCTATGCTTTGATTATCGGCTTTGCTATCACAGAATTGATAGCAGGTATAATTCTCTGGAGAATGGGTCTCAACAGGGGTGAATTAAGGTTCATTGAATTTAAACCAATTCCTGAATCTTTGATTTTTGCTTGTGCGGGGCTGTTGATTGGCCTTTTGCAATGGACAATTTTAAGACGATATTTTTACAATAGCGGTTTTTGGATATTTGCAAGTGCACTGGGCTGGGGTATTTGCATTATTGTAACTCAAATATCAATCTGGGCATTTTTCATGGGTACTCTGTTATATGGTGCAATTACAGGTGCCGCTTTGTTGTGGATAATGCAGATAAAGGAAGTTCAGAGGTAATAATTACACCATTACCAGGTTCAGCAGGTGTGTGCAGAAGCCAAAGATCTTAACCTTATGCAGCGAGGCTTAATTGACCATTCAGGGCCAGGGGTAGGTTCTTGTTAATTAGTAAAGTATATTAACTGCAATCGGTCAGAAGCTGGTCGCTGATATGATATGTGAATTATTTTGAGTAATTTGTATGCCGATTTTAAATGAACCCTTAAAACCATCCCGACATGAAAATAAAGTTGTCATTACTTGCTGTTATCCTTTTTGCTGCATCAACATTGAATGCTCAGACCGCTGACAATTGTGTTGCTCAGGTTATACTTACAGGTTACTCCGAAAAGGCATACTCCTCCGAGCCTGTAACCGATCAACAACTCGATTTGATTTTGAAATGCGGCATTAAGGCTCCCAGTGCAAGGAATAAGCAGCCATGGAAGTTCACGGTAATTAAAGATGAAGCAACCATGAAGGAGGCAATCAGTAATGTGGTTCCGGGAAATGTGCTGATTATCGTTTCCGGGATTGAATCACAGGAAGGAACTACCCCCGATTTCGATTGCGGACTGGCCACCGAGAGCATGTTTGTGGCTGCACATGGTCTTGGCCTTGGTGCACGCATTTACGGCAGTCCGGTTGGAAACATCAATTCAAAGAAGGAGTTTTTCCAGATCCCGACAGGGTATAAAGCAGTGATTGTCCTGCGGATCGGCAATGTTGATAAAAGTGTGGATGCTGTTTCAGGAGCAACGCCCAGGAATAATGCAGAAGAGATTATAAATTATAGAAAATAGCAAAGCCCGGATTCTAAAAAGTGTCCGGATTATTTATAGACTTCGTTTTTTGCATCATTTAGTTCCCTCATGATTTGAGGCACTAATACAAACGGATCATAAGGCTTATCTTTCCCGACCAGCTTCAAGGTTTCAACAGGGATATAGCCGCGGTAACCACTCTTTTTTATTATTTTCATTAATCGGGTAAAATCAGTCTTCACTTCGCTGGTGTTTCCATACACACTTTCTTTCACCTGCCAGTTTACGGTATAGGGAATAACTGCTTCAATATCGGCATAGGGATCATCAACTTTAAAATTCCCGGTATCAAGTATAATTCCGGCCCATTTTGAATTGACTGCTTTTGCCACTTTGATGCATTGCCCGGCAGTCTGGAGCATGTCTCCGTGGTTCTGAATGCCAATGATAACTCCATGTTGCATACCGAAATCTGCACACTCTTTAAAACATTCAATCATCCATCCTGCAACTTCATCCCATTTGTTTTCATATCCTTTGGGAATTTCTCCAGCAAATAACCGTATAACCGGGGCACCTAATTTTTCTGCAACCAGGATCCATTTTTTGGCCCGTTCAACATCAGCTGCTCTAACAGCAGGATCGGGTGATGCAAAATTGTTTCGAATGCCTGTCCCGCTGATGTCGATTCCTAACCCGAAGGCTTTTCGTTTAAGTTCGTAGATGTATTCATCCGGCGGTATTTCCGGATAACCGGGGATATAATATGCAGTAATATCAAGTGCTTCTATGTTTTGTCCGGCACACCAGTCCAAAAGATCGAACAGTGTAAATACCGGCTTTTCAGGCGTTCCTTTTTCCATTAAAACATCATTGAATGAGAAGGCATTTAAGGCCAGTTTAATGTGTGATTCAGGATTTGTTTTTGCCTGGTTTTGGGCAAACGATTTATTTTCATTCATGATAAGAAGGCAATAGGCTATAAATGTCAGTAACAGCGGGTATTTTCCTGGATTTCTGGGGATTAACCAATTTTTCATGTTTCAGTTTTTATTTCTTTTGACTTGATGCCCATTGTGGAAAAGCCTGTAATTATAATCATCTTCCGTCGGAATAAATTGACCACTCATAATTGGGAATAAGTTCCTGTTGATTAGTTGGGTATAAGAACTGTAAACTTATCCACAAATGTAGTCAAACCGACTGGCTTTTGTATGCAATAAAAAAAGGCTGACTTAATTAAAAGTCAGCCTTTAAATGATTATTGGATCAACTCATTTCTTTATAAAAGTACTCGAGTAAATACTTGAGGACGTTTTTACCCGTATCAGGTAAAGTCCTTCTCTCAAATCACCAACATCAACCATGTTCGTATTATGAACAGTCCTTACAATAGAACCTGTCATATTGATGATTTTAATTTCAAGGATATCCTGAACGCGATTCACCTGCAAGGTTGAAGTAACCGGATTTGGATAAATTTTAAGTTTTTCAGCACTTTGTGGTTGAACAGCAGTTGGCACAGTCAGAATGATTGCTTCAACCGAACTGGCTGGCGATTGATTGCCGGACGGATCAAGAGCAAACACGCTAAAGTTGTAGGTGCCATCAGCCAGACCGGTAACTTCTAACTCTTTTCTTTTTGTCGTATCGATTACTGTTCCATCCTGGGAAACCACATAACCACTGATACTGGCATTATCGGTTGAAGCATCCCATTTTAATGTTACGCATGAGGTATCTACATTGGCAGTCAGGTTACCCGGTGCAGTGGGGGCTGTCATATCTTCAAAATATAGCTTGCCGATCCACAGGGTATCTCCTGTTACAGCGCCCCAGTTGGTCGTTTCCTGGCCGGCAAACTGGAAGTTGGCAACCAATCCCTTTGTAGGAATTGCAACAGTGTATTTTTTAAATTCAGCACTGCTTGCACTTCCCGAGGCAGCCAATTCAGTCCAGTCATCCGATGCAAGTTTGAGGAAAGTGTTTATATTATCCAGTTCAAAGCCAGAAGTGCCTACAGCATATTTTACGTCTGTGCTGAAGTGTGTATTGGCAGCGGTTGCATTTATCGGATCCACAGGTATGAAAGGAACTCCAGCCATTTAAAAGTGCCTGAAGGTATTTTGTACCGCCAAGGCTGATAATTTCCATACCGGCAGGTAATTCACCAGGGTCGCACTGGGCAGGGTCAAAAATTACCCCGGGTTCAACGTTAATGGCCCTCACTTTACCAATCCAGACAGTATCACCAACAACTGCCGTCCCATCCCATAATGAAGCCGCAACCTTCAGAAGTCCTACCTGTCCTTTATTAATTGGTTTTTTATAGATTGACCATTCAGAGCTGGCGAGAGAGGTTATCACTGCGGGACTAAGTAAGATTCCGTCGGGGGTGAACACATCAGCATTGACACTGATTTTTGACAGCTCAACGCCGGATAGACCGACACTATATTTCATTTTTGTCCTGAGATAATTGAATTCATTGCCGATACTAAAGGGGAAGGTCGAAATGGTAGTATTTCCCGTATTAAGAACAATCTGGCAATACTTGACACCATCCAATTCCACAATGCTTGCGCCATCGGGTAATAAGTCGGGATCATAAACTGCGGGATCAAAAATGGCCTGGGGGTCAACCTCAACAGCCATTACCTTTCCCAGCCACAGGGTATCCCCTATAACAGCTGACCAGTTAGTGGTTTCCTGACCGGCAACCTGAATATAACCAACCTGATCGATTTTGGCAAGTTTCACCTGATATTTGGCCAGGGTTGCACTGCTGGCATTGCCTGCAGCTGCCAGTTCGGTCCAATTTGGGTCAACCAGTTTGAGGAAAGTGTTTATTTTGGAAAGTTCAAATCCCGATACGCCGGCACCTAATTTGGCAACAGTTCGGAAATGAGTTGCATTTTCGTTGATCGCGACTGAAGGATCAATTTTAATATAAGAGCTCCATGCATTCAGAATAATCTGAACATAAACAGTACCATCGATGGTATCGAGGGCCATACCTGCCGGAAGCGAATCCTTTGGATAAGTAGCGGGATCAAAAATCACCTGTGCACTGGAGAGCACAGAGGACAATGCAAACAATAAAATACAAAGTAATTTTGTCTTCATAAGTAGTTATTTTGGTTTATAAATGAGCAGTATAATGACTGCTTAGTCATTTAGAAAAACAAAAATTACAATAATAAAAAGTCCAAATCAAGTGAATTTTGATAAATATAGGATTCAAAAGAAAACATTTCAAAAAAAAGAAATGTGGTTATAAATAAAGTAGAAAATCAATGACGGTGAACCACCTGGCACATTCTTCCTTCACTTGTCTTCCATGGCTTTCAATATATAGGACGGAACAGTACATCTTGGACTGGGAAGTGATAGCACTTTTCCGGCACCCCATGAATATAGATTGCCCATAAATAATGGTTGCGAAAGCCACACCCTGAATGAATTACCGGTACTCCACTCATTTCCGGCGGATGCAAAATCACACATAATGATGTGCTTTTCATGATGAAGGAAAAAATGCCAGGGACGAACAATAAATGAAACATCAAAAGCCATCCTTATATTTTTATCCGGGGATGCTATCGGTTTCAGGTCTATATATCCATCCATGCCTGCAGGTGGAAAATTATACTTTTGTGAAATAAAGCCTTTACCATTTTCCGGAATATAGGTTTCATACTGATAAGGCTGCGATATTAACCAAACCGTACTATCCTGTTCCTGAACCAGGCGACTGTCCATGGCCAATAATACAGGACCTCTCATGATTGCCTGTTGCGGAGCGCCGCTCGGAGCGCGGATAATCCTTCCCCTGAGATCAAGTTCAAGGGTAACTTTATCATTTTTATTCCAGATACGCTTAATACTTGCATAAGAACCGGGTTTGCAGGAAATGGTTTCCCCGTTCACTTTAAGAACGGATTGTTTGCTCCATTCGGGTATTCTCAGTTTTAATACAAATGAAGATGTATTTTCAGGTTGAATAATCAGACTGATCAGGTTATTAACCGGATAATCTGTTTCCTGGATGATAGATACATTTTTACCATTGGGAAGTTTGAATGAAGCAGTTCCCGCTGAATATAAATTAATAACCGGTCCGTTTTTTAAGTCATTCATGACAGCCCACCCGGGCGTGATCAGTAATCCCCTGGGTCCACTGGAAACGCAACAGCTCAGATCAGAACCCTGGAGGGAACTTGGAACCCGTTCTCCATTTAACGGGGAATTATAAGCCCACCATTCACCTTTTGGCATCATCGCCCCCAACAAGGCATTGTAAAGAGAAATCTCCAACTGATCGGCCCATTTTGAATCCCCGGTCAACCGCAAAAGCTGGTAGCATAGTTTCATCCAGGTGACTGTTGCACAGGTTTCCTGTGGTGTTTCCAGCATCTCGGTTTGTTCCGTTGCACCGTTATACCACGACTCATGATTGGAAACCGAACCATTGATCATCAATTCATCCTTTATTATCTTATTCCCAAGCATAACACATACATTGAGGTAACGCTTGTTGCCTGTTGCACGGTATAATTCGCATAACCCTTCAAAGTTGGACATCAATGTGTATGCATGGATTACTTCTGACTCTACTAATGGAACACCATTTTCTATATCCTCCATAAAATGAACTCCATTTTTCGTATACTTACTGGGTTTGCTCCAGGAGGCTACAATGTAATTTGCATAATCCAGGTATCGTTTTTCACCGGTTCGTTCATATAATAATACTATCGGTTCGAGGATTGAATAATTACAGCCGCCTTTATGCGCAGGGTGACCATATTCTTCCAGACTTATTTTGCCGGGACCCAGGCAACTCATAAGATGATCCGCACTTTTAACGGCAGCATCCAGGTATTCCTTATTCCCGTTTAAGTCATATTGGGCAATCAGACCAAGTAATACATATTTTTGGTTCCATACATCCCACATCTGGAACTCATCCCCCTTTTTATAGGTAGTGATATATCCATCTGACGATTGCGTTTTAATTAAGTCTCCAACAGCCTGGTTCATTTCTTCCTGCAGTGCCTGATTGGGTTGATACCTGATACTTAGCGCTGCCGCTGCTGACCACTTGCCAAAAAACTCACCGTTAAAACCAAAATTATCCTTTTGCCGGATCCTAAAGATATCTAGCAGGCTTTCAACATTCTGAACCATGATACGATTCTGAATACACTGATCAATTTTTTCACCTATATAACCATCTATTTTGATTGAATTCGGCAGTAAAGGAGTTAATTTGTCATTAAACACGATCGCCGGGTAATTTTTACCCTGCTCCGCAAATAAACTTCCTGAAATAAAGAGAATGAATACCACCAAAATAATCCTGTTAATAATTTTCATCGTATTTAAATTAGTCGATAACAAAACCAGGAAAATTCAATTCAGATTCCATAAAGTAGATTCCAAGCATAAAAATAATCAACTTAGTTCTCTTGACTTTTTAAATCTGAATATCCGCCAGCTATTTCAAACCTATCCGGTACAACTGGCTATCGGTTCTCATCAGGATTGAATTCCGGAGAAAAGCCGGCGTGGCATAAACCTCTCCGGGTAATTTATTTTCAGCCAAAATCTGAAGTTGATTTCCTGGTTTAAGAACCATCGTTTCACCTTTAACAGAAGTAAAATAGATATTTCCTCCTGCAAAAACCGGGGATGAATTGTATTTCTGCTTCAACTTTTTGGAATAGACCTCCCTGCCTGTTTTGGCATCGAGGCAATAAAGCATATTCCGGGTGTCGACGGTATAAATCAGGCCATCATTAATCAGTGGCGTAAGCAATTGCAGGACAGGAGATTTAAACCGCCAGAGTACATTGGTTCTGGTAACATCGCCTTTTCCTTCAGGATTTACAGCCAGCAATTCAGCGTATTTTTCACCATCAGGGCCGGTTACAAAACTGGGAAAAAAATAGACTATCCCGTTTTCAGAGAAAGGCATGGCAATGGTTGAATCCTCACCTTCCACAATCCTCCATACTTCTTCTCCCGTTAAAGGATTGTAGGCTATACAAACAGCGGAGCCGTTCGATATTAACAAATCCTCACCATTGACATTCATGATGATTGGGGTAGTGTAGGCCTTTCTGCCAATCGGAGCCAATGGTTCATAAAGATTAACCGGGCGATCTGTCTTCCAGACTGTTTCGCCGGTCTGCTTATTGAGTGCAACCAGGTATTGAACATCAACGCCTTCGATGTGCAGGATGATCAGATTTTTATACAGGATGGGAGAAGAACCCGGCCCCTGAACATGATCACAATTCAAATCAGTTCTTTGTCCAAACCACTTTCCCGTTCCTGGTATCGACACAAGCCGTTCCGTATGTTCCAAAATTCAGGTAAACAAATCCTTCTTCAATACAGGGCGTGGGCGTTGCATACGTGTTTATAGAATGCTTCGGGAAGGCGGAATCAGGCTGAAACAGACTAATATTGTATATCATCTTTCCCGAGTTAAAGTCGAGACAAATCCCAGCCATCTGTTTTCCGTCTTCATTTGCAGAAGTTACCCAGATCTGGTCGCCAAATACAACAGGAGACGACCATCCTTTGCCCTGAATGCCGGTTTTCCATACTACATTGGTTGAATCGTTCCAGGTGATTGGCACATTTTGATCCTCTGAAACTCCATTCAGATTGGTTCCGCGAAAATGCGTCCAGTTGATTTGTTGCGATCTGACCGGTTGAATTGCTAAAGTAACAGTCAGTGCTACAAGGAAAAAGAAAGAGGAAATCTTAAAAGGCTTCATGGAGAATAATTTTCAGGTTTTGCCCGGTAATTTGGCTGATTTCGGCTAAAGTTAATAGTCTTTTGCAAATTCGCATGTAATCAAGGGTTATTTTGATATAATCCACTGACCCTGAACACGGTTGTTGTATTTATAGACCAGATATACGTAAATTATACCTTTAATACTGTCTGACCTCCACCTGCTTCATATCTGTATTGGCATTGACCACCGGAATATACATAAGCGAAACCTGGGAAGGATTTATATAATACCTGCCTGTGAATCGGGGGAGCAAGTGGATCACAAAACTGTATTTTCCGGGAACCAGCTTTTCACAGAATATCATGGTCCTGTCCCTGAAGTATTCACGATGTGTTTCGACTCCATCATTTAACTGTCGTTTATCAGCATAGCTGCAGGCACCCGGTATCGGTACTTCTATCATAACATTTTCAGCAGATGATTCCTTATCTACATCCACATCCACTATGAGATCTGCAGGTTTGCCTGCTTCAAGCAGTAAGGTATTATTACTGAAATAGGTTCTGATCCTGAATCCTGCAATACCTGTTTTTGCATTCGTAACGCGTTCATTGACATATTGCATATAATAAAGTGGCAGACCTGATTCTTTGTGAATATGTATTTCCTCGTTCGGCATTAACTCCACAGAATATGGAAAGTCGGTGATTGTCATATTCTCTTTTCCATCTATTTGAACTGTCGCAGTGCGGCCTTTTGTATAGCCATCTTTTAAGAGATCAGGAAGTACGTTCATAAGTAAACTTGAAGACTGGTAAGTATTCCACCCGTAATTTTTACGTGAATCAATGAAATGCATTTGCATGGGCATTAACAGGTCTCTCAGCAGGGAATCATGTCTCACTATCCGGTAGGCAACAACATTGGCGGCCAGATCATCGTCATACCAATGCCGGCTTGATTTTTCATCTGAAAAGTATACATCCCCCAGCATCCCCTCTTTCTTATATTTCATAAGGCTATCCTGCTGATAACGAAGGCCTTTCATCTGTCTGATTTCCTGGAGAAGCAATTTTTCTTTTAAATAAGAATACCGGCCTGAATAATCATGGAGATGATTCTGTGTCATATCTTCATGCTCTGTTGCGGTTATAAGGGAATCCAGGACAGGAATGTATTTCGAATACCTTATATCAACACCCCATCCGGCCAAAGCATTCAGTAAATCTATATCGGACAGGCTGAAACTTTTCCGGATGTCGAAATTATACTCTGCCTTCCTGGCAATATTCTCTATATCCAGTTCAACAGGATAACCTGCGTCTTTCGCACATTTCAACGCACAAAGTATATGGGCTGATATCCAGTAAGAAGTATTGGCAGATACATCCCACCAGGACCATAAAAATTCTTTGTTCTGGTTTTTCAGCAAACGGCTGATGATCCGGTTTACATCCCTGTCAAAGTTGAATGACTTGCCTTCATATTGCATCAGTAATTTATAATTGATCAATCCGATGAGCTTTGATGCGAGTTGTTCATTGCAGTCATACCTGTAATGCAGAAGGTTGTATACTTCCCGGGAATAAATATCTATCTGATTATCCAGGATTTTCACAGTTACCTTTTCGTTTTCTGCAGCCTTTACATTTTTATCATCTCCGTTTTTCAGGATGGACAGCGTTCCCTCGGCACGCTCAATCCCTTGTTCTACAACGGGAACTGTTCGTTCTTCGCCATCCAGGTAACCGTCATCACGGGTAAATGTGTAACGGGTAGTGACTGAATCGGTACCGGTTACGAGTACCGGAAGCAAATCGTTGTGATACTGCGTGAACCGGATGTCATTGGTCAGTTCGTTATTAAAACCGGTCCATCGGACCCTGCCCAGGATAATGCTGTCAGAAGTATAATTCAGGACCTTCCCGAGGAAGATTGACGAATCACCCCGGGTAAGAAACTGGGGGACATTCAATTCAGCCATCAGGGGTTTGTAGGATCTTATGATCTTCCTTGCTGTGCCGGTTTGCAGATACTTATTCATTGCATATACCACGGCATCCCACCGGGTGATATCATCAGGTAAGGTAACCTTGAAACCGGATCTGCCCTTACCATCGGTATATAAACGGGGCTCCCAGAATCCAACATCTGAGAAGTTCGAGCGGATGCTGTTCAGGGTTAATAGTTCCTGGTAAAGCCGTTTTTCCGCCCGATAAATGATCGAATCTTCCTGCTGATCCTCAGGTTCTTCGGCCTCTTCCCGCGGCATAGTTATTGCACCGACACTAATTCCACGGAGTGATCCTGTCATTTCATATTTTGCAGACGTCCCGTAGCCTACCACCACAATTTCCTGCAATGCCGTAATTTCAGGCTCAAGCTGGACAGAAACCACCGAACCCCTGGTACACTTCCAATTCCTGACTTTTATATCCTATAAATGAAATGATAATGGTTGCTGTATAATCATCAATCTGAAGGGAAAAGCTTCCATCCACATCAGCCATAGTGCCATAATTGGTTCCTTTTATTAAAACCATGGCACCGGGGAAGGGTTCATTGTTTTCATCAAAGATGGTTCCCACCAAGTTTCCGGAGGAATTCTGCCTGTAATAGGTTTCAGTCCTCGTCCTGGGTTGCACAATGGGAGTTTCGGTATAATTGTCGGGCTTCCACATGCAATTCACTAACCAGCCCAGAGAAAGATTGTCAGCAGGATGTGGTTGTGCATTAGCCAGATCAACAGCAACATGGGTGTTCTGCCTAAGTAAAATACTATCCATTTTTAAATAGGTGCCATCTCCATACAGCAAAATAACCGAATTGCATCCTGACGGCAAGCGGTAATTACCTGACAGGTTATGATAGTATTTGTTAAATGTGGGAGGCACAATCTTTTTTGTTATGCAGTCCTCAAAGAGCAGGGCAGCAATTCCGGAGGCTACTCTTTCAACGGGCAGGAATATCCTCATCCGTGAGTCCGGGTCAACGATATCGAGGGTCTTTGCTTCCCATTTCACATCAGGATAAGGATCCTTATTCTGTAATTCGAAAAAGAACTTCTTACTGATAACCCTGTCATTGATGTTCTCCATGGGATCGAAATATGTATCGTACAGGTATTCAGGAAGAAGCTTTGAAACGGTGAGTTTATAAACAATATTATCTTCAAAAGCATAACCAAATCCCCCGGTATGCTGGTAGGTTGTTTTATAGAATTCGTTTTCCACATAAGTCTTTCTTTCAGGCAGGATGGGTCCGGCATTGATCTTTCCTGCATTGGGAGAATTTTTAAACAGCCTGTATCTGCTGAGGATGGGAACGAATTCATGCTTTGATTCGAGATAGGCAAAGGTATTCGGAACAATTTTAAATTCAGAAGTATAGTCAGTGTGTCTGCTAATCTCAATCTGAGTAAGCTTATTTTCCAGCTTATTGACTATTGTCCCCTCCGGTAAGTCTTTCCAGATCCACACTGATTATGGTCTTTTTGCCTTTTTCAAAAGTCATTGAATCCAGTATCAGTACTTTGTCATTAAGCCTTAGTGTGATTTCGTGCTTGCCTTTGGGAGAAGCATAAAAGGAATATCCTTTGGGCTGATTTGTCCATGAATAATACAAAGGCCTCCTGTCCAGCTCAATTACATGAATTTGTTTTGCCTTTCCCTGTTTCATCACATAAACTGCAAATTGCGTGCTGTCGTTGCAATAGCCAGGGAATATGTAAAACCATGAGATGAGGGATACATGAACCGGTAATATAGCATGGTATCCAGTCGTGCCATGGGTTCCCATTTTTTATAATCCAGATCGAGCTTTACATCATATTTGTTCAGGTCCTTCTTACTGTATGTTGCACCCTTTGGCCTGGGAATAGAACTTTCACCATAATACGGCAAATCAGGAATATAATAGTCAAGTTTACCTGTCACTGCCATGGCAGTCAGATCAACATTCCTGACCGGTTTACCTGACTGATCACTGACTGAGATGGTCGCATCTACTTTTTGTCCGGGATATGCCTTTTCAGGAATTTCAAGGGAGACATTCAGGTAATCCTCCTTGAACTCAAACTGCCGGCGTATTGCCTGATCCTTTCCTCCAAATGAATAGAGAATTTCAACATAAAAAGTCTGAGTGCGGTCCTCAATAAGCGATTTGTATTCAAGTTCACTGCCAAAGCCTTTGGTCAGTAACAGGCTTCCCTGGTAAACATACCATGACACGTCAAGTTTGTGAGGATTGATGAGGTTAATATTGAAGCTGTCCAGCTGTATGCCACCGGCCAGTTTTACTTCAGGATTCAGGGAGCTCAGGGTTACATCCCTTTTAATAAACTCATTTTCGAAATGAAAAAGGCCGATTGCCGGATTTAATTTTTCCTTATAGGGTACTACTATCTGACGGGCTTTGTCGTCATCTTTACTCAGGGTTAAGGGTACATTATCCAAAGGCATGTTATTCTTTAACAGCCCAAAACAAATGCTGTCATTGGAAAGGCCGGTGGTTAATTCATAGCTGGAATAAAAATAAGTCGCCATCTGCGACCTTTCCAGGCGCTGATTCTGACTGTTGAGTACAGTAACAACTACCTTGTAAATCGTATTGGTTTTCTGAAACATTTCCGATGGAATATCCACGACAGTCGGTTGGGTGGGATCCAGAACAACGTGTGAAAAGAACAAAGTATCAGGCAAAATGACCAATGGCTGAAATGATTCAAGAATTGTATTTGTTTTAATCAGTACTTCAGCTTTAGCATCTTTCAGGATCAGGTCATTTGCATCAGTGGCTGTGATGGTCATCTGATTCTTTTCGGGAAAGTATTGCCTGGTTTTTTCAAGTCTCAGATCCAGTTTATTTCCTAAAAGTTCATAATCTTCATATCTGAAGAGAACATGATGCAACCGTGCGCCCGTTTTTTTCGCACAGCTGCAGGGTATAATTCTTATCCAGTGCCAGTTTTAATGAGTCATGCAGAAGAAATTCGCCTGCATAACTTCCCGGGCGGTGCGGATCAATATTACCCATCCTAATTCTCTTAGGCCAGGCATACAACCATATTTCCAGTTCCTTTCGCAAGGGAGATTTCACATGTGACAGGGCATAGGATTTGAACCGCACCCGTTCACCGGGCTTGTACCTGTTTTTATCTGTTATCAGGTAGCTGTAGAATGAAGGACCTTCTTCCTCATCGTTATAGTTGTACCAGGTTGGAACTTCATGCTTTTGAATGTTAAATACTGATCTGAAGCCATTTAGTTCCACTGTAACATTTTGATCTTCACCCGTAAATCCATCGTTTTCTATCCTGTACGTTTTACTCTCCGGGTCTATTCTTAATCGTCTGAAGCCAAGCTTCACCTTTGCGTCATCCCTGACATTTCCGTCGAGGTCCAGCACCTGAAGCGCAAGCGCGTTGTATTCCCTGAGGAGGAAAACCTGGTAAGGAAATACACAGGTGTATTCACAATGAAGTTTCGTTCCTATTATATTGGCAAGAATAAAATGGCCTTTTGGAGGGCGCTCAGTCCAGCCTTTTTGAACAGCAAAGGTATCAATCTGCGTATGAAGCAAATCGTTCGTTATGCCTTCTGAACGTTTACCGGAAAGGAGCTTCTGCGTTTCCATGTTGCTTATTTCATAAACAAATCCTTTTTGAGGAGAGTGGTTCCAATTTAACTCTTGTGAGATTGCCGGGAACTTTAGGAATATTATTACCGCAATAGTAAAGAAGGTAAATAGTGGGATTTTCATGGTGAGAGTTTACTATAGGGAGAGATTTCTTTTTTGAATTCCATAATAAGTTAAGAACAATAAATATACCATATATTTGAAACTAATGAAATTGTCAACTTTTCATCCTGTTTTCAAAATAACAATTCCATCAGGCAGCCGGTTTTCTGGCATAACAACTGCAGCCATGCAAAACGTTGGATCCTGTGCTAAAAATGCGTCAGGAATGAGACTAAATATTAAATTATTCAGGAATCTCTTTCTTGTTTTGTTTTTATTCGTTTTTGAATTTGAAAATAAGGCAGGAACGGACAGAAAGCCATGGCTTTATCCAATTGTCCCGGAGTCGGGGGAAGGCATTATAGAACTTCCCGGTACTGACTATCCTCCCTGTATTTATTTTCTTTTATTCGGGAATCATTCCTTTGAACCAGATTCAGCTATTTTGGAAAGGAAAGAAACTGATCACTGGGAAAAAATAGGGGACAGGAATTCTATTCTTGTTGGTTCACCTGTTTCCATTGGTCTTTTTCAGGAGCTAAAGGCTATTCCCTGGTCTATCCCGGCAAATCTGTATAAAAAAGGAATTGCTTACAGATTAAGGGTAAAAAGAAATGGTGGGGTTAACGGAGAACCAGCCAGGGATTCGTTCTGGGATCAGATCATTCTGGTTAAAGATTCCATTATAAATACGGAAAACATGACCAGACTCAGAGACTTTGCGTTGTTTGAATCGGGTAAATTTGGTGAAGCACTGGCTCCTCACATAAGAGAGATCAGTTTTTCTCCGGGCGAGATTGAAAAGCAAAAGGAATGCCTCACCGATCCTGTAATGGATATGCTAAAAAGGAATCCTCAGCAGGAGATTGGCTGGAAAGAACTTGAATCAAAAGCGTTTCCCCTCGATTACCAGAAGATACTATTATCAGGTATCAATGATCCTGATCCGGGATTTGTCTATCAGAACGGACAATGGTTTGTTACCTGGCCCGGAAATGATGGATGCAATATTCTATCAGAATGGGGTAAAAAAATGGACCTCTGGTTTGCACCGGCTATCCGTGTGGGGAACAAGGTTATCAGGCCAGCACCCTTATCAGCGAAAACTAAGTTTTTTGAAGATAAAAATGGACGTATCCTTCCCTTATTAATTATAGAATGGAAATATCAATCTGCTGATAACGAGGAGATAAAGGTCACTCAAAGTATGTTTTCCGAAGCTTTGGACGGAATTCCGCAAATTTTTGTGCATCTGAAGATGGATGACCCCAAAAAGCAGGCAAAATTTATTCTGGGCCATGGGGAAAGACCTTATTCACACTACTGGGATGACCTTTCTCTTCAACGTACGCCTGTTCCATATTTTACGTCGCAATCAATCCTTTTTTTGAAAAGCAATCATATACTGACGGATGAAATGGGGTCTGTTGTTTTACGCTCCAGTGTTCCAATTCAAATTTTACATTCCGGGATTTCAGAAGTGGTTCTTGAATTTGATCCTGAAAATTCTGAAATATATTTATCTACTCCTCAAATAAGGACTGAAAGTTTATCAAAGTCCATTACCGGGAAGGATTATCAGGAAGCCCGTGAAACATTCGAAAATAAATGGAGCAATCTGCTGTCCGATGGGGCTTACGCTGAACTCCCATCTGCACAATGGGAAGGCAGGATTGATTCCTGGTTGACCCAGGTCTGTTCTATTTCCAGAATTCAAATTGACGGAAAGGAACAATTAAGTTATGGGGCATATTTTTATAAAGCTTATTTTGGGATTGAGGAAGGTTGGGCTGCTGTCGCCCTCGCCCAGTGGGGGAAAACTGAAGAATCAAAACAGCAGGCCGAAATACTTCTCTCCAAAGAAAACCTCGACAAAACCAATTATCATCATCAGTACCGGAATGGTCTCAGTTCCTGGTATGCGGCCTCCATTGCCCGGCTAACCGGTGACAGGGATTGGCTCAGGAGTATTTCTCCGGCTCTTATTATAAATGGTAATTGGACGATAACTGCCAGGAAGGAAGATGATGTGAACCGCTCACATATTGGCAAAGGTCTTTTGCCTGCCCATATCTATGGAGGTGATGTGTCCACCCCGGCCTATAGTCTTTATTCAAGTGCAACCTGCTTAAAAGGTTTAATAGAAACCTCGGACGTGTTCAAACGATCAAAACTGGATGAATTGCAACCGGCTGCAGATGTTTTTTATAAAGAAGCCAGTAATTTCAAAAACCGTTTGACTCAGGTTATGAATAATGTAGTGGATAGAAAATCATCCCCCGTATTTCTGCCACTGGCTTTGGAGCTGAACCATGAGGTTAGGAGAAATGAAGGCCCTTATCCACGGTTAACTGATGAAAAACTGGGTAATTACTGGAATCTTTTTGCCCCGCTTTTTCTGCACCTGGAAATTCTCAGGTACAAAGATCCCGAACGTCCGAGTGAATGGCTTACCGATTATCTTGAAAATCACGGTGGCCAGTTTGCAGGTTTGCCCCGGTTCTATACCGGCCTCGACGCTGTATATTCTCTTGGCTATATCAATGAGCTGATAGAGCGGTCAAAGGTGGATATCGGATGCAGGATTAAGGCACTTACCGCTTTAGAATCCTATATGGTCCTGGCCTCAAGCAATAACGGGAATACGGTTCAGGAGGTATCCGGATTCTTTCCCGAACGTCTTGATGGGAGAGAATATGAACGGGCTGTCAGGGAAGCGCCCTGGAATTTCGGCATGTATAACATCGATCGCTACCTGCAGGGACATAGCTCTTTTACAGAACCACTTGGAGCGGGTGCGGGTGAAGGACTGTTACTGATCAGAAAAAGCCTGATCGATGAGATGAAAGACGAAAATGGCCTGCCAGACGGAGGTGTGTTTTTTCTCTCCTCTGTTCCGGGAGAATGGCTGAAGGAGGGGAAGGAAATCAGACTTTCTCACTTTCCCACGGCATACGGCATCTTTGATCTGGAAATAAAGTCCTTTATTTCCAGCAAAAGAGAAATACATGTTAAATACAGTTATACCCGGATTCTTGGGAAAGATCCATCCACGGGAAAGGATCTTCCGGCCTGGAATGAACTTAGTAAGATCCTTATACGCCTTGTCCCATCCCAGGAAGATTGTTTATCGGGCAAAAAAATAAGGATCAAACAGCCTTTTATCTATTCTGATGAATGGACCATACAACTACCGGTAAAGGAGGAAGGAGATTTTATAATTGAGTTTTGAAATATCTTATAAATAACAGGTTGAAAAGTGCAAAACCTGCCGGAGCGGTGGGGGCTGGCAGCAGGTTAGAACATGCGGGATATCTGAACGCGGGCTTTTAAATTAAAATGTACAATATCCAACAATATTATTTAAATTTAAAAATGATCGAAACCGGCATTAGTACTCAAATAATTGATGGCCGTAATGTAAGGACCTCTGAACCAATATAAAAATGAAAAAATCAATATTACTTATCCTGTGTGGCATGCTGATTATCAAATCAGTAAACTGCCAAACCGGCTTTACCGAGAACTTTGATGACGGGAACCTCACCGGCTGGTCGGGTTCGGCCGATTACGTCCTTACCAATACAGGTAATGAATTAAAGGTAGACGTTCATAAAACATCAACCTGGAGCAGCTTTGGCTTCAGTTTTACCAATACGGATATTTCATCCAATCCTTATATCCGGATGCGGATTAAGTCCAATGTCGATATCGCCATAAACTTCTTTGTCAATACTGACCAGAGTTACGGAAATGCCGGTAATCCCCGCGAAATTATCCATTCCGAAGGGTATACCGAATATATTTTCGATTTTTCCGCCGGTCAGGCAGCCGACCTGAGCGGGGCCAACCTCCTTAATTTTGTTTGCAATCCCGGAGGGGCCCAGGGTTGCAACGCCACCATTTATATCGACGATATCCGAATGGGAACCCATGCGCCGGCCATACCTTCCATCAGCCGGATCCCGGATCAGTTTCATGGGATAAATGCATCTGAAATTACAGTACCGTTTTGGCGGGTGGAAGATTTAAAAACAGGTGCCATTCCCCTCAGCATAACGGCAGGCAGTTCCAATACCGGTCTTATTCCGGATCCGGTGGTTAATTATGTGCCCGGCAGTGCAAACGGCACACTTGTTTACACACCCGTTGCCAATCAGGCCGGAACAGCTGATATCACTGTAACTGTATCCGGAAATTCCCCGGAAGATAATGTTATGCGTTTTAATGTCACGGTGGAGGAGAATAAAGCTCCTGAAATCAACCAGGTAAACGATCTGAATGCGCAAAGCGGAGTGCAGACTGATGTTGTTTTTTCAGGACTTGACGATGGCGATGCAAATGCCAGTCAAACCCTGACCATTACAGCGGTTAGCTCGGATACAGCAATCCTTCCCGATCCTTCAATTGTATATTCCCCCGGCGATTTCGGAGGAACATTGCAGTTGAACCCGGTTGCCGGCCAGACAGGTTCGGCCACTGTAACCGTAACGGTTCAGGATAATGGCGGTACGATAGCCGGAGGAGACAATTCACAAACGATGGATTTTGATGTAATGGTCTATTCCGAAGTAAATAATACCCCGGCACTGAATGACCTGGTAAGTATGTCCATTTTGCAGGACGATCCGGAGCAGATAGTATACCTCAGGGGTATAACCGATGGCGACGAAGGTGTCGCGCAGGGGATAACCATAACAGCCGAAAGTTCTAATCCATCATTGATTCCCAATCCGGCAGTTATTTATACCTCCGGAGCTGAGGCAGGTGAGCTGCGTTTCACCCCCTTAACAGGAAAAACAGGGAATGCGATCATTACGGTCTTCCTGACTGACGATGGAGGCAATGCCTCTAATAACGGGAATGCATCGGCAAGTTATACCTTCGAAGTTGAGGTGCGGGTAAAACCGATTGCAGGATGGGAGGATGAGTTCAACGACGGGGTTCTTGGCCCGCAATGGCCTGCAACCTGGGGTGATCCGGGAGAGAACGCACACCAGTGCACAGAGCTGGACGGGTACATGGAAATACAGGTGGATAAGTCCAGGACAAATAATGTCTGGGCCGGTTTATGGTTCAATATTGCCGGCGAGCTGGATATGACCGATAATCCTTATATCAGCATAACCATGCGAACCGACGAAGCCCCGAAGGATATGCTTATTTTCCTGTGGGATGCCTTCGATCATTACAATACAGGAACTAATATAAGGAAAACAGTAAATGGAACCTTTACTGAATACTTTTTTGATTATTCCGACCCGAATGATCAGCTTCAGGGGGATGGGGTTCCGCTTGATATGTCAAGGATCAAAGCCCTGCTGATCAATTTTGCCCCCGGTGCCATGTACACCGGAACTTTTTATTTCAACGATTTCAGGGTCGGTGACAAAGCACACCGCCAGGTGGTGACACCAACTGTTACAATGGCTACCATCCCTGATCTTGCCATACCGATCGATGCCCCGCTACAGGAGGTATATATTTCAAACCTGGCTGACGGGGCTTCCGGAGCCAATGCAGTGACTTTAAATGCTGTAAGCAGTAACACATCCCTTATTCCAAATCCGCTGGCAAGTCCGGTTACAGGAGGAAAGGCCACATTGAGCTTTATTCCGGTTGCCGGCCAGACAGGCACTGCCACCATTACAGTGACAGGCACGGCCAGTGGTTCGAACAAGGTTGTTAAAACCTTTAAAGTAATCGTTTCGTCGCTCGAAGCCGCCTCTGCATCTGATGTTACCATCGACCTGACCACTACCTACCAGGAAATAGATGGTTTTGGCGCATTTATGGGTTCGGGTGGGGCAGACCCCGATACCATAATCAGCCTGGCTAAAGATATTGGCATGTCAATGGCCCGTTTTGGTCTTATCGGTGGAGGTTTCGAAGAAGTGAACGATAATTCCGACCCATATATTCTCAATCTTGACGGGTTCAGACCCGATGCGCTTTCCCTGTCCAATATGCGCCGGATTGCACCCTTTGTGGATAAGTTTATCCTTACAGTCTGGAGCCCTGCCGGTTGGATGAAGTACAATAAATGGGAGAACGGAGTAGAATCCTGGGCTACGAACAATAAACTCGATCCCCGTTATTATGAGGAATATGCCGAGGAGATTGTGGCCCTTATCCGGATTGTAAAACGCGAAACCGGAAAGGAAATCTATGCCATTGGCTTACAGAACGAACCCCAGTTTAATGAACCCTATCCTTCGTGCCAGGTAAACGAAAACGAGTTCAGGGATATCATAAAAGTTGTTGGCGCCCGTCTCGATGCCGAAGGACTTGGCGAAGTGAGATTATATTGGGCAGAGGCGCTTCCGGCCCAGAATTCCATCAGTTATTATATAAATGCAGTAAAAGCTGACCCGGTGGCCGAAGGGTATGCCGATATTGTGGCTATCCATAATTACGATGCCGACGGGGCAAGTGTGGGTGGAGCAGGTTGCGAAACCTGGCAGGATATTTATACCTGGGCCCAGGCGGGGGATAGCCGTTATAAAACCTGGATGACAGAAACTTCGGGTCATTCCGACGACTGGAATGGCGCCATGACGCTGGCCGGCAATATTTTTAATGCACTGGGATGCGGGAATACAAGCGCCTGGGTATTCTGGAGTTTTTCAGTGGACGCAGGCAATGCCGCGTATGGTCTTGTAGTTGGCAACCGTCCGTCAGCCAGGTATTTTGTTTCGAAGCAATTCTATAAGTTCATCCGCCCGGGAGCCATGCGTGTCGCTGCGACTTCAGCCGGGGTTCCGGCATTGGCCTTTAAAGACAACCATGCCAATACGGTATCGGTTATCCTGTTTAACAACACCGCGCAGGCACAAACTGTGGAAATTAAGGGCTCTGGTCTCCCAACAACATGGGAATCCTACACTACATCCAACGGGCGTAATTGCGAAAAAGGGGCTATGGTAGCCGAAGATGGCCTCATTATCCTGCCTCCTTCCAGCTTAACCACACTTACCGGAAATGTAACCAACCCCGTACCAACCATCGATAATATTGCCAATAGGGTTATCGACATGAATTCAGGGGAACAAACCGTACAACTTAGCGGTATTAGTGATGGCACAGGTTTCGGCCAGACCATTGTGATAGAGGCCTCCAGTAGCGATACAGGCCTGATTCCTCATCCGGAAGTTAGTTATGTAAACGGTAATTCCACCGGAACATTAACATTTAGTCCGGTAGCTGATATGACAGGTACCGCCAATATAACGATCACTTTAACTGACAATGGAGACCCTGTTGGTATCCGTTCCAAAACATTTTCTGTAACCATATTATCACCGACCGGCATAAACAGTGCCCTGGCCGGCGAAATAAGCCTGTGGCCTAACCCGGTGAAGGAAACACTAAGGGTAAATGCTACCGGACCTGAAATTACTTCCTATTCAATACTTTCAGCTCAGGGAAGGGTGGTAGACGGGGGGTCGGTGTCAAGGCAACAGTTCGAAATAAATACTTCCGGATTATCCGGCGGGGTTTATATTCTTTTACTCAAAGGCAATAACCAAAGCATCTCCATGAAGTTTGTAAAATAGACGATACTTCTGATAATTAAAAGGGTCCGGCGATTATCTTTGCTTCGCTTAATTTATTTTATGAAAAAGTTGCTGTCCGGAGAAGCTTTTGCAGTATTACATGTTAAGGATTTCAGGCTGTATTTGTTATTGCGCATATTCCTCACGATGGGTTCGCTCATGCAGTCAGTTATTGTAGGATGGCAGATATATGATATCACACATAATGTTTTGTGGCTGGGTTTCATTGGACTTACGGAAGTTATTCCCCAGGCTGGAATATCTCTTTTTGCAGGGCATTACGTTGATATATGGAACCGAAAGAGAATTGCTCGGTTACACCATTATAATCCTTATCGCAGGAGCAATTTCACTGCTTGTATACAGTATCCACATAGGCTATTTTTCATCGCGGTTTGGGGTCTATCCTGTATTTATCGCCATATTTCTTACCGGTCTGGCCAGGGGTATTATGTCCCCGACACTGGTAGCCATGCTGGGTCAGCTAATACCGAGAAATCTCTATGCGAATGCAGCCACATGGAATAGTGCGAACTGGCAGATGGCAGCCATGCTGGGCCCGGCAATTGGTGGTTTGATTTATGGTTACATGGGTATTATTCCTGCCTATTCGATCGTTCTTGCATTCTATGTATTCTCCTTTGTCATTATACTATTTGTTAAAAGTTCCAAACATGAAGTTGTGGATACGTCGGAAGGAATTTTTGTGCGGATAAGGTCAGGGATCGAGTTCGTCTTTAAAACGCCGGAGCTTCTTGGTGCATTTACCCTCGATATGTTTGCCGTTTTGTTCGGAGGTGCAGTGGCAATGCTTCCCGTTTTTGCTTCCGACATACTAAAAACCGGGCCGCAGGGCCTGGGAATCCTTCGGGCCTGTCCTGCAGCCGGTGCCACTTTAATGGCTGTGATCCTGATGTTCCGTCCGCCAGTCAAGGATACGGGAAGGATCCTTTTCATGGCTGTCACGGGATTTGGTCTTAGTATGATCGGTTTTGCACTTTCCAGGAGTTTCGTTTTGTCAGCAATTATTCTGATAATGAGCGGGGCGTTCGACAACATCAGTGTTGTCATCAGGGGTACTATTCTGCAATTATTTACACCCGATCATATGCGCGGGCGGGTGGCCTCGGTGAACAGCATATTCATTGGTTCATCCAATGAACTGGGTGCATTTGAATCGGGTGTTGCAGCCAAATTGATGGGGCTGGTCCCTTCCGTAATCTTTGGCGGCTGTATGACCCTGGCGGTAGTTCTTACCACGATGAAAGTCAATAAACCGCTGACGCGTTTATCATTGAAGCACAAAATGTAGCATAATGGCCATATTGACCTTTCATGGATTGATACTATAAAAGCAACGGCCCCCCGGACTGTATCCTAAAAAGTTATAACAAGGCTTGATATTGAATGGCTAATGCTGTAATTTTAATGGATAGTTCACTCACAACAAGGCAACCACTCGTTTATACTGACATTATGGAAGCAACATTTTTTTACCGACTTTCTAAAACAGGGCGGATGTTTAGACTGTATTTCACGTTTGCATTCATCTTTTTAATGGGTTTGATTGAGTCAATGTGCCAGCAAGCGGGAATCAAAAATGAACCCGAACAGCAATGGGCGGGTTACAGAGGTACACTTGCCAGTGGTGTGTTTGATCATGCTGATCTTCCTGAAAACTGGAATGTAAAAGAGTCAAGAAATGTAAAATGGGTGGTTGAGATTCCAGGGCTTGGACTTTCTTGTCCGGTAGTATGGGAAAACAAAGTGTTTATTACTTCGGCAATCAGCAGAACCGATAGCAGCGGGTTAAAAACAGGCATATTTGGAGATGTGGAATCGGTTGGCGACAATGCAGAACATGAATGGAAAACCTTTTGTTTTGATAAAAAAAGTGGCAGGTTAATTTGGGAAAATACTGCATATTTCGGCATCCCGAAGATCAGACGACATCCGAAATCCACGCATGCCAACTGCACTGTAACTACGGATGGCAGGCACGTAATTGCCTTTTTCGGATCGGAAGGACTATATTGTTATGATATGAATGGACTGCTGATTTGGAAAAAGGATTTTGGAATTCTCCGGTCAGCCTTCTTTTCTGCACCATCTGCAGAATGGGAATTTGCCAGCTCACCTGTTTTATACCAGAACAGGGTAATTGTACAATGTGATGTGCTTGAAAACTCCTTCCTCGCTGCTCTGGACGCAGAAACCGGAAATGAGTTGTGGAAAGTGGAAAGAAATGATTACCCTGGATGGGCAACTCCTAATATCTATTTAAAAGAAGGTCGGCCGATCGTTGTGGTGAACGGATTTAAACATATAGGAGGATATGATTTAGAGACGGGTAAAGAAATCTGGTATATGTCAGGAGGAGGCGATATTCCAATCCCCACTCCCGTGGCAGGAGAAAACTTGATTTACTTCAACAGTGCACATGGCAAGCAATCACCCATCTTTGCCGTAAAAAAGGAGGCAGTCGGCGATATTACACTTGCCGAAAACCAGGTTACGAATGATTTTGTTGTCTGGAGTTTGCCCAGGGCTGGTTCGTATATGCAGACCATGATCCTGTATGAAGGTCTTTTGTACAGTTGCGAATGGAACGGAAGCATTTCCTGTTTCGATGGCTTAACGGGACAAAGAATTTATCGAAACAAGCTTGGTGTTGCGAATAGCTTCACGGCTTCTCCTGTTATTGCTGACCACAAACTTTATATTTCCGATGATGAGGGTACAGTGTATACTGTTCAAACTGGGAAAGATTTCAAATTGTTAAGTACTTCGTTGCTTGGTGATGTATGCATGACATCACCTGCAATTACCAAAGGTTTGATGATCTTCAGAACTCAGCATTACCTGATTGCAGTTGGAAAGTAAGCGGGTAACCGGGTCAATGCCATCTATCAATATGCAAGCCTTAAATGCAGGGTTAGGTATTGGTAATAAAATCAAGTGATTTTTTAGTTCCTTTGCCCAATAGCCAGTTGGTTAATATTACATAACAGTTTAAAATAAAAGAACATGGCAACAATTTTAAGAGGTGATAAAAGAGAATTTAAAGAGGATCCTAACAAGATTGACAAATTCCGCTTATTCTCTGATGTTTCAAGAAGAAATAATGGAATAAGCCCGAAAAACCTGAACTTTGATTTGAGATTATTAAATCCAGGGCAATTTTCAGCGCCATATCATTTTCACAGATATGCTGAAGAGTTATTTATGATTGTATCCGGTTCCATGACATTGAGGACACCAGATGGATATGACGTTGTGCAAAGCGGAGATCTGATGTTCTTTGAAATGGGAGAGGCCGGGGCCCATCAGTTTTTTAATCATGGGACTGAACCATGCATATATCTTGATATCAGAACATTTATCGGATATGATATATGTGAATATCCCGATTCCGGAAAAATATTATTGGCACCATCGTATGAGATATTCGATAAGGAATCCAAATTGGGTTATTTCGATGGGGAAGAGAATATTTCAGAAAAATGGAATCAAAATAGAAAGCATGATAAATAATTTCTGCCACTAACACCATCAGAAATATAAGCAATTAATAAAAAAGGATTCATCTGTAACTGCTTATTTGTATGCAAAATGGAATTGGAAACTGTGCCTGGCACAAAAATATTAAATACATTTGAGCGTTAATATCTATTAAAGCAATTTAAAAATAGCCTGAATGAACAAACCGATGCGAACCGCCCTTTTCGGGTGTTTAACACTATTCCTTTTTATGGGCTGTAAACAGTCGACACAAAAAGAAGGACAAACTGCTGATAATTCAAAGAAGTTTAATGGTACAATTAAACTGGATGTCCGCGATTCGAAGCCCGATTGGGCTCCTTATATACGAAAAAAAGCGCCTGCAGGATCTCCGAATATCCTGATCATACTATATGATGACACCGGGATTGCAGCCTGGTCGCCATACGGAGGAAGAATTAGCATGCCCGCCCTTGATGGGTTGGCTGCAGATGGATTGACCTATACTCAATGGCATACGGTTGCCCTTTGCTCACCTACGCGGTCCTGTATCAATACAGGCCGTAACCATAATCTGAATGGTATGGGAGTTATCACGGAAGGCGCCAATGGATTTCCCGGCTACATCTGCCAGTTGCCCGCGCAGACCGCTACCATGGCTCAGATTTTGCAGGATAACGGATGGAGCACTTTCTGGCTGGGAAAGAACCATAATGTACCGGAAACAGACCTCTCTGCAGGAGCCAATAAAAGCCAATGGCCACTTCAACAAGGCTACGACCGTTTTTATGGATTTATAGGCGGAGAAACCAATCAATTCTATCCTGACCTGACTGAAGACAATCATGCAATTGAGCAGCCTTATGGCCCTGAGCAGGGTTATCATCTTTCAAAAGATCTTGCTGACCAGGCCATTAAAATGATAGCTGATCAAAACTCAGCAAATCCATCCAAGCCCTGGTTTATGTGGTATTGCCCGGGAGCGAATCATGCTCCTCACCAGGCACCTGAGGATTATATTGCCAGGTATAAAGGAAAATTTGACGATGGATATGATGCATATCGCAAATGGGTAATACCCCGCATGATAGAAAAGGGCATTTTACCAAAGGATACAAAACTGACTGATTTTAACCCGATGCCTGCAGATATGGCAAATTCGGCAGATTTTGTACGTCCCTGGGAAAGCCTTAATGCAGACGAAAAGAAATTATTCTCCCGTTTATGTGAAGTATATGCAGGCTTTTCTGAATATACCGATGCCCAGATTGGCCGCATCATTGATCATCTGAAAGCAACAGGTCAGTATGATAACACGATTATCTTCTATTGTGCTGATAACGGGGCATCCGGAGAAGGCACACCCAACGGTTCGGTCAATGAAAACAAGTTTTTTAATGGCTACCCTGATGATCTGGCTGAGAATATGAAGCTGATCGATGAGTTAGGCGGACCAAACACTTACGAACATTATCCTACAGGATGGGCAGCAGCTTTTTCTGCTCCGTTTAAAATGTTTAAGCGTTATTCAAATTATGCAGGGGGCACAGCTGATCCCCTGATCATTTCATGGCCCAAGGGTATTAAAGCCCGCGGCGAAATCCGTAACCAGTATCACCATGCAGTAGACATCGTTCCAACGATTCTCGAAATATGCGGACTTGAAATGCCAAAAGTGTATAAAGGCGTTGAACAATACCCGTTATCAGGAGTTTCGATGAAATATACGTTTGACGCCAAACCGGATGATCCCACGCAGAAACATGTACAGTATTATACTATGCTGGGTACCCGTGCAATATGGCAGGATGGCTGGAAAGCAGTTGCTGTGCATGCACCGCTCACGGACAAGGGTAACTTCGATAAGGATAAATGGGAACTGTATCATGTAGATGTGGACCGTTCCGAGTCCAATGACCTCGCAAAACAATATCCTGAAAAACTGGAAGAATTGAAACAGCTTTGGTTAGAGGAAGCCACTAAAAATCAGGCATTACCGCTCGATGACCGTACCACACTCCAGCTGATCAATATCGAGCGTCCTGTTGAAGAAGCCCCTCGCGAGAGTTATCTTATTATCCGCATACAAGTGCCGTTCCGGAAGCGGTTGCTGTAAATATAAGAGGTAAATCATTCAAAATATTGGCCAATGTTGATATTACGGATGCCAATGCATCGGGAGTGATCTTTGCACATGGTTCACGATTTGGCGGACATAGTTTATTCATTAAAGACCATAAATTGTATTACGTCTATAATTTCCTTGGTATTATGGAACAGCAATTGGCATCTGCTGCACTTAAACCCGGAAGATATACGGTTGGTATGGAGTTTACCAAAGAAAAAGCCGGTGAGCATCAGGAGTCAATGGGAACTGCAAAACTCTATGTAAACGACAAAGTAGTTGCAACGGGTCCTATGACAGCACAGGTGGGTAAATTTACGCTTGTTGGCGATGGCCTGTGTGTAGGTTTTGACAGCGGAGACCCGGTAAGCAAACAGTATAAATCACCCGGTGAGTTTAACGGAGGTACTATTTCCTTTGTAAAAGTCAGTACAGGAAAAGAAAATTACAGTGATTTGGAAACAGAGGCTGCAAGAGCCTGGGCAAAAGAATAACAAGGGCCCTGGCAGGGACTTGCCAGATTTCTGAAAATCTGAACATACGCAGCCCAGGTGAAGGTCGTGTGCCCGACCAGCGCCTGGGCTGCGTCGAAAATAAGGATTGCAGGGATATTATTTTAATGTAAGAATGAAAAAAAGGTCTGGAAAAGCACCCTGAAATATGGCGCAGCTATTCTTTTTACTTTTTTCCAAATTTCAAACCTACATTGAAGTTTATTCCGCTCATATCCTCATTGGTCACATGGGTTATTGAAACATTTTCATTGGTTTCCTCTAATCCTGAAACATACCTGTAACTAACTCCGACAACCAGCGTCAGCCGGCTGCTCAGGTTAAGTTCAAGGTTCACACCCGGTTCCATTAAAAAGAAACTTGCTCCGGAAATGTTCCAGAAATTATCGAATAGGCTGGACTTGGGACTCTCATAATCCTTTGTGGTTCCATAAGCAATGAGCAACTGTCCGCTCCAATGCATCATTTTCGAAGGATTGTGAATATATTGCCCGATACCTCCGAAATATCCGTAGTTTACCCTGGGATGTCCCAGGTTTACTCCCCCGGCAATACCCAACAGAAATGTACGGTTAATCAATGCACCGCCGTATGCTCCAATAAGTGTTCCGATATCGCCCTGGATCGAATTGATTTTAATTTCCGGTGTCCAAAGCTCGCTTACCTTGATCCCTGTTTTAAACAGTGTCTGTATTGTATCCTGTTGCTGTGCTGTCGTACCTGCTGATAAGAGCACCAGTATAACAACCATTGCGTAAAATCCTTTCATAGGATTGAATTTCTGAATTTTGGTTTGTGTTTTCATGGCGTTGTTATTTAAAAATTTATTATTGAATTGTTTAAAGTATATGTTACTGAATTATATATAATTCCCTGGTTTTAAAATTGTAGATCATCCATCCAAATGAGAGGATGAACATGAGTCTTTGCCAGATACCTGCCGACCGATCAGCTTCTGACATTAAAACGGATAAAAGGAGGACTGCTGTTCCGGCAGCGAGGGCTATAAGTCTATCTTGCTGTTTATCCAGGATAAAGCCTGTGGCAATGCTGAGAATGACGAAGGACAATCCTGCAGAACATGAGAAATATGCATGCCACCCTTCTTCAGTGATGCTGTACTGGATATCAGGACGGATTGGCGCATGGTTAAAAAAGGCCATTAACGTGAGGGAAACCCCAAAAAGTACAAGGACTATCCGGTGAAAAATAAAGCCTTCAAAGTATCTCCATCCGGCAATTACAGAACCAAAGGCAAGAGAAATAAACATAAAGTTCATTATCCATGCATGGGGCGCCGACTGAGCCCCAAGTTCACTTAAGGTATTTCCGATGATGGAATACCCGGGTGAATTAAAAAACGGTAGTATGAACATCCCTGGCAGCACCAGAATATAGGTCGCCGTGAGTAACTTTATTCCCAGGGAGGATCTGTCAGCTTCTGCCATATTTTGCTGATCATTTTTTTGATCTGTAAGTGTTGTCATCGTGTCTGAATTTTGGGTCAAACATACGATCACATAACAGGAAAGAACGAATCAGCCGATAGGTACGATGTATTTGCCGATAGGATCAAACAGCCTGAAGGGAGATTTGCCGGAAGAAATATCTGATAATGAAAATGTTACAGCAGTTGTAATGATTTTCTGTATTCAGAGGGTGTTTTCCGGGTGTATTTTTTAAAGACTATGTTAAAGGAGGATTTGGAATTGTATCCGACCAGTTCCGCAAGTTCCTCAACTGTAAGTTTTGTCTCCTTATCCTCACTGATGAGTTTTTTTGCATATTCTACCCTGTAAATGGCCAATAACTCAAAAAAGCTTTTATTGAGTTTCTCATTAATGACCTGGGAAACATGGTGTGACGATTCATTGATCTGTTTGGACAAACCCGATAATGAAGCCAGGTTGTTGGTAAAGTACCTGTTTCCTTCCATTTCCTTATTGATCTTAACCAAGATCATTTCTTTTCCTTCCTCCGAAAGCGAGGATTTTTGGTATTTCAAATTCGGAAATGAAAAAAAGGAACCCGGATAATTAAAGAAATCCGAACGGTTCAACACCTGATAACTCGTTGAATAAATAATGAACGAAACATAGGATGCGATCATATAGCCGCCAATATCGCTCCGCATACCAAAATATAACTTCGTGGCGAAATAAATCACAATAATCAGAAGAAAATTGACAATTGTGTTGCGCAATACAATTAGCATCTCATTATCAGTATTTAAAAACTGACTGGTTCAGCGCCCTGAATCTCTTAAAAAGCATTATGATTGAAGCACCAAAATACATAACAAACTGGACCAATGTAAGCTGGTTGACATATATCCTGATCCCCAAAGGATCATCTGAAATTTTAAAGGCGACATCAAGATATTCCCAATCCGGATGTTTTGTTTGTATGTAGGAGTTATACTTCATTTCATCCGGCTGGATAAACTGGAATACCAAATAAAATGTCCAGAATAAAGCAAGGATAAAATGCATCCATACTTTTTTCTTTTCATCCGGATTCAAACTGCTTCTGATATAGAGGTAAATAAGCGGGGCAAAGGTAAAATTGAGGGATTCACTGAAATTGGTGACCGATAATATACGAACGATGAATCCGGTATTGTTCAGCCATTCCTCAAAGATGGCAAGTGACAAAAAAAGCAATAACAAACCCTGGTAAAAATTCGCTTTCCTTGTATTCTGACCGTTTTTAATAAAAAACCACGACAACAGAAGTCCCTGGAATACACCAAGGAAAATGACAACATCAAATAAACCGACATGAACATCAGTTCGCATCATGCTTGAGTAATCCGAAAATGTATGGTTGGGTAACAGCTTAACCAAATATAATCATAAGATATTAATTGCCCAATTTTTTCTTGCCGGCCATTCATTGGAAAAGCCAACCCATCCGTCATTGAAACGTTCAGAATTTTTTAATATATACAGTCTTGATATTTACAAACTCCCTTATTCCCTGGATGGCCAGTTCCCTTCCATAACCTGATCTTTTGATTCCTCCAAATGGCAATCTTGGGTCCGATTTGACCAGCGAGTTGATAAAGACTGATCCTTCATTGAATTGGGGGATCATTCCCCGTGCCTTTTCAATATCATTCGTGAAAATGGAAACTCCCAGGCCAAAATTTGAGAGGTTGGAGAGAGCAATAGCTTCCGTTGCATCTTTGGCAATCATCACCGGGGCAACCGGACCAAAGACTTCCTCGTCAAATACGGGCATACCCGGCCTGACTTCCGTAAGCAGGGTGGGAGGGTAAAGTGCCCCGTCAGGATAGCCTCCCAGGATGATCCGCGCACCCATTTGCACGGATTTGCTCACCTGTTTGCTAACATTTTCTGCCTGTTGAATGGATGCCAGGGGGCCGATATCAGTGTCCATTCCGGCCGGATCTCCGGTTCGGAGGCTTTGCAGTTTTTTATGGAACAGTGAAATAAATTGTTTTGCTATCTTTTCATGAATGATGAATCTTTTCGCAGCTATGCAGCTTTGCCCGGCATTTTGCATACGCGCTTTAACACCGGTTTCAACAGCTTTTTCCAAATCTGCGTCATCCAGCACCACAAAAGAATTGCTGCCTCCCAATTCCAGCAAGGACTTTTTTATTTTTCTGCCGGCACATTCAGCTACTTTTCTGCCTGCAGATTCACTTCCAGTGAGTGAAACAGCCTTAACAATATCATTTTCAATGATTTTTCCAACTTTGTCCGATCCCAATACCAGGTTCTGGAATACACCCCGGGGAAATCCTGCTTTTGCAAAAACATTTTCGATATGCCTTGCACAAATCTGCACGTTCGAAGCATGCTTGAGCAGAACAGTGTTGCCTGCCATGATCGTGGGAACGGCAAAGCGAAAGACCTGCCAGAAGGGAAAATTCCAGGGCATAATTCCCAGGACAGGCCCGAGAGGTTCGAACTGAACGTAACTTTCGGTTGCATCGGTTTGAACAGACTCTGATCTGAGGAAGTCTTCGGAATTGTTTGCATAATACTCACAGACCCACGCACATTTTTCAATTTCCGCCCTGGATTCAGCCATAGGTTTACCCATTTCTGCCGTGATTGATCCGGCATATTCCCCTGCATTTTCAAGCAAAAGCCGCGAAACCTCAAGCATGAGCGACCTCCGGAGCCCTGTATCAGACTTTTTCCAGGTTTCAAAGGTCAGGGCTGATCTATTCATTATCTCGTCAAGGATTTTATCTGAAAACTCCTCAAATTCTTCGATTAAACGATTTGTGTATGGATTTATGCTTTTCAGAGCCATGGCAATCTGTTTAAATTATAAAGAGACAGAATTATATCCGCAAATCTTACCGGCCGTTAAGCGACCTGAATTTTTACCTGATGAAGGATCCTTTAAGAAAATCGCCTTAAAATTATTTACTTTATTATAAATCGTCACTATCAAATCCACGGGTACTGGATTTTTGCATATTGTTTTTGGGATTAAGGAAATTTGAATGATCAATAAGCATGTCATGGGGCTTAAACCTTTAAAGAAATTGAAACCACAACAATGTGGCCATTGTAATGGGAGAAGAAAAAATCAAGCCACAGGGTAAACAGAATAATGCAGGCAAACTGGTAACAAGAAGGTTTACGAACGTCTGGATGTATTCAAATAATAATTGGAGCATCATTGCCCGGCAGGCGACAATTATTAAAGTTGAATAACGACTTAGGGTTGTTTTAAGTCACATAAGCAAATAACAGTCATTATTGCCTTATAATCAAGCATGCCGGTCCCCAGTTCCACATAGCTATCCTCGGGAATATCAAAGTTATAAACTCCGGTCTTTGATCCTTTTTTCATTTGAACATGACGGTAGTATGGAGGTCATTTGGCAACCTTTGTATGATTATAACGTAAATTAGTTTAAAGCACTAAAGATGACAAAACATTTATTGGTTATTCTCTTTTCAGTAATTCTGAATACTGCTTTGAGTGGCACAAACCGATACGCTTATTCTGGTTTGCGGTTCCCTATTCAACAACCCTGCATGATGCACCATTAACAGCCGATCTCACCCTTACAGCAACGGATGTGAACAGATAAAACAACCGTTACTATTTCACAACCCTATAATCCGCAGATAGCACCTATTACGGTAGTTATTGACCCGGTCGTTTCTCTTACGGTAAATGTAAATTTTAACCAGGCCGATCTTCTTAAGTTTTCCAGTAATCTCAATATAACACAAAGAGCAATAGTGCATTGCTCATTCATGCGGACCATGAGATCACAGCCTATTACGAAATCCACAGGCTAAGAAGTAACCCGGCGATCTTTACCCTGAAAGGAAAAAACGCATTGGGCTATGATTTCTGGACTCCCTTTCAGAATCAATGGCCTAATCACACATTTGCAAGCACCGATCCTGCTTTCAGCCAGATAATTATTGTGGCTACTGAGGATAATACAGTAGTAACGGTTAATTTGCTGAAGGATGCCTTTGGACATGCTGCCGGTACACCATTTAATATTACACTTAACAAGGGACAAACCTATATGCTGGTACCAAAAGCAACCGGGACGTGTACCCAGCGTTTTGGCCGCTGACCGCTTGGTAGGCACGCATATTACCTCCACAAAACCTATAGCAGTGACGTTAGGTGATGATTCGGTACAAAAAGCGGGAGCATATGATTTTATGGGTGACCAGAGTATTCCTACAGTTAACGCACAGAACAAATCGGTAATTGGTTATGAATACATTGTAATGAAAGGAAAGATTAGCGATTTGGGAGGGGGCAATAATGAAAAGGCCTATGTTCTAACGACAAAACCAAATACAAGCATAACCGTTACGCGGAGGAATGGAACAATAGTAACTTATGGCCCCTACGGGGCGGGTATCCAGCTGGCTATCGATTTGCTTACGGCCAATAACGATTACTATGTTCATATCAAGGCCACTGAACCGGTATATGTATTGCATATTGCAGGTTTCGGGGATGAATTGGGAGATGCCATTTTACCAACCATTGACGGATGTACTGGATCACTTTCGGTGAGTTTTACCCGATCAAAAAATCAGAATTTTTACCTGAACCTGATGACTAAAGCCGATGCCATCGACAGTTTTTATATATCGATCAATGGTGGGCCTGCCACTCATTTCCTAAGCGCGGCGAATTTCGAACAAGCTGGTACCTCGGACTGGTATGTATTAAAGGATGCCAATAAGTTGATGAGTAACCTTACCATTCCAACAGGATCAGTTACGCGGATCTTTAATACAAAGAATGTCTTTCATCTTGGGTATTTTAATGGTGTTAACACCGGAGGTGGTTGCGTTTACGGGTATATTTCCGATTATAGCGAGCTTGAAGCTTCAGCAACTGTTGAAGATCAGGGCAGCGTTTTCCAGGTTTGCGGGGTTGATTCAATTGAACTAAAAGCCAAAGGCGGGATCAGTTATCACTGGAGCCCGTCGGAATACCTCGATGATCCCAATGTTCAGAATCCAATCCTTCGCCCTCCCGATGGGGTATATAGCCAGATATTCACTGTGGAAATCGGGCAACCGTGTTATGGAATGGTTACACTCCAGGTGTTTGTTAATATTCCCGAATGTCCCGATGCCTTTAGACCAGAATATGTGCCTTTAGCTGAATTAAGGGGTTGGTGGTCTTTTTCCGGAAATGCTTTTGATGAAAGCGGGAATGCCATTGCCAGTGCTGTAAACGGGCCTGTTCTATCCACTGACAGACACAACAGAGAAGACAGTGCATTTGTTTTTGACGGCCTGAATGACTGGATAAACCTGTATGATAATGATATTCTTAATATTCATAAATCCGATTGGACCATTTCGGCATGGATAAAAACAACCTCATCGGCTGCAAGAATTTTTTCAAAAGGAACCCATGGCGGACCGCAACCAGGATATGATTTAATGATCTATCCGAATTCAGGCGGCAGAGCAGCGGTAATATTTGGTACTGGACATGAACATATAGTACAATCCAATAATCCTGTTAATGATAACAAGTGGCATCTGATCACAGGCGTTATAGACAGAGATGACGTGGTGAAATTATACGTTGATGGAATTCTTCAGGCCTCTGCAGCCAATATTAGTGATCATGCCACAGCAGATATTGCAGATGGTACCTATAATGCTTCTATGGGCGCTTCTTATTGCTATAATGGATCACCAGATTCGCCAAATGAGTTTTTTACGGGAAACATTGACGAAGTAGGGGTATGGGGACGTGTTCTAAGTCAATGTGAGATTCTTGATCTCTATCATGAAAATTCCGGGGATACTCTACTGACTGTTAGTTTATGTGATAGCTATACGGCCCCGGACGGAGCAATATATACCACATCGGGGATTAAAACTGCTGTCATTCCCAACTCAGCAGGATGCGACAGTACAATCACCATTGATCTCACTATCCTGAAAAGTACCTCGGGCAACCTGATCATATCGTCGTGCGACAGTTATACAGCCCCGGACGGAGCAATAT
Source organism: uncultured Bacteroidales bacterium (assembly GCA_963808745.1). GTDB lineage: Bacteria > Bacteroidota > Bacteroidia > Bacteroidales > UBA10428 > UBA5072. Next base: position 465,834 of record CAWEGX010000003.1, read on the forward strand.
ATACCACATCGGGGATTAAAACTGCTGTCATTCCCAACTCAGCAGGATGCGACAGTACAATCACCATTGATCTCACTGTCCTGAAAAGTACCTCGGGCAACCTGATCATATCGTCGTGCGACAGTTATACAGCCCCGGACGGAGCAATATATACCACATCGGGGATTAAAACTGCTGTCATTCCCAATTCAGCAGGATGCGACAGTACAATCACCATTGATCTCACTGTCCTGAAAAGTACCTCGGGCAACCTGATCATATCGTCGTGCGACAGTTATACAGCCCCGGACGGAGCAATATACACCACATCGGGGATTAAAACTGCTGTCATTCCCAACTCAGCAGGATGCGACAGTACAATCACCATTGATCTCACTGTCCTGAAAAGTACCTCGAGCAACCTGATCATATCGTCGTGCGACAGTTATACAGCCCCGGACGGAGCAATATACACCACATCGGGGATTAAAATTGCTGTCATTCCCAACTCAGCAGGATGTGACAGTATTATTTCAATCAATCTTACTATTAATATAATTGACATTACGATATCCCGGGAAGGCAATATTTTGACCGTTTTTGAGCCCGGGGCTTTGTATCAGTGGCTTGATTGTGACAACAAATACAAACCCCTGATCAATGAAACCAACCAGACTCTGATATGCACAACAAACGGGAATTTTGCTGTAGAAGTTGTAAAAGGTGCCTGCACTGATACATCGGCCATTGAGGAAGTATCAATTTTTACTTCAATAGAAAATATCCCGCAAAACGGGATAATGGTTTATCCAAACCCGACAAATGGGATAATTCATGTGGATCTTGAAGCAGATACCTATGAAGGCAAAGTTGTAATAAGCGATCTTAATGGGAGTACTGTAAAGGAAATACAGTTTAATAATCAACGATTACTCACTATCACATTAAATGAACCGTCAGGTACATATTTTATAACCATCATTTCCAATAATAATAAAACAGTATTCAGATTAGTAAAAAATTAATTTACGGACAGACTTCATATATGGCTGTGGATGATAAGATTCTGTATTCACTCATGTTATTCAGTGAAGAAAGCAGTCATGTTGCCTGAATTAAGTGTTTTTGACATTGAATATTGTAAACCAAAAGATTAGTTAAATCCCTAACTGTCAGATTAAGTCATAGATAGTTCAGATTATATGAGTATTATACAGTAATAACCACATGCCCTTTTTTGTGTCCCTTATCCACGTATCTGTGAGCCTCCACTATTTGTTCCAAAGGGTAGCGCCTGTCTATTACTGATCTTAACTTTCCTGCCTCGCAAAGATCTTTGAGAAAGACCAGGTCTTCAACTTTCAATTTAACATTGCCTGACAAAGAAAGTACGTTCAGATAAATTCCTGACTTCGTCAGGGATTTCTTGCGTTTTGAAGATGCTATCTTGCCAACTGCATCAAAAATAACATCATAGATATCATTGTTTTGTGTAAAGTCTTCTTTCGTGTAATCGATAAGCTTATCTGCTCCCAGGGATTTCACCATTTCCAGATTTGAAGTGCTGCAAACGCCTGTAACTTCTGCCCCAAAGTGTTTGGCAAGCTGTACCGCAAAAGTACCAACACTGCCGGAAGCTCCGTAGATCAATACCTTTTGGCCCTTCTGAATATTTGCTTTTCTGAGATAATGCAGAGCAGTTAATGCCCCATTGGAAACCGGGGCTGCTTCCTCATAGGTCATGTTTGCCGGTTTAATTGTAAGGATCCCGTCTTCAGGCATACAGCGGTACTGGGCATAAGCACCAAATTCAAATTCGGTGGATGCAAAGACCGGATCTCCTATTTTAAATCGCTTAACATCCTTGCCTATGTCTTCAATGTCTCCAGCCAGTTCCATTCCAAGTATTTTTATCCTTGGTCCCTTGAAACCCAGTTTGATAAGCATCAGGGGCTTGAAAAAGAAATCAATGACGGGTCCTATACCTGGCTCCAGACGCCGGACCTTGGTATCCCCTATGTGCACTGTTGTAGCTTTTACTTTTATCAGTACTTCATTATCCTTCGGAAAAGGTTTTTCCACTTCCTTGAACATGAGAACTTCCGGTGGTCCGTATTTGGAACACAAGACTACTTTCATTTTTTCCATTTTGAACTCAAATTTATCGGATTTCCAGTTTTATGATCTATTGTTTCTTTCTATTGTTCCCAACGGCTGACCAAATGAACCGCAGGGGTTTTACCGGCAATTGCATCATTTGCCAAAGTGTCCCATCTTTAAAGCATCATTGATCATTTCCTTCAGAACTTTCATATCGATATCCTCCAGCTTATTTATGTAGATGCAGCCAACACCGGTCTTATGCTTGCCTAACTTTTCAAGAGAAGCAGCATGCATTCTGACATCCCCGGTAATGTACACGACAGACTCGCTTAGTGGCATATAATATGGTTTGCTACACTCAATTTCAATAACAAATTTATACCTATAAATGTTAAGAATAGTCGGTAGGAATTTATTTCGGATAGCAACACAATAGCTGGAAAGACGGAGCTGATGACCCGCACAGGCCGGAATTCTTTGACCATCCATTTTACCGTTAAATACTTGATAACAAATTATTTGAAAAAATGAAAAATTTCCGGCGAAAGGGGGTCAAAATGACCGATTTTTCCAATATGCTTCATCCGTGTCCCCAGTCTCATGGATTTTGGTAAGGAGGTTAATTCAAATTTAAAAAGCATCAATGCCCAAAATATTTAATATTTAGGGATTGTAAATTTCTTCTATTAAAATGAACATGAATCTATCACCGTCAGAACAAAAAATCCGCAAAGGCTTTGGCCGGAACCTGCCAAATCTCATGAAATCTGAACTGCCAGAAGACCTCCAGGAATACAAGGGTAATAAGAACAACTAAAAACGGACGGTAATTGTTCTTTTTACGGATGTCGAATACCAGGAATACGAGGGCAATGACAATGGCCAAAAAATAGGAAATATGCACAGATGAATCTCCCGGAAATTTAAATCTGACGGCCAATAGCCTCCCCAAACCGGGGCCAAGCATCACCAAAGCGGTACCGATCATATACCTCATATGGATCGCCATGTTTCTGCTGTTAAAAATAGCGAGATAATAAAAAAGTATGAAAGCGAACATATTGGTAATCCCCAGGACCGTGCTTGCAAGGGATTCCTGTAGAGTTAAAGTTGCAATGGATCGTTCATAGACCATTTTTGAAATCATGAATATTGAAAGAATCATTAAAGGTGCGGCAATAAGGGAAAGCTTGCCGATAAACCTGTGGATCTGAAATAACCTGGCTTTTATCAGCAACGGCTGAATGATCAGAAAGGTCATCCAAACCAGCATCATAATCCCATGAAAATGTTGTTCATGACGAAAGCCCTGGAATTTAGGAAAAAACATCAGGTAGGTCTGGTAAAAACCCAAGATTAATATTAAAAGAATGGTTGTGAAAAATAAACTCAGGTAACCAAATTGGGTGGATTTAGATTGTGCCATAATTTGAATTTTTTAGTTATGAATAATTGTGAATCCAGTGATAACGCAATTAGTCTGACCGGGGATTTAATGTGACTGATCAGCATGGAGCAAAGATTTTAGGCAGTTTATACGTTTGTATCTTAGAAGTTTACCTAAGGCAAAAACAAAGATTCAGACAGATTGTTCGAGGCAATTTCTGCATAGTCAAAAGGGGAACAGAGAGTTTTTTGTAAACCAGAAATAACTCGGATCAGGTATTCCTCAGATAGTCTTAAAGAGCAGAAATTTATTGATCAGTTAAAATGGGCGGATAGAGTGCAGAATGCTTCATCCGGGATCTCATTCAGAAAGATTACCGGATCGATGTTCAAACTTCCCGTATTCCTTTTCAAGACGTCATGCCATATGACCGATACCCGGCCGGTAATCGAGTTTTGGGGCTGGACCGCACCACTCCTCCGAGTCAATGATCGTTTTATCTGACTATTTTGTAAAGAAACCTGCTCCTAAATTAGCTCCCGTTGTGCCTGGCACCAATTGAAGATAATTACGATTGGTAGGATCTTCTTCTATTTTGAAGACTTCCTGTTTTTTTAACAATAACATCTTTGCCATATTTCAATTTGGCGGGATTTGCTTTTACTCCAAATCCTGCAGCTCCACCGCCCTTATTTACAAATTCATTATAACCTGTTATAATAGAGTTCTTTATTGTATAAGTATTTTTTTCTTCTTTATCCAACACCCAGATTACATTGGCGTTGCTAATTACGTTGTTGTAAAATTTAAAATCTTCAGCTGTTGACCAGGTCCATACGATTGCTCCATAAGTGTTTGCAAAAAGATTATGGTGCATTTCGCATTTAACGGCTGGTGTATTCCACATAACTACAGCATCTTTAATACCATAGAACACACAATGATCTACTTCTAATGCGCTTCCGCTTGCCAGAATTCCTAAATGATTTGGAAGTGTAATTTTGTTTCCTAAAAATAAACATTGAGTAACTCTAAAATCTTCAAGGTCTTTACCATCCCACATAATTGGGTAATTTCTGATTAAAATATCTTTGGTTGGGCTTTCGTGCACGGGTTCACCTAAAATACGTAATCCCTGAATGGTAACATGGCTTGTTTCAATGAGTATACCATAGTTAAAAGCGCCTGTAAGCTCTTTTTTATCATTCTTTTCTTCTATATCAAAAGGCATGGTGGATACTATAACAGGCATATCACCTGGATTCCAACTGGCATCGTCAGGTAATTTTTCAGCACTTATAATTAAACGTTCTGCATTGGAAAACTGCCACATTAACGGGTTAAATTTTGCTGTTTCTGCCATGCCGTAAACACCTTTGGAAATTAAAATGGTAATTGCTCCTTTTCCTTCTGAGTTATTTACTCTTTTAGAAGCTTCGCTTAAAGATTTTAACGGACTTTCTTTTGTGCCGTTATTTTGATCATTTCCGGTATTTGCATTAATAAATATTTCTTTTGAATTTTGAGCAAATACAGTAGTTTGTAAAGCTAGTAAAATCACAAGTGTTTTCAAAGCATATAAAGTAATTTTATTCATAACAATATTTCTAATGTTTACTACTCATGTAAATTAAGACTACATTACTGATATCAGGTAGGTCTGGTAAAAACTCAAGATTAATATTAAAAGAATGGTTGAGAAAAATAAACTCAGGTAACCAAATTGGGTGGATTTAGATTGTGCCATAATTTGAATTTTTTAGTTATGAATAATTGTGAATCCAGTGAAACGCAATTAGCCTGACCGGGGATTTAATGTGACTGATCAGCATGGAGCAAAGATTTTAGGCAGTTTATACGTTTGTATCTTAGAAGTTTACCTAAGGCAAAAACAAAGATTCAGACAGATTGTTCGAGGCAATTTGTGCATAGTCAAAAGGGGAACAGAGAGTTTTTTGTAAACCAGAAATAACTCGGATCAGGTATTCCTCAGATAGTCTTAAAGAGCAGAAATTTATTGATCAGTTAAAATGGGCGGATAGAGTGCAGAATGCTTCCGGGTCAAATGATCGTTTTATCTGACTATTTTGTGAAGAGTCCTGCTCCTAAATTAGCTCCGGTTGTTCCTGGCACCAATTGAAGATAATTCCGGCTGGTAGGGTCTTCTTCTATTTGAAGGGCACCCTCTTTTTTAACAATAACATCTTTGCCAAGTTTTAATTTACCAGGGTCAGCTTTTTCACCAAAACCTGCGGGACCGCCGCCTTTGTTGACCAACTCATTATAGCCAATGATCAAAGAATTTGAAAGCGAGAACGATGCTTTTTCGTCTTTGTTTAAAATCCAAATAACATTGGTATTCCCGATAACATTATTGTAAAATTTTAAATCTTCGGCGGCAGACCAAGTCCAAATATTTGCACCATAATTACCGATAAACAGATTGTGATGGACTTCACAATTCCTGGCAGGTTCGTCAGAAAACCAGAAGACAACAGCATCTTTGCAATGATAGAAGACACAGTGATCAACCACCACTCCCTGGCCACTTGCCAGGATTGCCAGGTGGTTGGGAATGGCCTGACGATCCCCGATAAAAAGGCACTGGGTAACCCTAAGATCATCGAGATCTCTGCCTTCCCGCACAATGGGATAATTTCTCCTTACCAATCCTTCTTCAGGTCTTTCATGTACAGGTGTGCCTAAAATCCTAAGACCCTGTACGGTAACATGACTGGTTTCAATTTGAATTCCATAAGATGCCCCGCCAAGCGGATCCTGCCTGCCATAAGGTTTAAAATCAAGGGGCATGGTGGATATAATAACCGGCATTTTGCCAGGATTCCAATCTGCATCATCCGGTAAGACTGCTGCCCGGATGGTCAGCCGTTCTTCCCTGGTAAAATGCCAGTTCACCGGATGAAAAGTCACAGTAGCATCCAGACCATATATTCCTTCAGACAGAAATATGTTAATTGATCCTTTGCCGTTGGCCTGATTAACCCTTTTGGCTGCCTCAAACAGCGATTTCAGTGGTTGATCGGCTGATCCCGTGTTTTGATCGTTGCCGGAATTCGAATTAATGAATATCTCTGTTTTATTTTGAGCAGATACAACAGTTTGTAATGTGAATATTATTACAAAGACTGGCAAAAGGCATAAGAATCTTGATTTCATTTTTGTCTTTTTCAGTTAATTAAAAATATTATTCTTGTCGGTTTATTGAATATTTTATTCCTTCATAATTGACAGGTTTTGTCCCTATTGTATTTTTCATGGTTATTTCTTTTATAAGTTAATTTTTGATTCTATTTCTTTGCGTGTAACGGTCTTGCCAAGTGCTCCAAATTCGTGCAAATCGCCAAATACCTCAATTCGGATAGATTGATTCAGTCCACCTACTTTAACTGGTTCAAATCCACTATCAATGATGAGTTCCTCAATTTCACCATAAATACTTGTATCATCTGTCGCATAAAAAAGAACCGCTTTTTCGGGTGACTGATTGGCAGCATTGAGAAGCGATGCTGCTCCCAGCGAACCCAATGCTTTAGCTAATTTTGCGTTTTTTGGCAATGCCTTGGCATTCAGTTCTCCGGCCGATTCCTTTTCACCGATAATCTTGGTGAAACCACCTTTACCATCGGGAGCAATTGGATTAGAAACATCAATAATAATTTTACCCTGCAATTCACTTGCATATTGATTGAAGAATCCGTTCAGCGTATTAAACCAGATGGCCGGAATAATGATACCTGCTTCTTTAATCGCCTCCTTTATTCCCATTGGTTTGGCCAGGCCACCTAACTTTTCAGCAAAAGTATTGGCCTTGGTTATTTCCCGTGCTGCAACAATAACAGGACGGTTATTTTTAACCAGATTCACAGCAATTGCCTGCCCGATATTGCCAAGACCGATAATAGCAATTTTTGATTTTCTTTCGTCTTTCATTTTTTATCTTATTAAGATTAAATAATAAGACAAAAGTAAACCACAGGTCTTGTTACGGCCAATGAACTTTTTTAAGAAATAGTCTTAATATATATTAAGGGTAAAGAAGCAATTCAATGGATTTCACCCCGTATTCTACTTAAAAACTCAGGAGTTATTCCAAGATAAGAGGCTATTTGAGTATTAGGAAGCCTTCTTGACAAATTGGGATATTGTTCTAAAAAGGAATTATATCTTTCTTGCGCGGTTGAACTAATATTTTGCAGCACCCTGTTTTGCAATTCAATAAACTTGTTTTCAATCATTACTCTGAAAATGCGATCGAATTTGTGATAATATGTATACAGATACCACAAATCACTTTTTGCAATTTGAAGAATTTGAGAGGGTTCAATGGCCTCAATGTAGAGCTTGCTGGGTCTCTCATTATGCAAACTATCAATATCTGTTAACCAATCATTTTCTGCAGCAAACTGAAGATTATGCTCTTTCCCGTTCTCATCTACTTTGTACATTTTCAGACAACCTTCCACTACAAATACATAATGAGTACAAACGTCTCCTTCCTGAAGAATAAACTGCCTGCGCTTAATCTGTCTTTTAGTAAAACGAGCTGTTAATTCAGCTTTTTCAGTTTCACTTAAAGAGAGATAATTATTAAAATATCTTATTAGTTTATCCATTTTTAAAGTCGTAGCTTATTCATCTGATGTGAGCCAATCCTTTCCAGCTGATATAGTTAGACTGGATTCCCAGGGAATCTATCAGTTCCCGTATTTCCACGGTTTTCAAAATATGGGTATTAAATCCTTTCCCCACATCGTTGTTATACACCCAGGATGGAGTTGGCCACAGACAAGCTTTAAACTTCACCGTCCGGTAGAAATCCTTACTTACCCCTTGCTGACCGTGATGTGCCATCTGAATGTAGTCACAATCCAACTCTTTACGGTATGGACCAGACAACAGCCGATCACCCTCCTCGCTTCCGCAATCCCCCAAAAATAACATTGATTTTGAATCATCCCATACCCTTATAATCATACTTGAATTGTTGTATGGATTGACCAAAATATCTTCATTGGTGACTCCCAGTATTTTGAACTGCGTGTGATCCAGTAGTATAACCGGTCCAGCTTCTTTTACATTTATTACCTGGATTCCGGATTTTTTCAAAAAAGTATAAAATGCTTCAACCCCTTCTTTAGAACCAGGATCTGCACTGTATAATTGCGAAGAAAATTCAGAATGATAGATCTTTTCTATTTTTAAATCTCTGGGATCATATTAAAATTTCAAGCAACGCTCCGATATGATCCGGATGAGGATGACTAATAAACCAGATATCTACTTTATTCCCAAGAGCAGCGAGAAATCCCCGCAGATAAGGAGCCTCAGCACTAACGCCACCGTCCATTACAGCTATTTTACCATCCACAGTGCGAAATACATATGAGTTGCCAATCGTATTGATCTGGGATGGAAGCTGCCACAATTCAAAATCCGACTTTGTCTGTGAATTGACATTCCCTGCCAATGCGAAAACAAGTAATATAACCGAAGTAATTTTATTCATTTTAAAATGTCGATTTAATATTGAAATGATGTCTGTCAGGCGTCCCAAAATTGGAAAAACCGTTTATTCTTCTACAATAACCGGCACAGTTTACTCTCAGCTTGATAGGTTACCGGATGGATGTTTATACTTCCTGTATTCCCTTTTCAGTTGAGCAGATGCTTCAGGATTGTCAATTATTTCGCGCTTCTTCTGATCCCATTTAACTATCGAACCAGTGTTATATGCGATCATCGCAAGCTGAACAGTTGCAGTGGATTTAAACGCATCTTCGGGATCACAGGTGATGAGTCCCTTATCCTTGTTCCTGACAGCCTGCAGAAAATTGGCCACGTGATCTTCCTGCATCTGCGGTGTAGGAATATCCATATCTTCACGCTTGCTGTCCTTTCCCGCCGGAAAGATCACCACCTTTGAATCCTGCACAAACAGAGCGCCTTTATCACCATGGAAATATATTCCGTTACTGAATTCTGATGATGCATCACCGTTACCCCATAACCTGTGCTGCCATATTACCGGTGCTTTTCTGAAATTCATGGTGGCTGTAAGCGTATCGGGTGTTGTGATCTGATCCTTCAATACATAAATTCCACCCCTGCTAAAGAATTCATCAGGCATCTCCTCGTCCATAATATTCCTGATAATATCTATATGATGGATCCCCCAGTCGACCAGATGCCCATTCCCGTATTCCTTTTCAAGACGCCATGCCATATGACCGATACTCGGCCGGTAATCGAGTTTTGGGGCGGGACCGCACCACTCCTCCCAGTCGAGAGTTGACGGAGGAGCCTGAACAGTGGTTTCCTTCAAAACAGGGTTATAGTTTATCTGCGCCACCACCTGGTGCAGGTTACCAATCCGTCCGCCGTTTATGAGTTCCTTTGCTTTTTTAAATGCATTGCTTTGCCTGCGCTGGAACCCAACCTGTACAATATTGCCGGCCTTCTTTGCCGCATCCACCATGGCCAGCCCTTCCATCACGTCATATGCCAACGGCTTCTCGCAATAAATATCAAATCCCTTTTTGCAGGCCGCGATAAACTGAAGCGCATGCCAATGCGGAATAGTGCCGATGAAGATCACTTCAAGGTTTTTCTGATCGAGCAATTCAGGGTAATACTTGAACGTCTTCGGTCGGGTTCCCTGAAGCTTTTCAAGTTCATCGGCGCTGCTATTCAGGTGATCCGAATCGACATCGCAAACCGCGGCAATTTCGACACCACCGGATTTCAGCGCAGCACGGGAAATAACCATGCCATACCATCCTGCCCCGATGAGTCCGATTTTGATTTTCCTTTCCTGAAAAACAGAAGGTAAATAAACGGATGAAACCAATGCAGTAGTACCTATGCCGGATACTTTCAGGAAATCTCTTCTTTTCATGTGAGGTTTTTTTAATTGGGAAAAGCGATTAATTAATCGAATTTATGAAATTCAGAACACTGAACATAATAAATTCATTCACTTTAATGCTTCCAGCACTTCGACGGCAAAATCAGACAATGAGGGGTCACGGGCACCCATTAACAATATAACATCGCCTGGATGAGTCATTTTCCTTAGCGTTGCGGGCAGTGCCGACCGGTCATTAACCAGCAATGCATTTTTATTGGCTTTTTTAATTGCCTCGATTACAATGTCCGATCCTATATCTTTGTTTACTGTTCCCCCGGCGTAATACACATCGGACATAATAAAAAGATCCTCTTCCCGCAAAACTTCCGTTACTCTTTCGGCAAGCTCTTTATGCATAAATCGCAGGGGTCCGAAACCATGCGGCTGGAACCAGGCGAATACCCTTGTGCTTATTTGCTGGCATGCCTTGATGGCGGCTGCCACTTCTGACGGGTTGTGGGCGAAATCATCAATTACGGAAACTCCATCTTTTTGACCTATCCATTGGGTTCTCCTGTAAATCCCCGGATAACTTTCAAGGGCTTTGGCCGAACCGGCTACGTCAATTCCGATTGCCCCGGCAACCGCCGTAGCTGCCATTGCATTCTCCATATTATGCCGGCCCAGGACCGGAATCGTAAAAGGAACGCCATTTATAGTAAATCTGATCTGAAATCCCTGCTGGGCAAAATCCTTTCCCTTGTAACCCACCTCTCCTGTCGTTCCAAAATCATATTTTGAATTCTGTGATAATTTATGGGTCAATTCATGGTCATGGTTTACAATAAAGGTTCCATGAGTGTGCTCTTTGAATGTCGAAAACAGCTGCATGAGTTCATCAAACTCCTTATGATCCCTGTCGATGTTCAACACTACACTGATTTCGGGATAGTAATCCACAATGGAGCCATCTGATTCATCCGACTCAATGACCAGCAAGTTGCTTTTCCCAACCCATGCATTTCCGGGAAGTCCCTGTTTCTGCAGTGAGGTCAGGCCCGCACCTGTCATCAGCGAGGGGGAAAAACCGTTTTCCTGTAATATGTGAAATATCATGGCCGTGGTCGTCGATTTCCCCGAAGTACCGCCTACTGCAATAGTTCTTGTTGCGTTCGATACGGCCGCCAGCAATTCGGATCGCTTCATCAGGGGAATTCCCAATTCTATTGCTTTACGGTACTCAATGTTATTCTCTTCGATGGCAGTTGAAACAACGACTATATCTGTATCCGGGGTAATTCCCGATCCGTCCTGTGAAAAACACTGTATGTCCAGGTTTTCAAACTGTTCCTGGATCAGCATTTTGTTACCCGGACAAAAAAGCCTGTCGGAACCTGCCACATGCAAACCGGTTCCCCTCAGGTACTGGGCTATGGCGCTCATTCCGGTCCCTGCTATCCCTATAAAGAAAAATTTTTTGTATTTACTGATATCCATCGGCGGGCAAATATATTATGCTAGCCGCAAAATTAATAATCCCGCAGTATCTGTTTCATTTTATTTTATTCAAATACTTTGTTTGTTTCGATGGCAGGCTGAAACGAGATCCTCACGCCATTGCTCCCGAAGAGTTATAGCTGCACGATCCGACCCTGCACAATTAGACCATATATGATCAAGATCACCAATCACAACTTCCGTAGCCAAATGTTTCTGAAACTTATGGGCTCACTTGGATCTCTGTGCATTTCCAATTTCATAGGCAATGCTCCATGAAATGAAACTTCATATATTATGTAATGGGTAATCTTACAAACCATGCTGCAATAGAATCCCATAACGGAAAGCTTACCTGAAAGAAAATGAGATAGTGAAATACCATGCCCGTGCATGAATTTGCATATTGCGTTTGTTCACCAGTGCTATAGTAAACATGGTACCTATAATGACTAAATCTTTTAATTGAAGCCACAAACTTGCACCCAAACCTTCTTTAACCTGACCACCCAGATTTGAATGCTTCAATAAAACAACAGAAACAAAGAACAACGGTAAAATGATAAAACTCAATTTTCCGATTCGCCTGTGGACAGAGAATTTCTTATTCCTAATAAGAATGGGTTGCAGAATCAACAACGCAATCCATGTTGATGCCATTGCAAAATGAAAATGAAAATAAAAACTGAAGTTGGCTGTGCCATCAAAGAATTTTGAAAAGTATGTAGGCCAAAAACCCAAAAATGCCAGAATGATTAATCCTATGGCGTAATACCCCACTTTATCGAACTTGATTGCCTTAGAATTTTTAGGATAGTCTCTTTCATTTTTTTCAGGTTTTAATTTTATGAGGCCCACTGGAATCGGTTCTGTGGATAAAAATTCTCTATTTTCCATTTTGGTTAGATTAAGGTTTAGAAATAGGACACAAAAAAAGAGATTATAGAAATAAATCAGTGTTATATTTTATTTGAATGAATGCAATTGCAGGGCCTGTAAAAGTGAGAATAAGGTACTGGAAGATATTTATACCTGGCTGAAGATTAATTAACAACCATTTTTAAAAATGGTTTAAGTATTTGATTGAAAAGTGAATTTTAAGCAATTACCAATGAATTTAATGCTTTATTCTCCCTAACAGGTTCATATTCAAAATGTCCAAATGAAATAAATAAAAATTCCCACGGATTTTAGTGGGGATTCATTGTCTGTAACGAGAACATGTGAAATATCTAACCGGAAGATTTATCAAGATATATATAAAGTAATTGAATATATGGATATTACAGTAAATTCAGATAATCATTAATAAACTCTGAAGTGTAGATTAGTATTTTTTTCATAAATATAATCCGCAATGCAATACTCGGCAATTAAATATATTTTCTATTTGAACCTCTTTTTAGGAAGCTAATTTATAATCCGTTATAAGTAAATCAGTAGAAAGGTTTAGACGCTTTGTTAAATTACGGATCATATCAATGGTTAATTTACGTTTCCGATTAAGAATTTCTGAAACCCTGCTTTTGCTACCGATGACATCAACCAAATCAATTTGCTTTAGATGTAACTCTTCCATTCTGATCTTAATTGCCTCTATTGGGTCAGGAGCTTCAATTGGATAATGCTTTTTTTCATATTCATCAATCAATATTCCAAGTATATCCGCTTCGTCACTTTCTAATGTGCCAATAGGTGCGTCAAAGACATCCTCAAGCCTCTTTAAGGCAAGCTTATAATCAGCTTCGGATTTTATCGGTTTGATATTCATAATCACTTAATTAAATCGTGTTTGCATTAATCCTGTCATATTCTTTATGAGATCCAATGAATCGAATGAATATCCATTGTTTTTCAAAATTAAATTTAGCGACTAGTCTGTACGAATTGCCTTTAATATTAAAGACAATTCTACTTTCTTTCAGAATACTTGCATTTGCATAAGTTAGTTTAACATCCGATGGAGATTTCCAATTGGAAATCATTGCTGTATAATACCATGTTTTCAAATACTGCTCTGAGTCTGGAAACTTCTCCCAAAATTCTCTCAATGTGCTTTTTGCAAATATTCTGTCCATTTATCTTGATCCCTAATGCGAATATAATAAAATATTCCCAATATGGGAACTTTTTCATTGTTCTTTCATTGCATTTTTTCCTTAGTTTGAATCTTTGTATATTACCGATCACCTCCGAGTCAATGATCCTTTTATCGGACTATTTCGTGAAAAGTCGTGCTCCTAAATTAGCTCCGGTCGTTCCTGGTTCCAATTGAGGATAATTCCGGATGGTAGGGTCTTCTTCTATTTGAAGGGCAGCCGCCTTTTTAACAATAACATTTTTGTTTAATTTTTTTTATCGGGATTGGCCTTTTGTCCAAATCCCGCAGCTTGAGAATGGGTGCTTTTTTCGTGTTTTAATGAATTGGAATTCTGGAAGGCTTATGTGGTAAGGCGATCCTTTGGCTATTAATATTTTGAAGTTATATGAAAATTGAAAATGGAGGAATTATTGGTACAAATCGTTTCAATGTTTATTTAATCGAAAAGGGCTTTAAAATTGAATGTCAATCAAACTGGAGGTTGTGTGATTATTGTATTCTGATCATGTGTTAAAAGCCATTTCCCATTTTGCCTGATAATAATGTAGGTTTTTAATTGTCTTTGGTTCTGGTGTAATGCGCCTTTAGGAAGTTCATAATCATCCATTTTATGAATTACATCGGCAACGGCTACATCAGGTGTGATAAATCTTACTGTCATGCTTTCTATTGTCATCGTAACACCTTTTAAGAAGTCCTGATGAACCATTCTAACTTCCTTCAGTACATCATTTCGACCTTTTGTAATACCTCCCATTGGATTTAAATGTTCCCAATCGTCTGTGGTATAATTTATGGCATTTTTAAAACTACCGTCATTGAAATCTTTTTGAAATGTAATGACGACTTCTTTGACCAATTGTTCATCTTTTTGTGTTTGCCCAGCTTCAGACCAATTTCAGGATATTGAACATAGGAGCCCAGCTTGGTTACCAGTTTGTAATCAACAACCGGTGGGCGATTGACCTGGTAATGATCGGACCTTCTGTTTCAAACTACAGGGCCAGCATGAAATTAAAGGGGGATTTCACTTTTGACAAAGAGGATGTGGAGAATGAAGTTCTGCTGAAAATGCTGGATCGCTTTCCCATGTTGAATGATATACTGACAAATAAGGAAGTATCTTCACAGGGGAAATTCAATACCTGGTCTTACGGTTGGCGCTACCAGATCAATGTCGGGTACCACTTTGGCAGGAAGAAAAAATAGATCCTGGATTTCAAACCCAGGCTTGGATATAAAACAGCAATTCCCTTTTTTGTATGTACGAATGTATCTACAAAATAAAAAGCAGTTACGATTTGATTCGTAACTGCCTCATTTTCTTCGTAGCGAGATCGGGAATTGAACCCGAGACCTCATGATTATGAATCATGCGCTCTAACCATCTGAGCTACCTCGCCATCCTGTTTTCTGACCAGTTTTGCACCTATGCAGGTGCGGTATGTTGATCAGGGACGCAAAGATATAATTTTTGGGTTAATTAGAAAAAAAAGTTGCAAATGCTGTTCAATTTTATGGCTGAAATCAATCATGGATTGTTATTCGATTGTAAATTGGTACCTGTTATTTAAATCTGCCACCATGGAAACAACCAGAGTAGAACAGGAAAAAATCGACCAAATGCTTTATAATATCAATAATATGAGCGGCGGTCCATATACCGGCGTCAGCTGGCATGCCCTTGAAAAATATAATTTATACGAGGAAGGTTCTCAATTCAAAATGGTTACCGATGACATGGACCTTACCCAGTTGTATGCCGCTCTTTCAGTGTATTCGAAAAACGCCATGGAATACGCCCAGCAACACCCCGAATAAAAGGAGCCTCATCTAATGGATGTTTTTAATTGGTAAACCTGGAGGAAACAGCCCGATTCAGGAATAATGCCTTTCCCTATAATGATGAGGGTTTTTCCTATAAGGATGAACTGGCCTTCTTTCCCGGTGACCTGGCCCAGAAAGCGCTGAAGGAAATCTATCGGTGAAGGGACTTGATAATGAAAAGATACGGCATGAATGGACGGTTAAAACCGGGAAAAGGATCTTTCTCCGGTTCCTGTTCGAATTCGGCGAAAAAATAAAAGATCATATCTGCGAATATTACACATCCCATGAAAACGAATCCAAAGACCTGGTGAAGGAAATTAACAGGATACTCCTTGTGCGGGCAGGACTGTTTACAGAAAGTATATGGATCCCGATTGCAGGTTTTATTGCAGTATTGCTTGTGAAAAAAGGATTGGATAAGTTTTGTGAGGGGACGATGGTATAAGACGCAACGGTTTCATTATATTTAGCATCTATTTAGCACAACCTGCAAATCATGCATTTGAAATGGATCTTTTTTACATGCTTTCTTAGTTTTTTCTTCTTTTTCACTTTCTCCCAGGAAACACCGGATAATTATGCCGTGTTTGACTGGAGTTTCGGCTTTTTTAACAGCGAACCCACAGATATCGACCAGATCCGCGGAAGCGTAGCTACTTTTTCTGCTGAAAACTCAAAAAAGGGTCTGACATGCATTTCCTTCAGGGGTACAACCAGGCTTAAATATTGAAACTCTTCTTTTAAGCCGAAGAATCGGCCTTGGAGCCGGCATACGCTTCTCGCAATATGTGCAGAATACCGGCAAATGGGAAATAATCTCGGAAGGATCAAATTATTTTTACTATTTATACGCGCAGGATGAACATAATACCTATTATGCCAGGCTAAAAAGTATCTTACAAACTTCCGCCTATCTTGGCGTTCCCTTTGAGTTCAGTTTTTTTCCCCTTGAAAACCACATCTTTACCGGTTTTACGTGAAAATGGGCACTGAAATTGATTTCCGGGTAAGCACACATACGAATATCCATTTTATGAACGAGGGTATGCCATCCCTGGAATCCCAGGTGGCTTCACATATTTCCAGTCCCTCCCTGATTGGTTTTTCAATCTATAATTGTGTGGGTATAAGGGCAGGCGCTGCTGGAAAACCAACATTCAGCGTTGAACTGCTTATCCCTGTTTTAAACACAAATCCCGGCTCTTCCGGATTGCTGAAAAACAGGTTTGGCGCCGGTATTCAATTCAATTATCATATGCCTATTAATTCCGGAAACCAATGAAAATAATCAATGCGATCTGGTTTTTACTGTTTGTTGTCCTATTGGCGGCTGTGTTGGCGATCCCGACCTGCACAGGCCGATTTTTGTCCGTGATAAAAAATACCCTGATCTGCCCCAGTATTCCGAATGGGGTTATAATACATTTGGCGCCTATTTAAATGATGATGTTTTCGTATCCGGTGATTATCTATGGGAACCTGCCAGTGTAACACCGGCTGAAACAGCCATGGTACTTTCATTCCATGGAGAAAAAAGAACCAAAGGCAAGGATACTACCGATATGATCATGTACTTTAATATCACCCGTTCTTCACCCCGGTATGATCAGTTTTTATTCTCCCTGAATGATTCGGTAATAGATTTAGCGGCAACTTCAAACCAGGTTTTGATAATGTCTGACACAACATTGTACCCTGTTACTATTAATAATGGAGAATTGCATTTTAAGAGAGTGCAGAACCTGGTAGTTGATATGCAACCTATGGAGACTATCTTCTCCGGTACCTTCGAATTTCAGGGTATAATGAATGGAAATCCGGTAAGCGTTACATTGGGAAGATTTGATGTGGGGGTGGGGTATTATTAGGCTAAAGGCTAAAGGCTGTTAGGCTGAAGACTGTCAGGAATGCCTCTTCGTTGCTTGCAGTCGTTAAATCCCGGGTACTATATTCAGAATTCGGCGTTCGGTGTTCTCCCGATAAATCGGGACAGGCTTTGTTCGATATTATTTGTGATGACACAATAACACTGAACAAGGAACACCGAATTTCGAATTACGAAGATGGTTTACAGAGTAACTACCTTACCCATGAATAGTATCGTATTCGTGGTGGTTTCGCGGATGGCAAAGATAAAGGGACGATCGACGATGAAGGGAATGAAAACGGGCTCCGGAGGCATGCGAGGTTTCAACAATGCCAACAACTGTTACTGCTGCTGCTTCGGTTCCTTCTTCATTTACTTCCACAAAGGAATTATGCTTTACAAAACTGATATACAAGTCAGCCGTCTGGATTAATGTTGCTGAAATCAGCCGGACCAAACGCTTTCACCATTCCCAATGCCATTAAGATCGTCATTTAATGTCCTTTCATATTCAAATTTGAATTTCGGCATGGCCACATGCAACATTTGCCTTTGCGGTATCTGCCAGCCATCCGTTCCATATTTCAGGGGTAAGATCTGTCAGCCAAAGCGGAAACAGAATATCCTTCCTTCGGCAACAGCACCACCATTGAGAAATTTCCCTGGCCATAAGGCATTTCCAGCAATTGCAGACTGTCATTGGAATAATAATCGAATGTTCCCTCCTGGTGCATGAACGGGATTGTGCTTTGCCCGGACCTGCAGATTAAACGTCCCCTGCGGTAGTATGATCCTTATCAAAATCATATTTCCACTCTCCTTTGAAATAGATCGCGTTGATCAGAAACATGACCATATCGGGGGAAATTTCATCAATTACCTTTTTGATTTTATCATTGGTTTTTGTCAGCCACCCAGCCATTGATTTTACTTACTGATGCCGTCATCATTAAAATCCAGTGCCTTAACTTCGGCATTATAATAACTCTGGTTTATGCTGATAAAATCCGGAAGCACAGAAAAATCATCGCGGTACCAGATTGAATTGGCTATTCCCAGCTTAACGGTCGGATCCAGGTCCAGCAGGGTATTGGTTAATTTCTGGAAATATCCGTTGATCTCGTCAGCAGAAAGATCGGGGAAACGAAGTGTATTTTGCATTTCTGTTTTTGTATCCCCGTCGGCACCATTATATGTCATGGCCAGTGCCAGCGAAATGCTCAGGGGGGAAATGAAAACATTTTTATCCCCGTTTTCAGCTTTGTTGATTGTCCGGAACATATCAAATCCGAAAGCATTATTGGATGATACAAGGGATTTCTGATTTGGCGGTCAACGACACCTGCACAAGTTCACTGTTTTCGTCTGGCTTGTCTTTTGCACATCCGGCCAGCACCGCCGAAATAAGCAGACATGGAAATAATAAACGGTTCATATGGAGTTTGTTTTCACTAATGATGGGAATTATCGTGCAAAGGTTGCTTTCGAAGACAGAAATTCCACAGCCCCTATGTCAAATCCTTTTCCCTGTGGAATCTCAGAGCCTGCAATATCTTTTTTTACCTCAGTTCCCCCAGGCAGGGTGCGGATATCATATCCCGCGTCAATCAGCGGGGATGCGGAAACCGGATTAAAGACAGATAATCCTGCCAGCCTGACCGGATTTCTTATATTTGCGGTAGAGGTGTCATTTAGCATCGGATCAGCATAAACAAAGGTGAATTTTCCGTCCAGCTGTTCTTTACCTTTTGCACTGGCCCATTTTGCGATATCACGATACCCCATAAAATTATTATTGCCGTTGAGATTCCAGTAGCAGTTGTTTTGAAAAAGTTCATCTTTTATCGATCTGTCCCTTAAATAGAAAGGAACCATTATAGACAAAGATGTTATTTCTGAAATTGAAGCCGGTGAGGTTGTTCATCAGGCAAAGACTGGGACCACCGGGATTGCTGTTATAAAAGGTATTGTTATAAATTTCGCAATTCCTTATCGTTCCGCCTGCCTCCCCTTTCCATACCGACAATGATCCCTGGCCATTGGTTCCGTCGTTGTGGCTTATATTGTAGCGGATTATATTGTTCTCCCAGGTTTTCCCGGCTCCGAATTCAAACAGTCCTATTCCGGAACCCTGGTTATGATATGACAGGCAATACTGGATCATCGAATTGGCAACTCCTCCGTCAAGGTCGAATCCGCCACCGTCAGCAGCACCTTTGGCCGTTTTGTTGTCATGTGAAATGCAATATTGAATTGTAAAATCAGAGCAATCCCATATCCAGATACCAACCGGTCCATTGCCATGCCACGGCATATCCCAGCCATTATTAAATGCCTCACAATATTCAATAACGCCACCTTTTACAGAAGAAGCCAATATACCGTTTCCGCTATGGTTGGTTAAAACGGTGGGATCTCCCGGATTATTTTCAGCTACACAATTGGCAATGTAAATGTTATGATTATCATATTTTTCCTTATCCCAGATGGTTGTGCCCGAAACATGGATCCCCGCAAAACCATTATCATGGGCGTATACATTTGTGATGCGGACATTACTGCTTTTGAATATACTCAGTCCCGAATGCTGAAAACCCCATATTTCAAGAGAATCGGCAAGAACATGATTGCATCCTGATATGTAAACCCCGTCCGACCGGTTGCCTTCCATTCTGCCTTTTCCTTTGAAGTGCAGTTTCTTTAAAGAAAAGAAATTGCAGTTTTCTGCTTTTAATGCCAGGGTGGTGTCTCCGTCAATCAAAGCATAGCCCTTTCCAAAAGAAGAAATCGTAATCGGATGGGTTTCATTCGCCGAATCCAGTCCGTTTAATTCAATGGTGCCAGAAAAGGCAGCACCTCCTTCAAATAATACAGTGGAACCTGGACGCAGATTTTGTTCGTTAACATGTTGAATCGATCGCCATGCCTGGTGAATGCTTGTTCCGGAGTTAGAATCATTTCCGGAAGGGCTGATGTAAAGAGTGGGGGATTGGGAGAGCGGGGGATGGCAGGAGGAGATGAATAAAACTGTGAGAATGACTGGAAGGATCATCTCCAGGCATCGTCTTACGTTCCCAATGTGCAGGGCGTTTGCAAAGCTCCTGCAGAAAGCTGGCTGAAGGCGTGGATGCAAGCTACGCCTGTCATCTATATATATCCTGGTGTTATTAATTATTGTAATAATTTTTCCGGGATTTTGTCGATGGAGGTGATTTGAATGTTCCGGATATACATCTCGGAGCCTTCGGATTCAAACTGGATCTTTCCCTTTGTAAGGGGGACTTCAGAGCTTCCTTCCAGCTGGCGGGAATTACGGAGGATCATATTGACAACGCCATTCATCACATGAACACTGGTGCCGCCAAAACAGTATAAATCGATTGTATTCCATTCACCTGTTGGTTTTTCAGCATCGGGGAATTTTTTGCAGTTTCTGCCCAACGGGCTTACTGTGCTGAAGGTACGGGATTCTCCATCCTTGCTGTACACAAAAGTACTGTCATTCTCCTTCTTCGAGTTCACATCAAAAATGGCACCGGCACAGGCCCAGTAATCACCGCAATCGCCTTCCTCGATCTGAAATTCGTGAGAGCGCATCCAGAATCCTCCATCTGCGCCTTGTGGTCCAACTGCATGATACATTAAGCCTCCATCCCTTTTTTGGGCTTTCATGGGTGGCCATTGTAACTGACCCCATTTAAACTGGAACTGCAAATGATAGTTTTCAAATTCCTGAAGTGTATTCATTCCTCCGAAATGTTCTCCCGATATCCGGATCACATTTTCGCCACTGATCACGGCCACACCAAATACTTTTAATGGATCAACATTCAGGCCAACAGGCACGGTATCCCATTTATTCAAAAGGGTGTCATATTTTGGCCCGAGGTAGGTTTCCCATCCTGAAAGATCCCTGCCATTAAAAAGGGATTGCCATTTTTGATTATCGGCAGTCCGGTTTTACAGCCTGCCAGGATAACCAGGGCAAGGACAAGGATGAAATGGAGCTTGCAGCGCATGATAGGGGAGTATGTATTAATAATACACCGGATGGTTAAGTAGCTAATTTACACATTTTTCTCCATCCTACAATACCGTATGCGCTCTGCCAATTACAGATCTGCTATGTCCCTTGTCCCTCAGTCCCTTGTCCCTTCATTCATGCTTTAGCGTCTCCGCCGGATTAGTCCTTATCGCCCTTATGGTCTGGTAACTGATGGCGGCCATGGCGACCACCACGGTTATGGCAGCAGAAACGCCAAATATCCATGCATTCAGCCTGGTATGATAACTGTAATTTTTCAGGAAATGCGACAGCAGATACCAGGTTATCGGGACGGAAATTACTGTTGCCAGCACCAGCAACTGCAAAAACTGCCAGGTAAAAAGATGGAATATAGTTAACAGCAGGTGCACCCAACGCCTTTCGTATACCCACTTCACGGGTTTTTTGTTCCACTGTGTAGGTAGCCATTCCAAACAGGCCAATGGCGGCAATGAGAATGGCAAAGATGGCAAAGTAATTCATCAATGTGCCCATTCTTTCTTCGGTCCTGTACATGTTGTCAAAATCCTGGTCCACAAAATGATAGTCAAATGGATAGGCGGGCATGATTCTCTTCCAGGCTTTTTCCAGCTGCTTCATTGTTTCAGTGAGGTTTCCCGGGTTAACCCGTATATACATGTAATTCCAGAACTGGGGCCCCCACATGGAGATGGCCAGGGGTTCTATTTTATTGTGAAGCGACTGGAAATTGAAATCTTTCATAACACCGACGATGGTCCCGTAAGATCCAAATCTCAGCGAGGCTCCCACTGCATTATCCAGACCCATTATTTTTTCCATCGTTTCGTTAATGATAAAATTGGCTGTTGTATCATGAGATACGTCACCGGGATAGGCTTTTGAGAATGTGCGACCCGCCTTCATTTCGATTCCCATCGTTTCAACATAATCAAAATCAACTCCACTCATGCTGACAAGAATATCCGTTTCCGGCGACTTTCCTTCCCAAAAGGCGTTGTCGGAATTACTTCCAATCTGTTGCGGCTGGTCCAAACCTGCAGTGATCGATTTTACAACCGGTTCATGCAGAAGTTCCTCCTTGATCATGGGATAGGAATTTTTCAGATCGCCCCGGAGCGGGAGATAGAGCAGATTCTCTTTGTCATACCCAAGCTTTTGACTTTGCATAAGATGAAGCTGGCGGTATATAACGATGGTACCGGCAATAAGCATAATACTCAAGCCAAACTGGATTGTAACCGAAATTTTCCGGAAAGTGATACCTGTTGTGCCGGTATTGAAATTTCCTTTCAATGTGTGGATAGGTCTGAAACCGGAAAGAACCATGGCCGGATAGGTGCCGGCAAGCAATCCCGTGAGAATGGTGATCACCACCATACCCAGAACAAATCGCATGGTTATCAGGTCAGCCAGGTGAAATACTTTTCCTGAAATACTGTTAAATGGTGATAGCAGCAATAAAACAAGGACAAATGCAATTACCATTGAAAGAAATGCCATCAGAAGCGATTCGCCAAAAAACTGGAACAGCACATTATTACGATGCGCACCATTTACCTTGCGCAATCCGATTTCCTTTGCACGGGCAATTGACCGGGCGGTACTCAGGTTCATGAAGTTTATGCAGGCAATGATGAGCACAAGGATCGCAATGGATGCAAAAATCCATACATTGAGTATCGCTCCCGGCTTATGACCGAAACCCCAGTAACTGTACAAGTGCATACGCGTAAGCGGTGCAATTACAAAATCAGTTGTGCTTTGGGGATTATGCTGCCTTGCAATCGCGGTCAGCTTGGCATTCACCTTCGAAGTTTCCACATTCGGCCTGAGCATCACATAAGTCGTGATTGAATTGTTACCCCATTGATCGGAATACCATTGTGATTTTTTCATGTAATCGAAGGGAATCAGAAAATCCTGGTCAATGGAGCTGTTGGATGGCATTTTTTTCATTACACCGGTAACCTGGAAGATCTCTTTCGTATTAACAGTAAATGTTTTACCTATAGGATCTTCTTTGCCGAAATATTTGGATGCCATCTCATCACTGATAACCACTGAGCCTGGCTGAGCCAGGGCTTTTTTTGGATTACCCTTAATCAGCTCAAAGGAAAACATGTCAAAAAATGAGGAATCTACGGCAGATACCTTTTCTTCATAAAATGATCTTTCATTCCTTGTAAACAGAAAACTACCTGCCTGGGTGATCCTGCATGCTTCCCTGATCTCAGGTATCTGATCGCGCCAGACCGGGCCTGAAGGCCAGGGTGTTACCTGCACATGATACACACCATTGCTGTAGTGCTGATCTTCTTCCACACGGTAAATCAATTCAGCGTTCTTATGAAACCTGTCAAAGTCCAGCTCATCTGCCACCCAGAGGAAGATCAGCATGGCACAGGCCAGTCCGATGGATAATCCCGCCATATTCATGAATGACACACTGAAATGACGTACGATATTCCTGAATGCGATAACCAGGTAATTTCTGAACATGATAGTGGTTTTATTTACTTTGATTTACGGACAAAAATATCCCCGCTGATGGTTTCCAGGTTTACCGGGTCGCCGCCACTGTTTAGTTTATGCTTTACCACCATGGGAATTGTATTTTCCGAAGATGTGATGCTGATGTCCAGGTCGGTATACAATGTGCCGCTGATGGTTTTCATCTCAAGGTCTGCCTTCCGGTTATCTGCCATGGCCAGATCGATAAAACCGCTGATGGTTTTGGCATTGATCTCGGTGGTAACCCCGTCTATCATGATATCTCCGTTAATTGTCTCAATAGAAAATACCGTATTTTCAGGTATGAACAATTCCCAGGTGATCTCAGTCTGCATGCAGCCATGTTTCTTTTCCTTGTAATAGCCATCCGGGATGTTTGCCTTTATTTCAACATCTTTTCCTGTCTCATCAAAGTCTGTCAGGTAGGCATCGTTATCCTCATTGTCATTTATGTTTACCGATGCTTTGGCAAAGACTTCAGTTTTGTTCCAGGTGTGTACTTTTATTGAATCAGCGATCTGAATGTTGAGGATCAGTTTTTCCTTTCCCGAGAAGTTTATGTGCTTTTCAATTGTTTTCTGCGCCAGGGTATGCGACAGGAATACCCAGCATATCGTAAATATGATCATGTTTTTCATTGTACTAAAGATATAAATTATTTGAATATTGGCATTTCAATTGCCACGCCATGAAGGGCGTGGCAAAAAAAGGAGTTGACTATTTACAATCCTTTCCTCAAATATATATTCCCGCTTACCGTCACAATACTGAACTTGGCACCGCCGCCATTTAATTTAGTACTCAGTTCGTTGCCTCCGATCTGGTTCATGTCTTTTGATTTATCAGAGAAATCAAAATCGGAATACATTCGGCCTGAAACTGAATTCATCTCAATATCGGCTGCAATTTTAGCCGGAAGGGTAATATCAATTTCACCGCTGATGGAGTTGATTGAAAAGGGCTTTCCGGCTGAGATGTTGTCGAAGGTAATTTCGATATCACCACTGATTGTAGAAAGCACAAGGGGACCTGTGACACCCTTCAAAATGATTGAATGACAGCTTTGTATTTCAATTTCGTTTTTCATGCCGCTGATATGGATGTCATTGTTATATTCACATTCGCTTTGAACTTCAATAGACATGCTTTCAGGCACTTTTACGGTATATTCACGACTGTTGGTGAAGGGCAGGAGACAGGTAACCGATATCCCGTTTCCGCTTTTTTCTACTGAAAGACCAACCCCGGTATTGTCAACGCCACCGCCATAAACCGGTTTCAGACCCTTGGCACGTTCGGGCACTGTCATTTCTTCACCGCCCATAGCAGAGAATATGATCTCATTTCCTGTATAGCCTTCAATTTTGAGATCTCCTGAGAAATTACTCAGACTGAGTTTGCTGTTTTTTGCATTGTCAATACTCACCTTGTAATCCTGGGCTTTTATTGAGCCCGCCATGAGAAGAGCAAATATGGAAGCTGATAAAATTATTTTCGTTTTCATTGCTTTAAGTAATATAAGTTTAGTAACCACCCAGGCAAACCCGGAATTCGCCTGTTCACATATATTGAATTCAATTTTTTCGTATGTAAAATCAGAGCAATATTTTCAGCCCCTTTTGCGCCACGTCCTTCACTTCCTTCATGGATTTTTCATCGGACATGATCTTTTGGATGGGCTTAATTGCACTGGTTTCCTTTTTTTCGACAAGGATATTCATCAGAACGACCTGTATAATCGGTTCGGTCTGCACGGAAAGCGACGCTACCATGGAATCCCTTACAGATTGCCGGTCGGCATATTTTGCCAGTGAATAAGCTGCGGCTAATCTCACATTGATATTCTTGTCATTATTCAGGGTTTCTGTGAGGGCATTGAGCACCTTTATATCCGGAGCCTGGATATCATCCGTATAGTTTACTGCCTGTAATCTCTGACTTGGAGATTCCTGCTTTAACAAATTAAGCATCATCAGTTCTTTCATCGACTGCATCTCAGTTTTCAGGCTGGCCACCTGGGCGCCTTCCTGCTGACGGTTTAAAACAAAACGAAGTGTCAAACCGATAAAGGTGCCTGCCAGAAGAAGGGCAATGGCTGCTGCCAGCTTCATCCATGGATAAGATCTGCGGACCGAAAGTGGCATTGCAGGATGTTCCTGTTTCTGCAAGGCCTGTTTGTTCATCTCACCATGCAACATGTGATAGAAATTGATCCGCAGGGTTTCATCCGGCTGTTCCATCTCTGTTGAATCCACAGTTTGGAGGATCTGCTGGAAGTCCTTCAGTTCATCCAGACATCTTTCGCATGTTTCGAGGTGTTTCTCCACTTCATCGCGACGCGCTTTTTCAAGCGTATTGTCGAGATAATCGATCATGGCCTGATTCTACATCTTCACATTTCATTACAGTCGATTTATGTCAGTTTGAAATAGTGTTCTCTTAATTGTTTGATGGCCCGGTGCACCTGAACTTTTATGGCAGGAACCGACAGGTCGCGGATAGAGGATATTTCTTCATATTTCAGTCCCTGAAACCGGCTGAGAACCAGGATCTCCTTTTGCTCGGGAGTAAGCCTGGCCATCGCCCTGTCGAGTTTTTCATATTCTTCCTCATTAAAGCCTTCTTTCTCTTCGGCGAAATTCTCATTGTATTCCTCTACCTGTGTATATCGTTCTGTGGCCTTTTGCTGCTGTTTGCAAAAGTCAACATGTATATTCCGGGCCATCTGATATATCCATGATTTAAAACTGTGATCCTCCTTGAACGTATGCCTGTATTTGATGATCCTGTAAAACAGGTTCTGTGTCAGATCCTGGCTTACCGATCTGTCGAAGGTGAGCCTGAGCATAAAATTGTACAGTCTCACGTGATACCGCTCAAACAGAACTGATAATTCGGCCAGGTTTCCCTCTTTAACCCGCTTCATGATTATTTCATCGGATATTTCAGCCACGTTGCCCAATTAATTGCTTTCTGATATGGTTACCACCGAAAGGTACAATGGTTACATCATTTTTCCAGAAATATTTTAGGGAGATGTTATGATGGCGTTATGGGGAGGATGGGAAGGCTGTTAGGCTACTAGGCTGCTAGGCTGCTAGGCTTCTAGGCTACTAGGTACTAGGCTACTTGGCTACCAGGCCTCTAAGCTACCACGGAAAAAGTCTTCGAAGTTCGAAGTTCGATGAATACTGAAATTTCTTAGCGGAATTCACGCCATTCACCATTCACCATTCACTTTTTCGACTGCAAAACTGCACGACTGCAGAACTAACTAAAAACGGTATGTCAGGCTCAGGCCCTGCCGGTTGGGCGCACATATTACACCCAGGGAAAGATTATCCAATTTGTGCCGATAACTTTTAACCTTGTAACTACCAATGCTGCTCAGGGTTATTCCCCCGGCCAGCAAGCCGATCCCAAGGGAAAGAAAAATCACTCCCTCTGCTGCCTGCAGGTCGTATTTATCCTGGTTGGGAATAGTATATCCATAGCCTGTATTCCAGTAAGCATTTGGTATGTTGGCTAACAGGACAATACCTGCGATTAAAGAACCACCGCCGAAACCGGTCATGATTAATCCTCCCCTTCGCATTTTCGTATAGGTAATGATTTTGCTTTTGTATAGTTGTCTGTATTTATCTTGCCCGGTTACAGAAGTCTCTATTTGTCCCGTTACGGGTTCTTCTACTTGTCCGGTTACAGAATTCACACCCAGAACCATGAAAATCAGGAATAACCAGGCTTTCTTTTTCATAGCAGGTAAATTTAGGAGTTTTTACGTGTTTGCTCTGTTTTAGTTACTCGTCCCTTGTCCCTAGTCCCTTGTCCCTAATTTAATCACCCCAAATGACGAAGGTATATGAAAGTCCGGGCGGACCGATTCAGGTTTTATCCAGCTTATCCATGAAAAACCGGATTCAGGATCACGCACTTTCAGGCATTCGCCACGGAACAGTCCTGCCTGCAATTCATTGTTATTTAGCAGATTCAATTCTTTGAGCGAGGCCAGTGTAATGGAACCTTCAACAATGTAACCTGAGTCAGCATAATTCGATTTGATCTGAAGCTGATTGATGCCGGGCCATTGCCATTTATAATCAAACTTCCGGTAGAAACTTGCCCTGTAATCAAGGACCCTGCCCAGGGGATCCATTTCCAGGCAATAATAGGGATTAAGCCGGTCATCGCACCTGAAGAATATTTCCACCCTGTCAGAATCCACCACTTCCATCTTGTTATTATCATGAACGTACGTAAGGGCGCAGGTGACTACAACATCAAACCTGAAATATAAACGTGCATCGTCCCACAATGCCCGGAATGACATCACGGGTGGCGGCTGGACCGACCATGGATAACTGAATTCCGTCAGAACCAGGGCGTCATCCCAGTTCAGGGAATGATTTATCTTAAGGGCAGAATACGTTTCCAAGAAATATTTTATAATTAGGCCATTAGGTTATTAAACTTCTTTTTACAATACCATATGCGCTCCGCGCAATCGTAAATCGTAAATCGTAAATCGTAAATTCCTACCGACGGCAAATCCCTACAGGATTTTCCTGCTCGTCCCTAGTCCCCAGTCCCTAGTCCCTTCTTTACATTCCCAGCCAAAAACTCATCTTTACCATAAATACGTTAGTCGGTGCTCCTCCAAAAAGGTCACCCAGGTTATCACTTAGCGAGGAATAATAAATATTGTCACGGTTATGCTGATTGTTCTCCCACACCAGGTAAATTGTTGAACCCGGGCGGTATTCCCATCGTGCCACAAGATTTGACCGGAATTCCCTGAAACTGAAATCCGGATTGTTGAATGAATAGGTGTCTGGTCCGTCATTCACCTGATAGGAATTCGTGGACTCGTCGAAGCTGATTTCAGATTCCGTAAAAGAATGATACCGGTCATTTATGTCATCTGCATTGGCATCGAGGGTTTTCTTGAAATCATCGTATATACCGGTTGAAATAAAGGGACTCCCATAATACTGAATGGAGATATCCGGCGTGATATTATAATTAAGGCGCAAGGTGACGCTATAGGTTTGCTGTTTGATATGTGCCAGAATGTATCGCATATCGGTACTCGTCTGTTTCTGAGTCACATAAATGAAATTGTCGATATTGTGATCATAGGCCATTTGGCCGGTGATATAAAAATGATTTCCAAGTCTGAAACTGAGTGATGGTTTTATCACATATCGGCGGGATACACCATCCGTGCTCACGGAACTTATATTATTCAATCCGAATATTACACGATCTGATTTATTTGTATTAAACGAGATGATGTTATCCCAGTAAGGTGAAAGACGAAAAGCCGGTCCTCCGCGCAGCAGGCGGGTGGACAATTCTGCAAATGTATATGATTCGGTCATGGAAAGATCCCACCGGTTGGTGAACTGTGCTGTAAATGCCGCGTTTACATCATTGTGGGTGCTCACTCCGCCGTAGTTCCAGGCATTCATCTGTCCAAGGGTAAGGGTATAATTTCGTAATATGCCGCGAGGTTCGGTCTGGCGGATGCCCAGTTTGGTGAGATTCTGGATAAGATCAGCCATCAGCAGGTAGCCAACATCGTTCATGTCAAAGCCGGGTGACCACCAGCTTACCTTTTCAGAAAAAATAAAGCGCTTGTTACCAAGCCGGCCTGCACTCAGATAACCGCCGGTACCCGAAAGTGACCTTCGGCTGCTGTCAACACCCAGGTAACCTGAAGCATCCGGTCGCTGGTAATAGTGCAGGGGATTACGCTGAAGTGACCACTATGGCTTCTTCCTTTCCATTAATATAGCTCATAATACCCTTAAAATCAAGAAAATATTCGCGGTCTTTTGAATATTGAAGCAGGTCGATGCCGGCAGTATAGGCATTCTTATTGAGGTATTCCAGGTGGGGAACGTCGGAAAAACGGTTGGTGGAGGTAAACATGGTACCAAACTGGGTATTGCCCTTGTTGGCAATTTTCTGAACGCGGGCTACCAGGAAATTGGTGAGGGGTTCAACTACGGGATTGGTCTCCACCCCGTCCGTTGTAACTTTTGCCGTTTCTTTCTGCGTGGTGCTTTGCAGGATACCCACGGATATCCCGTTACGGGTTGTTCCTGTCAGCTTGATTGCATTGATGATGTTGGTGAATTCAGGTTCTTTTGAAAAAGAGGTTACATTGTCCACTTCAGGCGAATAGGAGGGAGCATGCCCGATCCGGCGGGAATAGAACATCATGTTATTGTCGGGTGAAAAATCAAAAATATGTTTTCCTTCCAGGAAAAAGGGCCTTTTCTCTTCGTAAAAAGTCTCAAATGCGGTAAGGTTCATGACGGAAGGATCCGCCTCGATCTGTCCGAAATCCGGATTTATGGTGACATCCATTGTAAAATCACCGACACCTATTTTGCTGTCAATACCGGCATTCCCATTCCACCTGACTCCATTGGAATAAGGGCTGCCCTCGATCTGGGGTTCCATGGTCATCTTGGCGGCTACATAGGGAAGAAACTCAATGAGCCTTGGTTTTTGTATGCCCTGCAGCCCGTACATCGTGCCGAATGAATAAACATGGCCGCTGTTTTTGCGGGGAATAAGGCTCCATTGGTCCACCTCCTGAAGTCGGCGGACTATGCGGCGCACATGCAATCCCCATACCATCCCGCTGTCGCTTTGATTATAACGCAGCTGGTTAAGCGGGATCCTGAATTCGGCGATCCAGGAGGAATCATTCACAGATGTTTTTCCTTCCCAGACTGCGTTCCAGTTGAGGTTAACCGACAGGTTATCGGTGACGATGAGATCGGTCTTGTTGCCACCCGCGTTGATATTGAATTCTGCTGCTGCCCGGCTGTCGTGATAAGAGTCAAAGGCAACACTGATGAGATCACCGATGGAGTTGTCATCGCGGTTTCCCACGAAGCGGTTTATCTTATCAGGTTCAGGATCCCAGGCGCGAAGGGCAAAATAGATATTTTTATCATCGAACAGTATCTTGATCTTTGTCGGGTAGGTGGGCTGTGCCCGTTCAACCGGTGTATTCTGCAGAAATTTCTGTGACCAGTTGCCTTCATTCTTCCAGCAGTCATCATCGAGTTTGCCATCAATGACCGGGGGCTTTCCCTGTAATTTAACCGTATGATAGGACCGTTTGTAAGCCTGGTCAAAGGGAATGAGCGTATCGGCGCTTTGCGCCAGGGAAGGGGGAGTGGTTAGTGAAAGCAGCAGGAACAATATAAATACCAATCTCATCATGAAAAATTATAGGAATATCTTAAATGGAGCATAAATGTATAGAAGTTTGTTCAAGTTTATTCGCAAAGTACAATTTTTAGATGGCAATGAATAAACTTCGGTTCTGAGTAGTTTTGCAATTGGTTTGTAGAGACAAGGCAATGCCTTGTCTGTACGATTTCATCCAATATTGAAGTCAAGAAGTCGTGCAGTCTTCGAACCAGGGAGGATTACCGATTACTGATTACCGATTACCGATTACCGATTACCGATTACCGATTACCGAATATGACGTTAAAAATTCTATCCATTGCACTCTTCGAGGAGATCAGTTCGTCAATTTTTCCGTAATTTCCATTGGCAGCCCACACCAGGGTTGTTTTACTATCTTCAAAATAAATCATCGTGGCAAAATACCCGATGGCATCTCCGCTATGATGGTAGGCATTTCCATATGGTGTTTCAATTTTAAATATACCAAGTCCATATGACAGGGGATAAAATGCAGGATCCGGATTTTTGGGTAACTGCCAGGTAAGCATTTCCTGCAGCGATTTTTCAGATATGAGTTGGCCATTGAAAAGGGCTCTCATAAATACGGAGAGATCGTGCACATTGGAGATCAGGCCTCCATCGGCCGTATAATAATCCCATCCGCTGTAGTTTGTACTTTCCATCAGCTGTAATTTGCTGTAAAAATCTATATATCCCCGGATTATGTTTTCAGGCACCGGATCTTCTGCAGCAAATTGTGTGGATTCAAGATGAAGAGGTTCAAATATCCTGGTTTTGAATGCCTGGTAGAAGGGCTCACCCGTGATTTTTTCAATGATCATTCCCAGCAACACATAATTGGTATTTGAATAATCCACATCCTGACCACATTCAAAATTTGCCGGCTTATTATATGCATACTCAAGTAAATCAAATGGATGCCATACCCGGGTGAGATCATTGACTGAGGCTGTCTGGAATTTAAGGCTCCGGATGTAGTTATAAATTCCGCTTGAATGATTTAAAAGTTGCCGAATGGTGCTCTGCCTGGCATTGGATAGCTTATCCAGGATATCGCCGGGAAGGTATTTCTCAGTTTTATCATCCAGGGATAATCGTCCTTCTTCTGCGAGCATCAGGATTGTAACTGCGGTAAAAGTCTTTACAGTACTTCCGGTGCGTGTTATATTACAGGGTTTCAGTTCCACCTTGCCTGCAATATCAGCCATTCCTGAAGCACCCAGCCATTCACCGTCTTCAGGGGAATAAACCGATAACATAATTCCAGGTACACCGGCTGATGTAATATCATCCAGCAAGGCCTGGTATTTTGAATTCAAGGTACTTTGTTTGCTTGAATCTGCAAAGTTGAATGAGCAGGCATAAACTGCCGGTGAACCCGGCTCGCTTTTAGTGCATCCAAAGACGGCCAGGAATAACAGGATGAGGTAATATGCCTTTCCGCTATTCATTGTTTTTGTGATTTTCAAACGGATGAAACTGAACTCCCAATTGTGTGGTCACATGGGTCATTAAAGGGATAAAACCCGGGGAAAAGGGATATTCGATCCATGATTCATAACCAAAGAAAATTTTCGGGGACTGCAGATTATCGGGTTTCAGGTAATAATTCAGGGTCAGTCCAAACGAAGGCATCATGCGTGCATTTCCTGAATCCTTATGTTTCACATAGGATCCTTCTTCAAGCTTATACTCCTGCTGGGTTGTAAAGGTGTGCAGATAACCCAGTCCCAGGTTTCCGGCAAAAGCGAAACCCGATGAATGACGGTATTCAAAGCCCAGGGAGGGTTTAATATATATACCTTGCGAAAAGGACTTATGATAATAGTAACCAATGTGCAGTGCAAAAAACAGCCGGGTACTGGTATACTGTTTTATATCGGCCTCGGTACCAAACTGAATTCCCGGATGAATGGGGGTTGTTATGAATCGTGTATAGGGGATGGCAGTGCTTTCATTCAAAAGGGCAATGGATACAGGTTGTGAAACGGCAGTAGAAGAGCCCAAAACAAAGACGCAGCTTATCAGAAAGGGTTTTAGCATCTTTAAAATGATTGATTACTGGTTCTAAGTTGCATTTGCCAGATCAAATATAATAAAAGTTCTGCGGTTATGCAGTTGGAGTAATGGTGAATGGTGAATGGTGAATGCTATAGATACTTACAAATGATTCAAAATTTGTAGTATGGTTTGGCTCTTGAGTCATTCATTCTTGCAAATTTTCAAATCATCAAATCACCTAATCCCTAAAGTCCAAAGCCTTCGTACAATTTAAATAAATATCCTTAACTTTACATAACGAGTTACTTCCATTCACCATTCACCATTCACCGTTTTAAAATGAACACACTCGAACAATACGGCTGGAACGATTTTTTCAGCCAATACAATACACTGAACGGGAATGAGGACTTTGTTGCAGGCAGGGTTGTTTCAGTTAAAGGTTTTAAATATCATCTGATACTGGAATCGGGAGAAACTGAAGCAGAGTTATCCGGAAAATTGTTATTCGGTACCGATCACGAGCTTCTCCCGAAAGTCGGTGACTGGGTGTTCTGCCTGAAATACGACACAATGGGATATATCACCGAGGTATTTCCCAGGTTAAACAGGCTGGCCAGAAAAAATCCGGATAAAACCTCGGAAAAGCAAATTCTTGCAGCCAATATTGACTATGCCTTAATTGTGCAGGGACTCGACCGGGAATTTAACCTGATGCGTCTTGACCGGTATCTTGTGCAGATCATAGCCAACGGAATCTCTCCCATTATCGTGCTAAACAAGGCCGACCTGATAAGCGACCGGGAGGTATACCGCAACGAGGTCCTGAGACTTGGAAAAGAATGTCCTGTTTATTTCTGCAGCACTTACGACGGTTCAGGCCTGGAAGAATTGCTCACCCAGGCCCTGCTTCCGGCAAAAACCTCTATTATGGTTGGTTCATCAGGGGTTGGCAAAAGTTCGCTGCTGAATTCATTCAGGAAATCAGCAGCCAGAGAAACCGGTCCGTTAAGTTATTCCACCAATAAGGGAATGCATGTGACGACAACACGTGATCTGTTCAGGCTCCCCAATGGCAGCCTGATCATTGACACACCCGGCATGAGGGAATTTGGAATCGCCCTGGAAGACGGACTGCAGACAGACGGGCTGTTTCCTTCCATTGATGAATTTTCGCGCAAATGCAGGTATGCCGATTGCAGCCATACCAATGAGGAAGGATGTGCAGTAATTGAGGCTTTTGAAAACCAGCTCCTTGATCCGGCGGTATATAATAGTTACATCAAACTGATGAAGGAGCAAAGGCGATTTGAGATCCGGGCAGGTGAAAGTAAAAGGCTGGGAAAGCAGTTCGGCAAAATGATCCGCGAGGCAAAGGATTTCCGGAACAGATATAAGTATTAGTTCTGCGGTTCTGCGGTTCTGTGATTGGTCTGTAGAGACAAGGCATTGCCTTGTCTGTACGATTTCATCCAATCATTGCAGTCTTGCAGTCGTGTAGTCAATGAAAGTCCCCTTCGGAGGGGGCAGGGGGAGGATTGACGTAATCCACCCCCTACCCCCGCCAGCGGCGGAAATCATCCCTTGAAGCCTAACAGCCTATAGCACATATAGCAGCCTAATCCCCTAAGCCTCCAGCCTATCAGCCTTTCTTAATCAGAATCAGCTCTTTCCATCCTTCAGCCGAGTGAAGGTATTTTTTTCTTTGTTGCATTACTTCCCTGACCTTATTTCTAAAGGTCCAGCAGGTTTCTTTCCGAAGTGAAATGAGATGTGACAGTTCGTCAACGGTTAAATTTCTTCCGCTACTGACAAGGTACAGAATGTAAAATGCCTTCGTGATGGGAAATTTTATGCGGTAAAAAATAGTGTTGCTTGTCAGGGGTTCGCGATATCCGCATTGCTTGCACCGGCGCAGAAATGTCCCCATTAATACTGTATAGCCTGTATGGTGACAATTTTTGCAAACGAAGGGAAGGGGGCTTTTAAGTTCCCGAAGCAAGGCAAGACATGATTCATCATCGGGATAAATCTCACGGAATTCTTCATACGTAACACGTTTTTGCATGACCCTCGCTTTTGAAAGTTCCTGCACGTTTTGTGTAAGATCCTCATTTTTACGCTGAAGAAGGTAATTCATCCTGCGGATCTCTCCGCCCTGTCTTTCTATTTCGTCTTTCTGAAATTCAAGGTGTATATTCTTCCGGATGATTTCAGTATTTGCATTTTGCAGGAAAGTCGCCTGCTCCAGTATCTGCTCTTTCTGCTGAACCACCTCATCAGTTCGCTGCCTGACTTTTGTTTCGAGAATGATGTTTTGGCTTTTGATGCTGCTTACGCGAATCGCATGCAGGGTAAGAGCTGAGCCAAGAATAAAGCTTATTAGAAGGAGCCTGAACCACAAGGTTCTCCAAAAGGGCGGTTTTATGAGTATTTTAAGGATTGTGCCTTCGGTGTTCCAAATTCCATCGTTGTTTGATGCCTGAACCCTGAAAATATAATCTCCGGGTGGAAGATTGGTATAGCTGGCAGACCTGCGGTCTTCATTGTCAATCCATGCCTTATCAAAACCTTCGAGAAAATATTTATACCGGCATTTTGTGGAGGATGAAAAATTCAATGCCGTGAATTCAAAGGTCACAGCATTCTGTCTGTAATTAAGGATGATGGACGAGGTTTCCAAAAGACTTTTTTGAAGCGGTGATTTTTCACCAATTAAAACCGGCTTGTTTAGGATCTTTAAACCGGTAAGATAAATGGCAGGAAGATAAGAATTGTCATGAATGCTATCGGGATAAAAAATGTTGAGGCCATTGATGCCACCGAAAATAATTTCTCCGGTGGACATTTTCGCAAAGGCCCTTGGATTGAATTGATTTCCCTGCAATCCATCTGATTTATCGTATAGCTTAATGGTTTCTTTTTTCGGATTAAGTACGGCAATACCAAGGTAGGTGCTGATCCATAAGTTGCCATGATGGTCTTCTATTATTCCACAGATCACATTACTGGGCAAACCGTTCCTTGTTGTATATATTTTAAAGTTACCTGTTTCGGGATTGAAACGGTTCAGGCCGCCATAGGTCCCTATCCAGAGATCTCTGGAAGTAGTCTCTACAATGCAGGTTATCTCATTGCTGCTGATTGAATTTGGTCTGGCCGGATCATGCAGATACCTGATAAAGGTCCGGTTTCCGTCAATGAACCGGTTTAATCCTTCATAGGTGCCCACCCAAAGAGTCCCGTTTCCATCCTGCAAAATATCCGTAACATAGTTATTACTCAGGCTGTTTGAATCCAATTCCTCTTTTACGAAATGTACAATCTGGTTTTTTCCCTGATTGAATTGGTTTAATCCGCCACCATTGGTTCCTATCCATAATAAACCCTCTCTGTCTTCATAAATGCTGAAAACCGAGTTATTTGAAAGGCTGTTTGAATGGGCAGGTTTATGACGGTAATGAATAAACTGCTTGCGTGCAGGATCCCATCGATCGATACCATTGTCCATATATCCTACCCAGATATTACCCTGATGGTCACGACACAGCGCACTGACAACATGATGACCCGGAGAGGCACTATTGCCCGGATCGGGCATAAATACCCTGAATTTACCTGATTTTCTGTTCATTACGTTAATACCACCCTCATCTGTGCCGATCCAGATATCCTGTCCATCAGGCAGAATGGAAAGAACAGAACTTTTACTGAGACTGTTCGGATTTAATGCATTGGCACGGATAATCTCGATCTTTTTCCGGCTGTTGTCAGAAAAATTCAATCCGCCACCAATCGTCCCCACCCATAGATTTTTCTGTTTATCTGTAAATACCGACATCACGGAATTCTTGCTAAGCGTATTGTAGTCCGTTTCCAGATGCCTGTAATGAGTGAAAAACTGTGTATGAATATTGAACAATGATAATCCCCCGCCCAGGGTTCCAATCCAAAGATGCAATTTGTCCGCTTTCTGAATTGTTTTTACCCGCTTTTGAGAAAGAGCCCCCGGTTTAAATTCCTCTACGAGATAGGGGATTTGTACAAAGCGGTTCTCCCGGATGATATACCTGATCATCCCATGTTCTTCCGTTCCCAGCCATAAATCATTTCCCAGCAGGCATAATGCATTTACTTCATTATCAGGTAATTGTGAGTTATTTATATTAAAACTGGTAAACTGCCGGTGAACGGGATCAAATTTAACCAGGCCCTGTGACCCGGTACCGATCCACAGAATGCCGGCACTATCCTCAACAATTGAATTGACGTAATTATCACTAATACTGTTCGGATCATTTGGATTATTGGAATAAAGAAGCCGGGTGTTATCCTCTGTATTGAAGCGGATCAGTCCTTCGTTTGTTCCTATCCATATCTTTCCGGAATGGTCCTCCATCATGGTACGGATTACATTCAGTTTCAGTCTTAGATCGACAAACGTAAAACTCTCGTTTTCAGAATTATAGCGATAAAGTCCACCCCCACGGGTTCCGATCCAAAGTACACCTCTGGAATCAGAAAACAGCACCGATATTGTATTGTTCTGCAGGGCTCCGGGAATGGGACGGGACAGTTTAAAAACCTGGAAGAATTTCCCGTCAAAACGGTTTAGTCCGTCCGATGTTCCGATCCAGATATAGCCATATCGATCCTGATTAATGGCAAAGATTGTATTATCTGAAATTCCCTGGTCAGTATTGTATGTCTCAAACTGGAGGAATCGCTGCGCGTAAATATGAAAAAAGGGAATCTGAATGAGTAACCAGAAAAGAAAGGGCTTTTTCATGCGCATCAGGGGTCATCTTTTCAAAAATACGATTTTCCATGAAAAAGCACTAATAAGCAACTGAATTCTTAGCAATTATGCCAGATCAGCGTCAAGGGAGGCCTTTTTGATTATTCCTGTTAATTTTCTGTGCCATTCAATATCCCGCCACATACCGATAAACTGGGGCCCGCAAAAGTTGCTTGTGGCTATATACTTCCATCTTCCCTGTTTTGCTGCCTGGATAGTGCCAAAGGCACAAATCTCCTTTACCCAGCTCCATTCAAGCATGGGATAATCTTTGTAATCGATAGGCCCCCAGCATTCTGTGGTACCAACCGGCTTTCCGCTTTTCCGGGACCACTCTGCCAGTAGTTCAATGCCTTTCGATAGTTTTTCCTGGTATTCTTGTTTACCCCTGTAATATTCTTTTTCTCCTGACTTTACAATTTTTCTGAATTGTTCATATCCCCATGGAGTGTATTCAAAACCCAGCCGCTTATAGAAGTCGGAAAACTGGACGATCCAGCAATGCAATTCCAGCAGGTCAAGAGATGAAACATCTTCCGTAAGGCAATTCTCATATTCTGTGGTAAATGAAAATGTGTATTTCAGTTGTGGGTAACGCTCTCGTACAATCCTGATTGAATCCGTCATCCATCGATTTCCTTCAGGAGAGTTTCTGATAAAACCATCTTTTAGATAAGGTGTCCAGACAGGGATCGGAAATTCATTATTCAGGTCAACAAATTCTATATATTGCAGGAGTCCTTCAGAAGCTATGCTATCCAATGCCTTTACCCAAATTGTACCCAGTTCTTCCGGGCTCTTAATCTGCGAAGCGAGGAGCTCACTGTCCTCCCGCCACCATGTAGAAAGAGCTACCTGTATATTCCGGGCGGCACATTTCCGGATAAATTCATTCAAATAAGGCTGCACCTGGATCTCATTTAAATCGGGGCTTCCCCAGTCAGCATTGTCCCAGTGCGGGGAAATCAGCCATTTTTTTTGAGAACTTGCCGCTATCAGGTGTGGAAATGCATCAATCCTTACACAATTATAGCCCCTGTCCAAAAGCTCATCGAGCGCTTTATCCCAATCTTCATATCCGGCTCCTGTCCATCTGCGCTCGAGCCATGAAAAGTCCCACATCGCTATTGCCATCGGATAATGCAGGTTATTGCCGGATGGACCGGAATTTCCGGCAGGTTCCTTTTTACCGGAACAATTGGCCAGGGAGGCCCCGGCTGCAGCCGCCATGGATGCCAGGGCAGTTGAATGTAAAAAGGTACGTCGTTTCATTTATAGGGGTTAAGTTTAACTTCTTGTATTCCTTCATGAAGCATTAAGCGTTGTCCTTGCCATACAAAAACACCCCCGGTCCCATCGGGAAGGGTGATTTTTCCCTCCACGGATTTCTGGTTGAAGACAAGATCAAGATCTATACTTCCTGCCGGATGCGGCATAGAGCTTTTAATGGAAGTAAGATTTCCGGGACAGGGAGCAATTTCCACCGATCGGAATCCCGGGGTCAAGGGGCGAATGCCACAAACCAGGGAAAGAAAATGGTAACATGGACTGGCGCTCCAGGCATGGCAATCTGAACGGTCTTCATAATCATCTTCGCGAAAGGTCGTGAGTCCTAATTTCAGCATTTCCTCCCAGGGCTGGAGGCGGCTTAGATATTCGTTCCCTAATCCGCTTTCACGAAGGGCTTCAAAGAGGTAGAATTTATAATAGGTGGTAGTCTGAATCAGGCTTGTATCTTTAAGGATCCTGGTCATGAGCAATTGTTTGGAAGGCTCAGGCAACAAATCACAGAGAATGGCAAAAATATTCGTATGCTGTGAGAAAAAGACTTTTTCAGGAGTATCTGAAAACAGTCCTTTTTGCGAATCAAAGCACTCCCTTGTGACAGCTTTTCCAATTCTGGCATGCAGTTCCCTGTACCTGGCAGCATCTTGCTTTTGCCCAAAATGTTCCATAAGGATCTCTGCCCGTTTAAGGGCGTATACATAATTGAGAGTGATCAGGGCAGACGAGCCTGTATCAACGCCGGCAGGAGCCCCTACCTTGAAACCCGGGGTCCAGTCAGTGAAGTTGAACCATTCCAGGGGGCCCAGCAGATCATTGGCCCCAAGCCTCTGCTCAAACCATTCCAATACACTCCGTATCCCGGGCAGAAACTGACGCAGAAACCCGTCATCCCTGCTGTACATGTAATAATCATGAAGCATATCGATCCAATAGAGGGAGAAGGGTGGGGTTATCTGGGGAATGTAGGATGGACCACGGGCCAGTGTGAGTCCCTCGGGGATCCTTGATTCATCAGCCAGCTTTAAGGCATTGCGGATGAGACGGTCATCCCCGGTGAGATAAAAAGAGATCAGTGCCTGAATGCGGGTATCGCCAAGATATTGCAATTGTTCGTAATAGGGACAATCCATATAGGTTTCATTGGCGCAAAGCCTGGCTGTTGTCCAGCCGGTATTCCAGATTTGTGTAAGTTTGGGATCTGCTGTATTAAAAGTCGCCTTCAATTCAAACGGATAGGCAGTAAATATTCCCCAAAGGTTATTGATTACAAGTGGTTCTCCGGCAGTAATTACTTCCAGCTGCAGGTATCGCCATGTGCGCATCCAAAGGGATGTGAATTCACAACTGTCCTGTCCCCCGGGCATAAAAATATCATAGTATCCGATGACATTCTTGCCGGCGGTTTCTGCCCGGTTACCTTTCCGGAGACTCTTATCGTACAGTGATTCGGCATAGGTGATTTTGATCCGCGAACCCAGGCCACCTGAAACATTCAGCCATGGATAGGCAGTTGTCAGGGTTTGCTGGTCAAATAAAATGACCAGGGTATCATTGGGCTTCACCCGGTATGAAAAGGTGGACTTCTCCAGTATCCCTGGCTTGCAATCAGTATGGTTCGATCGCACTACAGACCTGATCCCGAAGGGTGTTTCCTCCATAGCAGGGATAGTACGCGGAACCAGGTGCCAGGGAACACCATGCATATATCCGCGACCGGTACCCCGAATTACCCTGGAGGCATCACCAGTCATTGTCTTCATATTAGGGCTCTTCCCATCCCCAGGGAAACCGTTTTCCATCAACACTGTCACAGGGCCCTGCAACAAAATATCCCCTGACCATACCCGAAGTAACTGCAATGGGATTATATGCTTCATTACTGAATACTTTCCAGTCATTCCCGGTATTGATCAAATTGCCATAGGGTGACCGGGCCTGAAGAATAAAGGCAGTCTGGCTTGAAAACTGTGCCACCGGCCTGTACAAGCCCAGGTTAAAAACCTGGGCGGCAATAAGGTTTTTGCCCTTATGCAGAAAAGGAGCAATATCATATTTTTCATATCGCCAGAAGGTAGTGCTTCCCCTGGCCGGGCCCATACCTGCCGCCTTCCCATTAATCCAGAGCCGGTATCTGTTGTCGGCAGATACGTAAATAATCAGGCTGTCAGGTAATTCGGAGATTTCAAAATATTTCCGGAAATGAAAAACGCCATAATCAAGCCGTGAGGCAGCCGGGTGGGTTATCCACCAGGCATCCCAGATATGGCGTTCGTGGTCCCAATCAGTGTTGATCCGTTGCGATGATTCCTGCGCATTTCCGGCAAACCCTGATAAAAGAAGACAATACAGCGGTATTTTTTTTAAGAAAGTAATATTCATTCTGATTTCAGGTCTTCGTATCCGAAATAATCAAAATAAGCCCACTTATCCTGGTAAACCATATCCTGAACA
Organism: uncultured Bacteroidales bacterium; assembly: GCA_963808745.1. Lineage (GTDB taxonomy): Bacteria > Bacteroidota > Bacteroidia > Bacteroidales > UBA10428 > UBA5072. The sequence continues at coordinate 507,780 of CAWEGX010000003.1, forward strand.
CAAATCCCCACCATAGCACCGGTGAAACCGTACTTGTTATTTTCATCCGACAATTGCCCCGACCAGAAGGCTTTTCCATATTGTTTCCAATTTACGCCATCAGGTGAATAGGAAAACCTGAGGGAGTCCATCTCCAGTTCAGTCCGGAGGTATACTTTTTTCCAATCCCTGATTGAAACCTTGGGAAATGGTTCGGTATTCTGATCAGGACCGTTTTGATGGGTTATATTGAGACATTTCCCTAACTTATTGTCCCATGAAACCTTCAGATAGATAAAATCACGTGTATCATAAAAGCATGTAAGGCCGGCCATATGACGGTAACTTTCCGGTTCAAATTCCACACAGGTTTCTGCCCTGGCGTGCAGGGATGTAAAACGGCGAACCACAAGACTCTGATCATCAAGTTCATTAAATGCCTTTCTGCCTCGCATGGAAAGGTATCCCGGACGGCTTGTCAGGGAAAGCCATTCTTCGGTGGCTGGTTGGCGCAAAGTCTGATAGCATGGCAACAGGCGCGATTCATTAAAGTCATCACGGGCGGTAACCGGGGAATGGGGTTTATGCTTCAGACCAATACGAACCTGGGGCAGGTGATCTCCCGATTGGGAACGGATCCATCCGTCCCCGGTCCATTTCATAGGCTGGATGCAGGTTTCGCGCCCCAGCACGGATTTTCTGGCCGGCATGATCGGACGGGAGGCCAGATATGCCATATAAAGACTTCCGTCGGGAGTCTCGACCAGCGAAGCATGACCCGCACGCTGCAGGGGATGTGAAGGATTATCCCTGGTAGTAAGCACCGGATTCAGCGGATCAATTTCATAGGGGCCATGGATGTTCCGCGAACGGGCAACGGTTACCTGGTGTCCCCAGTCTGTGCCGCCTTCGGCAGTTATCAGGTAATAAAAACCCTTGTGTTTGTAAATTCTGGGGCCTTCGGTTCCAAAACAGGTGCCCTTGAAAATGATCACCGGTTTGCCTGTCAGCTTAAGTGTTTTCAGATCGAGCTCCTGCATGGAGATTCCGCCGGTAATATATGACTGGTAAAAATCAAGCGTCATGTTCAGAAACCATACCTTGCCGTCTTCATCGAAAAACAGGGAAGGATCAAAGCCTGTAGCGTTTAAAAATACCGGATCTGACCAGGGGCCATGAATATCCTTTGCGCTGATCAGGTAATTCATGCATCCGTTAAAAGGAAACTGACCGGTAACCACGGTATATAATACATAATAAATACCATTTGAAAAGTGAATAGAAGGCGCAAATACACCCGATGAATTACCTACACCCCGCAAATTGAGCTGACTTTCCCTGGTAAGGATATGGCCTGCCTGTTGCCAGTTGACCAAATCGAGGGAGTGATAAACCGGTATTCCGGGAAACCATTCGAAAGATGAGGTGACAATATAATAATCCTTGTCAACGCGAATAATACACGGATCAGGATTGAAACCGGGAATTACAGGGTTTGCAAAAGAATCCCTCACAGCCACGTAATCATCCGGTGCCCGTGACATATCCTGGTCCTGTGCCTGCCTGCAGGAGATATGCAAAAGCAGGACCGGGACCATCCAAAACGCAAAAAATGCGAATCGTGTAAAGTGAGTTCTTTTCAACGAATTATTGAATTTTTATTAGTTTTTCTACTATAGTGCGTTTTGGCAAAACAAGTTCAAGCATATAGGATCCTGCAGCCAGTTCTTCAACATCTATAAACCATAGGTTATCCGCGTCCGGTTGAATGGCTTTTTTCTGTAAGATTATCCGGCCCATGAGATTACGGATGATTACATCGGCCTTTCCCAATGACGGATCAGGATTAACCATTTTCACAATCAGCCGGTCTTTGACAGGATTAGGATACAACATGATCTCAGGCTGTTTGTGGGTAAGTTCAGGTGATGTTGTTGGTACAGTGGAAGTAGTAATTATAAATACCGGCTTCTCCTTTACCGTAATTGAAACCGTATTTCTGTTGATGTCTAAATCTCTACTCATTCCTTGTGTTTCACCAGCGGTAAGTTCAATCTGTTTTACAGAACCCGGCATGCCGGAAAGATTAAGTTTGTAATCGTCAATCACGGTTCCATTACTTGTAGGTGCCCAAACGGCATATATCAATGTATCCCGCGAGGTGTTTTCATATTTGTAAATAAGGACATTGCTGTTGTATGAGTTCTGTTCACCGGTAAAATACGTGCCTTTCAAAACGTTCCTCATAGTATAGGTATAATACCATGAACTTTTTGGTCGCCAGTCGTTCTTTTCGTTCACCAGCCCGCAGGTCTCGAACTGTGTTTTGCCATCATTGTCCACATCACGCAGCATATATTGTGCAGCCCTTTCAATCCCTGTGGAAGATAGCAGCAGATATTCACGGATAATCCAGCAGGCCTGAACTTCTTCCCGGTTGCTGTTGCCAATTGACGGACACGAGAAAGGGGTGTCATTGATACCGCTGTCCCATCCGAATTCAGTGATCCATACTTCAACATCCGGTAAATACTGGTTGCGGTAATCCACGATGGCCTGCATGGTTTCCCTGATCATGCCCTGTTCCGGACTAACACCTGAAGTATAACGGTGTACATTGATCACGTCATACACAAACTTTTTATCTGTGCGATTAAGTAAACACCATTGTCTGATGCCATCCACATAATTCAGGTCAGCCTCTGTTAAGCCACCCAGTACCAGTTTCATTGCCGGGTCGGCATTTTTAACCCCGAAGGTATTGCCCATCAGGCCCTGGTGTCCATCCCTGTCTGCACTGCCCATTGCTGCGAGCTCATCGGCTGTAAAATGGTTTTCCACAGGTCCCCACCAGCGGTCCGGTTCATTCCAGTTCTCAAGGTACCGGATTGTACCGAGGCCGGTATGCCTGGGTTGATTTGCAGCCAGTTTGAGAAGAGTATCTGCCACAGGCCGGCTACCATACCTGGCCGCATACTGGAACATATGGTCGGCATGTTCTTTATAGGATGATGGATCCGTGGTGCTCAATCCGGCTCTTACAGGCTTTTGATCTGACGGGAAATTATTTGACTCATTCAGCCAGCTTACACTGTTCATAATGCATGGACTTACCGTGATGCCGGCATCAAAAAGGTCCTGGTAATACTCATCAAAAAACCATGCATTTCCGCCTGCTGCCCGACTTGGATTCCAGGCATTTTTATTATTCGGGAAGGATTCTCCTTCATCCCAGCTCCAGGGATGGTACTCCCGGATAAATCCTGCCACCTTGATCTTCTCCAGGGGATCATCAATAAAAGCATTGGTGCCAATAAACTGGTCCATTGAGGTTCCTGAAGAAACCTCAAGGACTGTTGTCTGTGCCTGAACGCCATTTGATAAGGCAGCTGTGTTTTTTTGTTCATCCGTGGTCCTTATCGCAAAATAGTATATTGTTTGCGGTACCAGACCTATCACAATCATGGATTGCATTTTACCGGCTGTTTCAGGATTTGGCACATTGCTTACAGGCGTGGCAATATCCCATGTTGAATCGGTTATTGGATTTTTGCTGTATCGGATTTCATAATACAGGGCAGTACCAACCATTCCATCATCTCCGGGGGCTGTCCATGAAATTTCAATTGAGATCGGCCTGGCCTTCACAACACTCAGATCATTTATTATTGCAGGGGAAATGGTATCTGGCGGAGAAGTAACCGCGACAGCTATGTTCGAAAGAGCCGATCTGTTTGATTCTTCATCCCGGGTTTTAATGGCAAAATAATACCTGGTGTTTCCGCTAAGTCCCTTTATAGTTAATTCCTGCGGGGTACCAGCTATTTTCGGAAAGGGTGTATCATTTACAGGTACGGAAGATGGCCAGTTGGATTCGGTAATGGAATCAGTGTTGTATCTGATTTCGTATGCCCAGGCCAGACCAACGCTGTCGTCATCACCCGGAGAGGTCCAGTGAAGAATCGCTTCAATCGCGCTCAATGTCTCAGCTGCTAAATCCTGAACCGGATCCGGAGCTACAGTATCTGGCTGGTTATTTTCAACCAGGATAAGAGTCCCGAATTTATCGGCACGTTTCATTCCTTCCCCCGTTGGATTGTTCCAGAGAAAGTTGGCATCCGGCATCCATTCTTCAGGATTGTTATCCAGGTCGGCTACCTGAAACTCAGCTCCAATGCTTCTTCCGATGATTATAGGGCCAACCGGGGCGGTTCCAACCAGTGTTGACCAGGGCATTCTTATTTCAATATTATACCCGTTTGAAGTAGCCTTCGAGGCATTAACAACGCCTTCGGAAGGAGGTTGTTCAGGAATCGGTTCATTGTCGAGCCCATATATGAAGCGATACTGGTATTTATCATCAGTTGAATTATCGCCGGTTTCCACTCCATTCTTTTCATTCAGCATATCGAGGAAAACCTCGAAGCAATCATGGATCCAGTATTTTTCAGCTTGATGACCTGAATTCAGGATTATATCATCCGTAACTTCAATTAACAGGTATAAATTCACCGTATCCCATAATCCATACCAGTTTGCGGTGAGATCTCCGGGACCGTCAGAAGTTCCGTTATAGTTATAATCAATGGAATATGAATTTGCATCATTCCACACATCATCCTTTGTGCCGTCAACTGACGGTGGTTCATTTGCCCGGGTTATATAGCCGATTTTATGATCCTGCGGGAATACCTCGTGCGAAATAAGAATGATCAGGAAGAGGATGCAAACAATATTTTTCATTCTGTATGGGGAGTTTAATAACCAGGGTTCTGCACAAGCACACCTTTGTTTACATTGATCTGGGACTGGGGTATAGCTGCATACAGTCTGTCCGCATTTGGAGCATGCACCATCGTCATCAGGGAAACGTAGTCATCTTCACGGCCCCAGCGCAGCAGGTCTATCCATCTGACACCCTCGAACATAAGCTCCAGTCTTTTTTCATCCTGTACGGCTTTCAGGTTGACCTGATCCAATGTAAGGGCAGGAATACCGGTACAACCGCCGGTACCGGTGTATCTCGCATCATCCTCCCTGGGCACGTAGGTCGGATCGGCCGCCCTGGCCCGGATTGCATTTAGAATAGATAAAACATCGTCAGCAGATCCAATGGTATAGCCCGATTGAACAATTGCTTCCGCCTTCATCAACATAATTTCGGCCAGTCTTATAAGAGGAAAGTTCTTATCCCTCGATTCATCACTCTGGCCTTCAATGATGAGACCGGAAGGAACATGAAAGTGTTTTACATTTCTGCCGCCATAGCCTGATTCGCCTGTAGACCTGCCAATGGCCCGTACACTGTATTCAAGCCTGACGTCCTTATAAGCACCACCAAACTGGTTCATCATGTTTTTCTCAACCATAAAAGGGGGCAGGGGGGCAGTGGGATCTGCATCACAGTACCATCTGTACACTCCCATAAAATCATATTCAGCTCTTGACTGCCCCTGGCTCTGCCAGATCACTTCAGGATTATCATTTTCTCCTGCAAAAATATCAGTCCATTTAGGGGCGAAAACAAACATATTGCTGTTCAGGATTTCATTGCATTCCAGATATGCACTGTCCCAATCCTCATTCCACATATGAATGCGGGCCATAAATCCCCTGGCTGCCCATTTACTTCCCCTTCCGCGAACGTCATGATCCGTAAATGAGGCAAGCCTGTCAGGTAGCAGGTTTTCGGCCATTTTGAAATCGGATTTGGCCTGGTTAAGCACTTCCTCCTGGGAACTTTTATTAAGGTAATTATCTTTCGGATTTGAACTGGTGGGAACCTCGAGTACAATGGGCACATCGCGAAATACCATGGCCAGCATATAGTAGGCATATCCCCTTAGAAAATAGGCTTCACCCAGGATCTCAGTTTTCCTGCCTGGTCTGAAACTGTTTTCAGGAATTGTCTGAACCTTTTTCAGGAGAAGATTGATATTGCATATTCCCACATAGGGCTCGGTATAGGTGCCCAGCATGCCATAAAGTTCCGAAGTGGCCAGGTCACGGTTATCGCCGGCGCCTATTCCCGATTTGGCATGGTTGCCAGCAGTTATTTCATCAGCCGAAACAGTTAACCAAAAAATATTCTGCATCATATGTTTCGAAATGATCTTGGCATAAGCGCCTGTCAGGCCGATTTCTGCATCCGTTGAAGTTTTGTAAAAATTCTCCAGATCCAGGCTGGCCTTGGGTACTTCATCAAGAAATTCTTTGCTGCATGAAAATCCAAGCATTATGATCAGGACTGCAGCTGCAACTAAGGATCGCGTATTCATAATTGTTGATTTTTCTTATCAGAACTGAACATTAATGCCAAAAGTGTAGGTCTTTGCCTGGGGATATGCTCCGGCATCGATACCAATGCTAAGGTTTGCACCAATCCCTTCGCCCGTAACCGTACTTACTTCAGGGTCAAATCCCGTATAGCGTGTGAAGGTCAGCAGGTTATTGGATGAAAAGTAAATACGGGCAGACCGTAATTTAGTCCGTGAAATTATTTTCGCTGGCAGCGTATAACCCAATGTAAGGGTTTTCAACCTGAGATACGATCCATCTTCAATCCAGCCATTATGACCTTCACGCTGATCTATGTTTGAGCCGGAATAGTTTGTTGTGGGATATTTGGTATGAATATTTCTTGGATAAATTACATTTCCTTCAGGATCCTTGATATCTGAAGAGAGGTAGCGGTTGTCAAAAGCTTCCTTTGTTGAATTCAGTCCCACCTGTAACCCGGGGACCAGCTGAAGATCCTCCAGGCTTTGCCGGGTGGCATTGTACAGGTCATTGCCATAAACAAACTGAAAAAAGATATTGAGGTCGAATCCCTTATAGAAGAATGTATTTGTGATTCCACCAAAGAACTTGGGAAGCGGGTTACCGGTGATTGTCTTGTCAGCATCCCCGCCTCCATAAGTGATCTGTCCATCCCCGTTCAGATCTCTCAGTTTTACATATCCGGTAAGACTATCAACATAGGTTTCGCGTTGATAAGTATAGAAATTCAGGCCCTTTCCTTCAATGAGGATTGTACTTCCACCATGAATGCTGTCGGTAATGAGTTTATTTACTATCAGTTTATTGGTGGCAATATTGAAATCAGTTGTCCACTTGAAGGATCCGGTTGTATTGTGGGTCGTAACGGAAAACTCATAACCGGTATTTGTAAGTTTTCCTGCATTATTCCAGGCGCTGTAAATTCCGGTGGTGATAGGAAGAGATACTTCCAGCAGCAGGTTATCAGAAATACTTTTATAATACTCGGCACTCAGATAAATGCGGTTATTAAGCATGGCATAGTCGATGCCGAGATTGAGAGTCCGTTTTTCTTCCCAGGAATATCCGTAATCTGAAATGGAAACATATCTTCCGCCCAGGGCACTCAGGTAATTCATAACCTCGTTATCCACATCATAAGAATTTGGGATGGTTCCGACCATAAACGCTCCGCGCCAGGCATAATCACCCACTTCCTGGTTGCCTGTTATGCCGATACTGGCACGTAGTTTTAATTCATTGATGAAGGATACATTTTCCATGAAATTCTCCTTGGCAATATTCCACCCGAATGAGGCGGCAGGAAAAAATCCCCAGCGATTTTCCGGACCAAAGCGCGATGATCCGTCAGCCCTGAGATTAACCTGCAACATGTACCTTCCCATATAGCTATAGTTGACGCGACCAAAAAAAGATTCAAGTGAGCTGTTGGAATAATAATTAACACTTCCAAGTTTTGCGGGAGATGAGTCGAATGTTTTAATTCCGTCAATTGGCATTCCACCCACTTCGGTGTATGTACCCTCATTTGAAATTTTTGAGGCCTCATGGCCGGCCAGTATCATTAATGAGTGATTTCCCCGTTCCAACTCATAATTTAGCGTATTTGTCCATACCCATGAATGTCCGTTCAGATTGTTATCCGATGTTCTGGATGATCCGGGCATCTTCAGCCCATCATCAGGATAATAGTAAGGTCCCCAGAAAAAATTCTCTTTTGTATTTCTGATGTCCATACCCAGGACGGATTTGAATGTCAAGCCTTTGAGAATCGTCCAGTCAATATAGAGACTGGTAAGGTATCTGTCTGTAAAATATTCGAGGTTTTGTTCTTTGGCCAGCATAACTGGATTTGCAATTGCCCTGTTTCGCTGATCAAACCCGTAATTTCCCAGTGAATCATAAACAGGGTAAACAGGACTGGATGTCAGTGCTGACATTACAATGGTCCCCCTGTGGTTTTATTTGCCTCTATGTTTGCACTGCCCCCATTGCGCTGTCGCTGACCATTTGACTGGCTGAATGACAGATTAGCTCCGATCATGATATTTTTTGAAACCTTCATGTCGAGATTTGTGCGGAAACTATACCGCTTAAATCCTGTGTTGATCACAATTCCATTTGTATTGAGATATCCGAAATTGACCATGTACTGGGCATTTTCATTTCCGCCTCCAATGGAAAGACTTGCATTGTATGTGGGTGCGGTGCGGAATATTTCATTTTGCCAGTCTGTGTTGTATTTTGCCGCTTCCTCTTCTGAAATATAGCGTGGACTGGCAGGTGGAACCCTCATTTTTTTCAAACCTTCATTCACCAGGGTTCTGTATTCGTTGGAGTTCAGAAGATCAAGGGTTTTGGCCACTTTAGATACGCCCATATAGGTGCTGAATTCAACCTGCACACCATTTTTATTTCCCCTTTTGGTATTGATGAGCACTACGCCATTTGCCCCCCTTGCTCCATATATGGCGCAGGAAGCAGGATCTTTCAGTACTTCAATGGATTCAATCTCATCAGGATTGATATTGGCCATCGGATTTATTTTATCACCGTTTTCCCCTGTTTGCGGATTTCCGATCTGCCGGTTATCAATCGGAATACCATCAATGATATAAAGGGGTTCGTTACTGCGGGCAATAGAGCCAATCCCCCTGATCCTGATTGAAACGCCACTGCCGGGAGCACCGGTATTGTTTGTAACCATGACGCCGGCAGCACGGCCCTGTAAAGCCTGATCCATGCCAATCACCGGCATATTCTTCATATCTTTTCCTTTCACGGAGGACACCGCCCCCGTCATATCGCTTTTTTTGATCTTGCCATAACCTACAACCTGCACTGCTTCGAGTGAAGTAATTTCTTCTGTCATAGAAATATCCAGCACTGAGTTGCCTGCCACAGTATATTCTTCCGTTTTATAGCCGATATATGAAAATACAAGAATTGACTGTGGATTGGTGAGGTTGAGCTTATAATTGCCCTTCAGGTCGGATGTTGTGCCATTATTGGTTCCTTTCTCCAAAATATTTACCCCGGGAAGTCCAACTCCATCCAATGAAGAAGTGATTTTTCCTGAAATGGATGGTTCCTGGGCAAACAAACCTGAAATTGTGAATGCAAGAAAAATACACACCAACCATGTATTAGCGCTTAATTTCATAATCTTATGTTTTGTTTTTATGGGGGGAACGAAAGAAATAAATCAGTGCCTGCGGGGCAGGCACTGATTTTAAGCTGACTATTTCACCAGGATCTTAACCTGACCTGTTTTATTGCCATTCTCAACCTTGAGAAGGTACAGTCCGGGAGAAAGATCACTGACACTCATTACATGGCTGCCGGGATTGTCAAATTGGGTAGAAAGAACCAATCTGCCCGACATATCGGAAATGGAGATATTATGTCTGCCTGCTGCGGTGAGCCTTATGTTCAGGACGTCAGAAGCCGGATTCGGGAACACACTGAATGTGCCTGCAAAATCCTTATCGATGGACGTTGCAATGGTTTTTAACACCAGTTGTCCATACTCTGAATTATTCCTGTTCAAATCAGAACGATCATAGGAGCTCCAGACGAGACCGCCTGCACTTACAGGACCTGCGTCAATATCCTGTATTTTCACATCGAATCCAAAAGCGGCATCGTTAGCCGGCACGAAACTAAGTCCGCTGGTTGTGTTGAGTGTCGCCCAGGGGAAATTCATTTCAATATAATAACCGATCGCGGTGGTTCCGCCTTCTTCGCCATAATATTCCCACGTAGCCTGGGAAATATCTGTCCAGTCCGGTGCGGGTGTTGAACCTGTTTGCATTTCGCCCTTTGATGGAACAGCCCTGTACTGGAAATTATCCTGGAAATACTTGGCACCATCAACATCTTCACATGAAGTACCATCACGTTCATTGCCCATATCAAAGTGATATTCAACATTATCGTTTGACCATCCGTTTACAGGATCTGCATTGTAAATATCATTGTCCACCACATAGGTAACGAGATAGAGGTTTTCTTCATCCCACATTGCCCTGAAGAAACCACTCAGCACATTGCCTTCAACGGTCGATCCGCTATAGGATATATCAAGCATTGGCTGTGCAGCCCAGGCATCCAGGTCGTTGAAAGGATTGGATTCAGTGCCGGTATATTTGGAGATTTCCACATCCTTAAGTGCAGGCTTTTCAAGTGTGGTAAATTTGGCTTCATTGCTAACTGCTGAAAGATTCTGCGGATCCACAGCAATTACGGTAAAAGTGTATTCAATTTCGGGACTCAGATTGACATTGATCGATGTTGTGCTTTTGGAAACATAACTGAAAGGAGCACCGTTTTTCAATACAAGCATTCCGGTTATATCCTCCTCTGAAGGAGCATCCCAGCTGATTACGGCACTGTTAAAGGTTATTTCGGAAGCAGTAACATTTGCAGGGGCAGCAGGTGCTTCAGCGTCAACAACCGCTTCAGCAACAAGAGTTACATCGGTGGCACTCCATCCTTTAGGCCACTGAATATGGCCGCTCAGCTGATCCCAGTTGCTGCCGTTCACGTTGTCGAGGTCAGCTGCAACAAGATTCATATTCAGAATCTTATCAACTGCAGGATAAGCGGAAAAATCAATACTGTCATTGGTAAGAATGCTCCAGGGAATGCTGACTTCAAGTACCCAGCCGCCTTCAACAGCCGATGTATGAAATACATATCCTTTTGGGGCGTTAATAGCTACCAGTGTGTCGTTATCCCTGTCAAAAGCATACCTGTATTTGTAAGGTTGCTTGGCCCCTGCAGGATCGTTCAGGACCATTTCAATGTTGTCATTCATCCAATTGATCGCGGCTGATCCCTCGGCCTGTGAACCAATCGTTGTGGTATCATCCATTATGCGAACCAACAGGTAAAGATTTGTTGCATCCCATAATCCTGACCATTTGAATGAACAGTCTTCGAGACTGCGGAGATCAGCCTTGGGAGTCCATGTTGTAGGATCTACTGCTACATAACTGGCCACGGTATTCCATAACTCGTCCACCGTACCATCAATAGTTGGTGCTTCCGATGTCTGACCAATCTGGAAAGCCTGTGCCTGCAGACTTACACCTGTGAAAATCCAGGTGATTGTTAGGACTGCCAAAGCAAGTAAGAGTTTTTTCATAGCTATGAGTTTTTAATTAAGGAATTGATTGGATCAAATATATATATCCGATATTTATTTTGCAATAGCTAATAAATTGATAATCAATAAGTAAAAGAATATTTATTACGGATTAATGCCAATTGACCAATAACTTCTTCACTATATTCCTAATGGTATTGAATTCATTTATTCCAAAATCATCCGGAAAAAAAATCCGCATGAATACCAGTGAAAAAAATAGTAATTTGTAATGATTTTAAATAGGGAGATGGATACTGGATGCTGGATGCTGGATACTGGATGCTGGATGCTGGATACTGGATGCTGGATACTGGATGCTGGATGCTGGATACTGGATGCTGGATACTGGATGCTGATGAGGAATTTTGAATTATGACATGTGGAATGGGACTGAAGACTGCACTACTGCAAGACTGCGTTTTTCATAATAAATATTGGAAATCGTACAGACAAGGCATTGCCTTGTCTCTACAACGTTTTTCCCTTTACCGAATACCGATCACTGTCACCGATACCGATCACCGATCACCGATTACCGAATACCGATTACTGATTACCGATTACCTAAAACCCTCACATACCTGTCGATATACTGCTCCTTAAACCTCGCCTTATATTGCATGATATACCTGGGATGTTCGAGGGCGACTATTTCATCGAAAAAGTGATGCTCCTTGTTTAATTTCCTGAGAAAGGTTTCATTTTTACCAGTTCCAAGACAGTAACAAACAGATGTATCAACGCCAAAACCGATCTGCTTTTTCAATGTGTCAAGGATGAATGGATAAGCTATCCGCTCCAGTTCACTGGTGTCATAGTAATTGAAGTTTACAGGCTTCTTATTTTTCCCTTCCTTTGTAAATCCAAGCGGACATATCGCACTGAGAAAATATTGACCATAAAATTCCTTCACTCCTCCAAATGCCTCTATCATTTCATAAATAAATGCAGAAGACGGCTCATGGGTTCGAAATCCTGTGAAAGGTATGCCGCAATTCTCCGTCAGTCGTTTGGTGTCTGTAAAGGGTATGCCAGTGGAACCGGCACCAAACCGGCCCGGATTAATACCAAGGATAAGCTTTCTTTCCATGTGGTCAGAAAAGAACTTTGTATAGAATTCTGCTGAAAGCTTATTCACTAATGGATTTTCACGAAATGGATTCATGATCCTGACGCCTTCCGGTAAGGTTCCTTTGAACTCCAGGTTTCTGTAGAATTCAATCACTTTCCGGGCAAATGTCATTTCTGAAAAGAAATTATGGAGAGGTTCATAAATACTCTATATGAATCAAATATAAACAGATTACAGAAATTAACTGTTACCTGCTGAAATTGAAAATCGCATAATAATTTTGGATACATTTATATAACCCAAAATTTAGCGCAATGACTATTCAATTTTCATCAATATTGGTTAAGATAGTTGTGGTCCTGTTGCTCATCCTGCCAACAATTGATATGAACATCATGGGACAGGATAAACCCGTAAACTATGATGAATCAGCCGTTCCGGCATATACCCTGCCTGATCCCCTGCGTTTTTCCAACGGGGACGAGGTTAAGGATACAGTGGAGTGGATGAACAAGCGAAGACCTGAAATACTGTCCCTGTTTGAAACCGAAATGTTTGGCAAAACGCCTGACAGGAAAATCAAGGCCAGGTATACAATTGTATCAGCAGATACAATGGCACTGAATGGAATGGCCATCCGAAAACAGGTGAGAATTGAATTTCCATCCGAACCCGGTGCTCCGTCCCTGATGCTGCTGATCTTTCTGCCCAAATCCCAGAAGCCCGTGCCCGTATTTCTTGGGCTCAATTTTGATGGGAATCATACTATTGTTGATGATACGGGTATTATAGTGTCAGAGGCCTGGCAGGCATCCGCCCATGCCCGCGGAGAAGATTCGCTCAGCTGGCCGGTCAAAAATATTGTTGGTCACGGATTTGCGCTGGCCACAATTTACTATGGGGAAATTGTTGAAGATGAAAATAACGGATTCAGAAATGGAATTCAACCTGTATTTTATTCTCCGGGACAGACATCGCCAAAGCCCGACGAATGGGGCGCCATCGGTGCATGGGCATGGGGTTTGAGCCGTGCTATGGACTATCTTGAGAATGATAAGCTGTTAGATCCAAAAAAGGTGGTTGTTTTCGGACATTCGCGGTTGGGCAAGACCGCCTTATGGGCCGGTGCTCAGGACAGCCGGTTTGCCCTTATAATATCGAACAATTCGGGATGCGGCGGTGCTGCTTTATCTAAACGAATCTTCGGCGAAACTGTGGGATCTATCAATGCTATGTTTCCCCATTGGTTTTGCGGAAACTTCAAAAAGTATAACGATAAGGAAATGGATCTGCCGATGGATCAGCACATGCTCATTGCCCTCATCGCACCAAGGCCTGTTTATGTTACCAGCGCACAGGATGACCAATGGGCCGATCCGAAAGGAGAATTCCTGGGAGTAGTGAATGCAAATCCGGTTTACCGTCTTTTTGGCAAACAAGGTTTACCCGTGTCGGTAATGCCTCCGTTGAACAGCCCGGTTATGGGTGACCTCGGTTATCATATCCGAACCGGCCCGCATGCATTAACATACTATGACTGGGACAGATTTATGGAGTTTGCACGGAAACATTTTAAAAACTAGGCTGTTAGGTTATTAGGCTACTAGACTACTAGGCTACTAGGCTATTAGGCTGTAGCCTATAGGCTGTTAGGCTGTTAGGCTGTAGGCCAATAGGGGCTTAGGGGCTTAGGGGTTTAGGTTTAGGCTTCATCAGCATATTATCACATTAGCACATTAGCACATTTATTTCCCCTTTTAGTTTTTAACTATCAACTACAATTCAACTATCAACTAACAACTAATAAAAATCATGACTACAAAGAGAATAGGACTGGTAGGCGGACTTGGTCCTGAAGCCACCCTGGAATACTACAGGGGAATTATAAATGCTTTCAAGAGCGACAATACATCTCTTAATTACCCCGAGATCATTATATATAGTATGAACCTGTCGGAACTCATCGGTATGATGAACCGGAAAGAATATGACAGGGTTATTGTGTACCTTCTTGGTGCAATTGATTCACTGAAAAAAGCCGGGGCTGATTTTGCCGCCATGGGTGCAAACTCTCCCCACCTCGTTTTTGATGAGCTTGCACAGGTATCGCCCCTGCCATTGATCAGCATTGTTGAGTCAGCCTATGACGAAGTTCAACGGCTCGGTTTACAGAAGCCGGGACTGATAGGAACAGGTTTCACCATGTCAGGAACTTTTTACCAGGATGTATTTGGCAGAAGGGAGATTGAGGTAATCGTCCCGGAGGAACCGGATATGAAGATCATCAATGAAAAATTATTTTCTGAAATTGAATTGGGAATTTTCAGGAATGAAACCCGGGATTTGCTCATCGCAATCATCGAAAAGATGGTCCATACCCATCGAATTGATGGCCTTATCCTTGGATGTACCGAATTTCCGCTGATCCTTACGGAAAATGAATATGCTGGAATTCCCATGTTGAATACCACGCAATTGCATATTGATGCTATTGTTAAATACTGCCGCAGGTAATTTCACCAAAATCAGACACGGTCAGCATAAAAAAACCTGGAAAATTATTAAGCTTTTAACCGGTATATAAATAGGAAAAAGAATTGCTTCTGTTTTGAAAATAGCAGAAATTAAGGAGAATTATGGTCTGCTTTTGAACTCCTGTAATGACCTTCCTGTAGAACTTTTAAAAAACTTACTGAAGTGGGAAGGATCGTTGAAGCCTAGTCCAAAGCCAATTTCCTTAAAACTCTGGCTGGTGAACAGACTAAGCCTCCGTGCTTCCAGGACCAGCCGATTCTGGATGTATTCCTTGGCCGACTGCCCAATGGATGTTTTTATTACCTCATTCAGGTAACCAGGTGTTACATTCAATTCGGATGCATAATCCTTTACCTGGTGCCACTCAGAAAAATGAACATCAACCAGGTCCTTAAATTTCCGGACCAGTGTTCGTCCAACCTCAAGATTTTGTGGATTGCCGGCAGGGCGGATTGTGCAACTTGTATTGCATTCGATCAGGAACAATTTGAGATAAGCGCCCATTGTTTCATAGCGCATTTCTTCAGAAGACTGAAATGCCTCGAGCATATTTTTGCAGAACATAAGCAGGTGTTCCTTCATGGTATCACTGACCGGGAGCGGTGGCGTGTCGTCGCAACTTTTAAAAAGGTGAAGATTGGTGATGAAATCCTGCCTTATGCTGTATGTTTCAAGGAATTCACAGGTGAATCGCATCAGGTACCCTGAAACAGGAGTTTCGATAATTATCTGGTGAACCTGTTCCGGACTGACGAAGAAAATATGGTGGGGTTGAATTTTATATTCCCGGAAATCGATCATGTGTTTTCCTGAACCTGAAATAGGCCATATCACGGTAAAATAGTTATGACGGTGCGGCTCCTCGGCAGTATTATCCAATTCACCCTTCAAACTCTCAATGGTTTGTATAACGAAGGATACCGGGCTGCCTTCATAAAAAAGGTCGACACTTTCGATACCTGAATTCATCCTGCAAAGGTAGCAATTCCATCATTTTTACATGTGATCCCCTGATTTTTCCATTTACCGGCATCATGACAGGCCTTAACTTTGTACCATAATTTAAAACCAATAAATCATGACAACATCTAACAAAACAAAATGGCTGATCGATCCTGCCCATACCCAAATACAGTTTAAAGTGAAACATCTGGTTATTTCCAATGTCACAGGAAGTTTTGACAAATTTGAAGGCGGGATGGAATCAAGCCGGGAAGATTTTGCCGATGCCGAAGTCTGGTTTTCGGCTGATGCAGCCAGTATTAATACCGGCATGGTTGACAGGGACAATCATTTGAGATCAGCTGATTTCTTTGATGCAGCCAATTATCCGAAACTTACCTTTAAATCTACAAGCATTCAAAAGAAAGATGCAGAAAAATATAAACTTATCGGTGATCTGACAATCAGGGGAACCAGCCATCCGATAGAACTTGATATGGAATATGGCGGCATGATGAAGGATCCCTGGGGGAATACAAAGGCCGGGTTTGAACTGACCGGAAAATTTAACCGTAAAGAATATGGTCTCAACTGGAATGCCATTACCGAAGCCGGTGGATTAGTTGTAAGTGAAGATGTTAAAACATTAATAAACGTTGAAGTGAGCCGTCAGTAAGGAGGATACATTATGAAAACGATTTTGCACCGGGCAGGTACCCGTGGGCATGCCAGCCACGGCTGGCTTGAAAGTTACCATACATTCAGTTTTGCCGATTATTTCGATCCGGGGCGCATTCATTTTGGCGCCCTCCGGGTTTTAAATGATGATGATGTAGCGGGAGGAATGGGTTTTGGAAAACATCCCCATGATAATATGGAAATCGTTACAATCATGCTCGAGGGTGAATTACGGCACGAAGACAGCATGGGACATAGCGAGATATTGCGAAAGGATGAGGTACAGGCAATGTCAGCCGGAACAGGTATTTTCCATTCAGAAGTGAATAACCTGCGCGACAAGCCTGCCAGACTGCTTCAGATATGGGTGTTTCCGGAAAGACGAAATATTACACCCCGGTATGAACAAAGGGCCTTTGATCCGCAGGAACGGAAAAACACCTGGCAGTTGCTGGTTGGGCCTAACCCTCCTGATGGTGCCCTCGACATTAAGCAGCAATCCTGGTTTTCACGGATTGACCTCGAAAAGGGAAGCCGGGTGGATTATACCCTGCATAACAAGGACAATGGGGTGTACCTTTTCATGATCAGCGGGAATACAACAATTGACAATGATCTGAAACTTGGCTACCGCGATGGTGCCGGCCTTTCCGAAACAGATAAGGTGAATATCCTTGCAGATGAGAAATCGGAAGTGCTGGCGATTGAGGTGCCTATGATTGAGTAGGGACGAGGGACTGGGGACGAGGGACGAGGAAGAAAGTTCTGCAGTTCTGCAGTTATGCAGTTGCAGTTTTGCTGCTGCGTCAGCACATTTCATACATTAGCATTAGCACATTAGCACATTAGCACATTAGCACTTAAAACCTCAAACCTCAAATCTCAAATTCATAATTCATCATTTATAATTCATAATTCATAATTCCTATTACTACTTTTACAGGCACAATCCTAATTAAGTCACCAATGCCCGAAAAGCGTACATTCATAAAAACCACCGAAAAGCCTTCTGTTTACAGTCATTTGGAAAAGATGAGCGTTCGTGAGCTGCTTGTCAGTATGAATAATGAAGACAAACAGGTTCCCCTGGCAGTTGAAAAGGCGCTCCCTCAAATTGAAAAGCTTGTGGAAGCCATTGTGGATTGCATGCTGGCGGGCGGACGTCTTTTTTATATCGGTGCCGGTACCAGCGGCAGACTTGGCATTCTTGATGCCAGTGAATGTCCTCCTACATATGGCGTGGAACAAGGACTGGTGGTTGGTTTAATGGCGGGCGGAGATTCTGCCATCCGTAAAGCAGTGGAGCATGCAGAGGACGATACAAACCAGTGCTGGAAGGATCTCCAGTCATACAATATTCAGAACAGCGATGTGGTGATAGGCATTGCGGCCAGCGGGACAACGCCTTATGTGATAGGCGGGGTCACCAGTTGCCGTGAACATGGGATCATTACCGGTTGCATCACATGCAACTGCGGATCTCCCCTGGCAGCCAATGTGGATTTTCCGGTGGAAGTGGATGCAGGTCCGGAATTTGTCACCGGAAGCACACGCATGAAATGCGGAACAGTTCAAAAACTTGTGCTGAATATGATCTCTACATCGGTGATGATCAGGCTGGGCAGGGTAGAGGATAATAAAATGGTGAATATGCAACTCACCAATAACAAGCTTGTAGATCGGGGTACCCGCATGGTGATGGAGCAAATGAAAATCTCTGATTATGAGGAAGCGAAGGCTCTCCTGATGAAATATGGTAGTGTGAAAAAGGCTATTTTAGGGACAAGGGACAAGGGACTAGGGACTGGGCAGTTCGGAAAATCCCGGTTTAAGGATTGATTGTCGGTAGAGGAAGAATTTACGATTTACGATTTACGATTGGAAGGCATCGACTCGTCACCGACCAATACCGAAGCTCCCTGAAAGCTAAACCCTAAACCCCTAAACCTGAACCCTAAGCCCCTAAGCCCCTAAGCCCCTAACATTCAACACCGGGTTGGCATAGATCTTTAAAAGGATATCCACATGTTCAGGTGTATTCAGATTCAGTGCTGACAATTCCCTGTTTACATACTGATCAAAATCAGCCTCATCTGCAGCCGAATAAAACTTTGAATATATCCTATTGTTATTCAGCCTGTCGCAGGCAATGTAGTTATTTGGCCAGAGCCTGTAATTCCGGTATATTTCAGCATCCATCAACGATGCAAGATTATTGATCTTGTCATTGAATGCAGTTGTATTCCCGGTTTCCTTCAAAAAAGTATTCACCGGATGGCCAATTGAAAGATGGATGCGTCCTTTCTGACTTGTGATACCCGTGAGAATGCTCATAAAATCCTCATTGGGAGCCTTCTGGTATGTCAGTCCTTTTAGTACAACATTGGTTTCTTTCACTTTCAGCGCACAGCAGGGTTCGTATTCATAAGAAATCGACAGCGGTACAATATTCAATTCGGAAAAAGACTCCTCAAATGAGTTGCCCCCACTGATATTGAACATTTTCAACAGTCCGGTCTCCGTTTTGTCATTTCCATCCTTGGTACGCCCGTTTCGCTGGGCAATCCATGCCGATGTCCGCTTTTGGGTAATAGTATGACGAATATATGCCGAAAGGACCTGGGAGTTTCTGAACATTTCTTTACGGTTACCGCCCCGGTAAACCGTGAACATCCGGTTTATTTTTCCGAAATCAACGATAAATGGATTCGACATCAGGTTACTGCCAAAAGTGATCTCTGAACTCAGATGTCCGTTATCAAAGAGCAAAACCTGTAAAATGGCTGAATCGAGGACAATGTCGCGATGGTTCGATACGAAAAGATAGGGTGTTCCCGGAACCAGTAAATCAAATCCGCTGTAGGTTAGTCCCTTTGATGTTTTCTTTACAATAGAATTCACAAGGGGGTGCATGAACTGTTTTTGAAAATTGATGGCTGATTGAATGCCTTTCAGTTCAGCGATGATGTCCTCTTTTTTTCGGTCGGGAAAGATATACTCAAGGACCTTGCTGAATTCGGGTACATTTACAATACGATGGAGCGCCGGATTAATTTCATCATCGTTGTAAGGGCGGATATCCTCAAAATCCTGTTCAGTATACATGAATCTCAGATTTTGATCAGCGTTTAATCAAGTTCTTTTTTCAGAGCGATCATTTTGATTGCCGTGATAGCTGCTTCATCGCCTTTATTGCCGTGCTTTCCCCCGGCTCTTTCCTGGGCCTGCAGCAAATCATTTGTAGTAAGCACTCCAAAAATCACCGGAATTTTATACATCATATTGAGCTGGGTTATTCCCTGGGCGACTCCCTGGCAAATAAAATCAAAATGCCTGGTCTCACCCTGGATCACACATCCCAGGCAAATGACTGCATCAAAATCCTCGCTTTCGGCTAAAAGCTGCGCACCAAGGGTAAGTTCAAAGCTTCCGGGAACATGTTTTACAAGTATATTTTCTGCTGAAGCACCGTGTTTCATCAATGTATTCAGCGCTGCATCACACATACCATGTGTTATTTCATGATTCCAGTCGGATACCACGATACCGAATTTCATTTCACTTGCATCGGGCACCCTGTTGGGGTCGTAACTGGACAGATTTTTTAAAGCGGTAGCCATAGCGTTATAAAATGAAAAAAGTATCAACAAATACCATTTATTGATACTTTTAAGTTAATGGATCAAAAACTACTGCATTTTTATTTTCAGCGCAGTAATATATTTTTCAGCTACTTTTCCTTCCTGTGATTCAGGATAATTCTTTTTTATTGTCTCGTAAGCCTTGAGGGCTTTTTCATAATTCTTAAGCTCCTCATATACAAGTGCGGCCTTTTTCAGGTATATAGGCGAGGTAAACTCATTCTTTTTACGTTGTCCGGCCTTCATATAGAAAGAAGCGGCCTTCTCGTTATCCTTCAGTTCAGAATAACAATCACCAATTGCACCCAGGGCAACTGAACCAACTATAATATCATCGTCATCAAATTTTTCCAGATTTTTGATGGCATCTTCAAATTGTCCGGTCTTTAAAAGGCTGATGCCGGCATAATAATGAGCCAGGTTAGCTGCCTTCGTAAAACCATATTCATCAATGATATCAAGGAAACCATAATTGGCTCCGTCTCCATTCAGTGCCAGTTTGAATGAATCTTTTTCAAAATACTGTTCGGCAACATACATGGCAGACTGGGCTTCGCGATTGTTGGGTTCAAGATAAAACTTCTTATAACTCAGGTATCCGCCAACTACCACGACAATGGCAAGGATTATGATGGTAAGGCTTTTTTGATTCTCTTCAATGTACTGTTCGGTGCGACTTAGTGCGTTCTCAACGGTTTGAAAACCAGCACCTGTTTCTTCTATTTTTTTACTCATTTATGCTTCATTTTTTCGGACAGATCGCAAATGTAATTTTTTTTATTATTTGTACGAGAAGAAACCGCATATTTTATTTTCTGATCAGGCAATTTAACCCTTTTTTATTTATTTGAGGAGGGGGATCGTCTTAAGTGTCATAATTTGTAACACTACTGCAAGTTCTTCCGTTTATAAGTTTTAAGATCAGCATTAACAACCATTGAAATGAGTATAAAGGAAGAAATGCCAACAGTTGATTCACCCAGGGAAGCGATGAGCTTTTCTCAGAAGCTGAAATCCCTGAGTGTACGCTGGAAGATAAGGATTGCCTACTGGGCCGGGATCCTTCTTACTGCCTGCCTGGTCATCATTATGGTGAGCACATTTCAGCGCAGAGCAGCTATTCATCATGCTTATGACAAAGTATACCTGTTGAGGAGCGTAAAAACAAAACTCGCTGAAGCCTGGTTTGAACGACTGTCGGATAAAATATCAGATTTCGCTTCCGATCCGAAAATGATTGATATGCAAAACCAGTTGACCGAAACATTTTTGAATATTGAAAACGATAACTATTCTACACCGGGTGCAGAAACTCCGGATAAAGTCAATTCACTGCTTGAAGGCTATTATACTACTGAAGTAATTCCCGTTCTTGAAAACAGGATGGATAAGAAAATTCCTTTGAGTTCGGTATTGCCTTCCGACAATAAGCAGCATATATTGCAGTACCTGTATATCGCTGCCAATACTAAGCCATTTGGTTCAAAACTTGGAATAAACAAGGCCGCAGATGGAAGTTCATACAGCTCACTTCATGGGCAATTCCAGCCTGGCATGGTGAAATATGCCAAAGAAACCGGAATCTCGGATATCTTTTTTGTGGATTACAAAAGTGGATATGTGGTTTACTCCCTGCAGAAAAATCCTGATTTTGCCACGAACCTGTATGATGGCCCATACCATAACTCGGGACTGGGACTGGCTTTTAAGGCTGCCATCGGACTTCCGGCAGGCTCATTTCAGATTACGGATGAATCATTATACGCAGGCGACTTGCTGCAACCAGCTCTTTTTATTTCTGCACCCTTGTTTGAGGGAAATGAAATAAAGGGGGCCGTTGTTTTTGCGGTTAGTGCATCTTCCCTTGATGGGATTCTTGCCATGGATAAAGATGATGAGGCCGGTATTCCGGGACTGAAATCATTTTTTATTGGTCCTGATCTGTTGTACAGAAATAACGATCCGTCACTGGTTTTGGAATCCGAACGGTATGTGCGCCGTATGAAGAGGCTTGCTGACAATGGCAGGGCTTATTCGCAGGTTGAAAAGTTGAAAACTACAGCAATGGTCCAGCAGGTGAATTCACTGGCTTTTGCCGATGGTCTTGGAGGAAAGGAAAGACTGAAGGAATACCGGACAGAAACTGGTGAACAGGTATTGAGCTCCTATGGCCCGGTTGCCATCCCGGGATTGAAGTGGTTACTGGTAAGTCAGCTGGACAAATCCCAGGCATTAAAACCTGTAAGAATACTTACGGGCTATCTCATTATCATTTCACTCGTTCTGGCTCTGTTGGCTTATATAATTGTACACATATTAAGCGATAAACTGGCGGTACGCCTTACCATACTGGGCGGATTCCTCCACAAAGGAATACAGGCCGGGAAACAGTGACGTACTTGTGAAAACAGCAGGGGATGAGATTGAAACAGCGGTCTCCGCCGCGCAAATGCTGAAGGAGCGAATTTACGAGGCATCAAAATATACTGATCAGCTAAGCGAAGGAAACCTGGATGGGGAGATCAGTTTTGACGGCGAAGATGATAAACTGGCTACTTCCCTGAATAATCTTAAAAATATTCTGATAAGCAGACGTGAACAGGAAGGAACACGTATCAGGGAAGATGAGATCAGGAACTGGTCGACACACGGTGTTGCCCTGTTCAATGACATACTGCGGATGGATAATAACAATCTTGAGAAACTTTGTCTGAATATCATCCGCAATATCATTCAGTATCTGTCAGCTAACCAGGGAGGTATTTTCCTTATGGATAAGGAGGAAGAATCAACCTACCTCGATCTGGTGGCGGCATATGCATTCGACAGGCAAAAATTCCTTAAAAAGAGAATAGGCATAGGTGAAGGACTGGCAGGCACCTGTGCACTTGAAAAGAAGACAATCCTGCTCAGCAGAATTCCGGAAGATTATATGGAAATCACCTCAGGACTTGGTGGTGCCAAACCGTCCTGCCTGTTGATCGTGCCGCTGAAAAAGGATGAAGAAGTGTTGGGTGTGTTGGAAATAGCCTCCTTCAATCCATTCAAACCCCATGAAGTTGAATTTGTTGAAAAGGTGGCCGAAAGCATAGCATCTGCAATGATCACAGTGAGGCTGCACCTGCAGACATCCCAGTATCTTGAAAGATTCCAGCAGCAGGCAGAAGAAATGAAAGCCCAGGATGAGGAGCTGCGGCAGAATATTGAAGAATTGCAGGCTACGCATGAGCAGATGGAACGGATGAAGGCAGAAGAAGATGCCCGCAATCAGAAGATGATGAAGGAAGTTGAAGATAACCGTAAACTCTTGATCAGTTTGCTGAATGAAATTCCTGAAAAGATATTTCTGAAAGATGACAAGGGCAGATTTATCATGGCCAATAAGCCAGTAGCAGAGAATTACAATTGCACAGTGGAGGAGATCCTTGGAAAATCAGATTTTGATTTTTACCCCAGGGAGGAGGCAACAAAGTATTTCAAGACAGAGCAGGATATCATTAATGAAGGAAAAACACAAATTTTTGAAGAGGGAGATCCCGAAAAATATGATAAACTGGTAGTCAGGTCAATTAAGAAGCCTTTTTATATTGAGCATTTGGGGATCACCGGATTATTTGGGGTTCAGTTTGATATTACCGATATCAAGCGGAAAGAGTTCGAAGCATTGAAAATGGCGGAAGAAATCAAGGAAAAACAGCAGGAAATTGAACAGTCTTCAGTTGAGCTGCAAAAGGAAAAAGCATTGCTGGATGCCCTGCTGAATAATGTTCCGGAGCATATTTATTTCAAGGATAAGGAAAGCAGATTCCTGCGTTTCAGCAAATCAATGTTGAAATTGTTCGGATTGGAAAAAGCCGAAGATCTGTTGGGAAAATCGGATTTTGATTTCTTTGATGAAGAGCATTCAAGGCCTGCTTATGAAGGGGAACAGGAAATAATACGAACCGGCAATGCCATTATTGACCTGGAAGAAAAAGAGGTTATGGAGGATGGACGGATCAACTGGGTCAACACTACAAAAATGCCGTTAAAGAATGCCCAGGGAGAGATCATTGGCACTTTTGGCATCAGCAAGGATATAACAAGGTTGAAAAAGCTGGAAATAGATGCGAATCAAAAGGCGGATAAATTGTTTGATAATGAGGCTTACCTGCTAAAATACAGGAAACTTCTCATCGACATACTCGACAGGATTCCGGGAAAGATCTTCCTGAAAGACGAAAATGGCGTATTTGTGGTAGTGAACTCTGCGGTTGCATCCATCTATAACAAATCACCGGAACAGATCATTGGCACAACGGATTACGACAACCATCCCGATGAAAATGTGGATGAATGGCGTAAACAGGAACTTGAAATCATAAAGAAAGGAGCATCAACCTATGTTCATCTGGAGAAAATCAAGGGTAAACAGCATTATCTCAATACAACAAAAATGCCTTTTGAGCTTGCTACATCGGGCCAAACAGGATTGCTCGGAATTCAGTTCGATATTTCGGATGTGAAGGTGCTGGAGGAGAAAATAGCCTCATTAACCAAAGAAATTGAAGCGCTGAAGAAGGGACTAGGGACAAGGGACTAGGGACAATGAAGAATTTAGAATAGAGGTGAGATATAGAATGAAACTAGATAAAACCTGGCAGGCTTTCAAGCCTGTCAGGTTTTGTGTTTATGCCAAATCCCAATAAAAATCATTCACCTAAGTTATTGGAAAGCGATTTTTGTTATTTTTGCATCGCCCGCCGAATTTAGCTAAGTTTATCGCCGAACTTGAAGGCGGGCGAGCCCGAAGAATATAGACGGGAAATATCAACCGGTTCCGTAGCTCAGTTGGATAGAGCAACAGCCTTCTAAGCTGTGGGTCGCGCGTTCGAATCGCGCCGGAATCACGAATTCAATATGGCGACCTATTGGTCGCCTTATTTCATTTATACTGACGGCGCGATCACGAGCGGATTGTGGGCAGGCCTGTGGGAGACGAGTAATCACGAATCCATATGGCGACCTTTGGTCGCCTATTTGCATTTTACTGACGGCGCGATCACGAGCGGGTTTGCGGGCTGGCCTGCGGGAGACGAGCTAATCGCGCCGGAATCACTAGTAAAATGGCTACTTTCAGAAGTATTAACTTGAGAGTAGCTTTTTTATTTTACCACGATTTTACCACAAGCTACCCCACAAACCCATCTAAAAGCAATAAATCACATCCCTTTTACAATGCGTTTTTCACCCATCCAGGTGATCTATATTTCTCATTTCAGATAATTATTTACTGTAAAAATCAGATCTAAAAAGAACCCGGTCGTAATTGCCCGGGTTCTATATTATATTCTTGATTGCAAGTTACTAATTATGAGGACATATTGCTATTATTCTATAATAAGTTTGCCAGTATATATTTTGTCCTCTGTTATTTAGTTTATACATATACATTCCGCTAGGAAGATTGCTGATGGATATATTGCCTGTTTTCGGATAATTTTTGCTCTAATACCTTTTTACCCAGAAGGTCATAAAATTCAACTATTGCAGATGATGAGATGTTTTTATTATCAATTACTAAATATTCTTTGGCTGGATTAGGATAAACAAGTATTTGATTTTCAGAAATATTAGGGATTATGGATGGAACAAGATCAGAATAATAATAAGTTGTTTTATTACCTTTAGTCCATGAGTTGTTTACATTCCAGCCAAAATCAATCATCGAAGTCATATTTCCATTGGCATCGTAAGAGTTTTCTTTTTTATACTCATTTATCCATTGGCTGGTCGATTCGTCCCAGTAAGATCCGATCTCCAAAGTATCGTTCCCGTTTGCATCGTTGAAGAATTCCACTATATTGGTTGAATCCCACTGGCTGGTAGTTTTATCCCAGTTATATGAAACATTCAATGTATTATTACCGCTAGCATCAAAAGTGCATTCAGTCTTTTCTCCTAAAACAAACTGGCCGTCCCAGTAGTTTGTAATCTTTGAAGTCATATTATCATTGGCATCATAAGTGAATTCCCATGTATATAATGTGTCCCACTTGTTGTTCCACGTTAATGCCAAATTCAAAGTCTGGTTTCCGTTTTCATCGTAGGACATTTCCACTCTAAATATCAAATCCCAACGGCTGTTTGTTTGATCCCATAAATATTGAAGACTCAAAATCATGTTTCCGTTTGCATCATAAGTGGCTTCTGCTTTAAGTACATTAAGCCACTTGCTGGAGTAGTTGTTCCATTCATAATAATTCCAGAAAGTGTTGTTCCCTTCTGAATCGTAAGTGTTTTCTTCTTTATAAATAATTACCCATTGGCTGGTGGATTTGTTCCATCCATAATTAATATGACAAGTATTGTTACCTACTGAATCGTAGGTGTATTCGTTTTTTTCAAGAATATCCCACTTACTGAGGTAATTATCCCAAGAGTGGATAATACTGCTGTCGAGTTTTTGATTGTCTTCCGACACAGATTTTAACTTATTGTTCATGAATTGCCTGGATTGATTAACCTGGCTTTGGATGTTTTGTGCCTGTATTCCATTCGAAAAAAATAAAAAGAATACCGCAACCATTGTGGTATTAATAAATATTTTCATACGATTGGGTTTTGGTTAGGAATTGGGAATTAAATTCCAGATGGTCAATTATATGACTAAATTTACGACATTATAAAGCACATGTCAAGTGAATTTTGATTAATGGGGAATAGATAGCTTGAAATGAAGTAAAAACTAATAAAAATTCCGGCGATGAACCGGGTTTTTATTTTCACTCAAATTGGTCAAAATTCTCTTGACTTCAGCTTCAAATTATTGTAAACTTTGTATGAGCTAAATGACTTAGGGTCATACTATTTACTATTAACTAACCAAACCCAAAAACTATGAAAACATTAAGTATTCTCTTTGGGCTTTGTCTTATACTTGGATTTACCGCACCAGCAAAATCCCAGGGCACCTTGGTGGAAAGACCAATTAAAGGTCGATTTTATTCTCAGCTCGTTACAGAGTTTGCGACTTATGAGATACTTTCAATAACAGGGTATGCAAGCCATATGGGCATAGTTTTGAACAGCCAGATGATATTAACCAAATCACCATCAATACCCAATATTGAAGGAAATTTAAAGGCTGCTAACGGCGATTCTTACAATTTCTACGGCTCGCCAACCCTGATTCCTACTGATCCTTTGAATATAACTTATACAATTTCCGGGACG
>CAWEGX010000004.1:0-130740 GCA_963808745.1 uncultured Bacteroidales bacterium
CTCCTTTGGCTACTGAGCTTGATTCCATTTCCATTACCTACATTATAACCACTTTTCCACGCCCAGCAACTATCCATATACACAATACCTTCATTGTTCCATAGATCATATCCATCATCTGAATTGTTCCATGCCCTGCAGCCACTAACGTAGTTAATTCTTTCAGGCGTTCCTCTTTCTGTGATGTTCGCTATCTGGAAACCATCTGCATCTCCACCTGGGGTACTTCCGTTTGGATCGTAGTTATCGTGCGAATCACAATTAATAATACGATTGTTTTCACGAACCGTATATCCCGACTCCAATGCCCTCTATTTGTATAACTCGCATTGCTCTATGATAATATTGTTGCTATGATTTATTCGTATTCCAAGCACATTATAACTGGTACCCTGTTGGGAAACATTACGAATGTGAAGTCCTTTTAAATGCCAGTAGGAACTATTAATAATTTCTATACCCCAACTGCCCGTAGTGATAGATAGTTTACTGCAATCCATGATCGGAGTTTCACCCGGATAGGCCATTATGGAAATTGGTTTGCCTGCGGTACCACTTTTGCCGTCTTTACGCATACCCCAATAGTTTCCGGCAGGAGTGTACACACCACCCCGTATATAAACCACATCTCCGGGTTTTGCCACAGTAGCCCCTTTTTGCCATGTTGCAAAAGGCTGGGTAATCGTTCCCGAATTATTATCATTACCATTTGTGGCAACATAGTAGGTCACCATGGAGGATTGGACTACCTGGCTAGAGATTGTTATGGTCAAAGCTCCATAAATCCCCGAACCATCAGTTGCAGTAGCCCTGGCAGTAACCGTGCCATTGGAAAGTGCAGTAACCAGGCCGGAAGTACTGATGGTGGCCTGTCCGGTTCCGCTCTGAACCGACCATGTGACTGTTTTATTAATAGCGTTGCAGGAGATATGGCAGCAGACAACTGCAGAATACCTCCATTGGTTGCAATAGAAGTTGCTCCGCCGGCACCGCTGACAGTGATGCCGGTTACTTTCACCGACTGGCTGGAAATGGTGATAACCAGGCTGCCTGATACTCCCGAACCGTCAGTTGCAGTAGCCCTGGCAGTAACCGTGCCACTGGAAGGTGCAGTAACCAGGCCGGAAGTATTGATGGTGGCCTGTCCGGTTCCGTTCTGAACCGTCCATGTGACCGTTTTATTAGTTGCATTGGCAGGCAGGATTGCTGCGCTTAATTGAAGGGTACCGTGGTCAGTTGAAATGGTTGTTGCCCCACTGGCACCGGTAACTGTAATGCCGTTTACCGGAATACTGGTTGCAGCACTTGAAGCTTCATTATATCCGATATCCGGTGCATTTCCAAGATAGGGTAATTTCACATCTGTTCCCGCGTTAATCAGGTCTGAACCTGCGGCTAACTTTAGAAATCTAAGTACGGGGAGTTTACCGTTTACTCTTGGGCCACTTACTCCTGTGGTATCTACACTTACAAAATCTGCATCACTTACAGTCACGGAGGGTGAAGCATCCCATGAATTATGATCATGTACCGTTGCTGCCGGGAAACGATCCGTAGTTGTATTGCGGTAAGAAATATTATTTTTAAATATCAATGGATTGGTATACTGCCCGAAATCATATCCGCGCCCCCCGTTCCTGTATACAGTATTGTTGCAGAATGACATTAATATATTGGCCTCACTGTTGTCAAAGCCATCAACTTTGTTGTAAAATAATAAGCAGTTATTTATATACCTCTGGGGTGAGGCTTCTTTTTGTTCCTCTGGCCTGACCCAGCTTGATTCCATTTCCATTACCTACATCATAGCCACTATTCCACGCCCAGCAACTATCCATATACACAATACCTTCATTATCCCATAGATCATATCCATCATCTGAATTGTTCCATGCCCTGCAGCCAATAACGTAGTTAATTCTTTCGGGCGTTCCTCTTTCTGTGATGTTCGCTATTTGGAAACCATCTGCATCTCCACCTGGGGTACTTCCGTTTGGATCGTAGTTATCGTGCGAATCGCAATTAATAATACCATTGTTTTGCATAATCATTCTGATTCCAATACCCTCTATTTTGTATGACTCGCATTGCTCTATGATAATATTGTTGCTGTGATTTATTCGTATTCCAAGCACATTATAACTGGTACCCTGTTGGGAAACATTACGAATGTGAAGTCCTTTTAAATGCCAGTAGGAACTATTGATAATTTCTATACCCCAACTGCCCGTAGAGATAGTTAGTCTACTGCAATCCATGATTGGTGTTTCACCCGGATAGGCCATTATGGAAATTGGTTTGCCTGCGGTACCACTTTTGCCGTCTTTGCGCATACCCCAATATTTCCCGGCAGGAGTGTAAACACCACCCCGAATGTATACTATATCTCCGGGTAGTGCTACGGTAGCCCCTTTTTGCCATGTTGCAAAAGGCTGGCCAATAGTTCCCGGATTATTATCATTTCCGGTTGTGGAAACATAATAGGTAATTGCCTTTAGTTCATTTTGGCTAACCAGGGGTAGGCATAATGAAAATGCAATAAATGCAAACTAAGTTGAATTTCACATTTCTCATAACAACACCTTTAAGATTTGACAAAACGGGTGATTGGATTGACAGGTGTTAACTTTTCAGTGACAAATATACTATTTTCGGTGACTAACGCAAAATTATACGTAAATTTTAAAATATTGTTATCAACAATTGAAAAAAGACCAAAAATACCCGGAATATATTCTGCATGACCATATTAAAAGAAAAATCCCCGATAATTTTCGATTATCAGGGATTTATGCTTTAATTTTGCGGTGACGACGGGATTCGAACCCGCGACCTCCGGCGTGACAGGCCGGCATTCTAACCAGCTGAACTACATCACCTCTTTTAAAGCGCCACAAAAGTAAGTTTTATATTTAATCTATCCAAATGAAAAGGAGAAAAGTTGATAGTGAATGGTGAATGTTGATGGTGATCGGTATTCGATATGTCCGACGAATCACCGATTACCGAATACCGATTACCGATTACTGATTACCGATTACCGATTACCGATTACCGATTACCGATTACCGAATACCGATTACCGAATACTATTCCTTGTTACCTTCTTCCTCTCAATAATCGGCGGGATACCCGCCATATCACCGATAATGTTGATCAGTTCGGTACCTGCAGGAACAACAACCTTGGCATTATCTTTCATGGCTGATTCCATGGCCTGGAGTTTACGAAGCATCTGGGCATTGCCGATAAAATATTTGTCTGCCGCTTCGTTCACAAGCCGGATTGCTTCGGCTTCCCCTTCCGCCGTCAGGATCTTCGATTGTTTGAATCCCTCGGCTTCCTTAATCTTGGCGCGTTTTTCACCATCTGCAACAGTTTCCCGGGCAGAAGCAAAGTCAATGGCGGCTATCTTTTCATTTTCAGCCTTTACCACCTTGTTCATGGTTTCCTGAACATCCTTTGGCGGATCGATTTCTTTCAGCTCCGTTCTTACAATTTCGATACCCCAGGTTTTTGTTTCCTCCAGCAGCGTTCTGTGCAGGTCAGCGTTTATCTTTCCCCGTTCACTGTTGGCTGATTTAAGAGTAAGGGTGCCAATAATATTACGAAGGGTAGTACGGGCCAGGTTAACGATCTGCCATGAATAATTATTTACATTATACTGGGATCCTTTCACACTGGCTTCATCTTCCTTAACTTTAAAATATACCTGTGCATCAACCTTTGCATTCAGATTATCATTGGTGATAATCTCCTGGGGTTCTGCATTGACCATTTGTTCGGTGGTATTAACCAGGTACAGCTTGTCAATCATCGGAATGATCCAGTGGAAACCGGGTTGTGCAAAATGATGATATTTACCAAGCCGTTCAATTAATCCCCTGTGGGTTGGACGGATAATCCTCATTCCCAGCAGGAAAATTATGATGGGAATGATAAGATAGAATAAATTGAAATTTGATTCCATGTAATTTGTATTATTGGTTGTACTGTAAATATAATACAAATTACGGCAAAGACAGATCTCGCAGATCTTGCAGATGTAAAAAATTACCGGGGCTATGTTCTCGCAGATCTCGCGGATTTCGCAGATTAAAATTCAACGAGGATTTCCGTTCCAGTCAGTAATCCGCGTAAGATCGATATTATTTTCCTTTATTGAGACTTTCGCTCCAGCTGCAGATTGTGGCAATCTGTTCCGGGGTTAGCTCTGCTTCGGGATGGTCTTTCAGAAAGCCTTTTGTCGGCATTTTTCCCTTGGTTACCATCTTGCACATATCCTCTGCTTTGGAAGCTTGTTTTTCGGGTGAATAGGAACTCCATTCCGACATTTTAACATGTGACAGGGCCATGCTTTTTCCACCTTCACCATGACAGGCAAGGCAGGAAGTAACAATGATCTTATGCACGGCAGGAGGAATGGATGAGGAATCAGCTTTTGCTACTGATCCTGAATTTGAATTGGTGGCAGATTTTCCTGAAGAAAAGGCAAAGGCACAGAAAATCAGTAAAAGTACTGACAGGGAATAATGGCTTTTCATTTTGATTGGTTTTAAGTATTATAAAGGTAATCAATATATTGCCAAAATTCTCTGATGCTCTGATGATTTAACTTTTATTAATAGTTCATCCTAAATTATTTAGCCAGCCGTTCGGCAAACATAAGTTCTCCGGGATAGGGCTCAAAAAACTGTTCCTGTAAAGGATCGATATTCAGATCCAGCCATCTTTGCTCTGTGCCGGGGGCCAGGATTACGGGCATTCTTTTTTTCAGGTTATGGATCTCTTCCATCATGGGATTGGCGCGCGTAGTAATCACCGTAAAGGTGTCGGTTTTTTCGCCTGTTTCACGATTGGTCCATTGATCATACAAGCCGGCCAGTGCAAAAGCAACCTGATCCTTTAGTCCGATAAAATACGGGATTTTTTTCTTCCCGTCCGTATGCCATTCATAAAATCCGTTAGCCAGTACCAGGCATCGTTTCCTGTTTAATGAATTTCTGAAGGAGGGCTTTTCGGCCAGGCTTTCTGATTTTGCATTGAATGTTTTCATCCGGATTTCCTTTGCTGAATTTGCATCCTTCACCCAAAAAGGGATAAGTCCCCAGGTAAAGATCCGGATACTTAAAGGATCATCATTGCAGATAACAGGCAATTGCGGTAGTGAAAATGCATTGATCCTGCTGCCCGGTTTATAACTCTCGGGCGAATCGAGTTTCGCTCCAAACCGCAATTCCAGTTGTTCCCGGGTAAGGTCGATTTTTATGGTATAACACATCGCGATAGAGGTATTATTACTAAAAAAACAACCCGACACTGAGAATGAACTGGTTAACCGGGTATCGAACGAAGTAGTCGTATTGCCAATATCTATGCCGGTTCCCAAATTGCTCAGGTTACCCTCATATCTGACATCAAGGGCAATCTTCCCGATATCCAGTCCGATTCCTGCCTGGTAACCTATGGTGGCTTTATTCCATTGCATGTCATATTCCGTAATTGTTTCCAGATCGGAATGTGTTGCTGATCGTGAAAGAAGCCACAGGGTCCTATTTCCAGTTTAAGAATCTTCAGTTTGTATCCAACCAGTACAGGAATATCAATGCGGTTTAGTTTTTGTTTGACGGCAATAGCTTCATCAGGATTTGCAGAATTAAGGTCATAAACATCCAGATCATTGTGGATTGAGGAATACAACAATTCAGGCTGTAGGAAAAAACTAAAAAGTTTAATCTGGCTGATCAGTCCGACATGAAATCCGATAAGGGAATAATTTGGACATTTAATTTTATAATCACCCGTATTTACTTCGGTACTGCTGTTCATTTTGGATGAATTGATCCCTCCGCTTATACCAAATCTTACCTGTGAAAAGGCACAGGGAAGATGTCATCAAAGACATCATCAAGACGGTAAATGAATTTGTTTTTCATATCATACAGAGTAAGTGTAACAATACAAATTTACAAACATTTAAAATGCATTCTGATGCCTTTTTATTTGAACGAATGGCAACGGGTTTATTTCAGATTTCTTAACTTTTCTCAAACCCCGGTTGACTTTTTCCTTCAGCGAAACAGCGTATATTTGCAGATTTACTTAAAATTGACTGATCCATGATGCGCCGGTTATCTGTGTTTAAAACATTTCTGCTTGTATTTACAATTCTGATTGATGCATATACCTTCCTGGGCATACTGGATCTGATGAAGGATAAGCATTCTTTCATGAATCTTGTCATAATATCTGTTTTCTGCCTGGCTACCATCCTGTTTCTTATCTTATTATAAGGATACCCCGGTTTGAATCGGGAAAAAGAGATCCTGCCGGCCTCAGCCGTATCTTTTTATTCATTGGAGTATATATTTTGTTTTATCTTCCGAAACTGGTTTTTGTAGGCTTCCGGCTAACGGAGGATGTTATCTGGTTCTTATCATGGATCATCAGTTATCCCGTAAACTGGATCAACTCATATGGCAATGGCTCCTGTACGCTGGAGCATCATTTCAGAAAGCGGGACTGGCAGCAAGCATAATTCCTTTTTTTGCGATACTCTGGGGCCTGATTTTTGGCCGTTTTCATTACCAGGTTGAAAAGACCGAAATCTCATTCAGGGACCTTCCGGAATCATTTGACGGACTGAGGATCGTACAGCTATCCGACATACATCTTGGCAGCGTATTCGGAAAGCATGACCGCGCTGAAAAAAGCAATTGATATAGTAAATTCCCTCAATCCCGATCTGGTATTTATTTACCGGTGACCTGGTAAACAATTACAGCGAGGAAGCCCATGGCTGGGAAGATCTGTTTCGGTCGAATTAAAGCCCGGTATGGGAAATTTTCCGTGCTGGGAAATCATGATTATGGCGATTACTGGGAATGGAAGTCCGATGCGGAACGGACAAAACAACATGCAATTGCTGTATAAAATACATAAGGAAATGGGATTTAATCTCCTTCTGAATGAATCGGATATCATGCCTGTGAACGGAGACAGGCTCGCTCTGATAGGAGTGGAAAACTGGGGACTGCCTCCTTTCAAGCAATATGGTGATCTTGAGACAATCACTTAAGAATGTGCCGGCTTCCTTATTTAAAATACTTCTTATCACACGATCCGAGTCACTGGGATGCGGAAATCAAGGGAAAAACAAACATTCAGCTCACTCTTTCAGGTCATACGCATGCTATGCAGTTTGGATTCAGGCTGGGAAATTTCAAATGGAGTCCGTCCAGGTATATCTATAAAAGATGGATGGGACTGTATCAGCAAAACGGACAGGCTTTGTATGTTAACCGCGGTATGGGCTTCATCGGTTTTCCCGGCCGGATTGGGCTGAGGCCGGAAATAGCATTGCTGGTACTTAAAAAGGCAGTGAACTAAATGTCCTGAAATTGGTTTATATAACAGTGAAATATTTTCTTATTTAAAATAAATTTAAATAACATTCAGCTGGATTTTAGCTCGAAAATTACTTTCTTTGCGAAATATTATTAGTACAATTTAACTTGTAAAATTATATGGTAGTTACAAAAGATAAAGTGGTTTCTCTTACCTACGAGCTGCGGGTTGACAACAACCAGGGTGAAATTATTGAAACGGTTGACCGCAATTCACCGCTTACCTTTTTATTTGGAACAGGTTCCCTGTTGCCGAAGTTTGAAGATTATCTTGCCGGATTGAAAATCGGAGACACATTCGATTTTAATCTGACAAGCAAGGATGCTTATGGTGAATTTGATGAGAGTTCAATCATTCAGATCCCCCTCCAGGCATTTGAAATGGATGGCAAGGTGGATTATGAACTGGTAAAAACAGGAAACAAGATCCCGATGCAGGATAGCGAGGGACATCGCCTGACAGGTACAGTGAAATCAATAGACAAGGATACGGTCACCATGGACTTTAATCATCCGCTGGCAGGAAATCATCTCTTTTTTAAAGGGGAAATCGTTGATGTCCGTCCGGCAACTGAAGATGAACTGACCCATGGACATGCCCATTACGAAGGAAGTTGTGAAGGTTGCGATCATTGTGGCGGAGAAGGCGGACATTGCCATTGAGGAATTTGTTGATTTGTTGATTTGTTGACTATGTTAAGCCGCTGGTTTGCAAGCGGATTTATTGATTGATTGAAAACCCGTCGGCATCTTTCCATACGGGAAATTTTGTTCGAAAATCATTAATCTCATTCAATGAAATTGCCGCACTGATGACACCTTCCTCGGAAGGAGCCAGTGCGGCAATTTCTTTTCCCTTCGGATCAATCAGAATGGATTCTCCAATATAGTCAATTCCATTTCCATCTTTTCCTACCCGGTTAACTCCGGCAACATAACTTTGATTTTCAATAGCCCTTGCCCTGAGTAAGGTATTCCACACATCACTGCGTCCGGCAGGCCAGCTGGAAGAATACACAAGCAGATCATAATTTTGCCTGTTCCTGCTCCAAACCGGGAATCGCAGATCATAGCAAATCAGAAAATTGATACGCCATAATCCCAGGTTTACAATGAGGGGTTTTGTACCCGGCCGTATAATCCGATTTTCCTCGCCTTCCATACAAAACAAATGCCTTTTATCATACCATTCCATTCCATGCCGGTCCGCAAAAATCAGCCGGTTAAAAAATTTATCATGTTCGCTGATGATCAGGCTGCCGGCAATTGCACAATGCCATTTCATCCGCAGTTTTTTTCATCCACTGCACTGTCGGGCCTTCCATGGATTCTGCAACAGGGGCCGGATCGGTACAAAAACCGGTTGAAAACATTTCAGGCAGCAGGACCAGATCAGGCTGAACGGATAGTCCTTTTAACAGAGTGTTAATCTTTATGCGGTTTTTATCTGCATCCAGCCAGATACTGTCCGGCTGCACAATCGCAATATTTAAGTTTTTCTGAGGCCATGGTTTATTGAATATGAAAATCGGTTTCAAATTCAGAGATCAGTTCATTTACGATGGTTTTAACCTGAAGGATCAAAGCCGGCATTTGTTCTTTCTTTTCACCGGTTTTGCAGTTTTCCTCGATTATTTTCAGAATGTCTTCAAGTTCTTTTGCTCCCAGGAAAGACACACCCGGAATCAGTTTATGGGCTTCACGACCTACAGCTTCCATTTTATACTGGGTCATGTATTCTTCCATCCTGGCAACAACAGGAGGAGCTGTCTTTTTAAAGGTTTGAAGCATGTCGAGGATGAAGTTCTCATCATTATCCGACAGCTTTCTGAGCATGGTTAAATCGTAATTCATTGCTAAGTGTAAAAGCTAAAAACTAAAAACTAATAAGTGCTAATGTTCTGCAATGTGCTAATATGCTAATGTGCTAATATGCAATGTGCTAATATGCAGTTCTGCAGTTCTGCAGTCACTGCAGTCCTTCAGTCATGCAGTCCTGCAGCTCCTAACGCCTCAGCCTAATCCTCAAATCCTCAAATCCTCTAAGTCCCTTTCTTCGCCTGCTCCCAAATCACATTCATCTCATCCAGTGTCATACTCCTCAGGCTGCGTCCTTTTTTGAGGGTCTCATTTTCAAGAAAGTTGAACCGGCTGATGAATTTCCGGTTGGTACGCTCAAGGGCTGTTTCAGGATCAATTCCATAAAGCCGTGCAGCATTGACAAGGGAAAAGAACAGGTCGCCGAATTCATTTTCCATCTTGCTTTTATCCATCTTTTCAATTTCAACTTTCAGCTCCTGCAATTCTTCCTCAACCTTATCCCACACCTGTGATCTCTCATCCCAATCGAATCCTACCGCCCTGGCCTTTTCCTGTATACGGTTTGCCTTTATCAGGGAGGGCAGGGAAGAAGGGACCCCGCCGAGTACTGAATGGTTTCCTTCCTTTATTTTCAGTTCTTCCCAATTCTTTTTGACGGTTTCAGGATTGTTCTTTACGTCAATATCCCCGAAAACATGGGGATGCCTGAAAATCAATTTCTCTGATATGGAATCCGCCACATCCTTGATATCAAAATGCCCGGTTTCAGACCCCATTTTTGCATAAAAAACGATATGAAGCAACAAGTCACCCAGTTCTTTTTTGGTATGTTCCATATCTCCTTTCAAAATGGCGTCTGCGAGTTCGTAGGTCTCTTCAATGGTATTGTTTCTGATGCTTTCGAAAGTTTGTTCGCGATCCCAGGGACATTTTATTCTCAATTCATCCATGATATCAAGCAGCTTTCCCAATGCCTCCAGCTTATCCTTCCTGTTGTTCATCTATATTTGCCTAAGTGTATGTTTTTACTTGCTTTCCTTGAATTTTATCCGGATTGTTGAATTCAGGGACAAATTTAGCAATTCTGCAGCATTACCACCATGGATAGCAATTTCAAGCAGGTTCAAAGAATTAAATAAGGCAAGGATTTCTCCCGATGAAGTTTCACTGTACCAGGTATTTATTCGATTTATACGGTAATGGTTACTTTGAATGAAAAGCTCAAATGGCCTTCCTTTTCCAATGCGTTCGAATAATTCCCGGTTGATGTTTGTGAATGCGTTTCTGTATGAGTCGATGTAAATGATGCTTCCTGTAATTACCGACTCATCAATCGCGGGAAGCATGGCTACCTGCCTGTACAGACCGGTATGCTTCTGTCCCAGTGACTGCAGTTTTCCACCCTGAATAAGTTTGCAGGCTGCTTCAGCGAATACTGTCAGTTCAGGAAAGCTTCCCGCATCATTGTGCCTCAGCAGCACTGCCTCCTGGGGTTCATCATCCGAAAGCAGGCCAAATATTCCGTTATCATACCCGATAAAAAACTGGTTATTTAATTTTACCGCTACATAAGGATGGCGATCCTTTGTTTCGCCATTAACGGCGATGATATGAATGGTTCCATCCGGAAAATAGGGGATTGCATGTCGTAACTGAAAGGCTGCCAGTGAAATATTAAAGGCTGGTACCTGGTTGGTAACTGATACAAAAACGGTTCCAGGGCATTGAGTGATAACTTTACCCTGAACCGCAGCGGTATAAAAGTCATCTTTATTCCAATCGCTTGTTAGAGTGACAATTGCCATGGGTCAGGTTGAAATTGCAAATTTGTACCTTTATATTGTTTTTGTAATAAAAATGATCCTATTTTGTACCTTTCAAATGTAAGCATTATTGCGGGAAATAAATGATTGAAAAGGTTGTATATTTAGAGGGGGTTGACCCACAGGCTTTCTATGGTTCGAATAACCGGAACTTCGATAAATTAAAATCCTATTTTCCGAAACTTAAAATCGTTGCGCGTGATTATGAAATAAAGGTTTTGGGTGAACCGTCGGAAATAAACCGTTTTGAAGAAGATACTGACCGGATCATCGAATTCCTGCAGCGGCGGAATATGCTTACGGAAGAGGATATTGAAAAGATCCTTCGTACCCAGGACGATGAGATTGAAAGCTTCAATGAGCGCGAAGAGGATGTCCTGATCTTCGGGAATACCGGAAAGGTGATCAAGGCCCGGTCCGTAAACCAGAAAAAACTTGTTGAGGATTATAAAACAAACGACCTTTTATTTGCCATAGGCCCTGCCGGTTCGGGAAAAACATATACTGCCATTGCACTGGCTGTGAGGTCACTGCGCAATAAAGAGGTGAAGCGGATCGTGCTTACCCGTCCTGCCGTTGAAGCGGGTGAGAAACTCGGGTTTTTGCCCGGGGATGCAAAGCAAAAACTGGATCCTTATTTACAGCCGCTCTATGACGCTTTGCACGATATGATCCCGCAAAAAAAGCTGGAAAGCTATATTGAAGAGGGCATCATTGAGATAGCTCCTCTTGCTTTTATGCGCGGTCGCACACTGGGCGATGCCGTGGTGATCCTGGATGAGGGACAAAATACGACAATCAACCAGCTAAAAATGTTCCTTACCCGCATGGGAAAAAATGCCAAGTTCCTTGTGACCGGCGACATCACCCAGATCGACCTTCCTGAACGCCAGCAATCCGGATTGCTTAAGGCCCTCAGTTTACTTGGTAATATCAAGGGAATTTCCGTGATTGAATTCGAAAGGGCGATATTGTCCGGCACCGGCTGGTAAGGCATATTGTCGGGGCTTACGAGAGTGACAAGCGGACTAGCCAGGGACCGAGGGATGGCGATGAGAGGGAGAGATGAGAAGGGAGAGATGAGAAGGGGAGATGGAATGAGAGATGAGAATGAAGAATCTCTTTAGGGATTGAATATCGGTAGAGAGTCCCTCAGCATTTAGCAATTTTGCCCCAAAATAAATAACTGAAATGGAAAATGCGAGCAAAGCGAGCATTCAATCTGCGAAATAAAGCCCGTTAATTTCTGCGGGATCTGCGAAATCTGCGAGAGAAGTTTTTGAATTTATGGCTTTACAGGGAATATGTAAAAGCTTTAACGCAGAATCGCCAAGGAATGCGCAAAGTTATATTTTGAGGCGCTTTGCTTTAATGAGGTCGCAGAGTTTAACGATCCTGTTTTTGCGCCTCTGCTTCAGTCATTTAAGATATAGTTACATAAGAGGAGAAAGTAAAAGAGAATTGTATCTTTGTAAAATAAAAAATCAAGAATCGGAATGAAAGCAATTACCAAAACCAACTTTAACTTTCCCGGACAAAAAAACGTCTATATCGGAAAAGTCAGGGA
The DNA here is from genome assembly GCA_963808745.1 of uncultured Bacteroidales bacterium. Taxonomy (GTDB): domain Bacteria; phylum Bacteroidota; class Bacteroidia; order Bacteroidales; family UBA10428; genus UBA5072. The sequence goes on from CAWEGX010000004.1 coordinate 12,618, forward strand.
TGTATATAATATTCAGGGAAAATACCTTGTGATGGTTGTCACCGACCGGATATCCGCTTTTGATGTGGTGCTGCCGAAGGGTATTCCCTATAAAGGCCAGGTTTTAAATCAGATTGCATCGAGGTTTCTCGATGAAACCGCCGGGATTGTTCCGAACTGGAAAATATCGAGTCCCGATCCCATGGTAACCATTGGCCATTTTGCCGATCCATTCAAGGTGGAAATGGTGATCAGGGGCTATCTTACCGGACATGCATGGCGCGAGTATAAATCAGGAAAGCGATCGATTTGTGGTGTTCCCATGCCGGAAGGTATGGTTGAAAATCAGAAATTTCCCAATCCGATCATCACCCCTACAACCAAAGCCGATGAGGGACATGACCTTGACATCTCAAGGGACGAGGTTATTTCCATGGGTCTTGCTTCAGCAAAGGATTATGCCCTGCTTGAAGAGTATACCTATAAGCTTTTTGAAAAAGGTACGCAGATTGCTGCCTCAAAAGGATTGATCCTTGTAGACACCAAGTATGAATTTGGTAAAAAGGACGGGAAGATTTACCTGATCGATGAAATTAACACACCTGATTCATCGCGGTATTTTTATGCCGACGGGTATGAGGAACGCATTAAAAAAGGAGAACAACAGAAACAGCTTTCCAAGGAATTTGTGCGGCAATGGCTGATCGAACATAATTTTCAGGGACTGGAAGGTCAGCACGTACCTGAATTAACCGATGAATTTGTAAACCAGATTTCCGAACGGTATATCGAATTATACGAGAATATCATCGGCGAAAAATTTGAACGTGCCGATCTGAGCGATGTTCAGGGACGGATTGAAAAGAATATAAATCTTGCACTGAAAGAAATAGTGAAATAAATAATAAATGATGAATTGATGAATTATGAATGAAAACGGTATCGGCATTCATAATTCATAACTTGTAATATGACTATCGGTAATCTTTGTCAATTTCTTTGTAATTTATTGTTAAACATACAATTACTTTCCGATCAAACAATTCTTCCCCAAAATATCTTTTAATTACTTTAGAGCAAAATTCATCCGGATGGTTTTGAATATATTTCTTTGATCCCATGTGATGTGCGTGCAAATATTTGATTCATGTCATTTTTGTTTCGAACAAAAAATTCTTTTGTTTATCTTTTCCTGAAACTCATAAAAACTAATATATACATGAAATCAATCAGCAACTACATAGTCTTATTCATGCTAATGCTTTGCATGACAGGTTGTGATGAGGGCAATAAGAGATGCACAACAATGGAAGGTATTTGAAACCTCTTTTGAATCATCAAAAGACTATGGCAATCCTTTTATGGATGTACAGGTAGATGTGCTTTTCGAAAAAGATGGGAAGAGTTGGAAAATTCCTGCTTTCTGGGACGGCGATAATATATGGAAAGTTCGTTTTGCAGCCCCGGAAACCGGAGTCTATTCATATCGTGTCGTTTCCAGTGACAAATCCAATAAAGGCCTGAATGGTGAAAAACAATCTTTAACGGTCGCTGCTTATCAAGGTGATAATAATTTGTATACGGCACGGGATGATCGGAATCAGCGAAGACAAACGTCATTTTGCCCATGCAGATGGAACACCGTTTTTCTGGTTAGGTGATACGTGGTGGAAAAACCTTAGTAAAAGAATGACATGGGAAGGCTTTCAGGAACTTACTGCCGACCGGAAGAAAAAGGGATTTTCGGTTATCCAGATTGTCTGTGGTCCCTATCCCGACGAAGGTCCATTTGAGCCAGGCTGGGAAAACGAAGGTGGAATGCCCTATAAAACACAGGATTTTAAGGTTTTGAATCCCGATTATTTCAAATATGCCGACAGGCGTTTGGAGCATCTGGTAGATGCAGAAATGGTACCCGCCATAGTAGGTGCATGGGGAAGAGCAGATTGTGATGCCTTAAAAGCTGTCGGGGCAGAGGGATTGAAACGACATTGGCGCATATCTGATCGCACGTTATGGAGCCTATCCGGTTGTGTGGATTCTTGGAGGTGAGCTGGAGAACCAGACAAAATGGGGCGTGGGTGTTTGGGCTGAAATTGCACGATATATTCGTGAAACAGACCCATATCAACATCCGATAACTGTGCATTCAGGTAGCGGTAGAAGAGGAGCAGAGGGCGATGACGTGGTTATTAGTTTCGATATGGTGGGTGGCAGTCATGATCAGGAAATTGCAGTTCATTCAGCACTGGGTAATTTCCAGGCAGCATACCATGTTAATCCGCCTATGCCTGTATTGGTAGGAGAAACTTGTTATGAAGGACACATGCAACAGGGGTTTCAATATATACAACGACATATGTTCTGGATGTATATATTAAGCGGCGCTGCCGGACATACATACGGTGCTGCAGGGATTTGGCATGCAGGCATAGAAGGTGATCCTGGCGTGGCATCCGGGGCATTTGGGGGCCGCAAGGTCTATGATTGGACTACCTGGCGCGAAGGGATGAACTACCCGGGTGCCACCCAAATCGGGCTATCGGTAAGAAACTGTTGAAGAGGTATCAATGGTGCGCGCTTTGAACCGCATCCGGAATGGGTAGATTCGAGCTGCTTTGCTGCCGGTATCCCTGGCGAAGTGCGATTCATATATCTTCCCAGGAGAAATATCTACAACTGGGAAGGACCTGTGATAAAAGATCTTGATCCAGCGGTTGACTGGCGTGTTTATTATTTTGATCCGGCTACAGGAAGGACATTTGAGCAGGATACGATCAAAGCCGGGCAGAAGACTGCATCCTCCCCATTAAAACCTGTTACCTACAAAAGAGATGTGCCTTCTCCTCAGGACTGGGTGATGGTATTCGAGCGGGTGAAACAATGAACCTTTTATGAATATAATGCAAGATGACTAATAAATCTCAACATTTGAAATGACCGGACAAGCCCTTGAGTCCAGTATGTTCACGCGAACTTTATTGGTTTCGGAGGGATCGATTTTAAGAATTCGTTTATATCCAATGGTGGTTCCTGAAACAACCTTCTTCCATTGCCCGTCTTTCCATATTTCAATTGAAAAGGACCTTACCCGTTGTCCGAGTTTTATATATTCCTGGATAACCACATATTTGACAGTTTTTAGACCGTTTAGATCCATCTCAAACCAGCCTGATCTTATATTATCATCCGTGGCCCAATATGTTTCTTTGTTGCCATCTGTTGTGTTTGTGGCATTGAATGCTTTTTCATTGCCCCGGAAACTGCTTGCAGAAACCTTTGCTCCGCTTGTTAGATTGGTTTTAAATTCTCTCATAAGCAAGTCATGAAAACCCTGTAATGCAAGACGGTCATTTTCATGAATCAAACCCCGCCTGTCAGGGGGCACATTCAGCAGTAGCACAGAACCACGTCCCACCGAGGTAAGGTATATATCAAACAGCTGTTCCGGTGTCTTGACTTTATCGTTTTCCTTTTCATGAAAGAACCATCCCGGGCGAATGGATACATCCGTTTCTGCGGGGATCCAGCTTGTTCCGTTTTCGGATCCCTCGTTCAATAATTTTTCAATGCCAGGTTTACCGGCATATAATGTGTCAGGATTGATCATTGCCCAGTTGGTCAGGCCCGCAACACCCTTTTCATTTCCCACCCAACGTACTCCAGGACCTGCATCACTAAAAAAAATCACATTGGGTTGCAGCTTACGGACCATATCCAGGGTCCCCGGCCAGTCGTAATAAGTACGGCCATCAATTGAACGCTTTTCATTTGCTCCTCCGTAATATCCTGTTCCGCCATTTGCCCCGTCAAACCACATTTCGAAAACCGGATCCATACAGGGTAAATAATTCCTGAAGTTGTTTCCGGTAGTAGTCAATGTAGGCAGGTTTTCCATAATCAGCATGATTCCTGTCCCATGGAGAAAGGTAAACTCCAAATTTGAGGCCACTGAGTTTGCAGGCTTCTGACAGTTCTTTAACGAGATCACCTTTTCCTCCCTTATAGGGGCTGTTTTGGATTGTATGGTCAGAGTACTTGCTTGGCCACAGACAGAAGCCATCATGGTGTTTGCAGGTGAGGATAACGCCCTTGAACCCGGTTTTTGAAAGGATGTCAGTCCATTGTGCCGGGTCAGCCTGCGAAGGATTAAACATGGAAGGAGATTCGCTTCCCATGCCCCATTCAAGGTCTGTGAACGTATTAATTGTAAAATGAATGAAGGCATTCATTTCCATTTCATGCCAGGCAATCTGTGATGCGGAGGGAATAGGATAAACCGGTTCCGGAGGTTCAGTCCTGTAAGGATTGAATGATGTTAATGCCAGAAAAAGCACCGTCAGCATGACTGCGGTGCCGCTCGTTCTTATTTCTTTCATTTCTTTAATGCCTGTTGGATGGCCTTTTCTGCCAGGGGTGCCATAACCTGATAGCCGGCCAGGTTGGGATGTACTCCATCATAGGTTAATTCTGCCTTCAAACCGTGTCGTTCATCAGCCATGGGTGAAAAGTAATCCAGATAAACAAATCCGTTTGCCTGTGCATACGTTTTAATCCATGTATTGAGCGCTATAACCTTTTCAGCAGGCTGCATTCCAGGTTTCCATGGAAAATCCCAGGCCGGAAGCACGGAGGATAAAACAACCCGTATTCCGTTGGCTTTGGCAATCTCTGCCATACTGGTTAAATTATCCTGTATCATTTTCTGTGTCGATGGTCCGGTATTGCCGGCGATATCATTAATTCCTGCCAGAATTACGACTACGGAAGGTTTAAGATCAATAACATCAGGACGAAAACGAATCAGCATCTGTGGTGTGGTCTGACCGCTGATGCCCCTGTTTATATAGGGTTTGCCGGTGAAAAAATCAGGCATTGCATTGCTCCATCCTTCCGTGATTGAATTGCCCATGAATACAACCCGGTTTTCACCCATTACCGGCATACCGATTTTCTGATTTTCCTCCTGAAAACGTGCCAGGTTTGCCCAGTCAGTGCGCATAGGATCTTCCTTCGCAGGATCAGAATTCTGGGCATTGACACAAATACCCGATACAATAAACATGATCAGTAAGGAAATGAGATTAATTCTTTTCATCCTGGAAATTTTAGTGCACAGTAAAGATATAAAAAGATGGTGTGGTTGAAATTAAAATGTAACCAAATATAAAAGCGCAGACCTGTGCCGCCGCTTAACCGGGGATTAAATATAAAAACGCAGGCCGGAGCCTGCGCTGAACGATACTACCTGAAAAGCAACGGCGCATATTCTGAAAGGTAAATTCTCCAGTTGGCCCAGGTGTGGCCGCCGGTGCTCTCGCGATAAGTGTATTTGAAATTGTGTTTATCAAGAGTACTGCGCAGACTGGTAACGCTTCCGTACAGAAAGTCATCCTTGCCACAGCCAATCCAGTAAACCTTATATCCACTGCTTTTAAGCGTTTCAATTTTGGCATCCCTTTCCTGTTCAATTCTGGCAACATCCCCCGGAGGTGTTCCAAAATTCATGATACCCATGCTGAAAACGCCAATATAGCTGAACAGTTTTGGATTATTATTTGTAATGGTCTGTGTATGTGCACCACCCATGGAGAGACCTGCAATGGCGCGGTGATCCTTGTCGGTATATGCGCGATAGTTCTTTTCAATGAAGGGAATAATATCTGATACAAGGCTTTCTTCGAATTTACCGGCATATTTCATATAATCGGCCATAGTCAGCTGTCTGGCAGCCGAAGGCAGCGGAACATCATTCTGAGCAGCACTCTGGTTTGCATTGCCATTTGTCATTACCACGATCATCGGTTTGGCTTTTCCTGCTGCAATAAGGTTATCCAAAATCTGCACAGAGCGCCCCATGGTGGTCCATGCGTCCTCGTCTCCTCCTGCTCCGTGTAAAAGATAAAATACCGGGTACTTATCTTTCCCTGTTTCATAACCTGCCGGAGTATATACATATAAACGCCGGGTAAGTCCCAGCACATTGGATTTATACCAGGTTTTCGTAAGGTTTCCATGTGGTACATCAGCAGGTAAGTATAAATCGCTTTCCTTTCCGGGAATGATCATGAAACTTTCATACCGGCTTCCATCCCTGCGCACTTGCGCATTATTGGGATCGATCATTCTAACTCCGTCCACTGAAAAGGTATATCCGTATAATTCCGGATTAAGAGGGCCTACGGTTATTGTCCACAGGCCGGTATCGTTTTTTACAAGCGGCATGCCGGCTCCAAAGCCTGACATCCATTCGCCACTTATCGTTATTTCGGTTGCCTTTGGAGCGAATATTCTGAAGATTACTGAGTTGTCAGTCTTAATTTCAGGGGAAACAATGACCATTCCCATGCGAAACACGGGGCGGGCAGGTGGTTTGGCAGTGTCCTGGGCTATTACATTTATATATCCCATTACAAACATCAAGGACGACATGATTAAAAGGGAAAATTTTCTCATTTGCTACGAGGTTTAATGATTTGCTGAAAAATTAGCATAAAAATCAGGACGGACGAAAGATTATCGACAAACCCCCGAAAAGTCATGATTAACAGATAAGTTATGCAGTTGTGCTAATGTGCAAATGTGCAAATGTGCTAATGTGCTAATATGCTAATATGCTAATATGCTAATATGCTAATGTGCTAATATGCAATGTGTAATGTGCTAATGTGCTCAGAGGACTTCCAATTGTAAAACTGCAGAACCGAGAACCGCAGAACTTCTTCTTCCTGCAATAATGTATGCGTTCCGCGCAATCGTAAATCGTAAATCGTAAATCGTAAATTCCTACTTTATAATTTCCACCATCAAAACAGATTTCGGTTCAATGGAAAAATGACGCAAATCAACATCGCCACCGGTAATAATATCTTTTCCAATCCTTCTGCCAGACAGGCATTCCTCAAAACGGCCTACATCAGGTGTTAGTTTTTCTCCTGAATTGTTCATCATCACCATCACCGTTTTCTTCTCATCCATCCTGAAATACACATACATGTTATCGCGGGGAATAAAATGGATCATTTTACCATTCTGCAAAACAGGATTTGATTTACGATACAGCAGCAATTTATTGATGTAGGCGAAAGCCTCGTTTTCTTCAGCGGTTCTTCCCGAGGCTATAAATGCGTTCCGTGGATCTCCCGCCCAGCCACCCGGAAAATCACGCCGGATATCGCCGTCACCCTTACTTTTTTGGCCACCCATCATGATCTCTGTACCATAATATAATTGAGGAATTCCTCTTGTTGTAAGCAGATGGGCAACTCCCATCTTGTATTTTTTCATGTCATATCCGATTTGATCGGTAAAGCGCTGGGAATCATGATTGTCAAGAAAGATCAGCATGTTGTACGGATCTGCAAAAAGGTAATCCAGGACGTAAACATTGTAAAAGCGCGACAGGCCCTGGTTTCCATCCTCATTGAATGCAGTTCCGAAAGCATCCTCAAGGGGAAAATCCATGACCGCGGGGAGTTGGGAATCATACCCGTCAAAGGTTTTTGATCCCGACTGCCAGTAAGCATTTTCAGCAGGATTGTGCTGCCAGCATTCACCAACCATATTTAACCAGGGATACTCTTGCCGGATGGCCTTGCTCCATTCGGCAGTTTTATACTTATCATTGTAAGGATAGGTATCCACCCTTATTCCGTCAAGTCCAAGATACTCAACCCAGAATATGGCAAACTGTTTAAAATAAGTGAGAACGAAAGGATTGTGCTGGTCCATATCAGGCATGGATACATCAAACCAGCCTTCCTCATTCAGCATTTTATCTTTAGAGGATGCATATGGATCATTCCAGGTTGCGATGGTATAGTTGGTACGGGTAAATTCGGGAAAACGATGCACCCAGTCCTCCATTGGCAGATCTTTCATCCACCAGTGCTCAGATCCGCAGTGATTGGGAACCATATCCATGATCAGCTTAATTCCTCTCTTGTGACATTCGTCTGCAAGCCGCACATAATCCTGGTTTGTTCCGTATCGCGCATCCACCTTATAATAGTCTGTTATCGCATAAGTATGATAGGAATACGCGGGCATATTGTCTTCAAGTAGCGGGGTTGTCCATAATGCAGTGATCCCAAGATCTTTAAGGTAATCCAGGTGATCAATGATCCCCTGGATATCACCGCCATGCCGTCCGTTAGGGTCTGCCCTGTTCCATTTTTCCTTTAAGGACGTTACTGAGTCATTTGCAGTATTTCCGTTTGCAAAGCGATCGGGCATAAGCAGGTAAATGACATCTTCGGGTCCAAAGCTTTTTCTTTCAGCAGAACCGGATTTACGATCTTTCAATTCGAAATTATAGGAGAGCAAAATCTTCCTGTCCCTCATAAAGTCAATTTTCATTATTCCGGCCCTGGCGTCATCGCTGATGAAGAGATTCAGAAAAAGATAGTTGGCATTTCCTGAGCGGGTGATCGTTTTAATGGTTACACCGGGGTAATTGATCACCGGATTCAGGTTGGCAATACCATTGCCATGGATGGTTAACATCAGCTCCGGATTCTTCATGCCTGTCCACCACATGGGAGGATCAACATGGTTGATCTTACTGTTTTCTGCCGCTGGTAATGAAGAACAGAAAACAATAAAAAAGAGGATTGCACTGGTTGTTTTATGGTATGATTTCATTGTTTTACTTTTTATCCTGAACACACTGTACCGGATTTCCATTGATTTCTACTTTAAGGGGTTCACCTTCAATTAAACCGACGTTCACTTTCTTTTCAGAAATGCTTACTTTCAGTTTTCTTCCCCTGTAATTGATATAAAAGGAAAGTGATTTCCATTTCTTCGGGAGATTGGGATTAAAACTGATCATTTCTTCTCGCATCCGCATTCCGCCAAATCCAAGAACGACCGACATCCAGGTGCCGCCCATGCTGGTAATATGAAGTCCCTCATCCACTTCCCTGTTATAATCATCCAGGTCAAGCCTCGAGGTGCGGAGGTAAAGTTCATAGGCATCGTCGAATTTGCCGATCCGGTTAGCCAGGATGCGAATGAATGCAAGGGGAGAGGGAAGATTCATGAACCGTTCTGGGCTCGTAGAATTCATAATTCCTGCGGATGGTTTCTGTAGAAAATTCTTCTTCAAAGCAAAAAATGCCCTGAAGAACATCGGCCTGCTTGATAAAAACCGAGCGAAGGATCCGGTCCCATGACCAGTGCTGGTTTATTGGCCTTTCCGCAGGATCCAGTTCTGGCAGCCATGCGTTGTTCCTTATCCATAAATCCTTCCTGCTGAAGAAATATTCCCTGCTCTTTCAGTTCAGGGAAAGAACATATTGTCGAGGATATGCTGCCATGATTTTGTTTCCGGTTCAAATCCGAATTTGGTCTTTTGAATAATGCTGATCATATTCGCCCGGATGGTTTTTCTTCACATGATCAATGGCTTCCAGGGTATACCGCATGGTCCAGCACGCCATTTTATTGGTATACCAGTTGTTATTCACATTGTTTTCATATTCATTGGGCCCGGTAACCCCGAGCATCACATATTTTCCCTTTGATTCCGACCAGTTTACCCGTCTGTTTCCAGAACCTTGAAATGCCAATCAGAACTTCAAGGCCATATTCAGCCAGGTATTTCTCATCACCGGTATACCGGATGTAGTTGAAAATGGCATAGGCAATCGCTCCGTTCCTGTGTATTTCTTCAAAGGTGATCTCCCACTCGTTGTGGCATTCCTCACCATTCATGGTAACCATCGGATACAGGGCCGCTCCTGAATGAAAGCCCAGTTTCTCCGCATTTTCAATGGCCTTCTGCAGATGCTTGTACCTGTATATTAAAAGATTCCGGGCTACTTTTTCATTTTCGGTGCTCAGGTAGAACTGGAAAAGAAAGGCTTCTGTATCCCAGTAGGTGCTTCCGCCATACTTTTCCCCGGTAAATCCTTTCGGGCCGATATTAAGCCGCTCATCCCGACCGGTATACGTCTGGTTCAGCTGAAAAATATTGAACCGGATTCCCTGCTGTGCCAATGGATCTCCTTCGATGATAATGTCGCTGTTTGACCAGTTTTCTTCCCATTTGGCTGAATGTTCAGCAAACAGCGTGTCGAATTTTTTCTCAAATGCCCTGTGGACCGATTGCCTTGCATTTCTCAACAATCTGTTCATGGGCATAATTCAACGAGTCAAGCACAGCTGCATATTTGTAAAGGATTATTTCCTCACCGGCAGATGCGCTGACACGGGTTCTGTTTCCTGCGTATGTTTCAGTTTGCACCGGCATGGGAGGTTGCAGGAATAATTTTGCCGTTTACTGATATCTCCACCATCATCGAAAAACAAACTTCAAAACCCGATTTGCGGGTGCGTGCATGAAGAAAGGCTATGTCCGGTTCTGACCCGGTATTCAGTACGTCCCAGAATTTCTCATCGTAATTCGAATCCCGGTTAACCACATTGCCCTCAATAAATGAAATGAATTCAATTTCGCCTGAAAAATTCAGCGGCTTTACTGCGTAACGGATAGCGCCAATTTCATCATCTGCCATGCTGAGAAACCTCCTGGCCCTGACCTGCAGTTTCTTTCCTGATTTGAGTTCTGCTGTAAATGAACGTTCCAGGTAGCCCTGTTTCATGTTTAACTCCCGAATGAAATCAGAAACCTTGCAGGTATGGAGGTCAAGGTCTTCGCCATCAACATGAACATGGATACCGATCCAGTTCGGAGCATTGGGGACTTTTGCAAAATATTCGGGATACCCGTTTTTCCACCAGCCAACCCGGGTTTTGTCGGGATAATAAATCCCGGCAATATAGGTTCCCTGCAACGATTCGCCCGAATATTTTTCTTCAAAATTGGCTCTTTGGCCCATATGGCCGTTTCCCAGACTAAAAATGCTTTCAGAAGCTTCATGTTTCTGCGGATCAAAACCTTCTTCAATAATGCTCCATTCGTCTGTTTTATAATAGCTTTTCATCGTCCTTGCCTTCAATGGTTAAACAATATACTTCTTCGGAATTTACAATTACAAAGTAAGATCTTTCATCCTGAAATTTTCAAATCCCGGTATGATCATATCGGCTTCATTCAGGATATCCGGGGCACCACACGCCAACACATTTCATTCCGGCTCTGTGTGCTGCTTCAACCCCGGCCACTGCGTCTTCAAAAACAACGCATTGGGCCGGGGGCATGATCCAGCATTTTGGCACCGGTTAAAAATACTTCCGGATCCGGCTTTGCATGGGTAATGATATTTCCGTCAACAATTGCATCAAAGAATTCCGTGATGGCTGTTTTTGAGAGGATGGTCCGTGCATTTTTACTTACGGATCCGAGTCCGATCAGGATTCCTGATTTTTTTAATTCAGTCAGGAATTCCCTGACTCCCGGAAGGATGTCTTCAGGAGTCATTTTTTCAATATACTCAAGATACAGCGCATTTTTTTCAGCGGCATATTCCAGTTTTTCCATATCCGTCGGGGCCTTTTTTCCAATTTCAAGCAGGATTTCAAGGGATGCCATCCGGCTGACCCCTTTCAGCCGTTCGTTATCCGATTCCGTAAATTCAAATCCCAGCCTGTCAGCCAGGCTTTTCCAGGCCAGGAAATGAAAACGTGCTGTATCCACCAAAACTCCGTCAAGGTCAAAAATACATGCTTTTATCGTCATCTCTTGTCTTTATAATCGTTCACAATCAATACAAGCACGGCAGCCAGGAACATAGAGATACCCCCGCTGATGAGTGCATAGATGCTTTCGCCGTGGAAGAGGATCTTCACCATAAAGCCCAGAAGGGTTGCAGCAAGGATCTGTGGTATCACAATAAAAAAATTAAAGATACCCATATAAACCCCCATTTTTGACTGGGGCAGGGCGCCGGTGAGTATGGCATAAGGCATTGCCAGGATGCTGGACCAGGCAAGACCGATTCCGATCATGGAATATACCATCTGATGAGGATCGGTAAGAAAGTACAGAGAAATCAGTCCGAATCCGCCACAGGTAAGGGCAATCATATGGGTAATTTTTCGGCTGGTATAGCGGGCCAGCCATGGCAATACCGCAATGCCAAAAAAGGCAGCGAAAAGATTGTACCATCCGAACATTCCACCTACCCAATTGGCCCCTTCATTATAGGCTGCAGAGGAAGTATCGGTGGTTCCGTACAGATGGCTTGTAATGGCGGGGTTGTATAGATCCACATGGAAAAGAGGGCAAACCAGGAAAAAAACTGGACTACAGCCAGCTGTGCCATGGTTTTAGGCATCCGGTAGAGGTCGGTAATGACATTGACCAGTCCTGACTGGCCATGATTATTGTGAATAAGCCGTGCACTGATGAAGCTGAAGCAAGACCGAACAAAACCAGGCCTCCTGCGAGAATGTACAGCTCCTTTTCAAGTTTAAAATAATATATGGGATATGCAATGATGGCACCGGCAATCAGCCAAATGATCCCCCTTCTGAAATAGGTTCTCCCCGGTTCAGTTGTTATGGTCTTCCCGAATTTCTTTATCCTGCTGCGATTCGAATTTCTTCATTTCTTCGGGAGAATATTCTTTTGTGGTAAACACGGTCCACATCACAGCGCATAAGAATACTGCCCCGCCAAAATAAAATGAATAAATAACGGTAGGCGGAAGGCCATGTGCAGCTGTATTGGGAATATTAAGCCAGTTTGCCAGGATGTAAGGAAGCCAGGACGCGACGAAAGCACCGATTCCAATAAAGAAGCTTTGCATGGTAAAACCCAGCGTTCGCTGTTCATCGGGCAGCATGTCGCCCACAAATGCCCGGAACGGCTCCATGGAAATATTAATGGAAGCATCCATGATCCATAGCATTCCGGCGGCTATCCATAGCGATGGTGAATTGGGCATGACAAGTAAGGCGAGTGAAGCCAGAATGGCACCGACCATAAAAAAGGGACGCCTTCTTCCGAATTTACCCCATGTATGATCACTCAGGTATCCGATAATGGGTTGCATGATGAGTCCGGTTACCGGGGCAGCAATCCAAAGGAGCGGGATCCGGTCGACATCTGCGCCCAGGGTTTGGAAAATGCGGCTCACATTGGCATTTTGCAGTCCGAAGCCAAACTGAATACCGAGAAATCCAAAACTCATGTTCCAGATTTGCCAAAAGCGAAGTTTAGGTTTATTCATGCAGAAATTTTATTATTGAAATCATAATGTAAGATAGTAAATGAATTATGAATTATCAATGATGAATTATGAATTGGGAATAAAGAACAATGAACAATGGTCAATGAACAATGAACAATTAAATCCCGTGAGGGATTATCTGTCGGTAGAAAATAAAAGTCATGCAGTCATGCAGTCTTGCAGTCGGAAAAATCCCGTGAGGGATTATCGATCGGTAGAAAAATAATTGCCTCAAAATCCACCCCTAATCTCATGAGCTCCTAATAGCCTCATCACTAACAACTAACAACTAAATGAAAAAAACCGGTGAAGAATTTCACCGGTTGGATTGCACTGCGTATATATTGATTGAACTGTTTTCTTATTCGGCTACGGAAGCGGTATATTTAACCGATTGTTCAATTTGTGCGTTCAGCTGATCAAGGTTTTCCAGGGAACTGCAACTTCAAAATTTTCGTTTACTGCAGGGGAAACATATTGTGCATCTTCAGGAGGCAAAAGAGAATAAATCGTTCAGTCTGGATTCGGCAACAAATACTTCAAATTCTGCTGAATTTTCCGATAAAGCCGGGTACATTAAATGCGACGGTTTTTTCAACTTCCATGTTATACATGGCCAGACTGTTTGATGCGGCCTGTATTTCATTCATTTCTGAACTGGTGTTTTTTCCTGAAGCTGCCTGCATCGGCATAAGGGAAGCAAAGAGGAAGGTAACGGAAGCTAAAGTTACTTTAGCAATCTGGTTTAAGTTTCTTGTTGTTTTCATGGCTGGTTATATTTTTTATTTTGGTTTCTCAGTTAGTATGACAAGTACTATTACATCAACCGTGCCAAAGTTTACAAATATCAGATAAACAGAGTATTACAATCAATAAAGATATTTTTTCAATATCATGGATTATTGTATTATTGCGAACAGGTGTGTTCGGAAGCGGACAGTAGGAATAGCGAGTTGTCTGAAAGTTGATAGCTGCAGAGTCTGACTGAATCCCGTCAGGGATTATCTCCTCGGTAGCAATAATAATATTCCAAGTACACCCTCAGCATCCGCCAGCGGGGGACATCATCAGAACTGCATAACTGCAAACTGCAAAACTTTCTTATTCCAGGGAATGGACGACCAGTCCGCTTCGGAGTTTGGGTTCAAACCAGGTGGTTTTGGGTGGCATAATGCTTCCTGTATCAGCAATCCGCATCAGCTGATCCATTGTAACCGGGTACAGGGCAAAAGCGACTGCCATTTCACCGCTGTCCACCCTGCGTTTTAATTCAGACAATCCCCTGATTCCGCCCACAAAATCGATGCGGTTTGAGCTTCCGCAGATCTTTTATATCCAGCAGATGATCGAGCACATGTTCCGAAAGCAGATGTCACATCAAGGCATCCGATAGGATCATTATCATTGAATGTTCCGGTCTTGGCTTCGAGGGCATACCATTTACCGTTGAGATACATGGAAAATTCATGGGCCTGGCCGGGCTTATATTCATGTATTTCCTTTAGGAACTACAATAAATGTTTTTGCAAGCTTTTCAAGAAACTGGTCAGGTGTATTGCCATTCAGATCTTTTACAACCCGGTTGTAATCGAAAATAGACAACTGGCTGGCAGGAAAATGTACGGCAAGAAAATAATTATATTCTTCATTTCCCTTATGGCCGGGATTATCTTCTTTCCGTTCTTCACCCACATGGGCCGCTGCGGCTGTGCGATGGTGTCCGTCGGCAATATAGGTAAAGGGTATATCATTCTTAAAGATGGATTCAATTCTTTGGATTATATTTTTTTCCGAAATGATCCATAACTGATGATGAATGGCATCTTCGGTTTTGAAATCATATTCAGGCTTATCTGAGATTACCTTATTCACCAGCCGGTTTATTTCTTCATGATCGGGATAGGCAAAAAATACAGGTTCGGAATTGAAATTTGTGACACGGATATGATTTTTGCGGTCCTCTTCTTTTTCAACCCGTGTTAATTCATGTTTCCGGATCACATTATTCAGATAATCAGCCACAGAAGCACAGGCCACAAGTCCATACTGGGTTCTTCCCCACATGGTTTGTGCATAAATGTAGAAACAGGGCTTATCATCCTGCACAAAGATTTTTTTATCAATAAACGACTGCAGGTTGGCTTTGGCTTTTTCATACACAGCCGGTGCATAATGGTCGGTTTCCGGCGGCAGGTCAATCTCGGATTTGATTACATGGTAAAAGGAATACGGATTCCCGCCGGCTTCCACTGAAGCCTCTTCTGAAGATAATACATCATAAGGACGGGAAGCAATTTTTGCTGCCAGGTCCTTTCTCGGCCGGAACCCTTTGAATGCTTTGATAATAGCCATTATAAGTTTAGTAGATTGACTGCAAAGGTAATAATAATGAGCTTGTTAAACAAACAGAGACGCAATATTTTGCGTCTCTGTTTATCATATTGACAAAGTAATAGTATCTAATTCACCTGGAAGGTTTTATCACCTTTGGTCAGGAAGTTAACGATCTGCCTTGCAGCTGCCAGACCTGCATTGATATTGGCTTCCTCAGTCTGGGCGCCCATCTTTTTCGGTGTTGCATAATATCTTGCTGCATATTCGGTTTTGATCTGTTCCTGGCAATCAGGGGCTACATCGGTAACATACCTGAAATCCTTCCGTATCGGCAAACATTTTCAAAAAGGAAGGCTCATGGATGATTTCCTTCCGGGCTGTATTCACAAGGGTAGCCCCTTCGGGCATTAAATTCAGAAGATCGAAATTGATGGATTCTTTTGTTTCCTTGTTTGCAGGAAGATTAACCGAAATATACTGGCATTTGCGGTATAAGATCCTCTGCGAGCAGGAACATATTTTACACCGTCGTTCTCAACGACTACCTTATCCACAAACGGATCATGCGAAAAAACATCCATTCCAAATCCCTTGGCAATTCTGGCCACTATCCGGCCAATATGTCCATAGGCATGAATTCCCAGCGATTTGCCGCGCAATTCAACGCCTGAACTGCCATTATAAAAATTACGGTTCAAAAAGATCATCGCTCCAAAGGCAAGTTCAGCTACTGCATTAGCGTTCTGTCCGGGTGTGTTCATTACCACAACTCCTTTGGCAGAGGCTGCCTTCAGATCGATATTGTCATAACCGGCGCCTGCCCTCACGGCAATTTTCAGTTTGCCGGCTGCCCTGATCACTTCCTCGTCGATGATATCACTGCGAACAATGACGGCATCTACATCTTTCATAGCCTCGAGCAGTTGTTCCTTGGCCGTATATTTTTCCAGGAGCTTCAATTCAAATCCGGCGTTTTTTATGATCTCGCCGATTCCATTTACCGCT
Source organism: uncultured Bacteroidales bacterium (assembly GCA_963808745.1). Lineage (GTDB taxonomy): Bacteria > Bacteroidota > Bacteroidia > Bacteroidales > UBA10428 > UBA5072. The sequence continues at coordinate 29,075 of CAWEGX010000004.1, forward strand.
ATTTTGGCAAAGGGTTTGTCTGTTGCTATAAGAACTGTATGCATGTTTTTTCCTATTTAGGGTTTAAGAACTGGTGAATGGTGAATGGTGAATGGTGAATAGTGAATGTGAATGTGACACTGGATACTGGATCGAATGGTAAATCGTAAATCGTACACTCGTCACTCGTCACTTGTCACTTGTCACTGTGCTGCTTCAAACTCCTTCATCGCATCCACAAGTGCCTTTACGCCTTCCACCGGCATGGCATTATAAATGGAAGCCCGGAATCCGCCAACTGACCGGTGACCCTTTATACCAACCAGACCCTTTGGCTTTTGCAAGTTCAAGGAACTTTTCTTCCAGATCCTTATACTCCGGTTTAAAGACAAACACAACATTCATAAGCGATCTGTCTTCTGTATTGGCCAGGGGCGACATGAACAGCTTGTTTCTGTCAATTTCATTATACAGCATTTCTGCCTTTTCAACATTGATCTTGTAGATTGCTTTCAGTCCACCCAGATTTTTCAGCCATTTCAGGGTTTGCAGGCAAGCATAAATAGCTACACAGGGAGGTGTATTGTATAAAGAATCATTTTCCGCATGGATCTTATAGCTCAGCATGGTGGGAACCGGACTCGCCGATTTTTCAAGCAGGCTGTCTTTGACGATGGCAAAAGCAACGCCTGAGGGACCAAGGTTCTTTTGTGCACCACCATAGATAAGGGCGTATTTTGAAACATCCATGGGCCGGCTGAGGATATCGGAAGAAGCATCAGCAATCACAGGCACCGGTGAATCCAGATCCTCTTTCATTTCAGTGCCGTAAATTGTATTGTTGGTGGTCACATGCAGATAATCCACATCTGACGGTATGCTGAAACCTTTGGGAATAAAGGTGTAATTCTGCTCTTTCGAAGAACCCAGTACCTGAACCTCACCAAAAAATTTGGCTTCCTTAATTGCTTTTGATGCCCATGCACCTGAATCCACATAAGCTGCTTTCTTGCTTAGAAAATTATAGGGGATCATGGTAAACTGCAAACTGGCTCCTCCCTGAAGGAAAAGAATGGAATATCCGGAAGGTATCTTCAATAATTCCCTGAATAAGTCCTTGGCTTCTTTTAAAATGGCTTCAAAATCCTTGCTGCGATGAGATATTTCCATAATTGACATCCCACTGCCATTAAGATTAAGAACTGCTTCCGCTGTGTTTTTCAGCGTGAATTCAGGCAATACTGAAGGGCCCGGATTAAAATTGTACTTTTTCATAGGAGCTTATTTTATTTGTTAAACAATTAACAACTGGGTTTTCAAATTTAAAAAAATATTGTTTGATTGTGAAAATAATAACAGAGATTATGGATTATTATTTACTAACATGTCTGAAAAACAAATGGTTTGAAGTTTGAATTTTAGTTTGAGTTAATTAATCGGTAACTAAAGTAAGATAATTTTCTTTTAAAGCCGGGATTAACCTGGTAAGATTCATCGTATGGCAATACCCTATCACATCATCAAGTTTGCTCTTTTTTAGCCGGTGTCTTTGCGCCGCTTTTTCAATATATCCCATCAGGTCGTTTTTAGCCAGGTTCCACAAATCCACCGAAGCATATGTAGAATCGCAGTTAGTTGCAAACCGGTGGTTCTTTAGTACTTCTTCAGCCAACACACCTGCGAAGAGCGTATCTTCAAGGTTGAATTTATTTTTCCATCCGGCACAAAGTATCACCAGGTCGCGGTCCTCCCGGTTAATATAATCTACCAGGGCCTGGAGGTTTAAATAGGATCCGATCAGTACCCTGTGACTTTCCTTTGCCATCATGATACTTAAGGTACCATTGGTGGTGGAATATACAATGTCTTTTCCTGCAATGATCTCCCGACGGAAATTATAGGGTGAATTTCCGAAGTCGGCAAAGTCACGAACAATGCCATCGCGTTCCGCTGCAACAAGGAATCCTTTCTTTTTATAATCCATCGCCTCTTCCAGGGTGGCCACGGGTATAATGCTTCTCACGCCGTTCATAAAGGCCGTCACTATGGCGGAGGTTGCCCGCAGGATGTCCACGATAACAACTATGGCTTCATCATTCCTGAAATCAGAGAACATGACAGGGGAAAAACATACCTCTACTTTTCTTTTATTTTCTGCCATTGTTCCTGATCGGTTGTGAATTGCTACAACAAATAAAAAACAATTTATAATGCAAAAAAAGAAAAACGATGATTTTAATTTAACCACAGAGGCCGCAGAGTTTTGCACAGAGGCCGCAGAGTAATAATTTAGCTCTAGGCACAAGGACACAAGAAACAAAACACTATAAATCTGCGAAAAATAATAAACGCCTTCGGCGTTTCAAGGTTTTAACGCAAAGAACACCAAGGCTTCACAAAGTATGCAAAGTTAATTAGAGCTTTGGTGCCTTTGTGTCTCATGGCAAATATACTTTGAGTCCTTTGTGCTCAGCCTTTGAGTCCTTTGTGGTTAATTTCTACGGGTTTTCCGCCGGGGCCTGCGCTGCTTCTGTCACTTCACGGAATCTTCTCAAAAATGAATTTTTCTTCACATCGGTGGATACCATATAGATGTAGGATTCGCCGGTAGCAACCTTCATCCGCCGGTCAGCGGTACTTAGCTTTTTTATCTTTTCCAGGAAGGTATTATTCGATGAATGAATTTGCATGACACCCCTTGTATATCCGAAATAATACCAGGTACGGCGGTCAAACTGGAGGTAGATGTCCATAATGTCACCACTTCGCTTTATCTGAAGTTCAATCAATCCATCCACCCGTTTATTAACAGGTACATTGTTTATACTGGCAATGCCGATCTTTCCCACTGACATCCAGGAATTGGTCTCATTGTTCCATTTTAATTTCAGTTCATTAAATACAAGGGTGTGCTTCATTTCGGGCGGCAATGTCCTGGAAGAGCCAAACAGGCTTAAATCCGATTTCATGGCATTATACTTTTCCTTTCCCATAAGTTCTACCATGTTCTTTGTGTTCGAAGCCCGGCTAAGATCCACTGCCGGTAACCGAGGCATGCTGTCGGCTTCACTCGACATAACTGCCATAACATCATCCTCTACAAAAAAGTCCATGCCCATCAATACATCCATCACAGTTTCATTTGTAACCGTATTAAGAGTTACATTGCCGGCAGTAGTTAGTTTAATCTGTCCCAGTTTTTCTCCAAAGCTTAATCTCCCTTCTCCATATAACTCACAACTTTCACGATGGAGACTTACCAGGTTACCGGGAACACTTCTGTCCGCCAGCTTATCATTCTGAGCGATCACATATTCCTGCCTTTCCTTGTCATAATGCAAAAATCCACCGGCAGTGATAACCGGACCATCACTGTAGTTCTTGCGGCCCGACAGGAATGCCGGATAAACATGTACTGAATCATAATACATGAATAAACCGTTAAATATCTTATCCCTGTTAATATCAATCAGCGGATCAGCAATGGGTATCAAAATATCAAGGGGATCTATTTCTGATCTGAAATATACCCATCGGGGCGGTAACCGGTCACAATTATGCGCTATCAGTGCACCTCCGTCGAAAGTGAGCAGTTTCTGTGAAGCCTTCATATAAAATTTGCCCTGGTACCGGAAATCCGGGCTCAGGGTGAAATTGTCAGTTTCGGCAATCTCACCTGATCCAATGCTTTGCCTGCTTGTATCTACACCCAGGGTGCTGAAAAAGAGTGTTTGTTGCTGTTCAGTTTCATCAATATATTCATAATATCCTGATCCGGTATATTTGTTCTTTGCCGGTAATGGTCAGCACAGCATCATGGATGGAAAAATTGTTGTTTTCCCTGTTTGCCACAAGTCCGGCCTTATACAAAGTTCTCAGCCTGGCATCCGGCATAACGGTAAGCCGTTGATTTTCGGGGTAAATACGTGCATCCGCAATATCAATATATTGAACGGCTGTAGCCTTGATCAGATTACTGTCATAATCGTAATATGCTACCGGGGAAATAAAACTCAGTGAATCCTGGGCCGGATCAATGCTGATATACCGGGGACCGGTAAAACCTTCCTGAGTTGTATCCACTAGCGGGAGGCACATTTTTCACTCGAGCCCATGGCACAGTTCCTTTCTGACCATGTCCCATTCAAAATGATCCAGGAAACTGACATACTTGTTTTCAGGAAAGGACACCAGGGTGTAATCTTCATTTGAATTAAAGATTCCCTTATGCTCATTGAAATTTATATCCGCATTGATGTTTTCGGTAAGCACTGTAAATCCTTCAGAATGAAGTGACTTAAGATAGAAATCGGAACTATCCGCATGAATATCATTTGACTTATATGTATAATGGTCAGAACGCATTTCTGCCCCTTCAAACAACATTCTTCCTTTTCCCGACAACCCTGTTGGCTGTAATTTCAGATCTCCGGCTAAAACGCCCTTGTTATCGAACATTTTGAATGTGGAGTCGGTCCTGTACGCATAAAGCTCATCCATATATGGCATCCAGTGAATTGAATCATGCACGGATTCAACCCTGGGATATTCAGTTATGGAAGTTTTTTCTGCAATCGTGAAGTCACGCGCCATGGCATTCATTGAATCGGGATAAAACCTCAGCATATCCGATGCAACCGATGATGTAAGGTAATCCAGTGTTCCCTTTCCTGTAAGTCCTGAACGACTCAGGATGATGTCATTTTTAAATGTTCCTTTTCCTCCATAAACTGAAATTCCGGAATCAGGCGCCATATGATGAAAACCAAGCGAATTGTCCGGCTGAAGCCGTAAAGTTTCCATGAATTACAGGGAATATACCGGCTGATGTGAGTTCCCCGTTAAACTGCATCGATTTCCGGTTAAAATTATCCAGACTGTCCATTTCAAAGGGATAGATCTGGTAGAAAAATTTATCACGGCTATAAACACCCGACTGGATGGTTTTGTCGTCATAGTATACATGTCCGTTTGATTTCGATTGAAAAATGGGATATTCCGCATAATTATTACGACCGGATTTATTATCCGGCTTATCAACATACAAATCACCTTTCAGATCCTCAATGAGATTTTTTGCTTTTTCCGACACAGGCAATCCATAGCTGTCCTTTGCCCCGGTCAGGTAACGGATTCGCAATGAATCAATCTTCGTCATGTTGATTTTGAACGTGTCATAGTCAGAAGAAGAAGTTCTGGCCTGAAAAAGTAAAAACCCGGCCTGAACATGACCATCAAACTGAAAATCCCGGTTTTTTTTCATAATTATCCGGGCATTGTTCGGGTAAATGGCTACGTTTTGCGAATCACTGAGAAATATGCGTGATACTCCGTTGATGGTGAGATTGTAATTCCGGAAATCAAATATCGCATTGTCCACCGGCATGTTTGTCGTGGAAGGAATGCTGATCACATCATAATCAATTTTTGAAACACTTGCAGCAAGGTAATCATGGAGACGGGGACGGATCGTGGCCATGCTTGTTTCACTTTCGTAATAAATGAATCCCTGGGCCGCCATCCGCATCAGCAACTGCTTTACCTGCGCAATCGGCTTATTCAGATATGCGGCAAAATCATCAGCCAGAAATTGTTCCATTCCCATATATCTGGCAAAACTCCGGATTGAGATCAGCGGATGCACTTCATCCATGAGCTGCAGGCTCAGATATTTATTATTATTAAAGAATTTAACCGATTCAAAATTGGCATTTGCTATTGTACTGCCCATGAGGGCCGTGAAACGCATTACAGGTTCATTCATTTTCCATACCAGCTGCTCAAATGACATGTCGATGTTGTGATATGAATCGAAATATGGGCTTTGCGAGCTGTAATTATCAGTCCGGTACAAAGTAAGTTCCCTGTTGGGAACAAGATAAGTTAAGGCAAGGCCCGGATGGAAAATGGAGTCATTTTTTAACTTGATCACAATTTCTGCATTGGGTGAATTGATTCGTCCCGTTTTAAAAGCAAAAAATGAAGACCGGGCAATAATGACCAGGGTGTCCTTGCGGAAAATATAAACCTTTGCCTGTGTCTCCCGGGTACCGGTACCTACCATTTTGGTGCCCTGCATCGACAGACCGCCTTCATAATTGATGTCCTTGTAGAGATTCTTGATCTTAAAGTCTTTCTGGTAGGAGTTGAATTGCGGGTAATCTGCATCTTCAGGTCTCTTGTTCAGTTGAACCTTATCAATAAGGGTTCCCTTCAGGGGATTGCTGAAATAAATAGTATTGGTGAATACAACCTGTGTTGCTGAATATTCTGAACGGGTCATATTGATTTCATAGGTACTCAGCCTGGCATTGACGTCGTTTCTTTTAAAACCGGCCCGCTCCCAGGTCACCAATCCATTTTTGCCTTTCCAGACTGAGGTGATGGGATTAAATTCTCCCGAAGTTTCAAAAATAGCCATACTGTCGCGTTTGGCATAACATATCAGATTGGTCGCGGGAACTATAACATGAATGGCACTATCAATCACAAACCGGTAATTTGAAGAATTCAGCTTCCAGTCAACTGATCCGGATCTGTATAATGAGCTGCTGTCAAGAAGCTGGGTAGTGAAAACAAGATACCTGTCGGTATTCATCAGGGAAACTTTTCGCTTTTCGAGGAGCAGGTCCAGTCCTTTTTCCCAGTTCTGATAGTTTTCGGGAGAGATGTTATTCCTTTTTAAAGATACAAGGCTGGCAAGATAATGGGTAAAATGCGGGTAGGGATGGCCATTTCTTTTCACCATAATGATGGAAGAAGCGATAATATGTTCCTGTTCTTTCTTCGAGAACAGGCTGTCCTTCGACCAGGCCTGGAGGAAATCATTGAGGGCCTTGTTGCTGGATTCAGTGGCATTCTTTTGCATGAAAACAACAAGCTCATTGGCATAATTCTGCGGATCCCCGGAAAAAACCTTTGAATCCTGGGCTGTCAAAGAGCTAAATGACGCCATAAAAAGCAACAGCAGAAAAATAAGCAGCAGCCTGTGTTTCATAACCACCCTCATATAGCTATAAAAGTATCATTTTTTTTTAAACCTTAACAGTACCCATGTATTGAGCGAGAGCGTGCTCACCTTGTAACAGCCAAAAAATAACGGTAATGGATTCACAAAATTATCCATTACCGTTATATTTATTCTGTTACCTGAAAATAACAGTTGTAGAACCGACTTTCTAAAATGCCGCTCACAATACCCATAAAGTCAGATGCACTCAGGGATGCACCGCCAATAAGTCCGCCATCCACATCGGGATTGGCAAAAAGCTCTGCTGCATTTGAAGGTTTGCAGCTTCCGCCATATAGAATGGAAGTATTGTCAGCAACCTGGTTTCCGTATTTTTCAGAAATCAGTTCCCGGATTAATCTTATGCATTTCCTGAGCTTGTGCGGAAGAAGCTGTAACACCCGTGCCGATTGCCCAAACCGGTTCATAGGCAATGACAACTTTTCCGAAATCCTCCGGTGAAAGATCGAACAATCCTTTTTCAATCTGTGTGCGGACAACATTCATGTGAATTCCTGACTGCCTTTCCTGCAGTACTTCACCACAGCAAAATATGGGAATAAGGTCATTTGCCAGGGCCAGTTTTATTTTCTTATTCAGCATGGCATCATCCTCATGGTAATAGCTTCTTCTTTCAGAATGGCCAATAATTACATATTCAGCGCCGGTGGATTTGATCATCTCAGCGGATACTTCACCTGTATAGGCTCCTGAAGCTTCTGAGGCACAATTCTGTGCACCCAGGAAAAGAGAATCCTTGGTTATGGCATTTCTTGACTTCAGTAAGATGAATGAAAGGAGTGCAAAGAATAACAATTACCCCGTTATCCTCTATCTGCCTGTTTACAGTCTTTGCCAGTTCAATTCCTCCCTGGAGGTCTTTATTCATTTTCCAGTTTCCGGCGACTATTTTTCTTCTCATTTTTTGATTTATTTTTAATAGTGTAACAAGAATAAGCGGCTCCAAAAATAGTAAAATGATTATGGATACTGAAAGATACAAAATGAAACAGGGATGTCCATACTGACGAGCATCCCTCGTCCATATCATTATCACATCAAATCGTATCTTCCATTATTTAACCAAAGTTTTCCGGAGAATCTTTCCTTCGGTGAATCAAGAATCAGGAAATAGGCAGCCTTTCTGCAGTGAGCTGATATCAATCGGTTCGGAAATATTTTTAAGATAGGTATCACGAATCACTGACGCCGCTCATATTGATCAATCTTAACCTTCCTTCTTTCAGATCATTCTAGTCCAGAAAGGTATACATAATCTGATGCCGGATTGGGATGAATACTAAGATTTTTACTGTTCCGGTTTTGTCAAAAATACCCGTAGGCGTTGCAGGTATCAGAACGGCATCGATGACATGTACAACACCATTATCGGCCACGAGGTCGGCCACAGTCACTTTTGCATCATTGATAAACACGCCTTCTTCATTGATGGTGACTTTCACATCCTTACCCAGAAGGGTAGGGATCATCTGTCCGTCTGACAGGTCGCCTGACATGACCTTGCCGCTGGCTACATGGTATAGCAGGATATTGGCCAGGGTACCGGTCGGATCAGCAAGCAGGGCTTCAATAGTGCCCTCGGGCAAAGCCTTGAATGCATCATCGGTGGGTGCAAAAACGGTGAAAGGACCGGCACCGGAAAGATCATCTGCAAGTCCGGCAGCAATTACGGCTGCTTCCAGGGTGTCGTGAGCGGGACTGTTTACGATAATGTCAACACTGTAATTGAGGGAGGCAGCAGAACGGCATCGATCACATGTACAACACCATTATCAGCCACGAGGTCGGCCACAGTCACTTTTGCATCATTGATAAACACACCTTCTTCATTGATGGTGACTTTCACATCCTTACCCAGAAGGGTAGGGATCATCTGTCCGTCTGACAGGTCGCCTGACATGACCTTGCCGCTGGCCACATGATATAGCAGGATATTGGCCAGGGTCACCGGTCGGATCGGCAAGCAGGGCTTCAATAGTGCCCTCGGGCAAAGCCTTGAATGCATCATCGGTGGGTGCAAAAACAGTGAAAGGACCGGCACCGGAAAGATCATCTGCAAGTCCGGCAGCAATTACAGCTGCTTCCAGGGTGTCGTGAGCAGGACTGTTTACGATAATGTCAACAACTGTGGTTGAGGGAGGCAGCAGAACGGCATCGATCACATGTACAACACCGTTATCAGCCACGAGGTCGGCCACAGTCACTTTTGCATCATTGATAAACACTCCTTCTTCATTGATGGTGACTTTCACATCCTTACCCAGAAGGGTAGGGATCATTTGTCCGTCTGACAGGTCGCCTGACATTACCTTGCCGCTGGCCACATGGTATAGCAGGATATTGGCCAGGGTACCGGTCGGATCAGCAAGCAGGGCTTCAATAGTGCCCTCGGGCAAAGCCTTAAATGCATCATCGGTGGGTGCAAAAACGGTGAAAGGACCGGCACCGGAAAGATCATCTGCAAGTCCGGCAGCAATTACGGCTGCTTCCAGTGTGTCATGAGCGGGACTGTTGACAATAATGTCAACAACTGTGGTTGAGGGAGGCAGCAGAACGGCATCGATCACATGCACAACCCCGTTATCGGCATGAAGATCGGCCACAGTCACTTTTGCATCATTGATAAACACTCCATCTTCATTGATGGTGACTTTCACATCCTTACCAGAAGGGTAGGGATCATCTGTCCGTCTGAAAGATCACCGGACGTTACCGTGCCACTGGCTACATGATATAACAGGATATCAGCCAGGGTACCGGTCGGATCGGCAAGCAGGGCTTCAATAGTGCCCTCGGGCAAAGCCTTAAATGCATCGTCGGTGGGTGCAAAAACAGTGAAAGGACCGGTTCCGGAAAGATCATCTGCAAGTCCGGCAGCAATTACAGCAGCTTCCAGGGTATCGTGATCAGGACTGTTGACAATAATGTCAACCACTGTTTGAGCCTTCAGATTGTTTGAGGAAAACAAAAAGGCAAGAAACAGCATCTGGATAAAAAGTACACTTTTTTTCATGATTTCTCTGTTTTAATTATTTTCAGGAGAAACAACAATAGCAATAAAAATGTTTAATATATAATATAAAATAATTAAACAAAATATACTTTGATATTAGTGATTTAAACAATAATAAAACATCAAATATGCTTTATTTAAAAGTAAATATATAATCATTATAAATAAATTATAAATAGAAATAAATATGTATTGTTTAATTATATACCAAAATATTTAAACTTTAAAATTTATATCTTGTTTTAAATGGTTTTTTCCTACTTTTAATATTTATCATCTTAAAAAAACCAGGTATTTTGGAACGATTTAACAGACGGATTCATATCCCAGCCCAATGAAAACTTTACGATCATTTGGTTTGATGCTGATGTTATTCTGCATCATAACCGCCTGCACAAAAAACACGCCTGCAGGTAACATTCTTCCTCAGAGCACCCCCGAAGCAGAAGGGGTTTCTTCCGCAGCGATCATTACTTTTCTGGACTCAGTGGCAAAAAGCAATAATGAATTGCATGGATTTGTGTTCCTTCGCCATGGCAAAATAATTGCCAGCGGCTGGTGGAATCCTTACCAACCTGATCTTAAACATACCCTTTATTCTACAAGTAAGAGTTTTACTGCTACTGCCATTGGATTTGCCGTAAGTGAGAAATTGCTGACAGTGGAGGATAAGGTAATATCATTTTTTCCCAATGATCTGCCCGATACTGTAAGTCCGTACCTGGCCGATCTGCGGGTGAAAGACCTGCTCAGCATGTCAGCAGGCATGGATCCTGATCCGACTTCTTCAGTTATTAGAAAGGACAGCAACTGGGTAAAGGGCTTCTTGTCCACACCCATTGTAAATAAGCCCGGCACCAAATTTCTTTACAATACCCTTGCGACCTATATGCTTTCTGCCATAGTACAGAAAGTAACCGGTGAAAAGATAATTGATTATCTCACTCCCAGGTTATTCACCCCCCTGGGGATTGAAGGAATGGACTGGGAACAGGATCTTCGCGGCATCAATACAGGAGGATGGGGTCTCAGACTCAGAACGGAGGACATGGCTAAATTCGGACAGTTGTTCCTGCAGAAAGGCATGTGGAACGGAAAGCAAATAATACCGGCTGAATGGATCAAAGAGGCCACCACATCAAAAATCGATCAGGCTCCGGATATGCCCCGGGAAAAAAAGGATTCAAGCGACTGGACACAGGGTTATTGCTATCAGATGTGGCGTTGCCGTCACAATGCTTTCAGGGCTGACGGTGCCTTTGGGCAATTCATCATTGTAATGCCTGATGAGGATGCAGTAATTGCCATTCATGCAGAGACACCCAATATGCAGGACGAGATCAACCTCGTTTGGGATTATTTGTTACCAGGAATGCAGGCCGGGAAACTGGAAGAAAACACTCAGGCTAACGCAGACCTGAAGCAGAAATTGTCATCCCTCGCACTTCCCAATTTACCCGATTCAAACGATTCGGAAATGGCCGGTGAAATTTCGGGAAAGACTTTTACCCTGGCATCCAATCCCAGAAACCTGAAAAGTCTGACTTTCACATTTTTGAATAATGAATGCCAGGTAACTGAAATAACCAATAAGGCGACATATGAAATTACGTTTGGGTCGGGCATATGGCGAACCGGGGAGACTAAATAAACCCGCGCCCAGTTTAGTGGGAAGTGCCCTCACAAACACATCCTTCCTTTATCCTGCCAAAATAGCGGCAAGCTATAGCTGGGTGGATAAAAATACATTACTACTGGTTATCAGATATATAGAAAGCCCGCATTCTGAAACCATGATTTGCCGGTTTGATCATAACAGGTTGGAAGTTGACCTGATGAAAAGCCAGGATTATGGAAAACAAAAGGTAACCCTTACAGGTTCTATTACCAAATAGATGCGAACCCTTCATGAATTAAATAGTAAAGAAAAAACAAACAAAATGGAAAAGCATAACAGAAGAACATTTTTGAGATCCACAGGCATTGGCCTTGCAGCGGGAGCAATTGCACCCCGTTTATTCGCCGGCGAAACATCAGCATTAAGGGCATTTCATCTGCATGGAAATGCGCCTTTTGAACTGGGACTTGCATCCTACACTACCCGTGCATTTACACTTGATCAGACCATAAGCATGGCTCAACGGGTTAACTTCAGACATATCAGCCTGAAAAGTTTCCATTTGCCCCTGGATGCCTCCGAAAATGACTGTAAGGCAGCTGCTGATAAAATAAAGGCAGCCGGGATTGATTTTTATGCCGCCGGGGTGATCTATATGAATAAAAAGGAGGAAGTGGACCAGGCATTCAACTATGCCAGGGCATGCGGCATTCGCATGATTATAGGAGTTCCTGCTGTCGGGCTCTTGTCTTATGCTGAGTCCATGATCAAACAATATAATATAATGCTGGCGATCCACAACCATGGACCCGGTGACCTTATTTATCCCGATGTACCCGGTATTTACGAAAAAATCGCAAAACTTGATGATCGAATGGGTATTTGCATGGATATAGGCCATACTGTAAGATTGGACCGTGATCCGGTGGCTGATCTGAACCAGTGCTTTGATCGGATTCTTGAGATACACATTAAAGATGTGGACAAAAGAGCAGCCGATGGTGCTACTTTAGAAATTGGCCGTGGAGTGATCGATATTCCTGGCTTTATGAAAGAGTTAAAGCGCTTGAATTACAAAGGCATTCTTTCTTTTGAATACGAAAAGGATGAAAAAGATCCCCTTCCGGGCCTGGCAGAAAGTGTCGGATTTGTGAAAGGTGTGATGGCCTCTGTTTAGTGTTATTCCGGAGAATATTGATAAATCATACCTCAGCATGAACATAAAACAGATTTTTGATAATAATCAGAGATGGATTGCAGAAAAACTCAAGGTGAATGAGGACTATTTCAGGAATCTGGCCCAGGGACAAAATCCTGAAATTCTTTATATTGGATGTTCTGACAGCCGGGTATCGGCTGAAGAGCTAATGGGACTCCACCCGGGGGAAGTTTTTGTGCACAGGAATATTGCCAACATGGTACCCAATACCGATTTAAGTGCTATGTCCGTCATTAATTATGCACTTAGCCACCTGCGGGTAAATCATGTAATAGTCTGCGGTCATTATTACTGCACCGGTGTAAAAGCTGCCATGCAGTCTGCTGACCTTGGCATATTAAACCCGTGGCTCAGGAATATCCGGGACGTTTACCGGATACATAAAAATGAACTCAATCAGATTGACGATATTGAAGCAAGGTATAAAAGGCTTGTGGAATTGAATGTGCAGGAACAATGTATTAATATCATCAAAACATCCGATCTCCAGTTTGCCTATAAAGAAAGAAGGGTGACTGTACATGGATGGGTATTTGATATTCAAAGTGGCAGGCTGATCGATCTTCAAATTGATTTTGACAAAATAATTGAAAACATCAGAGAAATATACCGGATCATTTAGATGGAATATCATAATGGATTTGACGTTTCGGGCAAACAAGAAAACCTTTTTGTTGTTTAACAGGCGATGTTAAACTCAAAATGTCGACCCATGGAAACAAAAAACAAAACCTCGATAACCGTTGAAAAAACTGTAAAGGCACCGGCAAAAAAAGTGTGGCGATTCTGGACCGAACCTGAACATATCACGAAATGGGCCTATGCCACCGACACCTGGCATACACCTTATGCTGAAAATGATCTGAGAGCGGGCGGTAAATTTATGTCCAGGATGGAAGCGAAGGACGGGAGCGTCGGATTTGATTTTTGGGGTATTTATGATGCTGTTGTTCCGGACAAATACCTTGAATATACACTTGGAGATGGCAGAAAGGTGAAAATCACTTTTAACGGAAACGATACCGAAACTAAAATAACTGAAAATTTCGAAGCTGAAGAAACCAATCCTGTTGAAATGCAGAGAAATGGCTGGCAGGCCATTTTAGACAATTTTAAAAAATATACTGAGTCGAACGCAGGATAGTTAAAATTCTAATTCTGTCCTAATTCTTTCCGTATAGCGGATTGAATTTCAATGACTATTTCTTCCAGGTCCCTTCCTTTCGGTTCTATGGGATCCAGTACAGTGTATTTGATTTTCTGACCCAATCCGAGCGGAAATGATCCCTTGTACATTACCTGGCTGTGGCCGTCTATGACAAATGGTACCACAATAGCAGAGGGTGCAGCCCGAAGCAGGGTATGTATGCCGCCTGTCATGAACTTATTAACCTTTCCGGTTTTGCTCCGGGTGCCTTCCGGAAAAATACAGGCAGAATAACAGTTTTCCTCAATAAGCCGGCCCAGCTTAAAAATCTCCTTAACAGCCTGTGTCCCGTTCTCCCTGTCAATTAATGCCGATTTTCCATACTTCAGATTATATGAAATACTTGGCAGATTTCGTGATAATTCTTTCTTGGAGATAAATTTCGGATAATATTTTCGGAAGCCGTGCACAACGGCCGGTATGTCAAACAGACTCTGATGGTTTGCCACAATGATCAGGGGTCGTTGATCAGGTATTTTCTCAAATCCGGAGAACTTTATGCTGCATCCTAATATATGAAGGCATTTCACAAGGAGATAATTGAGCAGATCGACGGTGTTTTTCCGGGCTTTGTCGCCAAACAGGTGCCTGTGCCAGTACCTGAACGGGATGAAACAAAACCAGTAACAATCCAAAACAGGCATAAAATACCGGAGTTAATATGTAGCTTGCAATTCTTTTCATGAAGTGAAAATCTACAGTGTTTGAAATCGGACACAAATGTACGTTAATCGGACAATCGATCAAATTAATTATTCGCGTATCCTAGGTTAAGTTACTATATTACAAAGAAATAATTAGTTTGGTACAAATAATGTACAATATAAATTAACAGTTGAATTTACGAATTTCAAATAATATAAAAATGAAACTCATTCTCCAACCCAACGAAACCATCATTATGGCCGGCAATACAAAAATGCGCCATCTTGATCAGCAGGTTCAGGGCAAGCTCATTGTTACAAACCAGCGCATATATTTCAGGTCGTTAAAAGAAAGCTGCAGGGATTGTGACAGGGAGATTACACCCGCCGAAATACGGGACCTTATTTACTTTAATACATTCTGGCTTATCCCCAACGGAATGAAGATCATTACCCGGAATGGTGATGAAAATCAGTTCATTGTAAGTAACCGGAATGAATGGGCAAAGCTAATTACCAAAATGTATTAGATGTGAGTTCAGGAAAGCCTATCTGGGCTTGACTCCATCTACTAAATAGGGCGAATCCCCGCGCCAGAAAACGGGTGCATTTTTCTGACGATAGTGCACTATCACCGATCTTCCCTGGAGGGTATCCAGTCTGGCAGCCAGACTATCCAATCTGACCGAAAAATAAAATTTCTCCGAGGCAATTACAGCACTGCTATTTCCGGTATTTCCGCCAACACTGCTCAATACCAGCTCTCCCTCATAGGTTTTAAATATTGTCCCTTTTCTCGAAAACTTCTGTAACAGACCAGCCCTGTAGCCGTCACTGTAAGTGTAAAAATACTTCCAATAAAAGAAAATAATCAGGACTATTACAAGCAGGGATATAAGCCACTTGAATAATTTTCTCACTTTTCGTTTAATTATCGATCCCCTTGATTTTTGGGTAATTTCCGGATCTGGTGTCATAGTGTTTTAATATTTATCACTAAGGTAATATTTCCTTATAAAATTTATTCAGCGAAAAAACATTTTAATTAGTCAGTCATAAAAATTAACATGAAGACAAGGAAGCGGTTAATATCCTCATTCAAGAGATAGAATCTAGCCGGATGTGCGAAATGATCAGATCTAAAATAATCTGCGAGATTCGCGAGATCTGCGAGAACTTCTTAAGCGCTATTCTTTCTTAATCCAGATCCACAGTACCGAACCGGTTATGGCGAGAAGCGCCGCTATATGAAGCGCTGTTTCCCATCCCAGGAGGCTGGCAATGATGGGCGTAAGGGCAGGGGATATCATTCCTCCCAGGTTACTGCCCATATTCATTATACCGCCGGCTGTTCCGCTTTTGGGACCAGAAATTTTCATCATCATGGTCCAGAATGGTCCTTCCACACAGAGTATAAAGGCGGTCGCAAAGGCAAGACAGACTGCAGCCATCACTTCATTTTGGGTGTGGGCACCGATGGAGATCAGCAAACCCGACATGGCCATTCCAACCAGCGGAACAATACGGCGACCCCATATTTCTCCCGGTTTACCGATTGCGAATCGATCTGACAGCCAACCACCCAGCGGGATTGAAATGATGGAAAGTATCCAGGGAAGACTGCTCATCCAGGCTCCGGTGAGCAGTCCGAAATGCCTTTCCTGTACAAGATAGATATAGAACCAGGAGACAAAAATATATCCCACATATCCCTGCAGGGTATAGCTGATGGTAAGCAGATAAAAGTTGACTGATTTAAGATGGCTGCTTTTTTCTGTGAGGCTTGCATCCATCTTAACCGGTGTTTCATTCACATGGGGCGGCTCTGAAAAACCAAACCAGAGAATTGCAATGGCCAAAGCGGGTATGGCTGACAATATCAAAGCCATCCTCCAGCCCCATACAACCATAATATTGGAAACCAAAACCGGTGCCAGTGCCGACCCTAGCCCGATCGATGCAATGACAATGCCATTGGCCCTGCCCTGGAATCGGGGCAAAACCCACCGTGAAACGCCCTGTGCTGAACCAGGATATGTGGGAGAGGCGGATATGCCAAGAAAGAACCGCCATACCATAAAAGCGATAAATGCCGCATTGGTTGTGCTTTGCCAGGGACCCCAACCGACAGCTGTTTGCATTAATGTCAGGATCACCCATAGCCAGGTTACAACGGAAAGCACTTTTCGGGCACCAAAACGATCAGCAATGGCTCCTGAGGGTATCTGGAACAACGCATAACCGAGAATAAAGGCGCTGAAGATCTTCCCCATGGCAATCTGCGATAATCCGAGTTCCTTCATGATCATCGGACCAGCAGTGGAAACATTTACGCGGCAGATATAACCGGCTGTTGCCGTTGCGCATAACATCACAACAATTGGCCAGGGCCTGCGGGGGGGTGAAATCATATTGTCTTCTGCATGATTAATTCTGATGCTCCCTTAATAATAAAATCCTTAAGTTCCCCAATTTGAGTGAATCCATGGGCAGCATAGAATTTTTGTGCCTGCTTGTTAAAAGATGAAACGCAAAGAAAAATAAATCGGGCCTTTCCACGGAACTCGTTTTCCACATATCCGAGCATTGCCGCTCCTATTTTCCGGTTACGAAAACCGGGATCAACAGCAATTAATTTAATATAAGGTGAGCCTGCCAACCCCCTTGGATCCATAATGATCACCCCGCAGGGATTGTCGATCAACATGCGCGATATACATCTGGAATTCAGGATCATGACAAACTTTTAAGCAACGTTCATAGTTAATTCCAAGGGTAATCCATGGTTCGGATTCCGAAATAATCCTGGCTGCCCATTGCCGTTCCGGGTATGTGGCAGGTTTTATGTTAATTTCATCCATACTCAACTTTTCTAACCAAATAACGTCGCATATGTAAGTTTTCCTCGTCTCTTATTTCTACCGCAGACAATCCCTACGGGATTTTACTTGCTTGTCCCTCGTCACTTGTCCCTCGTCCCTGGAAAACGAACCGGTAAATCGCCAGCATCAGCAAAATAAGTCCGATAACAATTAATCTTGACTGATGTGGCTTGTTGATGCAAAATAGCCGTGGAAAGCAAATTCCTTTTCAGATCATTGGGCGAAGGTGCATCCCGATGACTCCATTTATCAATTATTGTACCTCTCAGCAACAGTAAAATCCCGGGATTTGCCCGTGAAATCGTCTTGAGCGTGGTTTCATCGGTTGTACAAAACTCATAGGCCGGTTGGAATCGTGTTTTGTATTTGGCAACCTGGCTGTTTGTAGATGCTGTAAGGGCCATGGCCTTAATTCCAAGTTCCCTGCTTCGGAGGGCGAGATCGTTTAGTTTCATCAGGCCCTTTTCAGATGCCTTTCGAGATCAGGAATGATGAAAAGAAAAATATACCCTGTATCTGTCAGAATTTCATGGGTGATATCTGTTCCCGCTGAGGTAGTGATTGAAAAATTATGAATGGGAGGTTCATATCCTTTACTGATCAGTTTTTGCCGGGTTTCCACCCATTTCCAGGTTGTATCCTGCCAGGGGAAATTTTTGTCGGTAAATTCCTTCTTTTGTCCATCCTTTTCATAAACCAGCAGGGTTACATACTGATCAACCGGAGCGCCGGGAGGAATATTCATTTTTTCAGGAATATAGGTCCCGGTTTTATAAGGCCTGAAATCGATGAGTGGCTGGTAAATGACACAATAGACTGAAATGATGCAACCTGCCGCAAAATTGAAGGATACAATTCCCCATTCCTTCGCCGGCCTTACATGGGTAATGAATTGTTTCCTGTAAATAAAAAGAATGATCGCCGGTATGATCAGGATCACATTTTTCCCAAAGGTTTGCCAGTTGGTTAATACAAGTGCATCTCCAAAACAACCGCAATCACTGACGGGATTGGTCAGAGCCAGTATGAAAGTAAGCACTGTAAAAAAGCACATGAACAGGAGCAGGGCCCAGGATGTAAATTTCATACGCAGGGCTGCCAGCAGGTTTAATCCGATCATCAATTCGGCTGCAGAAACTGCAATGGCCAGTGGCAGTGCCGAGAAATGAAGGAATCCCAGGTGAAATGCATCGAAATATTCGCCCAGTTTAATGGCGAATCCCATGGGATCGACGGCTTTCACAAAGCCACTGAAAACAAAAACTATTCCCGCAAAAATTCTTGAAATAGTGCAGATGATTTTCATATCACAAATAGGTTATGCCAGGTCTGTTTCTACGATAATTTTTGAAAAGATGTTTTCAGGCGAAAGCATGCCGCCCTGTTTGTCCACACAGCTGATGATTTTCAGGTCGCTGCATAATTGTGCCTGCCAGAGGTATATGTCCCGTACTCTTTTTTGAAAATCCAGGTCCTCCTCATGAATATCCCGGAGGCCTTTCAGGTAGTCGCGCTCACTGCCTTCACGTTCCCCGGTAAGTTTGTTTTGGGTAAATGAAAACGGCACATCCAGCAAAATATTGATCTGCGGCCTGGGAATTTTATAGTACGAAAATTCAAGATCCAGGATCCATTTGCGGAGCTGTTCCTGTTGTTCTTTGTTCTTTAGCTTGGCGCACTGAAAGGCAATGTTTGAATACACATACCTGTCGAGCAATACCATATATCCCCTGGCAAGCCATGAATTTATTTCCTCCGTGGCATCTTTGCGGTCACCGGCATACAGCATGGCAACCAGGTAGGGATCCACAGATTCAAGCGAACCGAAATCTCCCCTCAGAAACCGGGCGATCAGTTCCCCGAAATAGGGGGAATCAGTACGGGGAAAATGCAGATATCGATATTGGATGCCTCTTTCTTCGAGGTGTTTCATAATCAATTTGATCTGGGTTGATTTTCCTGAACCGTCAAGTCCCTCAATCACCAGAAACTTCATGCCGAACTTTTTATTACTTTTATCCAATTGAATATATGAATGAATTCTAAAGATACATTTTTTTCACCAAAACTGACAATTACCTGCCATGGCAGGCTGATTGATTTTTCAGTTCCAAAGGTCATGGGGATCCTGAATGTGACTCCGGATTCATTCTATGATGGTGGCAGGTATACCAGTGAAACAGCCATTATTTCGAGGGTTGCCTCCATGATGGAAGAAGGTGCTGACATAATTGATATAGGTGCCTTTTCAACCCGGCCCGGTGCTGCAGAGATCACTCCTGACGAGGAAAAAGCAAGATTACTGGGGGCTCTTCAGGTCATCCGCCGTGAATTTCCGGATATCTGTATCTCGGTTGACACGTTCAGGGCTGATATTGCCGAACTGGCAGTGGATGAGTTCGGAGCCGGCATAATCAACGATATTTCAGCCGGAAATATGGATGACCGAATGCTGGCCACAGCCGGAAAGCTAAAAGTGCCGTATATTATGATGCATATGCTTGGGACTCCCGGAAAGATGCCCTCAAATCCGGTTTATGCCGATGTTACAAGGGACCTTATGGCTTATTTTGCCGACAGGGTTGCAGCAGCCAAACTGCTGGGCATCATTGATATCATCATTGATCCGGGTTTTGGATTTGGAAAAACGGTCCAGCAAAACTTTCAATTGCTCAGGGAATTAAATCTTTTTACACTCATGGGGATGCCGGTACTCGTTGGGGTTTCCCGTAAATCAATGATTTATAAATCTCTGAATGTCAGTAAAGAATACGCCCTGAATGGTACTTCTGTTCTTAATGCGCTCGCACTGGCAAACGGAGCACGTATCCTGCGTGTGCATGATGTAAAACAAGCCGTTGAGGCAGTGAAGCTCTTTATGATTTACAACACAGCCACAATTTAATGTGCTAAATTGTATTAATTTTGAGTTCTATCTGTAAAGCAGCCAATTATGATTACATCTTTCATCCATGTCAGAATTATTGATGTTGTCGATATCCTGCTTGTTGCATTCCTTATGTACCAGGTTTATATGCTTATCCGTGGTACAATTGCCACCTATATTTTTATAACCATCATCACTTTTTATGTCGTCTGGTTACTTGTAAAGGATAATATGCTGCTGCTGGGCGGTATTCTTGGACAGATAATCGGTGTTGGCGCTATTGCCCTTATTGTGGTATTTCAGCAGGAACTGCGAAGGTTTCTGATCATGTTCAGTGCCCGGTATTTTCCGAAGACAGGGATATCACTGGATAATTTTTTCTCAAAGATGGGACCCGGATTACCGGTGATGAATGTAAACGCCATTGTTAAGGCCTCTGTTAGCATGGCCAAAAGAAGGGTAGGGGCCTTGATAGTTTTACAGCGAAATTCTTTGCTCGATAATTATGTAAGTACCGGGGATCTTCTGGATGCCAGAACCACAAGCCGTTTGCTTGAAGCCATCTTTAATAAGAACAGTCCCTTGCATGATGGGGCTGTGATCATCCATGATGAACGGATCAGGGCCGCCAGTTGCATTCTTCCTGTATCAGATAATTTTGAGCTTCCTGAATACCTTGGCCTTCGTCACCGCGCGGGCGTGGGCCTTACCGAACAATCCGATGCGCTTGTCATCATCATATCGGAACAAACAGGCACAATTTCATTGTCCGAATCAGGAATGATCAGACCCATAGAAATTAAAGAATTACATAAAATTCTGGAAGACGAATTTGTGCCGCAACGCAAAAAGTAAATACGATTACGCGGATTGTTTCAGGCGTTCAAGTTCCCTGCGTTTCTTGCTCATCAGGAAAAGCACTTTTCTTTCTTCTTTCCGGAGCAGCCTTTCAAGATTTTTCTGATGTGTAAACAGCAAAAGAACGGCCAGAATAAGAGAGAAAAGAACCAGAGAGGGAGTTGTTGTTTTGAAAACAAAGATCACCAGGATAGGAAAGGCGAAAGCGGCGATCATGGAACTCAGTGAAACATATTTGGTTAAAACGAGGGTAATTACAAATACGCCAATGCAGAGCAAGGTCGGTTCGGGGTTAATGGCAAGTACCAGTCCAAAAAGAGTAGCCACTCCTTTTCCACCGCGAAAACCAACATATACAGGAAAAATATGACCAAGGATGGCAGCGATGCCAAGCAAAAGCTGAAACTCAATAAAATCTCCTGTTTCAGGAATGTAATAATTGGTAAGATGTATCAGGTTAACAGCCAGCCAGCCTTTGAAAATATCAATTATGAGAACGGTCAGACCTGCTTTCCAGCCAAGTACACGAATGGCATTTGTCGAACCGGCATTCCTGCTGCCATGCTCCCGGACGTCTGTGTTGAAAAAGGATTTGCCAATCCAGACAGATGTGGGAATTGACCCAATCAGGTAAGCAAATATCAGGATGCCAATATTATAGACTATATGCATTAAAGAACGTTAATAGATATAGGGGTGCAAATATATAGATTATTATTCATCCTGCAACAGTATTTATACCTAATTTTTGATTATGTGATACAGGGTAAAAATAGGAAAACGGTTACATTAATAGACAATCCTCAGAGAAGAAATACGTAGAGACGGGTTTCAAACCCGTCTCTACAATTACCTGTCCAATGGGTAAGTATTCCAACCGATTTGGACCGGCAATTATATCTGCGGACCGTATGAAACCAGCGCCTTGCCAGCCTCGGTATCCAAATAAAATTCAAAATATTTAATGTACCGTGCCGAAAGATCTTTTGCTTTCTTTTCCCACTGCGATTTATCGGAATAGGTATCCCGCGGGTCGAGAATTCCATCGGAAACATTCGGCAAACTTACCGGAATTGTCAGGTTAAGGAAAGGAATATGTGCTGTTTTTGCTTTTTCAATGGATCCGTCAAGAATGGCATCAATGATTGCCCTTGTTTCCTTGATGGAGATCCTCTTTCCTGTTCCGTTCCATCCTGTGTTTACCAGGTAGGCCTTTGCATGATGCTCATCCATTTTACGTACCAGTTCAGTGGCGTAATATGTAGGGTGCAACGTAAGGAAGGCTTCGCCGAATGCCGGAGAAAATGACGGAACCGGTTCGGTGATCCCGCGCTCGGTGCCGGCCAGTTTGGAGGTATAACCGCATAGAAAATGGTATTGTGCCTGTTCACGGTTCAGAATGGAAACCGGAGGAAGAACACCAAAGGCATCTGCCGACAGGTAAATGATCTTGGTTGCATGTCCCGCCTTGGATGGCAATACTATTTTATTGATAAAGTAAATCGGATAGGAAACCCGCGTATTTTCCGTAATGGAGCCATCTGCAAAATCAACCGATCCGTCTTCACGAACTGTTACATTTTCGAGCAATGAATCCCTCCGGATGGCCTTATAAATATCCGGCTCATTTTCAGGGCTCAGATTGATGGTTTTTGCATAACAACCACCTTCGAAATTGAATATTCCCTGCTCATCCCATCCGTGTTCATCATCACCGATCAGATACCGTTTCGGATCTGCAGAAAGCGTAGTTTTTCCTGTTCCCGAAAGGCCAAAGAACAAAGCTACATCACCTTTTTCACCCACATTGGCTGAGCAATGCATACTGGCCATTCCACGCAGGGGAAGGTAATAATTCATCAGACTGAAAATTCCTTTTTTCATTTCACCGCCATACCAGGTACCGCCAATAACGGCAAGTTTTTCGGTAAGGTTAAATAAAACAAAAACATCCGAATTCAATCCCTGCTCTTTCCATTTCGGATTCGTGACTTTTGAACCATTAAACACCACAAAATCAGGCTCCCCGAAATTGGCCAGTTCATAATGCGACGGCCGGATGAACATGTTGGTAACGAAATGTGCCTGCCAGGCCACTTCAACTATAAATCTTACCTTAAGACGGCTGTTTGGATTTGATCCACAGAATGCATCAATCACATATAGCCGCTGGCCGCCGGAAAGCTGGTTAATGACCAGATCCTTGCAATGCGACCAGACAGGTTGATCAATGGGCCTGTTAATAATACAATCCCACCATATGGTATTTTCAGTGGTTTTATCCTTGACGAAATATTTGTCTTTTGGAGAGCGTCCTGTAAAAATCCCTGTTTTTACTGCAACGGCACCGCTATTTGTTTGGGTTCCCTTTTCAAATCCTTCCAATGAAGGATCTGTCTCATAATTAAACAAATCCTGATAAGAAGGATTGTATACAATTTCTTTTACATTTTTGATGCCATACTTGGCCAAGAGTGCAGGACTGATAAGGCTCATTTGGTCAATAGTTTAGAGGTTTATACTTTTTTTTATCCGCTGTAAAGATATATTTTTTGTCATAAAAAAAGCCGTTTGCATAAAAACAAACGGCTTAATAATTATTCTTTCGGAAGAAGGCCTGCAGCCTATAGCCTGCAGCCTATTTTCCTCCCTTGATCGATGCCTGAGCAGCAGCCAGACGTGCAATGGGAACGCGGAAAGGTGAACAACTTACATAGGTCAGTCCAGCCTTAAAGCAGAATTCAACGGAAGCAGGATCTCCGCCCTGTTCACCGCAGATACCAACCTTAAGATCGGGACGTGTAGCACGGCCTTTTTCAACTGACATTTTGATCAGCTGGCCAACACCATCCTGGTCAATGGTCTGGAACGGATCAGCAGCCAGCATCTTCTTGTCGAGATATTCATTGAGGAATCCGCCGATATCATCACGGCTGAAGCCGAATGTCATCTGCGTAAGGTCATTGGTACCAAATGAGAAGAATTCAGCTGATTTTGCCATCCGGTCGGCCAGTAAGCAGGCCCGGGGAATTTCAATCATGGTGCCATATTTATAGTCGATGGCTTTTACTCCGAATTTGGCGCAAACTTCTGCATATACCTTATCTGCAATTTTCTTCGTGAAATCGAGTTCTGAAACATCACAGGTAACAGGAACCATGATTTCGGGATGCGGATCTTTTCCTTCTTTTATCAATTCAACAGCTGATTCAAAAATAGCCCTGATCTGCATTTCCGAAACCTCAGGATAGGTAACACCCAGGCGAACGCCACGGTGTCCCATCATTGGGTTGGATTCATGCAGGGTTTCCCCGCGTTTTGCAATGGCTTCAACAGATATGCCCAGTGCTTTTGCCAGCTCAGCCTGTTTGTCAGCTTTTTGCGGAACAAATTCATGCAGGGGGGGGTCGAGCAGCCGGAAAGTTACAGGAAGCCGTCCATGGCTTCCATGGTGGCCTTGATATCTTTCTTCACAAAGGCGAAAAGTTCGTTCAATGCCACCTTGCGTTCTGCAACACCCTCGCTGAGGATCATTTTACGGAGCAGGAACAGTGGCTGATCAGCACCTTCTCCATAGAACATATGCTCGGTACGGAAAAGACCAATTCCTTCTGCACCATAGTCACGGGCAATCTTTGCATCAGCAGGGGTATCGGCATTTGTGCGTACACCCATTTTGCGGAATTTGTCCACCAGTTTCATGAAATCCTGGAACCTTGGATTTTCAGTGGCATCCATAAGGGCTATGGCACCCAGGTATACATTACCTTTTGTACCATTCAAAGTGACAACATCTCCTTCTTTAAGTACAACATCTGAGCCGGCATACCTTTGCAGTTTTGGTGGCAGCATCAACATGCAGCTGTCCTGCACCAACAATACAGCATTTACCCCAACCGCGGGCCACAAGGGCTGCATGGGAGGTCATACCGCCACGGGCAGTAAGAATGCCTTCTGCTGCGCGCATGCCTTCAACATCTTCAGGATTGGTTTCTTCACGGAGAAGAATCACCTTTTCACCTTTACGGAACCATGCAACTGCATCTTCAGCGGTGAACACCATTTTCCAACTGCAGCACCGGGACCGGCAGGCAAACCTTTAACAACAACATTTACTTTCTTTTCAGCTGCAGGATCGCAGATCGGGTGCAGCAATTCATCCAGCTGGGCCGGATCAACCCGCATAACAGCTTTCTTTTCATCAATCAGGCCTTCTTTAAGCATATCCATGGCCATATTCAGGGCAGCCGTACCGGTACGTTTTCCTGCACGGCACTGAAGCATATACAGTACGTTTTCCTGAATGGTGAATTCAATATCGAGCATATCCTTGAAAGAAGTTTCCAGGATATCACGGATATCGCATAATTCCTTATAAGTGGAAGGCATGGCTTCCTGCATGCTCTTGAGGTGACTGTTCTGGTCGTTCTTGGTATCGTTGTTCAAGGGGTTGGGTGTGCGGATACCGGCAACAACATCTTCTCCCTGTGCATTGATAAGCCATTCACCATAGAATACATTTTCTCCGGTAGCCGGGTTACGGGTAAAAGCAACACCTGTTGCAGATGAATCGCCCATATTGCCAAATACCATGGCCTGTACATTCACTGCAGTACCCCACTCATCGGGAATACCTTCAATGCGGCGGTAAGAAATGGCTTTTTTGCCATTCCAGCTTTTAAATACGGCTTTGATACCGCCTTCGAGCTGAGCTTTTGCATCATCAGGAAATGGCTGTCCAAGCGAAGCATGAACCCTTTTCTTGAATTCTTCTGCCAGTAATTTTAAATCATCGGCATTCAGATCAGTATCTGATTTATATCCTTTTTTGTGTTTGTATGCATCCAGCATATCATCGAGTTGCTTGCGGATGCCTTTTCCGTCGGATGGCTCAAGACCTTCGGCCTTTTCCATAACAACGTCGGCATACATCATGATCAACCGGCGATATGAATCCCATACAAAACGCGGATTGTTGGTTTTCTTAATGAAACCGGGAATAGTTGCTGAGCACAATCCAATGTTCAACACTGTGTCCATCATACCGGGCATCGAACTGCGCGCACCAGAACGGCAGGAAACCAATAAGGCATTTGTGGGATCACCGAATTTCATACCCATGGTCTCTTCTGTCTTTTTCATGGCAGCCCATACTTCAGGCATCAATTCTGCCGGAAGCTGACAGTTGTTTTCATAGTATTCTGTACAAACCTCGGTCGTAATGGTAAATCCCGCAGGCACGGGGAGGCCTAACAGGCACATTTCGGCCAGGTTAGCACCTTTACCACCAAGCAAATTCTTCATATCTGCTTTACCTTCGGCTTTTTTAGCCCCGAATGAGTAAACGCGTTTAATGTTAGACATCTTTTTAATTATTTAGTTTTCAATGTGTTAATAATAAAAATGGACTCTTTGTAAAAAGCACAAATGTAATAAAAAAAGTGGGTATTGATTCCTCATATACCATTATTTGTGTGAAATCCCTGACACACTTATTTTTTTCGCCTGGACCGGGGATGAAACCGGATGATTGCATCACGAAGGAATTCCCGGTTCAGGTGAGTGTAAATCTCAGTAGTCAGAATGGATTCATGCCCCAGCATTTCCTGAACGGCACGAAGATCAGCACCTCCTTCAACCAGATGAGTGGCAAACGAATGCCTGAAAGTGTGCGGGCTTACCTGCTTTGTTTATTCCAGCTTTTTTCAACCAGTTCTTTCAAGAAGGGTAAATATCATCACACGTGATAAGTTTATTTCCCCTCCGGTTCAAAAACACAATGTTCTCTGCTCCTTTAACAGGAACCATGTGGTTTCTGACATGTTCAAAATACTGTTCAATATACCGCATTGCCGTGCTCACTGATGGGTACCAGTCTTTGCTTGCTTCCCTTTCCGGTTACCTTGATGAATCCTTCCTTGAAAAACAAATTCGTGATCCGGAGATTGACAAGTTCACTGACCCGTAAACCGCAACTATACAGTGTTTCAATTATGGCCTTATTCCGTATCCCTTCCGGATGGCTCAGGTCAATGGCAGCAATGATAGCGTTGATTTCATCCAGATGCAATATCACCGGAAGTTTGCGGCCAGGCCTGGGTGACTCCAGTAATTCCGACGGATCGGTCTGGATGCGCTCATCCATGGAAAGGAAACTGAAAGAAGGATTTGATGCCGGAAACAATCCTGGCCTGGGTGCGTGGACTCAGGTTAAATTCTCCGATCCATACCAGGAAATCTTTTAACTGAGCATAAGTGACCAATTCGGGTTGAACATCCTGCCGGGTCATTTCAAGAAATGCCTGCAACTTGTTAAGGTCGCTGAGATAGGCTTCCACCGAATTTGGCGAAAGCGACTTTTCAATCCGGAGGAAGGCCTTGTATCTGGCCTGTTTGTTTTGACCAATCCAATTGATTCAGATAAATTTACGCGAAATTAGCTAATTTGAAGGTAATTTATACTTTTGCACTTCATTTTAAAATGTTTCATTAACATGTTGAAGAAAACTAAGATTGTTGCTACCATATCCGATCTGAAGTGTGATGTTGATTTTATAAGGTCCCTGTATGAAAATGGAATGAATGTGGTGCGGCTGAATACTGCCCATCAGTCAGTTCATGAATCTTTACAGGTTATCCAAAATGTGCGGGCAGTTTCTGATAAAATTGCCATTATTCTGGATACAAAAGGTCCTGAAATCAGGACAACCCCTTCAGATTATAAAGTGGCGGTTAAAAGAGGAGATAAACTGAACATACGTGGCAATAGTTCCCTGAGCACCGTGCCGGATTGCATTTATGTCAATTATAACATTTTGCAGAAGAAGTAGGACCGGGCAAAAAAATCCTGATTGATGACGGGGATATTGAATTTGAAGTAATTGAAAAAAATGGTGACGCCTTATTGTGCCAGGCAAACAATGACGGTACCGTAAAAGGCAAGAAAAGCGTCAATGTACCTGACGTACGGTTTAACCTTCCCGCATTGAATGACCGAGACAGAGAATACATTGATTTTGCAATAGAAAACGATATTGACTTTATTGCCCATTCTTTCGTGAGGAACAAGGAAGATGTGCTTGCCATTCAGCAGATCCTTGATAAACACAAATCGAGAATCAAGATCATCGCAAAAATTGAAAACGGGGAAGGCGTAGAGAATATCGACGAGATCCTTCAGCATATTTATGGGGTTATGGTTGCCCGGGGTGACCTGGCCATCGAAATTCCCTATGAAAAGATTCCCGGCATTCAGAAAATGATCATTAACAAATGCATAGATGCCCGTAAACCGGTGATCGTGGCCACCCAGATGCTTCATTCAATGATTGAGAATCCAAGGCCTACAAGGGCTGAGGTATCGGATGTGGCCAATGCCATATATTCAAAAGCCGATGCCATCATGTTCAGCGGCGAAACTGCCTATGGCAATTACCCGCGTTGAGGCAGTAATGACTATGGCACGTATTGCCACCGAGGTTGAAAAAAGCCGGAGTGATATGCACCGCACACCCATGCTGGTAATGAGTACCCGAACATCGGCTTATTTGTCGAAAAGTGCCGTGGAAGCTTCCATTGAACTTGACTGCAATGCTATAATAGCCGATACCTCCACAGGCCGAACGATCAGAAACGTTGCTGGCTACAGGGGCAGAAAGGTTGTATTCGCCCAGTGTTATGATGAACGGGTAGTCCGTGAACTCGCCTTGTCGTTTGGCGTTTATGCCGACCATATCCAGGAAGGCCCTACCTATTACTTTATTGTGCAATCACTTAAAAGTCTGCTTGAAAGACAACTGCTGAAGAAATCTGACAAGGTTGTCATTCTGGGGGTAATTTTGAGTGGACCCAAAGCGCTTCATTTATTGAAATCAGCACTGTAGAAAACATGCTAAACTTGCTGCACAAGGGTTATTAAACACTTTTTTGTTATCTTTAGGTGAGTGGAATTTGTGATCAGGATGAATGACCAAAGGCTTGAGAGTGATATGCATTATTCCTCTTCAGAATCATCTGATTTCTGAAGAGATTGAGGAAATCCGCGCTCATATCAATGTAGTTCAACATTTCAGGCGGGATATTATTTTTCGTCAGAATTCAGGAGACTTCACATATTATGTTTGTCAAATCAGGATTGGTGAAGGTGTACAGGGAAAGCAAAGACGGGCGGTCATATATTCTGAAAATTGTTACTCCGGGCGAGTTTCTTAGGTCTCCTGTCATTTTATGGAAATACAATTCACCAGTTTTCCGCTTCAGCGTGGAGGATTGTGAAATTGGATATATTGATATTCAGATTTTCAACCGTATTTTGAAAAAAAATGGGACTTTTGCCATGGAATTGATCCGGCTTGTAAGCAGGGAAGGACTGTACATGTTTGAGAAATTATTACGGCTTTCCCATAAACAACTTCCGGGAAGGATTGCCGATGTGATCCTGTATTTTTCAGACATCATTTATAAAAATGAAGAATTCGATTTTCCGCTAACCCGGAGAGAACTGGCTGAATTGGCCGGAACAACCAAGGAAAGTTTTATCCGTACCTTGGCCGAATTTAAAAATGACAAGATCATTGAACTGAATGGTTCACACGTGAAAATAAACAGCATGAAAATTGTCCGCACATTGAGTGAATTGGGTTAAGGCAACAAATAAAAACCAGTTGATGAAAATAATTATTGCAGATGATTTCTATTCCAACCGACTCCTTATTTTAGAGATACTTAAGGATCTGGGCCACGAGTTGATTGAAGCTGAAAACGGACAGCAGGCATTTGATGCCCTGGAAAAGCATAATGATGTTGACCTGGTACTGATGGATATTGAAATGCCTGTTATGAGCGGTCTGGAAGCCATGAGACTATATCCGGAGCAGAACTATCCCCTCCGAAAAACAGTGTGCCTATAATTGCCCTCACGGCCCATAATTCGATGATATTAATGGATGAGCCAAATATTGAAGGATTTAATGGAATGCTGATCAAACCTTATTCTATCAGCAGGATATCCGAGATTCTGGAGACTTTCAAAAGAAAGAAAGAGGATAGGTAAATCTATGAATCAAGCAATCAACAATTTATTCAACAATATTTCTCAAGGTGAAAGGCATCTGTATTGTCAAAATTCGACAGGAGGCTGCTGTCAATATCCAGCACACCGATTACTTTGTTTTCACGGTTTCTTACGGGTACCACAATTTCTGATTTTGAACTGGAATCACAGGCAATATGTCCCGGAAACTGGTGCACATCCTGCACAACGATGGTCTGATTCTGATTGATCCCGGCCCAGCATACTCCTTTGTCCTTTTCAAGTTCCAGGCATGCCAGAGGACCCTGGTATGGTCCGACGATCAGATGGCCTTCCTTCAACAGGTAAAAACCGACCCAGAAAAAACCATCCATCTTATGATAAAGAACTGCATTGATGGTGGCCATGCGGGCATCCAAATCCTTGTTTTTCCTGAACAGATCAGTGATTTGCTTTTCAAGCCGGATATAGCGGGAAGATTTTTTATCGGTCATATATTGATATTTACGATCTACGATTTACGATTGATCCATCTTACGGAGCGCTTTTTTTCGGGACAGCAGTTTTTTTGATTCTATTCTTCTTTCTTTTGAAGCCAGGGTCGGACGGGTTGGTTTACGCTTCTTGACAGGCACCAGGGCTTTTTGAAGTAATTTGTAAAACCGTTCCGTTACTTTTTTCTTATTGCCAGTCTGTGAACGTTCGGTTTGTGAAACAAGGATAAGAAATCCTTCCTTATTAATCCTGTTCCCGAGAGCAGATTGAATTTTGGCTTTTTCTTCGTCATTCAGCAAGGGGAACCGGAATGTTAAACCGGAGTTCAATGCGCGTATTCACCTTATTCACATTTTGTCCACCAGGGCCGCTGCTGCGGGATGAGGAATAAATCAATTCCCCCGACAGATCTCTTTCCTGAATACCGGCCTCTGACATATTCTTTATGCTTCAACGTTTTACGATTTTCACAGGATGATCAAAGCAGAAATTTCAAACATACAGGTGAAGGGATGATGGTTTCGATGTTTGCATCCTCAAGCTTTCCTGTTTCCTGATCAATCCTGAATGTAACCACATTCCCTGTATCCTGGTTGG
Organism: uncultured Bacteroidales bacterium; assembly: GCA_963808745.1. Lineage (GTDB taxonomy): Bacteria > Bacteroidota > Bacteroidia > Bacteroidales > UBA10428 > UBA5072. The sequence continues at coordinate 60,535 of CAWEGX010000004.1, forward strand.
CCACAATAAGGAACTTTGCCGGTAGGATCGATGATAAAACTTCTGGGTGTTTTTCCTTTTACGGACTGATGGCCAACAAGGGTTAATTTACCTGTTTGCTGATCAACCTGGTAAATAGCAAGACTATTGACTTCACCCCGGTTGGAAGCATAAAGGAACTTTCCGGAAGGAGTCAGATGGATATCGGCACAGGAAGCGGCAAGTTTTCATACCCGGATCGAGCGTAGAGATGAACTGTATCCGTCTCAGAGCGCCTGTTACAGAATCCACATTCATCACTTCGATAGTTCCGTTCAGTTCATTTACCCCATAGGCCATATTCAGGGATGGATGAAATGCCAGGTGCCTGGGTCCTGCCCCCGGACGGGTGGCATAATTATGTCCGGTAAGGCTTAATTTGCCGGTTTTTGTATCCAGTTTATAAATATAAATGGTGTCTACTCCAAGATCACAGGAATAAATCAGACTATTTGACGGGTTTTGAAGGATAAAATGAGCGTGTGCAGATTCCTGCCGGGAGAAGGTCCCTTCCCTGTATGCTGATGAACCATGGTGGCTTCACCCAGTGATCCGGAGTCCTGTACCGGAAAAACAGCAATGTTTCCACTGCTGTAATTGGCACAAAATACCCATTTCCTTGTTTTATCCAATGAAACATAACAGGGGGAATTGCCCTGCGAAGAGACTGAATTTATGAAATCCATCTGTCTTCCGCCGTTCAGTCAGCCTGAAAGCACTGACTTATCCACCGGGTTATTCCTCCGCTTCCGGTTTCATTTACAGCATACAGCGTTTTATTTTTATCATCTGCCACCAGGTAGGATGGATTTACTGTATGCGGACTGCTGCTTACATAGGTCAGTTTACCATTGTTAAGATTCAACTCGTAAACATAAATGCCTGTTAGCTTTGCCCCCGCAGAATCCTGGTTTTCAGTATAGGTGCCCATATACATAATTTTAACTGAATCCTGTTTAAGGGAATCATCAGATCCTGCAATCTCAGCAGGACGAGCGCCTGGCTTGCAAGCCTGTCATGGAAATCAAGACCAGGGACAAATAAAACAGAATACTTTGGGTTTTCATATGTTCGATGGATTAAATGAGTTGCCACAAAGATAGAAAAAATAAAATGGCCCGGATTTTACATCTTTTATGAATAAAAGTATAATTTAACCTGTTAATTTTACACAGACAGCAGGCGATATCTGATGGCATCGGAAAAAAAGAACAATGAACTGAATGCAACTGTTCCCATAAGCAACCTGGACAACTTCGAGGCATTGTTCAAACAATACTATGCACCGCTTGTTGTTTATGCCTGTAAGTATTTCCGGAAATGGATGCAGCGCGTGAGATAGTGCAGGATTTTTTTGTGAAACTGTATGAAAAACGGTCCACACTTACCATCGATACTTCCATAAAATCATATTTGTATCGTTCGGTTTATAATTCCTGCATGAATTATATCAATCAGCGGAGCATACAGGATAAACATATCAGAAACATTGATATGGAAAGAAATGATGAAGAAAATCTTGAAAATGAGATTAACAGTATAGAATTGCAGAACCGGATATTTAACCTCATCGAGGCCCTCCCTCCTAAATGCAAAAAAATATTTAAAATGAACCGGCTCGAGGGCATGAAAAATGAGGAAATAGCTGTAACACTTCATCTTTCAAAACGAACAGTTGAAACTCAGATCAGTAAGGCTTTAAAAATTTTGCGGAATAAATTATCAGATTATAATCTGGATTCTGGTTCAAATCAGGCCTCGATCTGAATTGTGAATAAGTTGTTGATAAAAGTATTTACCATGTTATATCTATTGATTGTTAATTATTTAGATTTAAAAATTAACATATAGAAATGAAGGAATAAGTGAACTGGTAAACTTAAATGTCATATAAACGATTTTAGTATGGATTTAACAAACATGCCTATTAAACTATTTTTAAAAAAACTTACCCTTGAAACGGACCTTCGCGATGAGCAGAGGTTTAATGACCGGATGGCAAGTGATGCCCGGAATATGGAAGAATTCAAAAGAATTGAAAAAATCTGGCATGAGTCCGGTAAGATAGGGTTGTTTAAACAAATTGACACTGATTCTGACTGGGAATTTGTCAGGTCTCGCATCAGGATTCCACTTACACAGAAATACCGCCAGGTTCCTGTATATAGCTATGCTTTGCGTATTGCTGCTGTCATCATTATTGCTTCCGGACTTTCCATTGGTATTTATAAAACAATCACTTTTGTCAACCGTGAAAAACCGGCTGGTTATGTTTCTGTTGCAGCGGCTGTCAGTCCGCGTAATATTCATCTTCCCGATGGTTCTGTTGTAACTTTAAAAGGCGGATCGGCATTAACCTATCGTTCAGATTTTGGCACTGCATCACGGGAAGTGATATTAAACGGAGAAGCACTTTTTGAAGTTGTTCCCGGCAAGGTTCATCCATTTAAGGTATATACAGGCGAATCGGTAGTGGTTGTTACCGGTACACGTTTTACTGTGCGTGAGGAAAAAGGACTTGTAAAAGTTTCCGTTTTAAGCGGGAATGTTCTCCTTTCAAATACAGGAGAGCATGCAAAACAGATCAGTATAGCTGCCAATCAGACTGGTTATCTGCTTCCGGATCATAATCTGAAAATTGAAAATAAAATTGAGGTGAATAACCTTTCATGGAAAACCGGCCACCTTATATTTCATGAAACGCCCATTGATACTGCATTGATCGATATTGCAAGGCATTTCAGAAAGGACCTTGTCATTGAAACTGAAATAAAAGAAGATATTACTGCTGAATTCCAGGACCAGCCTTTGAATGAAATTCTGGATGAAATTAAGCTAGTAGCAGGCCTGAAATTCGATACCACCGGAACAGCACTCATTGTCAGAAAGTAACTTCTAAACGATGAGTCTGCGGGAATCATACACTCGTTTACTTCCCGTCGTTTTCGCCCTGTTTCTTTTGTTCCCCGGAATTTCAGCACAGACACAGCAGGGTCTGCTCGACAAAGAGGTAAATTTATCCCGCACCACAGGGGAAATAGAAGAGCTGTTAAATGAAATAAGCCGCAAAGGCAAATTTTCCTTTACTTACACCTCCCAGATACAGGTTCACCGGTTGGCCTCCGTGCTTCAAAAAAAGCAACTGATCCGCAACCATCTTGCCGATATATTTCGCTTTGACAGCATTCAGTTTATTGAACAGAACAATAAGATACTGCTTGTTCCCTTTAGAAGAAAGGTTGCACAGGTTGTTAGTTACAAGTCTATCAGGGGACTTGTTATTGACAGCAAAACAAGGCACCCGCTTCCTTATTCAAATGTATTTCTGATTAATAAAAGTACAGGTACAATTACAAATATGGGCGGCCGGTTTGAACTGAAAATTTCAGTTTGGAACCCGATGATACACTGGGCGTTTCGTTCATTGGCTACAAACTTTATAAAATGCCGGTTTCCGCCCTTGATACCGGACTGATAATTGTGCGTTTATCTTCCAGGAAAGTCCAGATCAGGGAAGTTATTGTCAAGCCGCTGGATCCGATTTATATTCTTACCAAGGCAATTGAGGCTATTTCCCACAATTACGACAGAAAGCCTGCTGTTTTCACTGCTTTCTTCCGTGAATCCACCCGGCAGGATAATACAGATATATCCCTGTCTGAAGCAGTGATAAATATATTCAAAGAATCCTATACCTCACTGAGGGAGGATCAGATTAAGATATTCAAAGGAAGAAAGGGAAGTAATACAGAAGAAAAGGAATTTGTGGATTTTGTTGTTCAGGGCGGTCTATATAATACATTACAACTCGACATCGTGAAAAACCTCCGACATTTTTGGATGCGGATTATTTTGCACTGTATGAATACCAGATGGAACGAATTATAACCCATTTCGACAGACCCACTTATATCATATCTTTTGATCAGCGGGAAGGGGTAAAATATCCCTGTTACAAGGGAAGGGTATATATTGATGTGGAATCGCTTGCCATTGTCGGAGCATCATTTCAGTTAAGCGAGAAGGGAATGAACTATGCCACCGGCATTTATGTGAAAAAAACACCCAAACGGCTGGGGGTAAAGCCCATGAGTGCCAGATATGAGGTTTTTTACAGGTCCTATCATGGAAAATGGAATCTCAGCAATGTCCGCAGCGATGTCATGATAAGGGTTCGCCGGAAAAAGAACAAGCAGCAGGACCGGTTCAATTCTGATTTCGAATCCACATCCGAATTTGTAATAACCAACAAGGATACTGCCAATATTGCACGGTTCAGGTTTACTGAAATTTCAAAACCCCGGGATGTGCTTGTTGATCAGATTGGTGAAACCGACCAGGAATTCTGGGGAAGCGAGAATGTGATCAAACCCGATGAACCGATTGAAAAAACCATTCTGAAGCTTGGCCGGAAAAGTAATATTTTTTCAGAACAGGAGATTGCCGCCATTAAAATAGAAGAGGAAAAAGATGCAGTGAAGTCAAAAGAGGAGGAAGCATCAGACGAAGAGAATAAAGAAAATGAGAACAGTCAGTATTAGTGTTGAATATTAAATCATCGCTATGGCAAAAAGAATTACAGGATTAATCTTACTCATCGTGCCTTTTGCACTTGTTCTTATGTTATCAGGATTTGGTGTAATAAAGGACAAGTCATTTCTCGATATATTGCAGGATAAGCTTATCAGGTTTAACAGGGATTTCTATGCTGAGAAAGCATACCTGGTCACTGACAGATTTGCTTACCGACCGGGTGAAGACATCTGGTTTCAGGGTTTTGTCTCAACACAGGCTGGATTGCCCAATGATTCAAGCAGCCAGGACATGTTCATTAAATTCGTGAATATGAAAGGGGAGGAAATTATTTCAAGGCGTTATCCTCTCGCAGATAACCAGGTCACCGGAAGATTCCTCATTCCCCGTACTTCAATTCCCGGAAAATACTACCTGGTAGCCTATACAGGATGGATGAAAAATCAAAATGTAAGAGATGTATTCAGAAAAGAAATCCTGGTAGGTAAATATTACGATAAACGTTTCCAGGTGGATATATTGTATGATCGAAGTTTTTACTATGCCGGCGACTCAATGCATGCCAATATCCGGCTGATTGATCCGGCAGGAAAACCAATAGGTGAAACTGAGTTTATATATACCCTCGGATCATTCAACCGGGACTTAATAAAAGAAAACGGAAAAACAACCCAGCATGGAGTATTTGAGCTCAAATGCCAGGTTCCTTCCACTGATGATATACTTATACTCAAAATAGAATTGAAAAGCCGGAAAATTTCGGGTGATTATACCCTGATCCTTCCTGCTGCTACTTCTGATCCCGAAATTACCTTCCATTCTGAAGATGGAAATGTCGTGGCTGGACTTACAAACCTTATGGCGTTTCATTCCCAAACTCATTATGGGATGCCGGTAAGTATTCAGGGTGAGATCATTGACCGCAAAGGTCATATTTTGCAGGCTGTGCAATCGAATAACAAGGGAGTTGGCTCTTTTACCTATCAGCCTTCTGAAGATTCTGCTTTTCTCAGAATTCTGAAACCGGCAGGGTATCGCGCCTGTTTCCGCTTCCCCTGGCATCAACAAGGGGAGTGATAATTCATCTTCGAAAAGCTGATAAGGATACGGTATGGTGCACATTACTCTCAACAAAGGGTAATTCTGATTCCGTTTTTTATTGGGTAGCCCTGCTGAACAGGCACATTGTGTGGAGTCAGGTAACTGGCAAAAATACACGTGATGTTAAAATACCCCTAAAGGGTTCTGGTACCGGTATATTGCAGATATCGGTTTTTAATCAGGATGAAAAATTACTGGCTGAACGGCTGATGCATATTTCCGGTGAAGATATGCTGAATGCCAAAACCGACAGGCAAATATACCAGAGCCGCCAGCGTGTGATCCTTACGATTGATTACCTGGGCAGGAGCAGTAAGGTTGATCTGGCAATGACTGTTTCATTGCAACAGTTGGCTTATAGCCCGCTGAATACTGGTTTTGAACAGGCATTGCATTCCTACCCTTATGATACACTTTCAAAATCGCCAGGAATTTCGCAGCATATATCCGATATTGAATTAATGGCGTCAGGGTATAAGGGAATATCATGGAATAATCTGCTGAATAATAATTCACATGAACATGCCTATGAAAAACTGGATGGATTAACCGGAACCGTTATCGATAAAAAAGAGAATCCCGCCCAGCATGCCAAGGTAAGGGTCACCCATCTTCCAAATTTCCGTTTTTATGAAACCCAGAGTCATGAAAATGGATATTTCCAGGTATTGTTCGGTTCGGATGTGATTGATTTCAATTACCTGAAAATTGATGCATACGATGCATCCGGAAAAGTAAATCTGATCGCTTCGGTAAATCAACTGTTTTCGAAAAAAATAAGGGAGGATATTATTCAAAATGCCGGCAATCGTGATAAGCAAAAGATATTTAATACAGCCTTCTATGGTGATCCGGATGTAATTTATTCTCTTCGTTACGGTTCACGGAAATATTTTAAATCCGAAAATGAAACCAGGAAGCGTTATGATCCAAAACTTTATGCAGATTATGCAGATGCCCTTGATATTATTCAGGAATTGCAGCCCTTCCATTTGAAAAATAACATGATCGTTTTTACAGATACAGCAGGGAACATTCTGCCATCACATATTCAGGAAGGCGTGATCATTGTGATTAATGGTGCGATCAAGGGAACTAATGCAGATATATTGAAAGGAATTCTTCCTTCGGATATAACAAACATCAATATATCAGAATCGCAGATGGATGTTCACAGGTATACCCCGGTTAATTTTCAGGGCGTTATTGAAATAACTACCATCCAAAGCATGTATAAATACAGGCAGCCGGGGATGCAAATGGGAATGGACATCCTGAACACAAGCAGGGAATTCTATTCTCCTGATTACGCCATTGAAAATCCGGTTAATACCGACAACCGCAGAACTTTGTACTGGAATCCGCATGTAACTATTACGCATGGCCTGCCGGCGCTCATTACATTTTATACTTCCGACGTGAAAGGGATCTATTATGGCAAGATAGAAGGAATGGATGCGGAAGGCCGACCGGTGCAGGATGAATTTACGATTATTGTGGAATGACAGTTTCCTTTTTCTTTCTGTTCACTAAAGGTATAATCAGCAGGGCTGCCAGGCCAAGCACAAGATAAATCAGGTTTGTGGATGCATGTGCAATGAGGGCAAACACCTTGCCATCAGCCTTATCAATTCCATAAATGAAAAGCGTTTCATAAACCATGAAATGCCAGGGTCCGATGCCTCCCTGCACAGGTGCGAGCATTGCCAATCCCCCCATCAAAAATGTGATCATTCCTGTCTCCAATGAAAGATGTTCTGTTGGTGGATAAGCCTTGAAAATTACGTACAGCATGAAAAGCCACATGACGAAAATGAACAGGGTGTGGCCTACAAAAATCCATTTATTTTCAAGCTTGGCAATTGATTTAATCCCTTCAAGAAAATTTTGCCTGATCAGCCTGATCTTCTTTATAAACAAATTTCCCCTGTCATGTTTATTCCGGTTATAGTAGTGGTTAAAAAGAAAGAAAGCAAGCAAAACAAGGGCAATGGCTGAAAGGGCGAATAACAGATTTCGGGTGGAGAAGATACGCAGTGCATTATCCCTGATATCGGCATGCGTATTGAAAAAAGTGGCAAAAACCTTGAGCTGGCTTATTATGATCACTATGGCCAGCAACATGAGTGTGATCAGATCTGCAAGCCTTTCAACAAAAACGGTACCTGCCAGTTTAGCAAATGGGATTTTCTCATACCGGCTAAGTATGGTACACCTGAATACTTCACCTGCTCGTGGCAACAAGAGATTAACAAAATAAAGCATTAAAACTGACAGGAAAGAATTGTATAATTTTGGATTGTATCCGAGAGGCCTGATCAGCATATTCCATCGCATTGCCCTGCTGATCTGTGAAAGAACACTGAAAAAGATTGAAACCAGGATCCAGAAATAATTCAGATGTTGAAACGCACCCTTGTATTTATCCAACGGCTCATCTTTATATACCCACCAGAATACGAAAATTCCTGCTCCCAGGAAAATAAAATATTTGAAAATATTCAGGAACTTTTTCCACATAATGTTGAAATCAGGAAATTGCGCAATTTGCCCGCAAAGGTAATGAAATATGTTAATCTGGTTATAAAAACCTCAGGAAATACGAACTATAAGAAGGTAAAGAAAATGTAGTATTTTTACCTGATGTATAAACCTTGGCTGCTGCTTATATCGGCTTTCTTTGTTTTATTCTCTCAGGATATACTGGGACAAAATGAGCCAAAAGATACGCTGAGCATTATTGAAGATATAACTCAACGCAAAGACTCAATGGTTCGCAACCCGGGGGCATCTTTGGGAAAATGGAATCATCTCTCCGACAGCCTTTTTTTATCGACCAGCCCTAACCGTTTCAATCGTGAATTAAACAACCTGCTTCAGAAATTTTATAATTCACATCCTAAAAACAAGAAAATACCGGTCACCAATGTTAACCTCACTGCTTATGATGGATTGATTATCCGCAAAATTCAACTCAAAACACTAAATGTGTTTTCAGGTTCCATTGAGGATACGAGTTTTGTTCCATCTGCCTGGACTGAAAAGGCTGTAACTGCAATACATTTTAATACACGTGAAAAGATCATCCGGAAAAATCTGCTTTTTCAGAAAGATGACAGGCTTGATGTTTTCCTTGTGGCTGAAAATGAACGATTGATCAGGGAACTACCCTATATCCGGGATGCAAGATTTCTTATCAATCCCATTCCGGGATCGCCTGATTCAATAGATATAATTTTGCTGACGAAAGACTTGATCCCTCTGGGTCTCAGTGCTGAGATCTCCAGGCCGGATGCAGGAAATGCCAGTATCGGATATTATAATATATTCGGGTATGGACATCAGTTTGAAACCAGGGCCTATTGGGACGGAAGGCATTCGCCATTTCTAGGGTATAAATTCCTGTACGGGATTCCCAATATCCAGGGTACATATATCTCATCAGACCTGGAATATGCCCATCGATGGAATACCGAAATGAGCAGGATACGTATTGAACGCAATTTCAGGACAGTCGGTATAAAATATGCAGGTGCGGTTGAACTTACGAAAGCTGATCTGCATCGCGATCTTGTTTTGCCCGATACAACAATTGATAATATTACCTGGAAATATACCAACTATGATTTCTGGGCCGGCAGATTATTTAGTGTGAGAAAAGGAAATACGGCAGGAACCCGCAAGGGGTTGTTCCTCTCGGGCCGGGCTTTTTATAACTACAACAGAGAGACACCGCAAACGGAAGAACATAATTATTATGCATTTCAGGACAAAACCATGCTTCTTTTTTCCACAGGATACACATACCGCGGTTTTCGAAAGGATAATATGATTTTTACATTCGACCGGGTAGAGGACGTGCCATACGGCTACATGTTCGAATTCACATCGGGATATGAATGGGGACAGTACGCCAGCAGACCTTACTTTGCGGCCAATATTTCATTCGGTAAATACATGGCCCGTCATTACCTGTATGGTCAGTTCGGATACGGGACTTTTGTCCATGATCATTCCCTTGAACAGGGAACAATTCATTTGCAGTTAAAGGGATTTTCAAATCTGAATACCTGGGGAATGTTCTTCCAAAACAGGAATTTTTTTACGTTTACCTATCTGAATGGAATAAACAGGTTCAAGGATGAATTTACCCGGCTGGAAAATACGGGTGGCATCGCCGGACTTTACAGCCCTTCCTTGCGGGGCAATGAAAAATTTGTATTGAATCTGGAATCTGTTTTGTTCAGTCCTTACCGATTGCTGGGATTCCGCTTTGCCTTTTTTGCATCAGTCGACCTTGGGTTCATAAAAACAGAAAATCTCAGTTTCTATGAATCGACGCCTTATTCAGGACTGGGGCTGGGAGTCCGGATCAGAAATGAACAACTGGTTTTCGATACATTTGAGATTAAATTTTCAATCTATCCGGGTATGCCTGCAGATGCAGATCCCATGTATATTAATGCAGGCAGCATTCCCCGCCTCAGATCGAATGTTCTTTTCCCGGACAAACCTACGGTTATAGATTATAATTAGTTGATAGTTGATAGTTGATAGTGATTGAGGTTTAGGATTTAGGTGAAGTTGAGGCTTAAGGGAGCTTGAGGTCTGAGGTGAGTTGACTGCAGATTACTGCAGAACCGCAGAACTCCTGACAGGTTCCTTACTTATTCCAGTAACTTATTAAGTATCTCCGTCATCTGATCACGGTCAATTGTACGAGTGGTTTTAGGAAGATCATATTCAGCAGGGATTTCAGCAAGCGGCTGAAATTTTTCGGCACTAAAACGCATATGAAGATTCATAAGGTTAAGCTCAAATTCCATTAAAACGCCGTTTATCTTACGATAGGGATTGGTGGAATTCGGATGTTTCAGATTGATTTCGCCTGTATAATAAATGTCGAATGAAGTCTGTTTCGATGGAAGGTATATAATCGCTTTATGACAATTGAAACCCGCAATATTTTTGGTTTCTTCAGTCTCGGTGATGACCATTTCATCCATTGAATTAAAACAGCACATCATTTCATTATGCTTGCCTTTATAAAGATAATTCTTGTCAATGACCTTAAGTATGGTAGAGCATTTACGGGTATGAAAATTAGTCAGGGCTTCCAGTTTGTAAAATCCAAGAAATCCTTCAATATTATTTATCGCTTCTTTTTGGTTAAAAATCAATTTCATGCGCTTGGGCAAAATGTCAAGCATTTTTTTGTCCAGATTATCATTCAGGTAGGTGATTTTATAATCTATTCTGCCGGAGTTTATTCCTTTGCGACTGTCGCTGCCGCCACAGGATGCAAGAATTAGGCTTACCAGAATAACTAAACAGGCCTGGGGTTTATTCATCAGTTAGTTTTGTGTGGTGCTTAGGTATTACGTGAATAATTCATTGAGGTTCACTTTTCCGGGCGATGTTTTGATCAAGTACCCACAAAACGGCTATCAATGAATCAAATGGATCGACAAGAATTTTCATTTCAGATCGCATCCCAAAATTATACAAAATTATGAAAAATATATGTATAAAAATGCAAAAATGACAAATATCATGGAAGGATGACGAATACTTAATTATTTTTGTTGCTTTACAATCAATGCATGCAGTTCATTTTGTCACTATCCCTAACCTATTAATATTTATTCATTATGCCATTCAATCTCCGCAACCGCAGTTTCCTGAAACTCCTGGATTTCACACCTGCGGAAATTAAATTCCTGCTTGATCTTTCATTTGATCTGAAAAAGGCAAAATACAGTGGAACAGAACAGCAGCGCCTGACCGGGAAAAATATTGCGCTGATTTTTGAAAAGACATCAACCCGCACCAGGTGTGCCTTTGAAGTGGCTGCCCACGATCAGGGGGCTCATGTTACCTTTCTTGATCCGGTAAGTTCGCAGATAGGACACAAGGAATCAGTTAAGGATTCAGCCAGGGTACTTGGAAGGATGTTTGACGGAATTGAATACAGGGGGCATGGTCAGAAGATTGTTGAAGAACTGGCAGAATATTCAGGTGTTCCGGTGTGGAACGGACTTACCAATGAATACCATCCAACCCAGGTTCTGGCTGATCTCATGACGATGATTGAACATTGCGACAAACCCTTGTCCCAAATGAAATTCTGTTACCTTGGCGATGCCCGCAACAATATGGGAAATTCCTTAATGGTGGGTTGTTCCAAAATGGGTATTGACTTCAGGGCTGCAGCCCCTGCAGCCTGTCAGCCTGCAGCAGAACTTGTTCAGACCTGCCGGGATATTGCCGGCACTACCGGTGCAAAAATTACAATTACCGAAGATATAGCCCTCGCTGTGAAGGATGCCGACTTTTTGTATACGGATGTATGGGTTTCCATGGGAGAACCTGCTTCAGTATGGGAGGAGCGGATAAAACTGCTTACTCCTTACCAGATAAATAACAAGGTACTGAAACTTACAGGTAATCCGAAAGTTAAATTTCTGCATTGCCTTCCTGCTTTTCATAACAGGGATACAAAGGTAGGGGAGGAGACATACCGGAAATTTGGCATCGAATCCATGGAGGTGACCGAGGAAGTATTCGAATCAGCCGCTTCCATTGTATTTGACCAGGCTGAAAACAGGGTACATACAATTAAGGCAGTTATGGTTGCTACCCTCGGTAAATAGGGAGGTGGTTATGTTTTAATTTCAAATTTCTAAACGGACTCCCCCATGAATTTGGGGGAGTTTTTTTATTTTATATCATTATTATTTAAAAACGATCTAAATTGTAACAAATACAAATATTTTTCCGTACTAATTTTTAAAAATTCTGATTATTCCGTTACTTTTGGCTTTCTTGGTGTAGTTTTTTATGAAAGAGATGGGCTTGCACAAGTTATTGATATTTGTTTTTCTGATTGTTGCCACATTGAATTGTTCTGCAACGGTTTTGTCATCGTCCGGTACATTGCCAAACACCCCGTCTGTCCCTTCAAAAACAAGCACGGATCTGATTTCAGAACAATCAACCTCTATTATACATCATCTAAACTTTTCAGTGGCTTCCTTCTGCTATCTGACATTGTGAATTCTTTCAATTTTGATCACAACTCCTATTCCAGGAAAATATCCTTGTCTTGTTCTTCTGATATTACATTATTTAAGAAATCAACTACATATTTTAAGGGGCTGGAAAAATGCGATTGTGTGCCACTGCACTGAAACTTCGTATAAATTTTTCTGCAAACTTCAGCTCTGACACCTCCTGTTTTAAGTTTTGGTCTGTTTGCTTATCCACTCTTGTAAAGACTGCTGATAAGCCTTTTAATTTTCCTGGACCGCTTTGGATTTAGCGGTCAGATGGGCAATTTTATATTATTGCCATCTCCAAACAGTTACCAATGAAAATTTTTATTCATCTAAATATTCACTATATGCAATTTATAAAACGAAGTCTGATTTTTCTGGGTTTGTTGCTTATGAGCGGCATCCCTGTGCTTGCCAGTGAGGCTGATCTGGCCATTCCTGATTTACACCAGGGATATTTTGAGAACTTTGGTCTGGATGCCTGGCATTTGTTATTATATGGTTCCATTGTCATCGTTTTTACCTTATCTGTAAGTCTCACCCTTTTCAGATCAATAAAAAAATTTCCTGCCCATCAATCAATGTTGAGTGTGGCTGCTACCATTTATGAAACCTGTAAGACCTATCTTATTCAGCAGGGTAAATTTTTATTGATTCTGTTCAGTATTATAGGCGTTGCTATGGCATATTACTTTTTTGCACTGGTAGGCTCCTCAGTTTCAGTGGTTGCATCTCGTTTTGTTGTTTTCAATTATTGGCATGGTTGGATCATACAGTGTTGCCTGGTATGGCATCAGGGTTAATACTTTTGCCAATGCACGAACTGCTTTTGCTTCCCTTCGCGGCAAGACCATGGGATGTGGTTTCAATTCCTCTCAGGGCTGGTATGAGCATCGGTTTGTTCCTGATCAGTCTGGAACTCATCATGATGGTTTTTATTTTGTTATTTGTTCCCCGCGATATCGTAGGCTTCTGCTTTTTAGGTTTTGCTATCGGCGAATCCCTTGGAGCCAGCGCACTTCGTATTGCCGGCGGTATATTTACCAAGATTGCCGATATTGGTTCTGACCTGATGAAAATCGTTTTCAATATCAAGGAGGATGATCCCAGGAATCCTGGTGTAATCGCAGATTGTACCGGTGATAATGCCGGTGACAGCGTTGGTCCGACTGCCGATGGTTTTGAAACCTATGGTGTAACAGGTGTTGCCCTCATTTCATTTATTACCCTGGCTGTAAAGGAGCCCATGGTGCAGGCCACCCTCATCGTCTGGATTTTCGCAATGCGTTTTCTGATGGATTTTATGTCGGCTGTTTCATTTGAGATAAATCAGGCTATTAGCAAGGCTAAATACAGTAAATTGAAAAGTTTTAATTTCGAAGCACCCCTGGCCAGGCTTAATCTGGATTGCCAGTATCATGTCAATCATTACAACCTTTGTAATGAGTTATTTACTTGTAGGTACAATATCAGTCAATGGAGTTATTCATCCGACCCTTTGGTGGAAACTTGCCTCCATTATCAGCTGTGGTACACTGGCGGCCGTTCTTATTCCGGAATTCACAAAAGCCTTTACAAGTTCACATTCACGCCATGTGCATGAAATCGTCAATGCTTCCCGCGAAGGGGGTGCCTCTCTGACAATTTTATCAGGTATAGTTGCCGGTAATTTCAGCGCATTCTGGAAAGGCCTTTTAATGGCAGGCCTGATGACGCTGGCTTATTTTGGTGAGCCAGATGGGCCTTGGAGAGTTGATCGGTTATCCTTCTATTTTTGCATTCGGGCTGGTTGCTTTTGGTTTCCTTTGCATGGGTCCGGTTAATATTGCTGTGGACAGCTATGGTCCCGTAACTGACAATGCACAGTCGGTTTTTGAACTGGCCCAGATAGAAAAGATTCCTGGCATCAAACAGGAGATCCAGAAGGATTTTGGTTTTACACCCGACTTTGAATTGGGAAAGAGATACCTTGAGGAAAATGATTCAGCCGGAAATACTTTTAAGGCAACTGCCAAACCGGTGTTAATCGGTACCGCAGTAATAGGAGCCACAACCATGATATTTTCCATTATTTTACTGCTTAAAAAACTTGGTCTTCTGGCACTTGAACTTACAGAAGCACCGGTAATCATCGGCTTTGTTTGCGGTGGTGCAGTTGTATACTGGTTCAGCGGCGCATCCATCCAGGCTGTTGCAGCCGGGGCTTACCGTGCAGTTGAATTCATTAAAAAGAATATCAACCTCGATAAGACAGGAAGCGGACATTGAAGATTCCAAGACTGTGGTGAAAATTTGTACCCAGATATGCACAAAAAGGCATGTGGAATATATTTGCAGTGCTGATGACAATAACACTTGCCTTTGCTTTTATCGATCCGAACTTTTTTGTATCGTACCTTATTTCAATCGCTATATTCGGTTTGTTTCAGGCAATTTACATGGCCAATGCCGGCGGCGCCTGGGACAATGCCAAAAAGCTTGTGGAAGTTGACCTGAGGGAAAAAGGAACATCTTTGCATGCAGCAACTGTTGTTGGCGACACAGTTGGTGATCCGTTTAAGGATACTACATCGGTTGCCCTGAATCCGATCATCAAATTTTCAACCCTGTTTGGCTTGCTGGCGGTGGAAATTGCAGTAAATATGAAGCTGGCTGCAAAAGCTGCAGGTAATTTTGATTATACTGTATTTATAGGCATGGCATTTTTAGCTGTTGCACTCGTTTTTGTATACCGTTCATTCTATTCCATGCGCATAACAACCGTGTCAATGAAAAACGACAGGAGAAAATGATAATGTTGAAAATAAGGAAGAAATCGTGGAAGAACTCGCTAGAAGAGTCAGTTCAAACTTACTCGTTAAACTAGATATTATTTTTATCTATTGGTTGAAGATATTTCTCACCCATTTGAATTTATTTCCAAAAGTTCGAATTCAAAAAGGTGAGAAATATTTTATTTTAAATTCCTGCGATTTTATAATTCTGGGGATTACTATATTTGTGGTTTTACTTTAATAAATATATCAGCCTATGCTTTGTTTAGTTCCGACTGTTGCAGGGATTCGACTGGAGTTTATCCTTTTTGCCCTTACCTTAATTGGCGTAGCCGTATTTCACCATAAAACCATGTATGTGGCGTTAACCGGACTGGCAGCTATCCTGATCGCCAAATATGCCTTTAGTGATTTTTCCATGGTTTCACATATTATGGGAACACCTTCCAGGGAAGGAGAGTGGAGGATCCTGCTGAACCTGCTTGGTCTGCTTTTTGGTTTTGCCATACTGGCTGAGCATTTTAAAGAATCACGATTTCCCTGATATTCTTCCCAATTATCTTCCGAATGATTGGAAAGGCGGCTTTTTGCTGCTGCTTTTCATCATGATATTATCTTCATTCCTCGACAATATTGCCGCTGCCATGATTGGAGGTACCATTGCCCTTGTGGTATTTAAAGGCAAGGTCCATCTTGGTTACCTGGCAGGCATTATTGCTGCCAGCAATGCAGGAGGGGCGGGCAGCGTTGTGGGTGACACCACCACCACCCTGATGTGGATTGACGGGGTTAATCCGCTGGATGTATTGCATGCTTTTGTTGCTTCCTTTGCAGCGATTGCCATATTTGGCGTAATTGCCTCAATTCAGCAGGACAGGTATCAGCGGATTGTAAGTGACATC
Organism: uncultured Bacteroidales bacterium; assembly: GCA_963808745.1. Classification (GTDB taxonomy): domain Bacteria; phylum Bacteroidota; class Bacteroidia; order Bacteroidales; family UBA10428; genus UBA5072. The sequence goes on from CAWEGX010000004.1 coordinate 76,918, forward strand.
ATAAAAATGTAAAAGTTGACTGGGGAAGGATCGGAATTGTTTTTTTCATCCTGGTTTGCGCCATCGTCACAAACTGGACACTCGATTTCCCGGCTGCCGGTGTTTGGATTGCCATATTAATTGGCGGATTTTTCAGAAAAACGCCCTGGGGTGAACTTAAAAACGCCTGGATGGGAACGGTTTTCCTGATGGCCCTCGTAACCTGCGCATCCCTGATGCCAGTGGAAGACCTTCCGCCGGCATCCATGTGGACTGCTTTTGCATTGGGTTTTGTTTCTGCTGTATTTGACAATATACCCGCTTACAAAACTTTGCCTTGAGCAGGGTGGATATGACTGGGGAGTATCTGGCCTATTCGGTCGGATTTGGCGGCTCCATGATCTGGTTCGGTTCATCCGCAGGTGTTGCCTTATCCAATATGTATCCCGAAGCCAAGAATACCGTAAATTATATTAAAAAGGGCTGGCATGTAACCGTCGCCTATATAATTGGCTTTTTTGTAATGTATTACACTGTTGGCTGGCATCCGCATGCTCCGCATAAAAAGCAAATGCCTCAGGAGGTAGAGAATACGAAGTAAAGTTTACTTCAGCGACACAAGATTATTCTTAATGGCAAATATTACAAGAGACAGGCTGTTTTTACAGCCTGTCTTTGCAAACAGGTTTGCCTTATGATTGTCAATGGTCCGGTCGCTTAAAAACAGTTTGGCGGATATCTCAGCGGTTCCTAATCCCTGGCAGATCAGTTCAAGGATCTCCTGTTCGCGACTGGTAAGATTGATATTGGCCGGAGTTTGCTTACTGCGGATAAGCCTGAGAAGCAATTCCTGGGAAAAATAGGTTTTGCCATTCAGAATATCACGAACAGCAGTTTTTAATTCCGAATTGTCCGCATCTTTCAGAATAAAACCTTTGACTCCGTTTTCAATAACACTGTTGTAGTATTGTTCATCGCCATACATCGATACAACCAGTATTTTTATTTCACGGATGATCCCTGGCCAGGATCTTGCTTGCCTCAATTCCATTCAGAAAAGGCATGTTGATATCCATAATAACCAGATCCGGTTCCAGTATGCCTGCGATTTCAACGAGCTCCTTGCCGTTCGGCACGTCAGCAATCACTTCAATGTCATCCAATTCCATCAGGATAAGCTTCAGACCCTGCCGGAACAGGGAATGGTCATCGGCGATAATGACCCTGTATTTTTTATTTGTCATAATTGGCAGTTGCAGTTTTTAAACTCAGAAGAACTTCAAATCCGTTTCCCGGACTCGTGATCATTTCCAGACGTCCTCCGAGTGATTGTATTCTTGATTTAATATTAGTAAGCCCCATGCCCCTCGCAGGTGCATTAAAATAATTGTTCAGGTCAAAACCGATGCCATTGTCCTTATAATGGCAATCGAGTGACATGGGATGAATAATTCAGATTAATATAAATATCACTGGCCTGGGCATGCTTGATCGTATTATTTATAAGTTCTTTGATAACCCTGTAAATAACCGATTCAACGATCTCAGAAAACCTGATTTTTCCGATATTCGACTGCAAATGTATGGCAATATTTCTTGTAAACAGATCGGAGATATTCTGAATAGCTGCTATCAGGCCAAAATTCACGAGAATATGAGGGCTCATATCATTTGAAATATTCTTGATGGATTCGATCATATCCCTTATTATAACACTTATATGGCCTGCAATGTTATTTTTCTTGTCGATATTTTCATTTTCAACAAAGGAGGTAATATAGATTTTCAGGGCAGACATCAGGGGACCGATTTCATCATGAAGGTCTTTTGCAATCCTTGTCCGTTCAATTTCCTCGGTCTGAATAATGGTTTCAATCAACCTGCGCGACAGGAATTTCCTTTCCGTAATGTCCCGGACAATGGTTAAGAACGCTTGTTGACGGTTAAAAATAATCGGTACACTGCTGATTTCAACGGGTATGATCTTGTCTGGAAAAAGGAGATACAATTTCAATTTCAAAATGTCCTACTGCAATTCCTTCTCCCAATAACTTACGGCGTTCCCCTATGACATTTTTAAATGTTGGCATAACGTAATCGATCAGGTCTTCTTTGAGCACAAAATTCCTGTCAATGGCGAATTGCTTTAAGAACGTATCATTTACTTCAAGAATTTTATAATTCCTGTCAGAAATAAACATGCCATCGCTGGTGCCATTAAAGATGTTCCTGAAATTTGTCTCGTTTTCACGCACGGACTCAAACAGAGAAATCAATTCATTCGTTCTTTCTTCCACAAGCTTTTCCAGTTCTGTACGGTACTTGTATAATTCATCCCGTTGCTTTTTCTGTTCAATGGTTTTAATTACAGTGATTGGCAGAATTTTCAGATAATTGTAATTCAAATCCTTGATGAGGTAATCATAAGCACCGGCCTTCAAGGGCTTTGACAGCTATTTCCTCACTGCCTTCCCCGGTAATAATGATCAGAGGGGAATCACCCAGGTATGGAAAAAGGTCAAAAGCCTGTCCATCCCCAAGATAAAAGTCAGATACCACAGCATGATAGCTATTCTTTTTCAGGAAAGAGATCGCATCTTTCAGTGAGGCGGCAATATCTGATTTAAAAGGAAAGGCTGGATCGTTCGATTCATGCTGAAAATACATCCTGTCAGCCAGGTTGTCTTCAACATATAAAATTTTGATTGCTTTATTGTCCATGAGGTTATGCTGGATTTGCGCTAACTCATTTCGATGAACAGGTTAAAATTACCACAATAAAATTCTGAAATAAAAGTACTCATCGCGTTTTCAATGAAACCACCGGCCCGGAATGTCGTTAATTTTGTTTTGGAAATCGTAAATTTGCCTGATAAACTTCGAAAATGATGATTCGGGTTACTTTTTTACTGTTTCTTTTCGTTATTTGCATTTCTGCAGGCCGGATTTCGGATGAACAGGATTACTATTCGGGATACACCCATGAAAATTTTCGCACTGACAAGCGATACAGCGAAATGTTAGATCTTGCCCATCCTGATTTGCCCAGATTGCAGGCAGTATTGTTTTTCCTTACAAATGAAATAAGGGCAAAGTATAACCTCCCGCCACTGCCATATTCCATAGAGCTTGAAGAAACAGCGCACATGCATGCCGTTGACATGGTGAAGGCAGGAATTTTTCAGCCACATGAATACTGAAACACCGGCTAAATATTCCCCAAATGACAGGGCGAAATTGAATAGGATCAGCAATCCTTTTCTTGCCGAGAACATTATTGAAGGATATGGCCTGCAGTACACCTCAAAGAGAACAGTTTACCTGCGGGGCAAGGGAAATTTCAGCTACAAACCCGAGGGAGAATTGCTGAAGCCCCATACATATATATCCTTGGGAGAATCACTGATAACAGGATGGATGAACTCAAAGGAACACAAAAAAAACATTCTTTCAAACGAGGCCCTTCAACTGGGATGCGGCATATATTTCTATAAGATCCGGAATTCAATGATATGCCTTCCTGCAAAGCAGTGCAGAATTTCCAATGGTACCATCCGGTACAATAATTTGATGATTTGAGTCTGACGGTCTCTTAGTGCATAATTTGATTCTTAGCTGTTTGCGAGTACGCAGCTGAATCGTTACATCCTTTCAGTCGTTCAAATCTTCAAATTTTCAAATTAATTAATTATCTTAAATCATTAAATAAATTTGCAGCATTTCAATAAATTCTCCGTCTATAAATTGAGTAAATGATTGAGCGATCAGCTTTCAACATTCATCAGGATTTGATTGAAAAATGCCGAAATGGTAGCAGGCCGGCCCAGGAAGAAATTTACAGGTTGTATTACAGGGCCATGTATAATACCTGCCTTCGAATGCTAAATGACAGGGTGGAAGCTGAAGATGTGATGCAGGATGCTTTTTTGACAGCTTTTCTGAAACTGGACCAATACAGGGGTGAAATGAGTTTTGGGTCCTGGCTTAAGCGGATCGTCATCAACAAATCGATTGATGTGCTCAGGGCAAAAAAATGCGTTTTGAAGAACTGGATGAAAAGCAGGAAGATGAGACGGCATTGGAATTTTGAAAATGATCAGACACAGGAAGAAACTGAACAGCAGGTTCGTAAGATTAAGGATGCAGTTCAGCAGCTTCCGGAAGGTTTCAGGGTAGTTCTTTCACTTTTTTTGTTCGAAGGGTATGACCATGAAGAAATAGCTTTGATATTAGGTATCAGTGAATCCACTTCCCGGTCACAGCTTGCCCGGGCAAAGAAAAAGCTGGTAGAATATTTAAAGAAGGAATGAAATGAAAACAATTGACGATTTTATTCAGCAACACGGCGGGATGTTCGATAGCGAAGAACCCGGATCGGGACATGAAGATCGCTTCAGAAACCGGTTAAATAAACTGCACCCTGCCCGCAGGCCGGATTTGAAAATGGTATTATTCAGGATTGCTGTCATTCTGGTGCTGGGAATTGTAATTTCCTATTTTGCCGTAAAGGAATTCAGGTTGATTGACAATCAAATAAATGACATTTCGCTCGACAAGCCCAACCAGGAATTGAATGAAGCTGAGAAATTTTATACGTCACAACTCAATATTTATTATAATAAAATTCAACAATTAGGTTTTAACAATGACAAGGCTGAGAAAAAGAAAGTATTGCAGGAACTATCAGCCATGGATGAACAGGTGCAGGCTATGAAATACGATCTGAAACAGAATCCTGATGATGAAAGGGTCATGTCCGCTATCATTAATTTTTACCAGGTAAAAATTGAAATGATGGATGTGATCATAGCCAGGGCCCAAAAAACAAACACCACAATTCTTTAAATCTGAAGATCATGAAAACATTTTTTACAAAAGAGAGATCATTTGCCACGCTGATCATAATTTCCGTGACATTTGGGCTGCTGGCGCAAAATAGCCAGACGAAAATTATTAAAAAGGATTTTCCGGTAAATGCAAATACAACACTTGAATTATCAAATAAATACGGAAATGTGAATATCGTAAATACAACAGATCCGACACTGACAATTGAAGTAAATGTAAAAGTCAATGTACGTGACAAAGAGCGTGGCGCCGCTATTCTTGACATGGTAAAGATCGAAATTTCACAGCAAGGGGATATTGTCAGGGCAGAAACCCAGCTTCAGGATGATTTCAGCAAAATGTTCCGGGGTTTCAACATGGGCGACGGTGGGTTGGAGATCAATTATTCTGTTCGCATGCCAAAGACAGTTCCGCTGAATCTTTCCAATAAATATGGCAATGTGTTTGTAGATGAACTCACCGGTACATCCACCTTGGATATTAAATATGGCAAGCTCACCGCCAATAAGATTATCCACGATTCAAAGGAACCCCTAAGCAAGGTATACCTGGCATATTCCAATGGTTGTTCAATTCAGGAGACGAAGTGGCTTGCCCTGGATATCAAATATTCAAATATCAGCATCACCGAAAGCAAGGCACTCGCAATAATGAGCAAGTATTCAAAGGTTTATGTCACCAATGGCAGTTCCATTGTCAGTGAATCAAAATATGATACTTATGAGATCGGCAAGCTGAATAATTTTATCACTACCGCAGGGTACGGACATTTTACAATCCGGGAGTTGTCGGGAAAATTGCAGCTCGACACAAAGTATACCGATGTAATTATTGACAGGATATCTTCCGGGTTTGAAAGCATAAAAGCTACCAACAGCTATGGAACATACAAACTGGGTATTGATCCCGGCACTTCCTACAAGCTTGATGCATATGGAAAATATTGTGAAATCGTTTATCCTCAAAACGGCGCAAGGGTTAACCGGTTTGATGAAAACAGCGAGATGAAAGTGAATGGTATAATCGGCGGAAATGGTAATCCTTCTGCAGAGGTGTCTGTAAATTCACATTATGGAAACATCAGGTTGATCCCGTAAGCAGGGACTTGGGACCAGGGACGAGGACAGGGACGAGGGACAAGGGACAAGGGACAAGTAAGAAATCCCGTTGGGATTGCCTGCCGGTAGAAATGAGAGATGAGCAAGAAATCCTGTTGGGATTGCCTGCCGGTAGAAATGAGAGATGAGCAAGAAATCCCGTTGGGATTGCCTGTCGGTAGAAAATGAAAAGTCATGCGTAGTTCTGCAGTTTTGCAGTTTTGCAGTTGAAAAAGTGAATGGTGAATGGTGACTAGTGACTAACGAAGATACTGCCAGGAAATTAAATATCAGATATTTGGTTTTGATATGAATCAAACCTCAAACCTCAAACCTCAAACCTCAAACTAAATCACAGTACAATCGTAAATCGTAAATCGTAAATCGTAAATCGTAAATCGTAAATCGTAAATTCCTTCTATCAACTATCAACTACTTGTCCCTCGTCCCTTGTCCCTTGTCCCTTTTTATTATCTTTGCAGAGAATCATATCCTGCATGAGCAATTTTTTAGTATCAGCACGAAAATACAGACCGGTCAATTTTGACACCGTTGTCGGACAGCCCGCCATTTCCAATACACTAAAGAGTGCCATCAGATCGGGACAGGTAGCTCATGCATACCTTTTCTGTGGTCCCCGGGGTGTGGGTAAAACAACCTGCGCCAGGATTTTTGCCAAAACACTCAATTGTTTTAACCTGTCGGAAAGCATCGAAGCCTGTGAGCAATGCGAATCATGCAAGTCATTTAATGAATCGCGTTCCTACAATATACATGAACTTGATGCTGCATCCAATAATTCCGTTGATGACATACGCAGCCTGATTGATAAGGTAAGAATACTGCCGCAGGTTGGAAAATACAGTATTTATATCATCGATGAGGTTCATATGCTTTCGCAGGCAGCCTTCAATGCATTTCTCAAAACGCTGGAAGAGCCTCCTTCCCATGCAATTTTCATCCTGGCAACCACTGAAAAACACAAGATCATCCCCACCATTCTTTCCCGTTGTCAGATATTTGATTTTAACAGGATAAGGGTTGAGGATATTGTAGGCTACCTTTCCCATGTCGCAAAGCTCGAAGAAATCAGGTTTGAAGAAGAGGCCCTGAATGTCATTGCCTTAAAGGCTGACGGTGCCATGCGTGATGCACTTTCTATTTTTGACCAGGTGGCCAGTTTCTCACAGAAAAACATCACCTATGCCGAGGTACTTGAAAACCTCAATGTACTTGATTACGAATATTATTTCAAGGTTACAGACGCCTTTCTGAAACAGGATGCAGCCGGTGCACTGGTGATATTTGATGAGATCCTGCAAAGGGGATTTGACGGGCAGAATTTTATAGGTGGTCTTTCATCCCACCTCCGTGATCTGTTGGTTTGTAAGGATGCCTCTACTGTTCAGCTTCTTGAGGTAAGTGATTCCCTGAAGACCAGGTACAGGCAACAGGCCATGGTCTGTGAATCCGATTTCCTGTTCCAGGCACTTGTGATCTGCGATCAGTGTGAACTCACCTATAAGGCAAGTAAAAATCAACGGCTTCATGTGGAGATTTCACTTATCCGGCTTTGCAATCTGCAGGCTCAAAAAAAAAACCTGAATCCGGAACAGCCGGCGCTTAATATCCCTGATATTGTAGCATCAGAACCCGGGCCGGCAAAGGCTCCGTCCCAAACACCAATAACGGCAGCAGGCGCCTGCAATGGCACCGGTACCAGCACCTGCAGAAGCAGGCCCCCGTCCTCCAAATCCGCCCGGGGTTGAAAAACCAGCCGTTTCTACAGAACCCGACCCGTCTTACCAATCGTCGCACCGTATTTCAATTAAGGAAGCCCTTCAGGCCGGTAAAAAAGCAGAACTTCCGGTTACATTGCCGGAAGGATCAAAAGATATGGTAAGCGATACGGCGGAATTAAAGCAAACCCCGGTAACACAGGAATTGCTGGTTGAATGCTGGAACAGTTATGCCGTTCAGATGAGAGAAGAAAAACCACGAATGGCTGTCACGCTGAAGAGTGTTCAACCTTCGCTGACCGGAACAGCGATAATTTCAATCAGATTAAATAACAGGGATCAGCTCGAAGATTTCAATTCTTCAACAAAAACAGAATTGGAAAAATACCTGCGTCGCGAGCTGCATAATGATCTGATCACAATTGAAGCTGAAATATTGGAACCTACGGGTCCGGCGCAGGTGCGTCTTTATACAAGTGAAGAGAAATTCAAATATCTTAGCAGGAAGAACCCGGTATTATCAAAATTCAGACAAAACTTAAATCTGGAACTCGAATAACCTTTAATTCATATCTCCATGGAAGGACATAAAATTACCCTGGTCAATAAATCATTGGTGGTACCCGATGATCCTATTATTCCCTTTATTGAGGGAGATGGCACCGGACCCGATATATGGGCTGCATCTGTAAAAGTTTTTGATGCTGCAGTTGCCAAAGCCTATAAAGGCAAGCGCAAAATCGTATGGCGTGAAGTCCTGGCAGGGGAAAAAGCCTATAAGGCTACCCAGAACTGGTTGCCGGAAGAAACGCTCCAGGTGATCAGGGAATCATTGGTTGCTATAAAAGGTCCCCTTACTACTCCTGTCGGAGGCGGTATCCGTTCACTCAATGTAGCACTTCGTCAGATTCTTGACCTGTATGTTTGTCTCCGTCCCGTCAAATATTACGCCGGAGTTCCTTCACCTGTAAAGGATCCTTCCACAACCAACATGGTGATCTTCCGGGAAAATGCGGAAGACATCTATGCCGGTATTGAATTTATGCAGGGAACACCGGAAGCAAAAAAGATAATTGCCTTCCTGCAAAAAGAAATGAATGTTTCAAAGATCCGTTTTCCTGAGACCTCATCTATCGGCATTAAGCCGGTTTCAAAAGAGGGAACGGAAAGACTTGTCCTGGCTGCATTTCAATATGCAATCAATCATGATCTGCCTTCTGTAACCCTTGTGCATAAGGGAAATATTATGAAATATACTGAGGGTGCGTTTCGCGATTGGGGCTATGCGCTGGCCAAATCATCCTTCGGAGCAGTTGAGATTGACAACGGTCCCTGGTGTTCTTTTGATAATCCCAAAACAGGCAGGAAAATCGTTGTGAAAGATGTTATTGCCGATGCTTTTCTTCAGCAGATACTTACCCGTCCGGCCGAATACTCAGTGATTGCCACATTGAATCTCAACGGCGATTATATTTCCGACGCTCTCGCTGCTATCGTTGGTGGCATTGGCATTGCACCCGGTGCCAATATAAATTATATGACAGGTCATGCCGTTTTTGAGGCCACCCATGGAACTGCACCCAAGTATGCCGGTAAGGACATGGTAAATCCCGGTTCAGTAATTCTGTCAGGTGTTATGATGCTGGAATACCTTGGATGGCACGAAGCTGCTAATCTGATTACCAGGGGCCTTGAATCATCAATCCTTGCCAAAAGGGTAACCTATGATTTTGAAAGACTTATGCCCGGTGCGACAAAATTGAGTTGCTCGGGATTCGGCGATGAAATTATCAGTCATATGGCTTAAACAAATCTCCATATACAGGGCAATACAACATAAATTGCTTTGAGGCATGAGTTAATACATTAACTTTGCACGGTTTTTGAACCGGATTATTCCGGTTCAGGTTTGATGATAAATACGAATATTATATCTAATGGCTATTTCGAATATACTGAATAAATTTTTCGGTAATAAATCACAGCGTGATATTAAAGAGATCATGCCGCTCCTGAGAAAAATACAGGCAGCATATCCGCTCATCGAGAAGATGAGTCATGATCAGTTAAGGGCAAAGACAATTGAAATAAAGGATAAAATCCAGCGTACAGTCAAAGAGAAAGATGCCATTATTGCGGATTATAAGGTTCAGATTGAAACCGGTAACCTCGAAGTGGAAAAGGTTGAAGAGATTTACCGCGAAATTGACCGCATTGAAAAAGAAATCATTACAGGTATTGAAGATGAACTGATGGAAGTATTACCGGATGCATTTTCAATTGTTAAGGAAACAGCGCGGAGATTTAAAGAGAATGAATATATTGAAGTTACAGCACAGGACTTCGACCGGAATTACGCTGCCCAGCGCAATAGTGTGCAGATCATAGATGACAGGGCCCGCTGGATGAGTACCTGGATGGCTGGCGGAAATCCCATTACCTGGGATATGGTTCACTATGATGAGCAGCTGATCGGAGGGGTGGTCCTTCACTCCGGAAAAATATCGGAAATGGCAACCGGTGAAGGTAAAACACTGGTAGCAACACTTCCGGTATTCCTGAATGCATTGGCAGGCAGAGGGGTACATATTGTAACCGTCAATGATTATCTGTCAAAACGTGACTCTGAATGGATGGGCCCTATCTTTGAATTCCATGGCCTTACAGTGGATTGCATCGATAAACATCAGCCCAATTCGGAATCAAGAAGGAAAGCTTACCAGGCAGATATCACCTATGGAACCAATAATGAGTTCGGTTTTGACTACCTGCGTGACAATATGGCAATCAGTCCGTCTGACCTGGTTCAGCGTAAACATCATTATGCCATCGTGGATGAGGTCGACTCCGTGTTGATCGATGACGCCCGTACCCCCTTAATCATCTCCGGTCCGGTTCCGAGGGGTGACGACCAGTCTTTTGAAGAATTCAAGCCACAGGTTGAGAAGCTGGTGGCAGTTCAGCGGAACCTGGTTACCAATTTGCTGGCCGAGGCAAGAAAACTGATTGCTGACAATAAGACAGAAGAGGGAGGATTCAAGTTATTGCAGGCTTTCAAAGGTCTTCCCAAAAGCAAACCACTGATCAAATTTCTCAGTGAACAGGGCAATAAGGCATTATTGCTGAAGACCGAGAATCATTACATGCAGGAAAACAGCAAAAACATGCATCTGGCTACAGATGATCTGTTTTTCATTATTGATGAGAAATTGAATTCGGTTGAAATGACCGAAAAAGGTACTGATATAATTACGGGATCAGCTTCCGACCCCAATTTCTTTATCATGCCGGATATCGGGTTGGAAATCGCCGAATTGGAGCACGCCGGACTTACTCCGGAAGACAAATTGCTGAAAAAAGATCAGCTTCTCCAGGATTATGCCATTAAGTCAGACCGCATCCATACAGTGAACCAGCTGCTAAAAGCGTATACCATGTTCGAAATCGATGTGGATTACGTGGTAATGGATAACAAGGTGAAGATCGTAGATGAACAAACCGGCCGTATTCTGGAAGGAAGAAGATATTCTGAAGGATTGCACCAGGCCATTGAAGCCAAAGAGCGGGTGAAGGTCGAGGCCGCAACGCAAACCTTTGCCACCATAACACTCCAGAACTATTTCAGAATGTATCACAAGCTTGCCGGTATGACCGGAACTGCTGAAACGGAAGCTGGCGAGTTGTGGAATATTTATAAACTGGATGTAGTGGTTGTTCCAACCCACAGAAAGGTGGTCAGAAACGACCAGGAAGATCTGGTTTATCGCACCAAGCGTGAAAAATATAATGCGGTAATTGAGGAAATTGTAAGGTTACATAACCAGGGCCGTCCATCGCTTGTTGGTACCACCTCAGTTGAAATATCCGAGCTTCTAAGCAGGATGTTAAAGATCAAGGGCATTAAGCACAGCGTGCTGAATGCCAAATTGCACCAGCGTGAAGCAGAGATTGTAGCAGAGGCCGGGAAAAGCGGTATTGTTACAATTGCAACCAATATGGCGGGCCGTGGTACGGACATTAAGCTGAGTCCCGAAGTCCGTGAGGCCGGAGGTCTTGCAATTATCGGAACAGAAAGACATGAATCAAGGCGCGTTGACCGTCAGTTAAGGGGTCGTGCAGGCCGGCAGGGTGATCCGGGAACATCCCAGTTCTATGTTTCACTCGAGGATGAACTGATGCGTTTGTTCGCCTCAGACCGCATCGCTGGCTGGATGGCAAAAATGGGATGGAATGAGGGTGAGCCGATCCAGGCAAAGCTGATTACGCAGTCCATTGAAAGAGCACAGCGCAAGGTTGAAGAAAATAACTTCGGCATCCGGAAAAGGCTGCTTGAATATGATGATGTAATGAATTCACAGCGCGAGGTGATTTACACCAAGCGTCGCCATGCATTATATGGTGAGCGGATCCAGGTGGATGTGGCCAACATGATGTTTGATGTCTGCGAAAGTCTGGTTGCCCAGATGCATGGTAATGTTGATTATGAGGAGTTTGTTCTCACCGTATTGCGGGTTCTTTCAGTTGAACCTCCCATAAGCAGCCAGGATTATGTTAAGCTGTCGCCGAATGAGATCTCCGACCGTATTTACAAAAGCCTGAGAGAAACCTACCAGAGGAAGCATTCTGTCATATCAAAACAAGCCTTTCCTGTCATCCGTGATGTTTTCGAAAAACAGGGCAAGCAGTATGAAAACATTGTTGTTCCTATTACCGATGGATTAAAGGTTTACCATATTCTGACAAACCTTGAAAAGGCATTCCGGACAAATGGCGAAGAACTTGTCAGGTCCTACGAAAAGAGTATCATGCTGAGCATGATCGATGATGCCTGGAAGGAACATCTCCGTGAACTGGATGATCTGAGGCAGTCTGTTCAGACAGCCACTTATGAACAGAAGGATCCTCTGCTGATCTATAAATTTGAATCGTTTGAATTGTTCCGGACCATGATTGATAAAATCAACCGCGATGTGGTTGGCATTTTGATCCGGGGGCAGATCCCTGTGCGCGAAGGCAGCGAATTTCAGCGGGCCCAGGCACCAAAACGAACCGACTTCAGCCAGATGGAAGCCAATAAACAGGAGTTTGAATCAGGTGGCAATGCCGACAAAAAGAAGGAAGAGCATGTTCAGCCAGTCAGGGTGGAAAAGAAAGTGGGTCGAAACGATCCCTGTCCCTGCGGCAGTGGAAAGAAATACAAGCATTGCCATGGGGCGGGTTGCCTGGTAAGTTAATTATTTACGATTTACGATTAAAGGGTTGAAAATAGTAGAGACAAGGCATTGCCTTGTCTCTACAACATCTATCTATTTACCGGATATATCTAAAGTCCTACTTAATAGCAGTCATCAACCCCTCAATCCTCTTCTTCAGCGTATCGCTCACGGGGACCAGCGGAAGGCGAACATTGATCGGCGTTATTTTAAGTGTCTCAAGAGCGCATTTGATTCCGGAAGGGCTTCCTTCTTCAAAAAGCGCGATCATCAGTTCAAATAATCTGTAATGAATAGCGGCTGCCTTATCGAATTGTCCCTGAAGGGCCAGGCTGACCATATCGGAAAAAGGTTTTGGACAGGCATTGGCAATCACCGAGATCACGCCTGATGCACCCATGGCCATCATGGGAAGTGTCAACATATCATCACCGGAAATTACCTGGAAATTCTTTGGTTTATCACGGATAATTTGCATTACCTGGGACATATTGCCTGATGCCTCTTTAATAGCCACAATATTCTTTACTTCTTTGGCCAATTTCACTGTGGTCTCCGCTGCAATATTTGAGCCGGTGCGGCCTGGTACATTGTAAATAATGACAGGAACCGGACTTATTTCGGCAATGGCCTTGAAGTGTGCGAATATTCCCTGTTGTGATGGTTTATTGTAATATGGAGAAACCGATAACAGGCCATCCACATTATTAAAGTCGAAACTGGTTACAGAGTCAAGGATCTCCTGGGTATTGTTTCCGCCAATGCCTACTACTACCGGTACCCTGCAGTTAACTGTGTCGGTCACAAAATTGACAACTGCCTTTTTTTCGTCTTTGGATAAAGTAACCGATTCTCCGGTTGTACCCAACGGAACAATATAATTTACACCATTCCGGATAATATGTTCCAGCAATTTACCCAACGATTTGAAATCGATACTCCCGTCATTACGGAAAGGTGTAACAATGGCAACTCCGGTGCCTGAAAATTTTTTATTCGCCATAAAGACTTACTTTTTAAGTATCGGCAGATAATGTAACAATTGATCGATCAGAAATTTCAGCATAAATTCTATTTCTATTCTTTTTTCAGTATCTGGTGCAATATCAACATTTTCCGCCATTGATTTTTTTTCACGAATAATGTCACGGCGCAGGCTTCTCAGGGTTTCCTTCTCTTTTTCAATATCTATCATGAAGTCCAGTGCAGTATCCGTTGAAGAATATCTTCCGGTTTTAAAAGAGGCCTTTGAAGAGGAACTAATATAGTGAATGGGAAACAGATAATCCAGGCTCAGGTTAATGAGAATATCGAAGGGTTCATTAATAAACTGTTCAGTTTGACTGGAAACGGGTTTGTAATACCAGTTGAGGTCGTTCCTGCAAAAAAAATCAAAACCCTTCCTGTAGAGATAATGATCAATGAGCTTTTTGCTGTCAACATATCCCAATACTGAAATTGAAACTGAATTAACTGAAAGCTGTTTAACCAGGTCCCTTACAATTTCAAAACTAATATACTCAGTGGCATCGAATATAATACCTATACTTTTAGCCTCAGAAAGCGTACAAAGGGTAATCTTCCTGTCAGCACTGCCGGTCTTTCCTGTCAGCATTTGCTGGCCAATCCTGGCTTTTATATTATCTGCCCACTTCATATTGCAAGTTTAAGCAAATATTATGAGAAATCTAAAAAAACAGGTTAGGAATGCAGGGCTGTCAATATCGGCCTTAGGATTATAATTTCTGCCATTCATCTATAAAATAGCCCCATTCTTCTATTGCGTTATTTAATATAAACTCCTGCCTTTACTTTTACCTGTAAATAATAATCAATTTATGAAACACCCATGCATTAACTTAAACAACGGCAAAGCCCTCATGAAGCGCAGCGAAATAAACACGAATGAACAAAATATGGGTGTTCCATCCGGGTACTACCTATGTATCGGATTGTAACAATTTGAGTATTAATATTATTAAAATTTTGTACGGATGAAAAAGGCGTTTCTTTTGTTATTACTTAACCTGATGCTGTCAGTGCCTCAAATGATAGCGCAGACAGGCAAAACATGGACATTGCAGGAATGTATTGAATATGCTCTGAATCAGAATATACAGGTAAGGAAAAGTGACCTTAATAATCAATCATATCAATATTACGCTGCACAGGCCAGGGCACAACGTTTTCCTTCAGTAAACGCGGGCATCACCCAGAGTTTTTCATGGAGTAAGGACCCTGCAGATGAAAGCAGTGGTTACAGTGGGGCCAACGGAACGAATTACCAGGTAAATTCCTCTGTTAATCTTTTCAATGCAAACCGCACCAATAATCAGATTAAACAGGCCAAACTGGATATTGCAGGAGGAGAGTATTCTCTTGAAACAACGAAAGAATCAATCAGTTTAAGCATACTTGATGCTTTTTTACAGGTACTGTATGCCGAAGAACAGGTTAAAAACAGTGAAAAGCAGATGGAATCCACTACAAGCCAGCTGAATCTGGCCGGTGAGAGGCTCAACCTGCAGGTGATTTCTCAATCGGATTATGCCCAGGTGAAATCGCAGCTTGCCTCGGAAAAGCTGAATCTTGCCAATGCGGAAAGCCAGCTTGCCATAGCCAAGGTTAACCTGGAGCAGCTCATGGAGCTTCCTGTTTCAGATACTTTTAATATTCAGCATCCTAACCTGGAGGCAGCCCTGAGCCTTGTTAAAACACCAGTAGTCCGTACTGTATTCGATACGGCCCTGGCCATTAAGCCTCAAATCAAGTACGCTGCAGTAAATAAGCAAATAGCAGCGCTCGATGAGAAAATAGCAAAAGCAGATTACTATCCCAGTTTATCCGCCCATGCCGGGATTAGTTCAAATTATTCGGGGATAACGAATTCTGCGTATTTCAATCAGCTGAATAATGGCATCCTGCCTTCAGTAAGCTTTTCGCTTAGCATACCGATCTATCAGAAAAGACAGGTGAAAACCAATGTGGAAATAGCAAAAATCGGTTATCAGAACGCAGAACTCAATGAGCTTGATACTAAAAACCAGCTCCGTAAAAGTATTGAACAGGCTTGTCAGGACGTTATTTCGGCCCGCACCAAGTATGAGGCAAACCAGGAAAATTTTGCCGCTACGCAGGAAGCGGCTGCCTTGTCGGATGAGAAATTTAAACAGGGCATCATCAATTCGGTGGATTACCTGGTTTCAAAAACAAATCTTATCGTGGCTGAAAGCCAGTTCCTGCAGGCAAAATACAACCTGATCTTCAGTTACAAGATTCTCGATTTTTATACCGGAATTCCTTTGTCATTATAATCAAGATCATATATAACAAATACCAATCATGAAAAAGAAAGTAATAATTATCAGTGCAGTAGCGGTTATCGTAGCGATTATTGCCATATTGATATTCAAGCCATTTGGAAAAAAGACGGCTGAAGCCACTTTTGAAACCGTTAAGGTGGAAAGAGGAAACATAACCAATACTGTTACGGCCACAGGAACCATTGAGGCTGTAATTTCTGTAAACGTGGGTACACAGGTATCCGGTATCATTAATAAGGTCTATGTTGATTTTAATGATGTCGTAAAGAAAGGTCAATTGCTGGCTGAAATCGACAAAAAATCACTTATAAACCAGCTTGAACAGACCAGGGCATCGGTTAACCAGGCACAGGCACAGCTGAACTTCCAGGAAGCCACTTTTAACAGGATGAAAGCCCTGTATGAAAAGAAGCTCATTGCCCAATCCGATTATGACCAGGCACTTTACAATTATGAAAACGCCAAAGCTTCTCTTACCAATGCCAATGCAGCCTATGACAGAAATAAGGTGAACCTGGATTATGCCACTATTTATTCCCCGATTGACGGTGTTGTGCTGAACAGGGCAATTGAAGAGGGACAAACTGTGGCTGCCAGTTTTAATACACCTACTCTTTTCACCATTGTGAACGATCTGACACAGATGGAAGTGCAGACAAGTGTTGATGAAGCTGATATTGGAAAGGTAAAGCAGGGTCAGCGTGTTGAATTTACAGTGGATGCGTATACCGATCTGAAGTTTGAAGGAACTGTTTCCGAGGTCAGGTTGCAGCCCGTAACAACAAACAATGTTGTTACCTATGTAGTGATCCTGAATGCTCCCAATCCCGAGAAAAAACTAATGCCCGGCATGACTGCCAGTGCTACGATTTTTATCGATGAAAAGGAAAATACCCTCATCCTGTCGGGGAAAGCACTGCGTTTTACTCCCAGCCAGGCCTATATGCAAAAAATGTTTGCACAGATGCCCGCCATGCCTGCCGGTGGTCCCCCTGCTGGAATGCCCATGCCTGGTGCAGGTTTTGGAAAGGATGGCGGAAAAGTGGTTTGGGTAAAAAACGACCAGGGAGGTATCCGTCCGAATCCGATAAAAACAGGAATCGACAATGGAACCAATATAGAAGTGGTATCGGGTTTGAAAGAAGGAGATGAAGTGATCATTTCCATGAGTGGCGATGGTGCAGCCAGTTCTACAAAGAAAACCGATAATGGCCCTCCTGGTCCGTTCCCCTTCTAATGCAAGCATAGGATTATCATTTACAAATCAGAATCATGGAAAAAACAATTATAGAAATTACGGGCCTCCGGAAGGATTATCATGTGGGTGAGGTAACAGTGCATGCGCTGCGGGGAGTGAATTTAAGAATACAGGCAGGCGAGTTCGTTGCCATCATGGGTGTGAGCGGTTCAGGAAAGTCCACCATGCTCAATATCCTGGGATGTCTTGATAAACCTACACACGGTGAATACTGGCTCGACGGCGTGAATATTAATAAGCTCAACAAGGATGAACTGGCCGCTTTGCGAAACAAGAAACTGGGATTCGTCTTCCAGGCCTACAACCTCTTACCCAGGACCACGGCCCTTGAAAATGTAGAATTACCCTTGTTTTACAATTCGAAAGTAAAATCAAAAGAAAGAAAGGAACGGGCAATAAAGGCACTGGAGGCAGTTGGACTTGCTGACAGGATGCACCATATGCCCAATCAGCTTTCAGGAGGTCAGCAGCAAAGAGTAGCCATTGCCCGGTCATTGGTGAATGACCCGGTGCTGATCCTGGCTGATGAACCTACTGGTAACCTTGATACCCGTACATCATTTGAAATCATGGAATTGTTCCAGGATTTGAATGAGCGCGGGAGGACAATCGTATATGTAACCCACGAACCCGATATTGCCCGTTTCTCAACAAGGAACGTGGTATTCAGGGATGGACATATTCAAAAAGAAAATATGGTAACCGACCGGCTTTTTGCCCGGGAAATCCTGAAAACCTTACCTGTGGAAATTGAAGAATTGGATGAATAGTAAAAAATAATCATATGAGTTACACGAAATTTATTAATAATTGCCATCCGTGCACTGGTCAGAAATCGTCTCAGGGCTATTTTGACCATGCTTGGAATTATCATTGGTGTGGCATCTGTTATTGCGATGCTTGCCATTGGTGAAGGTTCGAAACAAAATATCCGGAAGGAAATGTCGAATATGGGCACCAATCTGTTAATGGTTATGCCTAATTTTCAGCGACGCGGTGGTGTCAGCCTGGGATCTTCCAGTTCAAATGCATTGAAATATTCAGATGTGGTGGCACTACGAAATCAGGCAACGGCTATTGCTGCTGTATCTCCCGAAGTTCGGGCAAGCGGCCAGGTAATATATGGTAACCAGAATACGCAAACAACCATTTATGGTGTAAGCGAAGAATATCTTGGCATTAAAAAACTCACACTGAATAACGGCCGGCTTTTTACTTCCAATGAAATAAAAAGCATGGCTAAAGTTTGTATATTGGGGCAAACAGTAATAGAAAACCTGTTTGGAGCAGGAGCTGATCCGGTTGGACTTTCGATCCGTATCAAAAACCTGCCTTTCACAATTATCGGAACAATCGAGGATAAGGGTGAGAGCGGGATGGGGCAGGACCAGGATGATTTGATACTGGCACCTTATACTACAGTTCAACGCCGTTTGGCAGCAATTGATTATATTAACGGAATTTATGTGTCAGCCACAAGCGAAGAGAAAAGTGCTGAGGCGCAGACCCAGATTGAAGAAATTTTGCGTACAACCCATAAATTAAAGGATACGGATGAAAATAATTTCAGGATCATGTCACAGTCTGAATTGATGACAACCATGTCATCTATCACCGATATTCTGACCTACCTGTTGGGTGCCATTGCAGGTATTTCCCTGCTGGTGGGCGGCATTGGTATTATGAATATCATGTTTGTTTCTGTCACGGAACGGACCCGTGAGATCGGACTTCGAATGTCAATTGGCGGACGCGGCAAGGACATCCTGAAACAGTTCCTTGTTGAATCCATGTTGTTAAGTATCATCGGAGGCGCATTGGGAGTTATCTTCGGGTATCTGATAGCCAGGTGGCCGGATCCTTCATGGGTATTCCCGCAATCGTGAAAACGCAGTCAGTTGTGATGGCATTCATGGTTTGTTTTGCCATCGGTGTTTTCTTTGGCTGGTATCCGGCCCGGAAAGCAGCAAACCTGAATCCCATCGATGCCTTGAGATATGAATAATTAAAGAATATGCAAAAAACAAACAAATTATTTTCCCGCAGCATTATCCGGATTTCGCTGCATATCCTGGCCTGGGCTATATTGCTTGGCGTTCCGCTTTACCTCATTAAACGATGGGATGTCGGTAAGGATTTTATGTGGATATATTATACCAATACACTGATCAGCGGGGCTATCTTTTATATTAATTACCTGGGATTGATCCCCTGGTTCTTTTTTAGGAACAGGGTCAAATATTATGCTTCTGTTGTTATATTGATTGTTGGATTTTATTTTATTTCGGATCAGTCAAATAAACTGATATTCAAGTATATGCCCAATGAGAGACAGGATTGAAGAGACGCACAAGCCACCCAGGCGAAGAGCATCATGGCCGGCCTCCGTTCCGCCAGATCCATTTGTTCAATTATGCATTTACCTCTATATTCCTGGTTTTCTTTTCGCTGGGACTTCGCATGATCGAGCGGAATGAAGCGATTGAAAAGCGACAGAAGGAACTGGAAAAAGAAAAATTGAATTCAGAACTTGCTTTCCTGAAAAATCAGATCAGTCCGCATTTTTTCTTTAATACACTCAATAATATCTATTCACTGATCGGAATAAATACCGAGGATGCCCAGAATGCCGTACTGAAGCTTTCCAAACTGATGCGATATTTGTTATATGATTCTGAACAGGGCATGTCACAATTAAGCAGTGAAATCGATTTTATGAATAATTATATTGATCTCATGCGTTTGAGGATGAGCGAAAAGGTAAAATTGCATGTGGATTTTCCTTTAAAATATGAAAATACAGCTATTCCGCCGTTGCTTTTTATTCCATTCATAGAAAATGCATTTAAACATGGGATCAGCTACAGGGAGAAATCCTTTATCGATATCGGCATGGAGGTTGGAAAAGAATGGATAACTTTCACTTGCAGGAACAGCATTGTAAAACCTGCTGATGAGATTGGAACGGAAAAATCCGGCATCGGACTTGACAATGTAAGCAAACGGCTGAACCTGTTATATCCCGGGAGGCATGAACTGACAATTGATAGGTCAAATGCCGCCTTTCATGTAATTCTCAAAATAAGGATGAATAAAGCATGATGTTATGATCTCCACCATTGCGATAGATGACGAGCCCCTTGCACTGCAGCTTGTAACAGGTTATATCGAAAAGACACCCGGACTGAAACTTGCCGGTAAATTTGATAATCCCCTGGATGCAGTGGAATTCATGGCGCGTGAGAAGGTTGACCTTATTTTTGTTGATATCCAGATGCCCGACCTTTCCGGTATTGAATTTACGAGATCGATGGTAAGGGGTCCCAAGGTGATTTTCACAACTGCCTATGAGAAATATGCCCTTGAGGGTTTCAGGCTGGATGTTGTGGATTATCTGCTGAAACCTTTCAGTTATGAGGAATTTTTCAGGGCGGTTCGAAAAGTCCAGAATCTCATCAAACTCGAAGGTACTGCCCTTAACCAGGTAGAAGCCAATGCCGAGTTTCTTTTTCTGAAATCGGATTATAAGATCAAACGGATTAATTTTAACGATATCCTGTATATCGAGGGTTTGAAGGATTATGTGAAGGTTTATATGAATAATGATCCCAAACCGATTTTATCCCTGACTTCCTTAAAAAATCTGGAGACCAAATTGCCGGAGAACAAATTTATGCGGGTTCACCGGTCGTTTATAGTAAACCTGAACAAGATCGCTACGATCGAAAGAAGCCGGATTATTTTCGGAAAAGCCTATATTCCTGTCAGCGAACAATACAAGGACAAATTCCAGGAATATCTGAATAAGAATTTTTTGTAGACTTACTCAGCGAAGTTTGCATTAATTAATATGCGAAATTGGCGAAAATATGCGAGAAACATTTATTCAGTTTCTTTATTTTCTACCGATATGGCATAAGTGTCGATTCCTAATTTTCTTATAACAAACACAGTATTCCAATATTCAAATGAAAGTCTTCTGCCACCTTTTTGAATAGTGCCACCGATGATGTTTGACATCACCTTTAAAGCATTAATAGCACCTTTAAGGTTTTTAAAATGTGCTATAAAAAAATCCTGTTGGTCTGGAAAAAGTTCTGAAAATTTACAAAGGTTTACTGTCAAACACATTTGCTGTTCATTGGCGAACTTCTGAAATGCTTCTTCAATGCTGGTGATTCTCTTTTCCATTTATTAAGGTTTTGCTTGAATTTAAGTAACGCTATATGCCTTAATTTACGGACTGTTCAGGAGTATTGTTGCAATTTCCGGCGACTTGCTGACCAACTTATGAAAATCTGTGACGAACTATAATAAACAGGTGCTTATGTTCTGAATGCAATGTTGAAGTGCGAATTGCAGAATTCATTTTTCTACAATGCCTGCATACGCTGCAGCCAATCGTTCCACAATCTCAGTATATGTTCCTTTTTTAATAGGCAATTCCCTCAGAATAGACGCACTCGTCTCTGCCGTAATATCCCGTTGGGCTTCGGCAAGCAGTTCATATCCTACCATAAATTTTTTACAGTTGCGGACCTCAGAAGCGGCGGATAAAAATGCATGTGCATCTGCCATTCCTCATGGGGCTTACCATCCGTTGGAGCCTGGTGAATACCGGCAGAATAGGGAAATGAAACCTTAAACAGGTTATCGTATTTTACGGTGACTGCTTTCAGAATCTCTGCATAATCTGCTAATTTCATTTTCAGTGAGCTGCAATAAATGCTGAATGTTTCTTTTGGGAATGATCATTGTTTCATACGGCCATATAGCCCAGAAAGGAACAAGGGAAACAAATGCATCATTCTCAAAAACAATCCTTTCCTTTTTCTCCAATTCAATTTTCACGTAATCACTCAAAAGTGAACGCTTTTCTTTGGTATGATAAGCGAGCTGAAATTCCTGTTCCCTGGCCGGTTCACCCGGTATTGATTCCTGGGCCCAGATCTGACCATGCGGATGCGGATTGCTGCATCCCATTATCTCACCCTTATTTTCAAAAATCTGAACATAATTAATGTAGGGCAACCCGCCTAAAGCTTCATATTCAGATTGCCATGTTTTGATCACGGTCACAAGGTCGGGAATCTGCATTTCTGCCAGCGTAAGATTGTGCTTTGGCGAAAAGCATACTACCTTGCATAAACCCTTTTCTGACCTTGCTGTGATCAGGGAAGATTCATCTACTGCTGAATTCCGGGATATCCGGGATAATTGCGCTGAAATCGTTGATGAATGTGTAAGTCGACCTGTAATCAGGATTGACTGTGCCGTTGGCCCGTGTATTTCCCGGACAAAGATAGCAAGCCGGGATCATGTTCAATTGTATTTTTTGACGCCTTTGATTCCTCATGGCCCTGCCATGGTCTTTTGGTGCGATGAGGGGCAACTAGAATCCACTCACCGGTGAGAATGTTGTAACGTCTGTGACTGAATTGCTGGATCATATTATTTTGCCTTCGAGTTCATTAAACCAATTGATCGTACTGATTCCCCAGGGGATCACACCAGTTTCATGGGTCATCCCTTCAAGGGGTAAGAGACTGACCCTGGCAGGGTCTGCACCTGATGAAATGAAACTGTCATAAATCATTTGGGATTGTATGGGTGGTACATTAACATCAATGGTACCATGATAGAACTGCAGACGTGCCTCCACCGGCCAGGATGATACACTGTTTTCAGTCAGTGCATTTCTCAGATCCTGGAATTCAGTTCCTGAAGCAAAATTTTGTATCATATCAGAGCGTTAACAACCTGGAAATTGTATCATTCAGATTTTCATTTACTTCACCATTCGTATGTGTTCCGTCAAAAAGTTCCGGGATACGTCCTGCATAGGGCTCGTTGAAATATTTATCCAGCTGATCAGTGAGCGCTCCAAAGATCTGCTCTGAATACACAAAATAGGGAAGGTAAACCGGTCCGGGGAAAGTATCCAAAGCCAGAACATAATTGCTCATGGCCATCAGGTCATAAGCACCCGCACCACATGAGGCAGCCGTACACCTTGATATCCGGATGGTCGCCTTTTTCAAGCTCTTCCAGAACGGAAAGGGTAGCCCATCCACCCTGAGAATAACCCATCAGGTAATTTCTGTCCGCTATCTTCGCAAGTACTTTTTTATCCTGCACCAGTTCACTGCAGGCATGCATCATGTCAATCACGGTGGAAGCGGTTGTTTCTTTCTGATAATACGGATGAACCTGATCTGAAGAAGCGCCAAATCCAATGTAATCAGGGATCAGGATAATATAGCCGTTACTCGCCATGGCCTCAAGAAGCAGATAATTATAATTCAGAGGATTTGCGGTAGGGGCATTCCCATGATAAGTATTTGTTCCATTCTGAAAGCTGATCACAGGGAATTTTGCATCGGCAAGTGGTATGCAGACTAACCCCGAGGCGGTTATTTCTTCCCCTTTATAATGTGTTTTATAATTCATGCTGAATACCTGCACGCTGTAGGCGGCATGTTCCTTGATGCCGGCTGCCTGCGGATATAACGGTTCCAGAGGCGCAAGCATGGCTTCTATTGATTGCAGCAGAAAAAGGTTTTCCTCGTTGAAATCAACCAGGTACTGATTACTTGCCGGATCGGTAGTTTCCTTATTACAACCGTTTACCAGTAAAATCATTACCAGCATCAGCATCCCGGCAAATGCACGGATGTGGCGTTTGCCGGTGGGTTGGATTAATTGATTTTTTCCATAATTTCATTTTAGCAGATTCATTTGAGATGGGTTACAAACCCATCTCTACAGTTCCATTTTATATAATATTTCTCATTTGTTATGTACAGATGGGTTTCAAACCCATCTTACACGTACACTATGTGTAACACAGATAACATGCATAATTGTTTTCACCTGGCATGAATAATGGCTACCCAGCCACCGCCGGGAGCCAGGTGTATTTTTAGTTTTGCATCGACCGGAACCTGTACCGTTTTTTTGGCAAAATCATTGGCATTGCGGTTTGCATTTATTCCATCCTGCCAAAGATCCATAGAAAAATCTTCCTTGCCAAGAAAGGACAGGTCAAGTGTAAGATCACGGGCTGTCCAGTCAGTCATGGCACCGATATACCAGTCACCGTTTGCTGCTTTACGGGCGATAGCCACATAATCACCGGTTTTTGCATTCAGCACTTTTGTTTCGGTCCAGACAGCGGGCACCTGTCTTAGAAATTCCATGCATGCCGGTTCCCGGTAGTAATTTGAAGGAGCATCTGACAGCATCTGAAGGGGACTTGTAAAAACAACATACATGGCCAGTTGGTGGCAACGGGTTCCCAGGCTCATGGGCCTCTCAAATATCGGTCTCCAGGATTACTTTTGAGCATTGATCATCGCTCCCGGAGTATAATCCATTGGGCCAACGGCATTCCGGATAAACGGAAGCGTTACATTATGCTCAGGACCGATACTTTTGGTTGAATCCCACTTGCTCTGTTCCAATCCATAAACGCCTTCCCGGGTGATCACATTGGGATACAACCGTTCCATACCGGTAGGTTTATATGCACCATGAAAATCAACCAGCAAATGTCTTTTGGTTGCTTCCCTGGCTGTTCGTTCATAAAAATTAACCATTTTCTGGTCGTCCCGCTGCATAAAATCAACCTTTATTCCCTTTACGCCCCAGCCGGCATAAATATCCATTGCTTTTTCCATCTGTTTGTCAAGCGTAGCCCAGACAACCCATAAGATAATACCCACATTTTTTTCTTTTGCATAGGCAGTGAGTTCAGGCATATTGACTGCCTCAATTGAACGGGTGATATCCATTGTAGGCGACCAGCCTTCATCGAGAATAATATACTGCAGCCCATATTGAGCGGCAAAATCAATAAAATATTTATAGGTTTCAGTGTTGACACCGGATTTGAAGTCAACACCATCAATATTTAAAGCATTCCACCAATCCCAGGCAATTTTGCCGGGTTTTACCCAGGAATAATCTGCAGTTGTTTCTCTTGAAAGCAGGTATACAAGCTGATTATTCAGCAATTCACCGTCTGTACGGGCAATCATGAAATACACGCCATGGAAAAGTCCTTGTTCCGGCGGTTTTTGCCAGGTAATTGTCAGTAGATGTTACCAGTACATCACGGTCACCCTGTACTTTTTCAGTTGCAGCATGATGTGGAAATACTGCGGCCAGTTGGTTGTTCCCTGTACCGGTTATCCACATGCCGGGATAATCGAATAAATCAGCCTCACTGATAAGAATATTGGTACCGGAATGATTGACAAGCGCGGGAAGACTGGCCAGTTTGTCTTTTGAAATCTGGTTGATTCTGAAATTTTTATATAACCGTTCATTGTGTGAATAAAAGCTCGTCTTCAAGCGGATACCAGCACATGTCTTCTGCACTGAAACCTGCATCAACCTTTTCACTAATGACGGTGATACTGTCGGGAAGTGAAGACTCCCAGCGGTAAGCAATTCCCTGGTTATAGGCCCTGAAAATAAGTGAAAGTTTGTTCTTAAACCGGAGGCTGAGTTCATTAAAGTTGTCCGTGATCTGGGTGGCCTTTTCCGGCACAACCGGTTTTACAATTTGATTAACAGAGCGTTGAGTGCTTTTTTTAACCTGCAGGTCTCCCGGTTTTATCTTGTCAATTTCAATGCTGATTGTGGTGGGGGACATCAGTTCTTTTCCGTCGGCCAGAATCTTGAAGCTAACAGGATTGCCGGTCAGTAATTTCAATTTTAATTGAATTATCCGGAGAACTCAAGGAATAGGATTGGGCGCTGACCGGCACCAGTACAGAACAGTAAAAGAAATGCCAGATATAATTTTCATGAGGAAGGTTTAATAATTTGAATGTCTAAAATAACAAATTATTTTCATTGTTGCGGCAATTGGTTAATTTAGCTGGTAATCCGGTGTATGCCATCTGATGCTATACATCTCCAACAATTCTAACCATGAAAAACATCGCAGATCAGCTCATCCATGAACGGCGTTCAACCTGGCCCATGAATTTTGATCCTGAACGAAAGATTGAGGACAGCTTAATTGCTGAGATACTGGAAACTGCCATCTGGGCTCCTTCGCATGGATTAACCCAGCCCTGGGCATTCAAGGTATTTCATGATGACGGGATCAGGGATTTCTTTTCCAGGATCCGGGATATTTATCTTGAAATTACTCCTGCAGAGGAGGTGAAGATCAAGCAAGATCCAGAAGTATGAGGATAAGATCGGCAGGGTTTCTCACGTAATAGCAGTTTGTATGATCAGGGATCCCAAAAAAAAGTATCCTGAAATTGAAGAAATTGTAGCCACTGCCTGTGTAATTGAAAACATCTATATATGCATTAATGCATACGGAATTGCCGGATACCTGAGCACCGGAAATATTTGCTATACCCAGCAGGTTAAGGATTATCTGGGTCTTGGTGCGGATGACCTTTGTCTTGGATTCTTCCAGCTGGGTTATCCCAAATCCGATATAAACAGGCCGGTTAGAAAACGGATACCGGCTGCTGAAAAGACCGAATGGATAGGTTAATCAATCCTACAGGTCAAGCAATAATTTTTCAGGGTTCCTTCCTCCGGTGATCATCTGAAGCGGGGATTCAATCAGCTCCTTGATCTTTACAAGGAAACTGACGGAATCACTGCCATCGATAAGCCGGTGGTCATAGGACAAGGCAACATACATTACAGGCCTGATCTCTACTTTTCCATTTATTGCCACCGGCCGTTCAACAATATTATGCATGCCCAGGATGGCGGATTGCGGAGGATTGATAATTGGTGTTGACAGCATGGAGCCAAATACACCGCCGTTTGTAATTGTAAAAGTCCCTCCCGTCATTTCTTCAATGGATAAACGGGCAGCCCGTGCTTTTTGGGCCATTTCACCCAGGGCCTTTTCAATGCCTGCCAGGCTTAATGTTTCTATATTCCGGATTACCGGTACCATGAGACCCTTTTCCGTCTGCACTGCCACTGCAATGTCCACATAACCCGGAGTGATCATGTTGTCTCCGTCGATCATTGAATTTACCCTGGGGAAGGCCCTGAGTGCTTCGGCCGCAGCCTTCATAAAAAAGGACATCAGTCCCAGCTTAATGCCATGTTTTTCCAAAAACATCTGCTGGTGTTTTTTTCGCAGATCCAGCACGGCGCTCATATCACTTCATTGAATGTGGTGAGCATGGCCGTTTCATTTTTCACGGCTACAAGGCGCTTGCTGAGTTTTCTCCTTAGCGGCGACATGGGGGTTGTTTCTTCCGTTCTGGCAACAGGAGGAGCGGAAAATGTAAGAGGTTGTCCGGCGGCAGCGCTGAATTGATTTACAACCCGCTCAACATCCTGCCGGGTCAGCTTTTTCAATCCCCGGATAATGGCATCCACATCCAGGTTATGTTCATCCATTACATTGCGGGCCAGTGGAGTTACCTTAACATGGGCATAATCTTCATTCTTTTTTTCAGGGGCAGCCTTGGTCTGCAGTTATTTCTTTTACTGCTACAGTGGCTTTAAGTTCCTTCAGCGGGAGCGGCCTCTGATTTCTTTTTTGCAGTTTTCTGATCTTGTACCGGTGCTTTGGCCATGTGTCGACGGTGCCGGCTACATCACCTACATTCGCCTTTGCTCCGGCAGGGATCAGAATGTTTATCATTCCCGAATCCGGGGCAATCAGGGGAAGAGTGGCTTTATCTGATTCTACTTCTGCAATTTCCTGATCTTTTTCAACATAGGCTTTGTCTTCTATAAGCCAGCTTCCTATGGCAACTTCGGTAATGGATTCTCCCGCACTGGGAATTTTTAATTCAATGATCATGGATGATAAATGGGTTAAGTTTTTTCAGGAAAATAATTGTATGGCTTAAGCATGTTTTGCCGGATGCTTCCTTCAGGGCATTGCAGACCGCAATATTTGCTTTCAGTTCACATTCACATTTACGGAATACTTTGCTGATGAGTTCTTCCTGACTTAACTGGTGAAGTTTCAATAATCCGGTGGCCGGACTTCCACTGGGTTGTCTGAAAACGGGAATGATCTCCCGGTTTCTGAATTCATGCTGGATGTGTCTCCAGGGTCCCATATTACCCGGCTCTTCCTGCACCCACAAGGTTTGCAGTACATTGTGGTATTTTTTGATAATATAGTCAACCTGAGCGGTAGGGAAGGGATGCAACTGTTCCAAGTCGCACAAGGGCAATATCCCTGGCATTGAATTCCTCTTTGCGGGCAAGCAGGTCATAATAAATTTTGCCTGAACAGAAAACAAGCCGGCGAACCTCTTTTACATCCACATCATGATCATCGATTACCTCCCTGAAGCGGCCATCGATCAGTTCATCAAGTGTTGAAACACATTTTGGATGACGCAGGAGGCTTTTGGGTGTAAATAGTATCACGGGTACCCTGAAATTGCGGTAAATGCTTTGCCTGAGGAGGTGGAAAAGATTGGCGGGTGTGGTGGCATTCACGATCTGCATATTATTCCGGGCGGCCAGGAGCAGAAAACGCTCCACCCGGGCACTTGAATGTTCGGGTCCCTGGCCCTCAAAACCATGGGGAAGATACAGTACAATGCCGTTCATCAGGCCCCATTTCTCTTCTGCCGAACTGATATACTGATCCACAATTACCTGGGCCACATTGGCAAAGTCACCAAATTGTGCTTCCCAGATGGTAAGTCCGTTCGGATTTGCCAGGGCATATCCGTATTCAAATCCAAGTACACCATATTCATTAAGGGGTGAATTATAAATATTAAAAGCGGCCTGATTGGGTGAGATATTCTTCAGTGGAACAAAAGTGGAATCCGTATCTTCAATCACATGTGCTGCATGCCGGTGTGCGAAAGTACCTCTGACAGAATCCTGCCCGCTTATGCGCACCGGGTGCCCGTCATATACCAGGGTTCCGTAGGCAAGCAATTCGGCCATGGCCCAGTCCACCTTTCCATCGGATAATCATCTTTTTGCGGTCATCAACCAGTTTGATGGTTTTATCGATGAACTTATTTTCAGGAGGCAGATAATTGATCTTGTCACTGATAAATTTCAGCAGGTCAAGAGAGATCTCATTGGGATAATGCTTTTCAAAATCAGCACGTGCAGCATGTTTAAATCCCTTCCACAGATGATGCAGGAATCGCTGGATGTGCACTTTGCCAAGCCCTTTGGAGATCAGCAATTTTTCCTCCAGGAATGCATCAAAATCTTTTTGCTGCTGGAGAATTTCTTCCTGGGTAAGCACGCCCTGCTTAATCAGGGTCTCGGCATAAATATCCCTCGGACTGGGATGACTGGCAATAGCCTTATATAAGTGTAGGCTGCGTGTACCGGGGTTCATCGCCTTCATTATGGCCATATTTCCGGTACGAAAGAATATCAATAAAAACATCCGAACTGAAGGCCTGCCTGTATTCCATGGCCAGCCTTACAGTATGGATAATGGCTTCCACATCATCGCCGTTAATATGAAAAATAGGTGCCTTGATCACCTTTCCAATATCAGTGCAATATGTGCTGGAACGGGCATCCAGGTAATTGGTGGTAAATCCCACCTGGTTGTTGATGACAATATGAATGGTGCCGCCGGTTTTATAGCCGTTGAGTTCCGACATCTGCACCACCTCATAAACTACGCCCTGTCCGGCAATTGCTGCATCTCCATGAAGCAAAATAGGGGCAACTTTCGAGAAGTCGCCTTTATACTTATTGTCGATTTTCGCACGTGCAATGCCCTCAGTTATCGGGGAAGACGATTCCAGGTGCGATGGATTCGGGGCCAGGTTGAGTGTTACTTTTTTCCCGTTGCTCAGTTCTATTTCATTGTAATATCCCAAATGATATTTAACATCCCCAAGAGCAATGGTATCCTCATATTCCTCTGCCACAAATTCCTGAAAAATATTTTCGTAAGGCTTTTCAATAATGTTTGCCAGGACATTCAAACGGCCCCTGTGTGCCATCCCAATGAAATATTCCTCGATACCCAGTGACGATCCTTTTTCCATCAGGTAATGCAAGGCAGGAATCAGCGCTTCAGTTCCTTCAAGCGAGAACCGCTTTTGTCCCACAAAACGTTTGTGAATAAAAGCCTCAAAACCCACTGCCTTTTTCAGGTGATTAAAGATCTGCTTCTTTTCATCTGCAGTGAATTTGGTCATATTACGGCTTTTCTCCATCCGTTTCTGCAGCCATTCTATTTTTTCGGGAGTGCGGATAAACATGTATTCAGCCCCAATCGACTGGCAATAGGTTTCTTCCATCGCGGTCACAATATCCCGCAAAGTTGCATTGCCAAGTCCGATTTCTGTGCCGGCATGAAACACCGTATCCAGGTCCTTTTCACCCAGCTGGTAATTTTCAAGATCCAAGGTGGGAAAGTATAGCCGCCTTGTTCTCACCGGATTTGTTTTTGTGAACAGATGGCCTCTTTTCCGGAATGAATCAATATAATTCAGTACCCTGAATTCTTTGTCAAGATGCTGGTTGCTGTTATTTTCAGTAAAATACTGTCGTGCAAAATCGAACCCCTTGAAGAAGTTACGCCAGCTTTCATCAACTGAACCGGGGTCATCTGTGTATTTTTTGTATAACTGATCGATCGTTTCGATCTCGCTGTTTCCTATAAAAGAAAGATGATCCATCTAAAACTGAAATAAAATGATGAGAAATGAAAAATCAAGACTGAACCAAAATTACAAAACTTTTTAATAATGTTGTTGTTAACTTACTAACGCAGCGTTTAGCCTCAGATACAACAAAAGACAGGCCATTTGGTTTTGGGGATGCAGCTGTTTTAAAATAAAAGTAAAATATGACCATTGCAGTACTGAAGGAAATTTCACCTGAAACCAGGGTGGCACTCACACCCGAGACAGTTCAAAAACTTACACAAACCAGTGTAAACGTATTAGTAGAACAAGGAGCCGGCGAAAACGCCCATTTCCGCGATTCGGATTATATTCAGTCCGGTGCGACAGTGGTTAGCCGAAATGAGATTAATTGAAAAGGCTGACTGTATTCTTACCCTTTCACCCATGGTACCGGAGGAGCTGATCCGACTGGAAGGGTAAAATGCTGATCGGGGCCCTTGATCCATATAAAAGCAAATCGCAGATTGATGCTCTTCTGGCAGGCAGGATAACCTCTTTCAGTCTTGAACTGTTGCCCCGGACCACCCTGGCTCAATCCATGGATATCCTTTCAAGCATGGCCACCGTTTCGGGTTACAGGGCTGTTTTGGATGCTGCAACGCGACTTCCGCGGTTTTTCCCTATGTTTATGAGTGCTTCAGGAACGATCAAACCGGCCATGATGCTCATTTTGGGTGCCGGAGTTGCCGGTTTACAGGCGATTGCCACAGCACGGAGGCTTGGTGCCGTTGTTGAAGTATTTGATGTGCGTTCTGCGGTAAAGGAAGAAGTGCAAAGTCTGGGCGGCAAATTTGTTGAAGTGGAAGGTGCCCGTGAAGATTCAGCAGCCGGTGGCTATGCAGTTGACCAGACAGAAGAATTTTTGCAAAAACAGCGGGAACTCATCCATCAGCGCGCTCTCCGATCGGATGTGGTGATTTGTGCAGCCATGATTCCGGGCAAAAAAGCACCCACCTTGCTATATAAAGGTACGGTTGAAGCCATGAAAGGAGGTTCGGTCATTATTGATCTGGCTGCTTCTTCCGGAGGCAATTGCGAGCTGACCAAAAACAAGGAAGTTAATTGTTCATCAAGGGGATCACAATTATCGGAAAATCGGATTATCCCCGTACTATGCCTATTGATGCAAGTTACATGCTTAGCAATAATTTTCTGAGTTTTTTGCAGCTTGATCCTCGATGATAAAGGAAATCATGAACCTGACTGGAAGGATGAAATTATCAAGACTTCCTGCCTTACCCATGAAGGAGAAATTGTGAATGAAAAAATGAAACAGTTTTATACTCAATAAATATATAAATGATACAAATACTGGAATTTATTTTTACTTACAGGCATGAGATTTTCATTATTGTTTTGGCCGGTTTTCTGGGGATTGAAGTGATCTCCCATGTACCTTCTGTATTGCATACTCCGCTGATGTCGGGTGCAAACGCAATTCAGTGGCGTGATCATTGTCGGTGGTATTATTCTTCTGGGTCATGCGGACATATCAAAAATATCTGCTGAACTGATCATTGGTATTATGGTTGTTTTCTTTGCTTCCGTAAACGTTGCCGGTGGGTTTGTGGTCACAGACCGCATGCTTGAAATGTTCAAGAAAAGGACAGAAAAGCAGGACATAAAAAATTCCAATAATGGGGCAATCTGGATTCACCGTTCAATTAGCTGTTCTCGATATCAGCTACCTTACAGCGGCCATATCTATTCGTCATTGGACTTAAACTGCTCAGCAAACCCGAAACTGCCCGTGCCGGCAACAGGTGGGCTGCAGCGGGGATGATTGCTGGCTATTATTGCTACCCTTGTTTTGCATAAGGATGCTCATGGACGATTGATTCACATTGGAAATGCATGTCTGATACTTTTTATTGCTTCCGGGAACTGTTGTGGGATGGATGATTGCCCGAAAAGTACAAATGACAGCCATGCCGCAGATGGTATCTTTTTACAATGCCACAGGGGGAATTGCATCCGGACTTGTGGCCCTGACGGAATACGGCGATCCCCTGATAATCCGTCAATACTTGTGACACTTCTGGGTATTGCCCTGGGCAATGTTGCTTTTAGCGGAAGCCTGATTGCCTATGGAAAACTGGATGGCAAGATCAAGGACTGGACGTCTCCGGCCATGAAATACATAAATCTTATTATGCTGTTGCTGGTAGCCATGGTAATTATTGTATCATTCTACCCTGATTACCGGGATTACAGACAACTGGCTCAATTCCTGGTTTATTTTCTATTTGTCGTTGCCATGGTTTATGGAATATTTTTGTCATGCCCATTGGAGGAGCAGATATGCCAGTGGTGATTTCCCTTCTCAATTCCTTGACAGGTGTGGCAGCTGCCATGGCAGGCTTTATCTATGATAACCAGGCTATGATCCTTGGAGGAATCCTTGTTGGAGCAGCCGGTACTATTCTTACAATTTTGATGTGCAGGGCCATGAACCGATCTTTGATCAATGTAATCATCGGAGCATTTGGTAAGGAGGGTCCGGAGTCAATGAAGAGTGTTTATGGGGGAGATAACGGAAGATCACA
Source organism: uncultured Bacteroidales bacterium (assembly GCA_963808745.1). Taxonomy (GTDB): domain Bacteria; phylum Bacteroidota; class Bacteroidia; order Bacteroidales; family UBA10428; genus UBA5072. Next base: position 110,564 of record CAWEGX010000004.1, read on the forward strand.
GTGAATGATGCGGCCATATTATTGAATTATAGTCAGAAGGTTATAGTTATTCCGGGATATGGAATGGCGTCGGCACAGGCACAGCATGTTTGCAGCGAACTTGACAAGGACTTATCTGCAAATGGTGTGGATGTCAGATATGCGATCCATCCGGTAGCAGGCCGAATGCCTGGTCATATGAATGTATTGCTTGCAGAGGCACATGTTCCTTATGAAAAACTGGTTGAAATGGAACATATCAATCCCGATATGGCCAATGTGGATGTCGCGGTTATTATCGGGGCGAACGACGTAGTAAATCCTGCTGCGATCGATGATCCTTCCAGTCCGATTTATGGGATGCCGATCATCCTTGCCCATAAGGCCAAAAATATCATAGTCATCAAAAGGGGGATGGGGAAGGGCTATGCGGCCATTGAAAACCATCTGTTTTATAACGAGAGGACCCGCATGCTTTTCGGCAATGCAAAGGAGGTGCTGCAGAAGCTGGTTGCGGAGATCAAGAATATGTAGATGGTATTCGGTAATCGGTAAAGAAGAGTTGTAAGACAAGGCAATGCCTTGTCTGTGCGATTTTCAACATTTTTTGTAGAAACCTGGTCGTGCAGTCGTGCGATCGGACGGCCTCGGAGAGGCCTGATTTCAATAACCGTGGGTGCAACCCACGGAAATCCGCGGAGAGTAAATCCTAATTGTATCGCTGCTCCTTCAGGTAATGCCTCACATAATCCTCAATTCCCTCTTCCAGCGTGTAAAACGGGCTGGTGTAGCCAGCTGCACGGAGCTTTTCCATATTGGCTTCCGTAAAATACTGGTACTTCTCACGGATATCCTCAGGTGTATCGATGAAACTTATCTGGGGTTCCAGATCAAGTGCTTTAAACGTGTTAACTGTGAGATCAAGGAATGTTCTGGCCTGGCCGGTGCCCAGGTTATAAATCCCTGATTCGGGGCGGCTTTTATACAGGTACAGGATGACCGACACCACATCCTTAACGTAAATAAAATCCCTTTTTTGTCCGCCATCAGGAATCCCAGGCTTATGAGAGCGGAAAAGATTCATCTTACCTGTCTGTTTTATCTGGCCGAAAGCATGGAAAATCACAGAAGCCATTCGGCCCTTGTGGAATTCATTGGGGCCGTATACATTGAAAAACTTCAACCCGGCCCAGAAAGGGGGCGTTTCTGTCTGACCGAGCACCCATTTGTCGAATTCATTTTTTGATTCTCCATATGGATTCAGGGGTTTTAAATCTTTTACCAGGTTATGGTCATCCAGATACCCCGATTCACCCAATCCATATGTAGCGGCCGAGGATGCATAAATAAGGGGAATGCCAAAGCGGCTGCATGCCTTGAACATATTTATGGAATAACCCAGGTTTAGCCTGTCGAAAATGGCTTTGTCGAATTCCGCTGTGTTGGTTCTTGCGCCCAGGTGAAAAATAAATTCAATCTTCTGATGGTTCGTATCAAGCCATGCAAAAAAATCATCCCGGTGAATCCGGGCAACATAATCCTTATTTAGGAGGTTTTTGTTTTTTACCTCATTGTCGAAATCATCCACCAGGACTATCTTTTGAATTCCCCGGGAATTCAGCAAACTTACCAGGTTACTCCCGATAAAACCGGCCGCGCCTGTTACAATTACCATGATTAAAAGTTAAAATTTATAGATAAGAACTATTCGTTCAGCAGTTCATGCAATCTGAAGAATGTGAAGGGCTGATATATTCGTTTCTACCGGCAATCCCGAACTGTCGATTGCCATTGTATAACATCAGTTTTCCACATTCATAATTCATAATTCTCATAATGTTCTTGCTTGTCCCTGGTCCCTCGTCCCTAATCAGCCCTGAGCTCCTCCAGCAAATCCAAAGTCGTTGCAGTAAGGTTCCTGATGGCCAAAGGTAAATTCCAATTGTCCACTTTGGGAATTTCAATAAAATAGGATACAGCCCTGATTTGCAGGAATGGGATTTTTTCCATCAGGCAGGCATAAAAGAAGGCGGCACCCGACATGGTTTCAATTTCGCTTTTGAACTGTTTTTTTACACGCTGAATATTTTCCTGACGGCCATGAAGCGTATTTACAGTAATTGACTTCACAGGGATCAATGAATCAACCACGTCTATCTCAAAGTTTCCGAGACTGCGCAACAATTCACCTGTAAACGGGAATGAATCTTCATTTAGCAATTCTTTCTCAAACAGGGTAAAGAACGCATCTTTTTCTTCAAATCCCAGATCTGCAAACTGATCCTGCACCACATTCACCACAAAACCCAATTCAAGGAAGTAATCAAAACTTCCGGCTATTCCAAGGTTAATAGCCAGGTCATAGCTATACACATGCATTGTTTTTACCAGGTGATAAACCATGGGTACGCTTCCATGTCCCGTAATCAGGATATCAATGTCGAGTGTGCCCAGCCTGTAATTTACCAGGTTTGCGTTTAACTTCGACACGAAGGTGAGCTTATCCCGCAGTGGTTTTATTTCGCTGTTGGATGAAGCTACCAGAAGGATTTTCATACGCCGTTATTTTTTCTCTTAATAAAACAAAAAGTTCCTAAATTTGTCTATATCCTCATGGATTTAAAGTTAAGATATTTTTATGTCCGCTTAGCTAAAATAACTCCGGGGCCTAATTAATTTAACATATTACTGATGGATGACAAGAAAATCGTTATTGAAGGGATATCAGAAACCGGCTTTGAGCGGATCGATAAATTTAATGGCAGGAAAACCAAATCCTTGTCTTCGCTTTACAGAAAGGTGTTGCTGAATCTGGGTGAAGATCCGTGCCGTGAAGGACTTATTGATACTCCGGACCGGGTAGCCAAGGCTATGCAGTATTTTACCCATGGATATTTTATCAAACCTGAGGAGATACTCGCCGCTTCCATATTTCATGAAGATTACCGGGAAATGGTACTTGTGAAGGATATTGAATTGTATTCCCTTTGTGAACATCATATGGTCCCGTTTTTTGGTAAGGCCCATGTGGCCTATATTCCCGATGGAAATATTACGGGATTGAGCAAGATTGCCAGGGTTGTGGATGCTTTTGCCCGAAGACTTCAGGTACAGGAAAGACTTACTGTTCAGATCAGGGATTGTATTCAGGATGCATTGAATCCCCTTGGTGTGGCCGTCGTTATCGAGGCAAAACACCTTTGCATGGTGATGCGGGGAGTACAAAAGCAAAATTCGGTAACAACCACCTCTGCGTTTACGGGTTGTTTTCTGAATGATAATCGTACACGGGAAGAGTTTATTCACATGATCGGAGTAAAACTGCACTGATCGGTTTATGGAAAAAAGATACAGGTCATTTTCACAACCAGCGGAAATTTCTCTCAGCGCATGAGGAAATTTGCGCTGATAATCTTTATGACTTGTGTTTTTATTCCACTCAGGGCACAATTCAGGTATGGCTTCCAGGCTGGGTTAAACGTTTCCACCCAAATCGCAAAAAATTATAATGCAGATTTTGCAGAGAATTTATTTCTATATGGATTCAATGCCGGTCCGGCTATTGACTATATGTGGGGCCGGCATTTTTCCCTGCATTCGGGTATAATCCTTGAAAACAAGGGCACCCGTGGTCATGTGGAGGCATTGGGAAGGTCTGCCGATGTGGTCAACCGGCTTGTTGTATCTTGATATTCCGCTATTGGCCAGGTGGAATTTCAAAGCCGGAAATATGATTGTTTTTATAGAAGCGGGACCTTATGCGGGCTGCGGCCTGTCGGGAAAAGCAAGGATAGAAACGGCCGATACGAGCAAATCATGGGACATCAATTGGGGAAAAGAACCACAGGATGATTTCAGAAGGTTTGATTATGGTTTGATCGGTGGTGCAGGCCTGGAATGGAAACGTTTTTCTCTGGAGGGATGTTTTGCCTATGGAATTGCAAATATTTATGCTGTGAGCCAAACCGGTTATGATATTGAACAGCGTGCCTTTAGTGTGAGAATTGGATATTGCTTCAAACATTAGCATACACCCCGTCGGGGTGGGGGACCCGACGGGGTGGTACCGGATTAGACACTTCTTAACCTGTTCAGATCCAGTTTCTTCATCCTGAGCATTTCACTCATTACCAATCCCGATTTTCCCGGATCACTCAGCAAAAGACCAAGCTCCGCAGGTATGACCTGCCACGACAGACCATATTTATCCTGCAACCAGCCGCACTGCTGCGCATTGATATCACCACCCTCGGTTAAATGATCCCAGTAATAATCGATCTGTTCCTGGGTCTCACAGTTTATAACAAAGGAAATGGCCGGAGAAAAAGCGAAAGGAACATCATTTCCGCTGTCCATGGCAGCAAATTTTTGTCCGTTTATTGTAAAAGCAGCATACTTGACCATTCCTTCAGGTCCGGGTTCACCTGCCTCATAATATTCCACCTGTTCAACCGAAGACATCCGGAAAAGGGACATATAATAATTAATGGCTTCTTCGGCTTTCCCTTTCCGATCGCCGGCAAATAACAGGCACGGTACAATGATGGGAGATTCCTCACTCAGAATAAGCTGCCAGGAAACCCCGAATTTATCTTCAATCCAGCCGTACAGTTCACTGAACGGATATTTGTTTAATTCCATCATCACCTTACCTCCAACAGACAATTTTGACCAGAGGTCATTGATTTTTTCCGCTGTCCGGCAATTTACCATAAAAGATATGGAAGGTGATAATTTAAAGACCGGACCGCCATTAATGGCCGTAAATTCCTGGCCTTCAATTTCAAAAACGACAGTCATAATTGAATCCTGTTGCATTCCTGCCGCAGAGGCACCTTCAGCACCATACCTGGTAGTGGTTTTAACCCTTGCATTTTTAAATACGGATGTATAAAAATTTGCTGCGTCCAGGGCCTGGGTGTCAAACCATAAAAAGGGGGTGATTTTTTGGATTTCGGTATCTTTTACAGCCGACAATGGCTGCGTTTTGATTTTAGTTTCCATAACAATGCAGTTAAAACAATTAATAAAAGTTCTACCGATTCTGGAAAAAAAGGGAAACAAAATGAAAGAAGAAGGTTCGGAAGATGTGAACCAATCAAAACAAAAAATGGCGGAAATATTCCGCCATTTTTGTTTACATGAATGATATTGTTTACCTGTGCTTGCTTCCTACCAGTGCAAAGAAAATAATGTAGACATAACAGACTACCGGCAGAACAAATGCGTATCTGACACTCCAGTTATCAGCAATAACACCCATCAGAACAGGTATTATGGCTCCGCCAACAATTAGCGTATTGATAACCCCGGAGGCCATACTCATTTCACTCTTATCGAGACCATCAACACTAAGGGCAAAGATATTCGGGAACATAACCGAGTTAAAGAATCCGATTGAAATTACAGCCCACATGGCAACCAAACCTGGTGCTGCCCATGGTAACGAACTCAAGCAGGGCGGCAATTGCGGCAAAAACTGCCAGGGTGATACTGGTTCTGCTTCTTCCGAGTTGCATAGCAAGAAAACTGGCAGCCGAAATACCCATAAATATCAGACCATCCCTCACACTTAATTCAGTAATGTACCAACCTGCAACGAATGCAAAGGCAAGAACCAGAAGAACATACGTATATTTTTTGGAATTATCGGAAATATTGGAAAGCATAATGGATCCGAAGAACCGGCCAATCATGGCACCTCCCCAATATATTGCGGCATATTTGGCTGCAATGGCAGTGGTTAGTCCTCCCAAACCCGGATCAGTTAAATAAGGAACGATCATGGCCGCCGTTCCGACTTCAGCGCCTACATAGAAAAAGATTCCAAAGGCACCCAATACCACATGCGGATATTTCCAAATGCTTTTCTTTTGTTCACCCTGAGTTGATATTTCAGGCAATTTTAAAAACAATATACCTATACCGAATAAGTATCACAAGTGTTCCGATTACCAGAAAAGGTATCTGAACTGCCTTCGCGCCCATGGCTGTTCCGGCTGCTGTAAATACAAAACGCTCAGAATAAGCGGGGCAATGGTTGTACCTATGGAATTAAGGGCCTGGGTTAAATTCAAACGGCCAGATGCTGTATGCAGCTGATCCTAATGCTGCAACATAAGGATTGGCAGCGGTTTGAAGGAAAACAACACCAGATGCCATAATAAAAATGGCAATCAGGAAGAAAGGGTATGAAGGAATATTGGCAGCCGGGAAAAATAAATAACTTCCGATACCAACTCCAAACAATCCTAGAATCACTCCCATTTTATAGCCTATTTTCTTAATTATCGAGCCACTTGCAAAGGACAATAGAAAATAAGTGAAAAAGAATACTCCATTTACCAATTGAGCCATAAACTCGCTTAATTGAAATACTTCCTTAACTTTTGCGCTAAGGGTAATGTTAAAGGTGGTTACAAAACCAAAAATGAAAAAAATCATTGACATAAATGTCATCCCCACGGCTAATGTATTTTTCTGTTGAGTCATCGTAAAAATATTAGGTTAAACATCAGGATTAAAACTGGTATAAGTTTACGAATTTATGTTGAGATACTAAAATTATTAACGGATCATTCTTGGCAGCGATTCAAAAACCTCCACTGCCGCCCTGGACTTATTCAGGGTATAAAAATGAATGCCCGGTGCGCCTCTTTCCAGCAAATCAAGGCATTGTTTGATCGCATGATCAATACCGATCTGGTAAATTTTAGCCGGGACTATCCTGATGTGTTTCCAGTTTTTCAAGCAGGTCGGCAGGAAACGTGGCTGACGTCATTTCCACGTATCTTTTGATCTGCTTGTAATTTGTAATGGGTATAATGCCCGGAATAATGCGGCAGTTCTATCCCTGCCTTTTTTGCCTTCTGTACAAAACGAAGTAGGCCTCATTATCAAAAAAAAGCTGGGTAATCAGAAAATCGGCTCCTGCCTCGCATTTGATTTTTAACCTTTGTATATCCTCATCCAGGGAACCGGATTCAGGATGTTTTTCCGGATATGCAGCAGCTCCTACTGAAAAAGAGAAACTTTTCTTTCACAAAGAGATCAGATCACTGGCAAAACTAAAACCATTTTCCGGGGCGAAAAATTCACTACTGCCTTTGGGTGGATCACCGCGAAGTAACATCAGGTTTTCAATACGGATCTTCTGCAGATATTCCATGTCCCTGGCGATTTTATCCCTGCCGGCTCCAACACAGGTGTAGTGAGCCATGGTATTGAGGCCGATTTTATTCTGCAGATAATCAACCAGCGAAAAGGTGCGTTCCTGGTTGGAACCTCCGGCACCATAGGTGACAGTGACAAAAGTGGGATCGAGATTGATAAGCTGACCCACATTGATGCCGAAATCTACGGCTGAAATTTCATCTTTCGGAGGAAAAAATTCAAATGAAAAGGTACGCTCTGCATTTGTCAAAAAGGTCTGTAATCCTCATGCGGATCTAAATTTTAGGACTATTTATAATTCAGGTTAGATGCAAGTAAACTTTCAACAGTCTGAACAGGCAATTGCTTTCCTTGATGCATAATCCTGAACCTGGTCAAAGGATATATTTCCGACAAAAAAGTAACGTGATTTCGGATGTGCGAAAATTAATCCGCTGACAGAGGCTGCCGGATACATTGAATAACTTTCAGTGAGGGTTATCGATGTATTCTTTTCTGCCTGCAAGCAAGTTAAACAAGGTGTGCCTTTTTCCGAATGGTCAGGACAGGCCGGATAACCATGTGCCGGGCGGATACCCTTATATTTTTCAAGTAATAAGTCATCCAGTGACAGGTTTTCATCCTTTGCATAGCCCCACAATTCCTTTCTTACCCTGAGATGAATGAGTTCGGTAAATGCTTCGGCCAGCCGGTCAGCCAGTGCTTTGACCATGATTCCCTGGTAATCGTCAAGTTTGGCCACGAATTCAGCCAGTAGTTTTTCAATTCCCAATCCGGCTGTTACGGCAAAAGCACCCAGGTAATCCACAATGCCGCTGGAACGGGGAGCAATGAAATCGGAAAGACAGAGATTGGGGCGCCATCGGATTTCAATTCCTGGTTTCGGAGGTTGATAAACCTGGAAATCACATTTGTTCTTGAAGCATCACTGTAAACTTCAATATCGTCACCGACCGAATTGGCCGGAAAAATTCCGATCACACCATGGGCTGTCAGCGCCTTTTCCCGAATAATCCGGTCGAGCAGGCGATTGGCATCATCAAAGAGCTTCCTTGCCTCCTCTCCCTGCCTTGGGTCATTCAGGATATCCGGATATTTTCCGCGCAGCTGCCAGACAACAAAAAAGAAAACCCAGCTGATATAATCCCTGATTTCTTCGAGGGGAAAATCATGATATGTTTTTATGCCTGTAAATTGTGGCACCGCAACTCTGCGATTTGTCCCATGACCAGGTTTAGTGCGTTTCTCCTTGCCTCTTCCAGACTTATATAGGATACCTGCTTTTTGGCCCCGAGGTATGATTTTCGCAGATCGTCATATTCCTTTTTAATGTTTTCAGAGAACGAATCCCTTTGAGCTGAAGAAAGCAGGCTGCTCACCACGCTGACGCTTTTTGAGGCATCTTTCACATGAATGACCGGGGCAGTATAATGGGGTTCGATTTTAACCGCAGTATGAATTTTGGAAGTTGTGGCACCGCCAATCAGCAAGGGCTTGTTCATTCCCTGCTTTTGGAGTTGTCTGGCAACATCCGACATGATTTCGAGCGAGGGAGTGATCAATCCGCTTAATCCAATGATATCCACGTTTCGTTCAATGGCTGTTTCGATGATTTTTTCAGTGGGCACCATTACACCCAGGTCAATGACTTCATAATTATTGCAGGCAAGCACAACGCCTACAATGCTTTTACCAATGTCATGCACATCTCCTTTCACAGTGGCCAGGAGTATCCTGCCGACTTCCTGTTGTGCACCGATCACCGGATTGGATTCTTTTTCCTCCTCAATAAAGGGCTGCAATATGGCAACCGCTTTTTTCATTACCCGTGCGCTTTTTACAACCTGGGGAAGAAACATCTTGCCTTCACCAAACAGATCCCCCACTATTGACATGCCATCCATCAGCGGGCCTTCAATAATTTCAAGAGCGCGGACATAACGGGGACGGGCTTCCAGAACATCCTCCTCAATATAATCAACAATACCTTTGATCAAGGGCATGATTAATCCGCTCTTCCACAGTTCCATTTCGCCATTCATCGTTTCTTACCTCTTTTTTATCCTGCTTTTTCACCGAATCGGCAAAGGCAAGCAACCGTTCAGTAGAATCGGGTCTCCGGTTTAATACAACATCCTCCACGAGTTCCAGCAGGTCCTTTGGAAGATCATCATACACTGCCAGCATGGAAGGATTGACAATTCCCATATCAAGTCCTTCCCTGATCGCATAATACAAAAATACCGAATGGATGGCTTCCCGGATCACGTTATTCCCGCGAAAGGCAAATGAAAGGTTGCTGATGCCTCCGCTGACTTTGGCATAGGGAAGGTTTTCCTTGATCCACTTAACTGTGCGGATATAATCAACCGCATAATTATTATGTTCTTCCATGCCGGTGCCGATGGCCAGCACATTGGGATCGAAAATTATATCTTCAGGGGCAAAACCGACTTTCTTCCGTGAGTATCTTATAGGCACGGCCGATAACTTCTGTCCGGCGTTCAAAGGTATCTGCCTGTCCCTTTTCATCAAAGGCCATGACAACCACGGCGGCGCCATATTGCATTACCTTCCTTGCCTGTTCAATGAAAGCGGCTTCCCCTTCCTTCAAACTGATTGAATTGACAATGGATTTACCCTGCACGCATTTCAGTCCGGCTTCAATAACTGACCATTTTGAAGAATCAATCATTACCGGAAGTTTGGCAATTTCGGGTTCAGCCATTACAAGGTGCAAAAATCTGACCATGCATTTTTCTGCATCCAGCATGGCATCGTCCATGCAAATATCAAGTATCTGGGCACCGCCTTCTACCTGTTCCCTGGCTACGATCAGGGCTTCTTCATATTTTTCTTCCTGGATAAGCCTGGCAAATTTTATTGAACCTGCCACATTGGTCCGTTCCCCGATATTCACAAAATTGCTTTCACGGGAGATTGTCAATGGTTCAAGTCCGCTCAGATGGGTAATATGGGTTTCTGCCGGCACAACTGCGGGCGGGAAAGCCGGCGGCCAGTTCGGCGAAAGCTTTGATATGTGCCGGGGTTGTACCGCAACATCCTCCAATAATGTTTACCAGGCCTTGTTCAAGAAAATCCTTGAATTGGGCCACCATCAGTTCCGGGGTATCGTCATAGCCTCCAAATTGATTTGGCAGTCCGGCATTTGGATGTGCACTTATATAAAAGGGAGCTTTTGATGATAATTCAGCCACATAGGGCAGCATTTCCTTTGCTCCCAGGGCACAATTAACTCCAATACTCAGCAGGTCAACATGTGAAAGAGAATAAAGGAAGGCGGTAATGGTTTGACCCGACAAGGTTCTGCCGCTGGCATCCGTAATGGTTCCGGAAATCATGACGGGCAATCTTCTTCCCGGTTTTATTTTCTGTCTCCTTAATGGCAAACAAGGCAGCCTTTGCATTTAACGTATCAAAAATGGTTTCAATCAGCAACAGATCCACGCCGCCATCCACCAATCCCCTGATCTGTTCTTTATAGGCAGTTACAAGATCATCAAAAGTCACGGCCCTGTAACCCGAATCATTCACATCGGGAGACATGGAGGCTGTTTTATTTGTTGGACCAATGGAGCCGGCAACAAATCTGGGTTTTTGAGGATCAAGCGCTGTTATTTCCCTGGCTGCAGAAACTGCTAATTTTGCAGATTCCAGGTTGAGTTCATAAACAACATCTTCCATATGATAATCAGCCTGGGAAATTGCAGGTGGCACTAAAGGTATTTGTTTCGATGATATCTGCGCCTGCCTGAAGATATGCCATGTGAATACTGCGGATAACATCCGGCCTTGTGAGGGACAGCAGGTCAATGTTGCCCTTCAGATCATGGGGGAAATCAGCAAATCGCTGACCCCTGTAATCCTTTTCCTCAAGACGGTATTGCTGCACCATGCTGCCCATGGCACCATCAAGTAATAAGATCCTTTTGCTTAACTGCTGATATATTGCTGGTTTTTCCATATTTTATCTGTAATATGCAAAAATGGGATTTTAACAACAAAAATAAAACCCGGAGGGGTTATTTCTGTAAACTCTTTTATAAGAGAACCAAATACAGGGATGAAAGGGGGTACAATAATGTATCCGCAGCGAGATTGACTTCGACTTTTCCACGATGAATGATCCGGCACCGTGATTGACTATAGTATAAGTTTTTTTAGCGTATTGATATTCTGGTCGTTGAAGATGTTTTTCCCTGGGGAGTGTACATGTAGGCGATCCTGTCCTTGAAATGTTCATTTATTTTTGGCCGTACTATTTTCATGGTGCTGTTCAGTAACTGGTTATCTTCGGTGAATCCGTCTTCAATAATTGAAAAGGTGGAAGGCAGCCAGCGGTGCGGAAACATATCTTCGTGTTTGCCACCCGCCAGGAACTGATCAATTTGTGATTCAATTAAGCTGAATAATTTCACGGGCAGTTTCCTCCTCATCTGCACTGCTGTTTTGAGTCGACAGCCAGCGTTTTACTGCTGCCATGTTGGGATAGATCAGGGCACTTGTATAGGCGTTCTGGTTATTATAGAGCATGCACTGATCAATGAATGCGGAATGCTGAACGATGGCCTCTTCAATGCTTTCGGGACTGAATTTTTCACCATCATCGCCAATCAGCAGGCTTTTTGAACCGGCCCAGCACATAAAGAAAACCATCCTTATCCATATAGCCCAGGTCACCTGTATATAACCATCCATCGCGGATGGTTTCCCTGGTGGCTTCGGGATTGGCCCAGTAACCTGCCATTACATTATCACCCCTGACGACTATTTCACCCTTGCTGCCCACAGGGAGTTCCTTTCCCTCTTCATCACAAATGCGCAATTCAAGATTCTTCACAAGGGCACCGGATGAACCCAGTTTATGCTGAGCCGGATTGTTGGCTGAAATTACCGGTGAAGCTTCTGTCAGTCCATATCCCTGGTACATGGGAATTCCTATCGCATAGAAAAACCGCTGCAGATCAATATCAAGGAGTGCACCTCCTCCGATGAAATAAACCAGCCGGCCCCCAAATGCCTCCCTCACTTTTGTCAAACAGTATTTTATCAAAAAGCAGGTTCAGCGGCTTCAGGAATAATCTGAGTCCTTTTCCCCGGTTCCAGCCGGTGCCGTTATAGGTGTAGGCTATTTTCATAGCCAGGTTGAACAGCTTTTCGGTCATGGCTCCTTTTTCCCGTATCCCCTTTTCAATATTTTTTCTGAAATTTTTGGCCAGGGCAGGCACGCTCATCAAAAAAAACGGCCTGTTTTCCTTGATATTGATCGGAATGTTTTTCAGTGTTTCAATCGGGGTTTCTCCTACCTGTACGGAGCCAATGCTGGCGCCGCACGACATGAGTGCATAAATTCCGCAGGTATGGGCGAAAGCATGATCCCAGGGTAAGATCAACAGGGTAGTCCAGTACATCGGTATGACAAACAGACTAAGCGATTGCTCAATGTTGGCGGTATAATTCCTGTGACTGAGGATGATTCCTTTTGGATCGGCTGTGGTGCCGGATGTATAGCAAATATTGGCATAATCCTGTTTCCGTAACCGACATCCATCTTTCCTTGCAGACAGCGCCATGGGATTTCAAATAACTTTTTCCCTGCATCAGCACACTGGAAAATGCGATTTCATGTTCTTCACATTTTTCAGGTGGATCGAGAAGGATTATCTTTTCAAGAGTTTCAATTTTATCCTTTAAGCTGACAAGTTTTTTAGCCTGGCTTTTTGATGCGATGACAAATCTTGCACCGGAATGAGCAATCCGGAATTTAAGTTCCGACGATTCAGTGAGTTTTACGGAAAGAGGAACATTTACTGCTCCTGCATATAAAATTCCCAGTTCACTGTATACCCAATCATTTCTTCCTTCCGAGATGAGGGCAATCCGGTCGCCTTTCTGTATGCCAAGGGAGATCAGTCCGGCAGCAAACTGAAGCACTTTCTCATGCACTTCTTTGAAAGTAGCACCCATGTATTTGTTATTTTTCTTCTCCAGCAGAAAAACGTTTTCACTGTATTTTGCAACACAGTCTTCAAACAATTGTACAAGTGTTCTCATAGATGATATGGGTTAAAACAATGCAATATAGAAAAAAAGTCAATGCAATAATTAACCACAGAGGCCGCAGAGAATAAAAATGCAGAGGCCGCAAAGTTAATAATTTACTTTGCGGCCTCTGCGCATATCTCTGTGCACTCTGTGGTTAAATTTTGTGGTGCTCTCTCCTTACCGGGTGGTAACAGGGGATAAGAGGTTTTCAATGCGGAACATGAGATCCTGCAGATTAACCGGTTTGGTAATATAATCATCACAACCTGCCTGGAAACAACGGTCCCATTCATCATTAAATGCATTGGCCGTTTGCACGATGATCGGCAGATTCGGCTTGAATTCCTTGATTTGTTTTATTGCTTCTACGCCATCCAGCACAGGCAATTGAATGTCCATTAAAACCAGGTCGATATGGTTGTACATCCTGCAAAAATCAACAGCCATCTGACCATTTATAGCCCAAATAATGCTCACATTTGTCTTTCTTGATAAAACCAGGTCCAGAAATTTGAAGCTGATTTCATCATCTTCTGCAATCAGAATGGTCTTATTTGTTAAATCCATCATTTGTTTAGCCATTTACTTTCTTAAAAATATTAATTTTACTGATATACGTGTGTAACCAATAAAAGTATGCTTTTGTTGACAAACATTTTATAAAAATGATGTCAAGTGAGCGAGTGACGAGTGACGGCAGGTTTTCCGAAAAACGGTTTAATTCCGAATCACTTCATGGACTAAAGTCATTGTTGCCTACCTGTAAATGTTGTAATTTTTTCGAAATATTTATTATCCAGGATGAAGGAGCAAAATGATCCGGCAACGCGCATTCAGAATGTGCTGCAATTTGATGAATACGGTGGAGTAAATCCGGCAATTACGGATTCTTCCACTTTTACTTTTCGTGATCCGCAAACCATGTCGGAAACCTTCCTGGGCCATACCGAAGGATGTTTTTTTTATTCCCGGCACTGGAATCCCAGCAATAAATTTCTTGCCAATGCCATGGCTGCGATGGAAGGTACTGAATCTGCCTGGGTAACCGCCTCGGGAATGTCGGCAATTACCTGTGCAATCCTCCAACTATGCAAGGCCGGGGATCACCTGATCACCAGTGTGACTTCCTATGGGGGAACATTTGCTTTTCTTAAGAACTATCTGCCCCGGTTTCATATAAAAGTTTCTTTTGTTGACATTACAGATGCGGAATGTGTGAAAAAGGCGATCCGGCCGAATACCCGTTTGATCTATACTGAATCTGTCACCAATCCTTTGCTTGAAGTGGCTGATATTCCTGCGTTATCAAGCCATTGCCAGGGATAACGGCTTGCTGTTGATGGTGGACAATACTTTTACTCCCATGATCCTTACCCCGGCGCAATTGGGTGCAGATATTGTTGTCTACAGCATGACCAAATTCATCAATGGAAAAAATGATTGTGTGGCCGGGGCCATTTGCGGTTCTGAAGAATTTGTGAATGAATTGTCAAATATTAACGATGGTACAGCTATGCTGCTGGGTCCGGTACTGGACCCGATGCGTTCTTCATCCATCCTGAAGAATCTGCATACCCTGCATGTACGGATGAAACAGCATAGCAGCAATGCTCTGTATATTGCCAGGGGATTGCAGGAGCTGGGCTTGACTGTGCGTTACCCCGGTTTACCGGAACATAAGCAGCATGGCCTGATGAATTCCATGATGAACAGGGAATACGGATATGGGGGAATAGTTTCCGTAGAACTGGGATCCGTGGAAAGAGCAAATGAATATATGCGGCTTTTGCAGGATGAAGGCGTTGGTTATTGTGCCGTTAGCCTTGGATATTTTAAAACCCTGTTCAGCAACTCGGGACACAGCACTTCCTCGGAGGTACCCTGTGATGTTCAGCGAAAAATGGGTTTATCGGAGGGACTTGTCAGGTTTTCCATCGGACTCGACAATAATATTGAACGGTCATTGGATAAAATGAAGGAGTGTCTTGCCCGTATTAAACCCGTGAAATGAAACAATAGGGTTGTTTCACTTGTTTCTTTATGAAATTTAAAATTCGATAAACATGGGTTTTACATTAGATATTGGTTCAAAGGCTCCTGCTTTTCAATTGAAGGCAACTGACGGAAAAACTTATCAATTGTCGGATTTCGATGCAAGCAAATACCTGGTTGTGTTTTTTACCTGTAACCATTGTCCCTATGTTTTAGGGTTCAGATGAGGTTACCCGGCAAACAGCCCTCAAATATGAACCAAAAGGGGTCCGATTTGTGGCAATCAACTCAAACAGTGCCAACACATACCGTGAAGACGATTTTGATCACATGGTGAAACGGATGGAGCAGTACCGGTTTCCCTGGGTTTATTTGTATGATCAAACCCAGGAAATTGCGTTGAAATATGGTGCCCTCAGAACACCGCATTTCTATGTTTTCAATGAAAAAAGGGAGCTGGTTTATTCAGGAAGAGGCGTGGACACACCCCGTGAAACAGCCCGGATGACGGTAAATGATCTTGACAGGGTACTGGATGAACTTACATCAGGTAAGGAGATCAGCATTAAACTTACCAATCCCGATAGGATGCAATGTTAAATGGGAAGGCAAGGATAAACACTGGATGCCGGCAGAAGCAAAAGATCTGGCCTGATTTACAGTTCAGACTCAGGATTCAGACTCCCTGGAATCCCCGGAAATATTTCATGAACTGAACCCGCTCAAAAGCAGCGGGATTTTCTGATTTTGACTGGCTTAATATTCCCCTGAACTGGTCAATGGAAGTGAATTCTTTTCGCTCCATCCAGTTATTAAGTTCATCAAGCATCACCTGTATCTGTTCATGGCCGTTCTTATAAATGGTGGAGGCGATTTCCACTGCATTGGCACCGGCAAGCAATTGTTTTATCAGGGCTGTGCCATCATGAACACCAGTAGATGCGGCCAGGCTGCATTCAACCCTTCCGGCAAGAATGGCAATCCACCGAAGCGACAGATACAGATCCGAAGGATTGCTCAAAACCGCACCTGATGTAAATTCAAGGGTTTCAATGTCAAAATCGGGGTTATAAAAACGGTTGAACAAAACCAATCCATCAATGCCTGAGGCGGAAATTCGTTTAAGGAAAGAGGCCAGATTTGAAAAATAATAACTCAGTTTAACGATAACCGGAATGGTAACCTGTTTTTTGACTTCACGGATAATATCGAAATAGATCCTTTCATTTTCTTCCGCACGTGCGGTTAAAATCCGTAGGCAATACAAAAATATTGAGCTCAAGTGCATCTGCACCTGCTGTTTCAAGCTGACGCGGAAAATAAGTCCATTGCGATGCGGTGATACAATTTATGCTGGCGATAACGGGAATTGATAAATTCTTTTTCGCTTCCTGAATCTGTCCCAGGTATTTTATGGTTGCTTCTTCAGGAGTTTCATAGAAATCATAAAAATCAACTGTTTCCGGATACAGAAATCCATCAGAGCTCATCCTGTGCAGGTTGGCATTCATTTCTTTCAGGATTTCCTCCTCAAAAAGCGATTTTAACACAACGGCTGCGGCCCCGTGTTTTTCGAGTTCCTGCATGTTTTCCAATGAATCGGATAAGCCTGAACTTCCAATGATGATTGGGTTTTTTAATTTAATACCCGCAAAGGTTGTGGTTAGATCTGCCATGTATAGATTTTATTTTCCTGAGTAAATTTAAAAACTTATCCTGAAAGATAAGTGTGCATCATCTTATTTTCATAAATTTGTTTAAGACCAAACAGATAATTGATTTTTTGAACTATCCATTCAATTCCTTACGCAATGAAAAACATCCTCATCTTATTATTTCTGAGCCTGTTTCTGGGTTACGGCTGCAAGTATTTCAAAAAATCCAAACCCAAGGAGATTGATACCATTATGGCTGATACCAGGCATCGTGCCATGAATGATTCGGCAGCATATTATTCAGGGCGAATAATGATAATACCGATGCAGGTGCATCATCGGCTAATAAAGGTTCCTCAGCAAAGACAAATGCAATTCAGGGTCATTATTATATGATTGTTGGATGCTTTACAGTTCAGGAAAATGCTGATAGTTATGCGAATAAACTCAGGACGATGGGATATGAAGCCCAGATAATCCCGGGACGCGATAATTTTCAGATGGTGGCGGCAAAATCGTATGATAACCTGCGGGCGGGTATTGCGGAAATTGATAAATTCCGCAATGAGCTTACGCCCAATGCCTGGGTTTACAAAAAAAGATAAGCCGGCTAAGAATTGCCGGTCATGATAAAGAGCGGCTGAAATTCAAAGCTTTTATAATGTGGACGATAACGTTCCACATTATAATATCTTTTGATATCAACCACCTTGTTCGTACTGGTTACCACATCAATGGGAGCATTGTCATACCTTCCGTTGCGCAGGACGACCAGCCTGCCATGTATTCCCTTCAATATCAGGTCAAGTGCCAGATTGCCATAAGCCATCGGTACAATTGAATCAATGGCATCGGGATCACCGCCCCTCACAAGGTAACCAAGCTGCTGGTAAATTGTATTTATTTTGCGGCCGTTGCAATATTTGGCCGAAATTTCCCTGATCTTGTCTGATACTACTTCCCCGATACCGCCATGCAGACTATGTCCGTAAACATCTTTCTCCCCTTCATGAAAAGCATTTCAAGTGCGCCTGTCATCTTGGCTCCTTCTGAAACCAGGACTACTGAATAATGGCTCGGATTTTTTTCCCTGTCTTCAATTAATAACTGGGTCAGCAGATCAGGATCAAATTTATGTTCGGGGATCACGCAGCGATTGGCTGCACCGGCCATGGTAGGCAACATGGCCGTGAACCCGGCATATCGTCCGAAAACTTCAATAACCAGGATGCGTTCATGTGATCCGGCCGATGTGCGGAGTGTATTGCACATTTGTATTGTACGCGTTACACAGGTGCTGAAACCGATGCAATAATCCGTTCCGGGCACGTCATTGTCCATCGTTTTAGGTATGGCAACCACTTTCACTCCTTCGGAGTATAATCTTACGGCGTAACTGAGCGTATCGTCACCCCCAATGGGTACAAGGTATTCAACACCCAGGTATTCAAGGTTTTTAATCACCTCTTCAGTAAGGTCATTTACCTCATTTTTATATTTATCCTGGTACTGAACAGGAACGCTGCCCCTGGGAACATGACTGGGCCTGGTGCGGGAAGTATGCAAAAATGTACCCCCTGTTCTTCCGGCTTTATTCACTATTTCTTCCGTAAGTACCATGTATTTATCACTGTTGTCGGCTTTCCGGTCGCGCACAAATTCCATAATGCCCGCCCAGCCCCGGCGTAATCCAATAACCTGATAACCTTCACGCAATGCACGAATGGTAATAGCCCTGATAGCCGGATTGAGTCCCGGTACATCACCGCCCCCCGTCAGAATAGCTATGGAGCCTTTTTTCTTGGTCATATTCACCATGGTAATTGCTTTATTGGATGTGTGTTGAAATAGATACAATAAAGATATATAAATTTTAATAAAAAAGTGACTGGTGACGGGTGACTAGTGAATGGTAGTGACTGCTAAAAAGAAGAAAGTGACTACTAAACCAATAAAAAAACTCCAGGGCTTATGAACCACGGATCGATTATCCTTTCAATGTTTTCAACAGGCTGGCAATGGATTACCTCTTAAACCCCGTATTTAAATACGGGGACTGCGGCCAGAGGGTAACATTATCGCCTGAACTTACCCTGAAAGAAATAAAAAACCTGTCGCCTTTCGGTCAGACTGAGTGCATCGTGCATGGTTTTTTCCCGTTGATGGTTTCCGAGCATGGTCTTGTGAGCGGTCTTTTTTCAGGCGGCAGGGATTCTGAGTTTTTATTAAAAGATGAAAAAGGCTTTTCATTCCCTATAAAAACCGATACCCAAAACCACACTTATGTGATGAATTCCCGCGAACTTTGCATGCTTGAGTACGTGCCCGATATCATAAAAGCGGGTGTTGCTTGTCTTCGGATTGAGGCAAAAACCTATGATAAAGATAAGACCGGAGAGATTACCGGGGCGTACAGGGAAGCGATAGATAACAGTATTGCCGGAAAGAAAATGGAAAAAAGCTGCTCCGGGGAATATACTACGGGTCATTATTTCAGAGGGGTGGCGTGACCCCAATTATTCTTTTCACTTCATCTACTCTTTCGGGATTAATTCTCACATCCAGACCATGTCCGGTTGGATAAGGCAGTACAAGTCCTGTTTTTATCATAATTTCAAGGCTGTCTTTTGCCTCGCCTCTAAGATGTTTAGGGATTCCTTTAGCGCATTTTCGAAGGGTGTATGACGTTTTCCTATGTAACCGTGCTTGTAAAGCTGCTTCAAAATTGCGATTTCAATTTTATTATAATCAGCCATTATTATCAACCATTTATAGACGGTTCTAATCTTCATTTGTATATAAATGTTCTCACCAAAAAATCGCTATCAGAAGACTGTTTTTATACATTTATTGCCGATGTTAAATATAATCATCGGGAGTCACTTAAAAAATTTAATTGATTATACTATTTTCTAATAGATTATACAATTATTTTAACCATTAAAAATCAATTGAAAAATAATTCATTTTTGAGACCAACGACAATTGTCGATACAAAAAAAGTTAACCCCGTAACGGAATATATTATTTATACAGTCTAAGTTTTAATGATGAGTGAGATGTTTTTATAAGCTAAATGGAAAGTGAGATTTTCCTATTTTATGGACATCCAGTGTTAGATATAAATACAACCAACACATAAATTATGACCATGTTCACTGAAATCTTCGGGGACAGCCCGCAGGTAAAAGTATTAGACCTCCTGATAACCCAGGACGATATGGAATACACAAAAAAAGAAATAGCAGAATGCGCAGAGGTTGGGCGCTCCACGCTGTACACTTTCTGGGATACTCTTGAGCGCTACGATAT